>JAYTUW010000041.1:0-25379 GCA_043744345.1 Sideroxydans sp. | reverse complement strand
TGAGTTCGAATTGCTTGATCGACGAGCTGAGCGGTTCCGGTGTCAGCAACACCGCCCAGTTGCCGTTGGACAATGGCAGGGTGGGTATGCCGACTGCCATGTCGCCCGAAGCCAGACCGGCGCGGCCAAACAGGCGTGCGCCTTTCTTGTTTTCGTTCCTGAAACTGGCTTCGACAGTCCAGTCCGGGGAGAGTCGCTTCTCCGCGCTGATGCCGAACGCGCTGCGTTTGATCTTGAGTTCCACATCCGTGCCGGGTACGCCGTTGCTCGGAGTGAACTGGTTGGCGCTGCCCGCCCCGGTTGCGCCCCATGTACCGGCGATGTCGGGGAGCGGATTTTCGATCAGGTTCACGGCGGGCGTGGTCGAGCCGATGCCTTGCATGCCGGTATGGATGATGTAGGGATCGTTGCGCACGATGCTGTTGAATTCCACCTTGTACTTCCAGTTTCCCTGCAATTGCTGCGACACGCCCAATTCCATGGTGTCGAGGCCAAGATTCCGGCCTTTGATCACGGTCCACTTGCCGGTCGCGTCATCGCGCTTCACCAGGTCGAAGTCGATCAGTCCATAGTAGCCGCCCTGGTTCATGCCGGTGTATTGCCCGAAGTGCTTGGCGTCGCGGCTGTCGTTGATATGCGCCACACCGGCATTGATGAAGCTTTCCGGCGTGATCATTTGCTGCACTTCGTTCTCATCAGCTTGTGCGCTGCCGAAAATCGCTAGCAAAGCGGCGGCGACAGGGGTCAGGCGAAATCTCATTGAAGTGTGTTTGCTTTTCATGATCTATCTCCCGATTACTGCAAGAAGAAAGCGGGCGGCAACAGGTTCTGTCCGCCGTTCGGATTGTTGCTGCCGTGTATTTCGGTATGGCAGTTCAGGCAGCCGCGTCCCTGTTCGATATTGGTATTCGCCTTGGCAGTCGTGGTGATTCCGGGCGCAATCCCGGCCACACCCGGGGTGCCGTGACCGCTGTGGCACTGGTAGCAGACCAGCGGCGGGCGCGCCTTCAGCAGGTAGTCGGCAGTGGTGCCGTGTGGCATGTGACAGTTGGTGCAATCGTCGTTCACGGGCTGGTGGTTGTGCACGAACGGCCCGCGCTTTTCCATATGGCAGGTGTAGCAGGTCTCCACCACGCTGTTGCGTTTCATGAGTTTGGGCCCGACCGAGCCGTGCGGGTTATGGCAATCGGAACAGGACACCTTGCCCTCGATGACCGGATGGTGCGATTGCTTGTTGACCTGGGCGCGTTGTTCCTTGTGGCACTCGAAACACACTTCGGGCTGGGTGCGCTTGTCGGCGACCCTGTCCTGCGCCACGTGCACCTGGTGGCAGGATGTACAGGCGACATCGTGGATCTGGTGCGCGCTGCCTTCCCATAAGTGACGTTTGCGGTCGTTTGAATGACAGGTCAGGCAGGCTTCCGAGCGCACCGTAGCGGGGGTTAGGGTATTCCTGCCGAACGTGCGATCCGGTTTGGGCGGTTTCGCGCTGCCCTTGTAACCGATGTGCTCCCCGCTTTCGCCGTGGCAACTGGTGCAGGTCGGCGTGCGCTCGTCGGCGTTGACGCCATGGCGTGTTTTGCCGATGGCCAGCAGTTGCGGTGAATCGGCCTCATCGTGGCAGTAGGTGCACTTGGCATCGCCTTTGAGGAACAGGTCACTGGGGGGGGCTTTCGTTTCGGGTGCGGGAGTCGCTTTGGCCTGCGCTGTGGCTATCCAGCCCAGCGCTGCCATGCCGACACAGAGGGTTGCTACGGAGCTGATTGTTCTCATTATTGATTTCTCCCTATGGCCATTTGTGTGTGCGTTGTTCCGTGTTCCTGACACGTGTCATTTCCCGGTCGACCTCGACAACTCCCTGCATGGCGCAGCAACCGCTTACAGCGAGAGTATCCAGTTCACCAGATTCTTTTGTTCGCCCGAATCATTGGTATCGATGATCTTGTGCTCTTCCTCCGTGCCGTCTTCCAGCTTCACCTTCGGACCGGTGGTGATGTTCTTGATCATTTTTTCGACCCCCTCGGCTTCCTTGCCTTTGTACTTGGCGGCGATCTTTTTATAAGACGGCCCCTTCTTGGTCTTGTCGATGGCATGGCACTTGAAGCAGTCGTTACTCTTTGCCAGTGCCTTGGCTGCATCGGCATCCACTGCCGCGGTAGCCGTGTTCATGCAGATTGCGGTAAAACCGGCCAACAGCGTGCCGAGGAGCGTTCTTTTTTTCATCGTGAGTCCTTTCATATTTTTGTTTAACAAGATGCAACGATTTGCATGCCGGAAACCGGCAACGCGTCCCCCAAGCAGCCGGCCATGTGCATGGCGGCTCGGCTACCAGCTCTTCTTGCCATGGCATCCGGGTGCACACGAACCGGCGGTCGTGATCGCACCGCTGGCATTGCGCACGGGCGGAATCCAGTTGATTGCCCCTTGGTTGGCAGTGCCTACCGCCGTGGCGGCATTGGTCGCGATATTGATGACTCCATCGTTATGGGTCGCCGCAACATTGCTTGTGCTCGAATAGCCGACACCGTGGCAGGTGCCGCACCGTTGATCGGCTACAGGGAATCGGCTGTTCACTTTGCTGTTGGTCAGGTGGAACGTGTGCTTTCCGGTGGTAAGCGTGGCGGGCGTCACATTGTGGCAACTGCCGCAAGCGGGAGGCGAGATCGGCAACAGGGCCGCGGCAATCAGGTCGATCTGGTTTGTCGTGAGCGCCTTCAACGGGATGGTGCCCATGGCGGTCGCCCTGGCCGGAACGCTGGAGTTGATGGTCGCCGATATCTTGGCCGCAGTGGCACCGCCCTTGGTCGAAGACGCCAGCGCATTGTGGCAACTCGCACAATAGAACCCATACAAGCCCGGCCCGTCGACCGGGATGGGCGGAACCACGGCAGCCAGCGCGGTGGCGATATCGGTCAGCTGCTGGGTGGTGAGCGTGGTGGCGAAAGAGCCCATGGAAACCGGGTTGGCCGTGATACCCGCCTGGATTCTGGCCACGGTTGCCCCGCCTTTGACAGACGAAGCCAGGGCACCATGGCAGCCCGCGCAGTTGGCTGCATACAAGGCGGCTCCCCCCACAGGAGGTGGCGGCGGTGTGACGGTCGCCAACTCGGCTGCGATATTGGCAATCTCGGTTGTAGTCAGCGTGGACAGGGAACCCATACCCCCGGTATTCGCCGCGATGGCTGCGGAGATCGCGCTGGCAGATTTTCCTGCCTTGGGCGATGTCGCGAGGGCTCCGTGGCATGTGGCGCAGGTGTTTGCATAAGTCGGTGTTACACCCGGGACCGGTGTGTCCGCTGGCAACACGGCGATGAGCGCCTCCACCTGGGCTGTGGTCAAGGTCGAGAGATAGCCCATTCCCGTGGTTGCACTGTTGGTAGTGACGGCAGCCGTGAACCGCGCGAGGGTCAATCCTTTTTTGGCGGAGGTGGCCAGCGGGCCGTGGCAACCCGCGCAATTGTTGGCATAGATTGTTGCGCCGTCCAGCGATGGCGCGGGCGGCGTGCCCGTCACTTGATTCAGGGCGACGACAATCGCTTGCAGATTGGCGGCGGTGAGGGTGGAGAGGCGGCCCATGCCGGGGCCGGTGGCGGAACCCGCATTGGAGGCGATCGCATTCTGGATGCGTACAATGGTTGCGCCCAGCTTGGTCGACGTTGCCAACGGGCCATGGCAGCCTGCGCAGTTTGCAGTATACAAACCCGCGCCATCGGTGGGCGGTGCGGAAGCCGTAGCCGGTATGGCGGCGCTGATGGACTGGATGTCGGAAGTGGATAAGCCGGACAGGCTGCTCATGCCGCCGAGGTCTGTCGCGATTGCCGTCAGGATTTTATCAACCGAAATATTGATGCCGATGACGGTCGAGTTGGAAATGTCGCCGTGACACCCTGAACAATTGGTCCGGTACAGCGCGGCCCCCAGCGACTCGGCCGGAACGGGCGGGATGTTCGCCCCTGTCACATTCAGCGAGGTGGCAGTCCCCGCGTAGACGGCTGATGCGGTAGCGGTGAAGATGACCGAGGCGTTCGCCTTGTTGGTGATGGTGATGGTGGCTCCCGGCCCTGCAGAGATCGTTATGACGATCCCGTCCAGAAGCGCATCCGCGCCCGCATGATTGGCGTTGAACGATGAATTGAGCAGATTGCCGGTTACACCATACAGACTGAACAGGGGAGCAAGCGCGCTCTGCACTTTGGCCTCCGCGTTGGGAATGCCCGCGACTGCGGCTGCAAGATCGACCGGGTTGGCATTAAAGAGCGTATCCAGATCGGCACCACCGGCTGCAACGCTCGTCACGATGGTGGTCAACGGAGTGATGTTGGCAACGCCGATGTCTGTCGCCGCCACCGAATACAGATTTTTTCCGCCGACAGTCGTGCGCAGGATGAATGGGGGCTTCAGGCCTGTCGTATTGAATGAAAACGAGCCATCGCTGGAAGTCATTTCATGCAGGACGACCGAGGGTGACGCCGAGTCCTTGAGGGTGATTTCTCCGATTACCGGCCCGCCGGTTGCGGCCACCCCGGTGATCGCGGGGGCCGGTCCGCCGACACCATAATTGTCCCCGCCGCCGCTTCCCCCACAGCCTGCAAGCGCAAGCAAAAGTATGGAAAGGGGAATCGCGATTGTGTGAAGCACCACTCTCGTATTACGTTTCATGGTTGCCGCTCCCGCAAAAATGCAAACTGGTTCAGTGATGACACAAGGCAATCTGATGGGCATCTGGCGATGCCGGGTTCTGGTTTTCGGAAGTTTGTTCGACTTTAGACTCTGGGGAATGCAAGGTGCATGGCAGGTGTTGGGCGCCTGCAAGCGTTCGAGAATTTGGCTTCAGTTTTCGCATAATGATCTTTCGCAAAATGCTAAAAGGACAAATGCCGGAAGGCGCAAGCTCAGCCCGATTTGCGCGAGTCCTTGAGTGATTTTTACTCTACTCCGCTTTTATTCGGACTTTGGTCGGAATATGCTGTTTTTTGTCGTATTTTAATCACAATAACCACTCAATTAATGCGTGTTAGGAGCATAAAGCCGCGATGAATACATGGTTAAAGGGGCTTGAACTTGAGGTTTGTATTGTAAGTTTTTCGACATTTAATGGTTATTATATTGATTAAAAACAGTGGCTTACGCGTAAGCAATGACTCACTGCTTGAAGCGTGATGCAAATTCCGGCGAGACAGGCAGTCGAGGGAGAGTTAAAGGCGTGCGGCGTGCGAGAGTGATGCGGTGGCGCGGGCGATTGCCCTGTCTTTCAGGCCCCGCCGTAAAAAAAGGGGCTGTTTTTCGAGTCTTCAGTGGGTGGTGGCGGGGCGGGGGGGGAAACGCACGCTGATTTTGGTTCCCTTGCCATTGCGGCCGTCGTTCAGGATGAGCTCGGCGTGGTGTCGTTTGGCGACTTCGGCGACGATGGACAGTCCGAGCCCGCTGCCGCTTTGTCCCGTGCCCAATATGCGGTAGAAACGTTCGAACACCCGCTCGCGGTGTTGCGGCTCGATACCCGGGCCGTCGTCTTCGACGCTGAGCTCAGCTCCGTGTTTCGTCGAGCTCACACCGACGGTGATATGCCCTCCCGCCGGGGTGTAGCGGAGCGCGTTGTCGATCAGGTTATTGAGCATTTCGATCAGGCTGTTCATATCTCCACGGACTTCCACCCTGGCCGAAGCGTCTTCATATCCCAGGTCGATATCCTTTTCCAGGGCCATCTGAACCCAGGTGACTGTGCAATCCTGTGCCAGTTGATTGAGGTTGATCGCGCTGAAATTGTCCGTGCTTTGCCCGCCGGGTTCGTTGCGCGCCAGCGCCAACAGCTGGTTGACCAGGCGGATGCCGTGCTGGGTGCTGGTGTGGATATGTTTGAGCGCGTGTTGTTTTTGCTCCGGGTCGCTGGAGCGCAATGCCAATTCGGACTGGGTCTTCAGTCCCGCGAACGGTGTGCGCAACTGGTGCGCCGCATCGGCGACAAAGCGCTGCTGTGCCGCCATCACCTGCTTCAGCCTTTCCAGCAGGTTGTTGACCGCATCGATCAGCGGACGCACCTCGGCGGGCGCTTTGCTCTCATCCAGGCGGCTCAGGTCGTCGCGCGGCCTGTTTTCCACTTCGCGGCGCAAACGATCCAAAGGCCGCAAGCCCTGCTTCAGTCCGTACCAGACGACCGCAACGGCGATCAGTGTCAGCAATAATTGCGGAATGACGATGTTGGCCAGAATGCCGCGAATGAGCGCCTGGCGTTGCTGTGTGGTTTCGGAGACGTGCAGTTGGAGAATGCCGTTGCCGGACGGGAAAGTCAGGCTGACCATGCGCGTTTTTTGCCCCTCGCGTTCGCCGTTGCTGAAGAGCGGGCCGACCCGGTCGCGCCGGTAGGAGAGCGGGCGCAAAGTATTGCCGTTGCCCGCGAGCTTCCTGCCCTCGCTGTCGGTGACCGTATAAAGCACCCGGTCCGGCACGCCCAGTTCGGAACCGTCGGGGAGCAGGGGGACAACATCCAGTTGCTCGTGCCCGCTGCCCAGTTTGAGTTGGGCGGCTACTTCGTTTGCACGTTGCAGCAGGACCAGGTCGTAGGGCTGGTTGGCGTAGTTGATGGTGGCGAAATAACCCACGACGGTACTGACGATCCACAGCAGATATAGCGAAATCAGCAACCTCTGCATGAGGTAGCTGCGCAGTGAACGGATGCTGTTTGACATCAATCTCAGGCTGGCATGTTGTCGATGACGTAACCCAGGCCGCGAATGGTGCGTATGGTTACCCCGGCAGGCTCCACTTTTTTACGCAGGCGGTGGATATAGACTTCGATGGCGTTGTTGCTGGCTTCTTCCGAATAGCTGTAGAGCCGTTCCAGCAACTGCTCTTTGCTGACGACCCAGCCGGTTCGCAGCATGAGCGCTTCCAGTACACTCAATTCGCGGGTGGTGAGTTCCAGCGTGGTGCCGTTGATCGAGGCTCGCCGTCCCACGCTGTCGAACGTCAGCGTGCCGCAGTTGTAGACCGGGTTCACCCCGCACTGCCCGCGCCGGATCAGCGCCCGAACGCGGGCTTCCAGTTCCGGCAGGCTGAACGGCTTGATCATGTAATCGTCCGCCCCCAGATCAAGTCCCTTGACCCGGTCGCCTTCGGCATCCCGCGCGGTGAGAATGATCACGGGAACTTGTTTGTTTTTTTCGCGCAAACTGCGCAACACGCTGAAACCGTCCACTCTGGGGAGGCCCAGATCGAGAATCACCAGATCAAAAGGTTGTTCGCCGCTGAGAATGAGGTTGGCGGAATGGCCGTCTTTGACGCAATCCACGGCGTAACCGGATTGGCGCATGGAGTGGCATAAACCATCTGAAAGTACTTCATCATCTTCGGCGATCAGTATTCGCATGGGAATGTAAGTGCCGTGTAAGAAATAAGGATTAACTTCCTGCCGTGGGATGGAGAATAGTAAGATTTCGCACCCGTCATTAATCCGGCTATTCTAAGTGGAAGCATAAATTTGTCCAAGCTGCAGGCTTATTGGGCAGGGAATTTGTTGTTTTATAAGAGAAAAACATGCAACTGACGGAGCAGCACAAACGCTACTGGAAAAGAAACCTCAAGTTGACGGGTTCTTTGCTGGCTGTCTGGTTTGTGGTGACTTTCGTTTTCGGCTGGTACGCACGGGATCTCCAGTCGGTGACGTTTCTGGGGTTCCCGCTGTCGTTCTATATGGGGGCACAGGGCGCGCAACTGATATTTCTGATCCTGGTCGGCTACTACGCTTACTGCATGGACAAGCTGGATCGCGAGTTCGGCGTGCAGGAAGAGGACTAGCGATGGCGGTCCGGACTCAATCGCGATTTGTCTCCCAACTCAAGCGTTACTACGCCCTGTACACGGGCGGCTTCATCGGTTTCGTGGTCATGTTGTCCATCTTCGAGCAGATGGGCGTGCCCAACAAGATTCTGGGCTACATCTTCCTCGGCGTGACAGTGTTGATGTATGCGGGCATCGGCATCCTGTCCAAGACATCTGATGTCGCGGAATACTATGTGGCCGGTCGCCGCGTCCCCGCATTTTTCAACGGCATGGCGGTGGGTGCCGACTGGATGTCTGCAGCCAGCTTCATCGGTCTGGCGGGAACACTGTACCTTTCCGGTTATGACGGACTGGCCTTCGTGCTGGGGTGGACCGGTGGCTTTGTGCTGGTCGCTCTGTTGCTGGCTCCATATCTGCGCAAGTTTGGCCAGTACACCATTCCCGATTTTCTCGGAGCGCGTTACGGCGGCAATATTCCGCGCACGATCGGCGTGTTTGCGGCCATCCTGTGCTCCTTTACTTATGTGATCGCCCAGATCTATGGCGTTGGCCTGATCACCAGCCGATTCACCGGACTGGATTTTGGCACGGGCGTCTTTGTCGGCCTCGGCAGCATTCTGGTGTGTTCGTTCCTGGGGGGAATGCGCGCCGTGACCTGGACCCAGGTGGCGCAATACGTGATTCTGATCATCGCCTATATGATCCCGGTGGTCTGGCTGTCCGTGAAGCACACCGGCAATCCGGTTCCGCAAGTGGCTTATGGTTATGTGCTGGAAAAAGTCACCGCACGCGAACAGGTACTGAACGACCCGAATACCCCGGAGGGCATACGCGAGGCGGAAGTTCGCGCCATATTCAAACAGAGGTTGGGTGCGGACGAGGCAAGATTGAAAGCACTTGAGGCAGGCGGCAAAACTTATCTGGCTGAAGAAAAGAGCAAGCTGGTGAAAGCGGCCGATGACTTGAAGACCCGGCACAACGCCGACCCCGGGGCGCTGAAAGAGGCCAACCGGGCCGTGGCGGATTTTCCGCCGGATGTTGCGGCTGCACGCAGTGCATGGCGATCAATTGCCGAATCGGACAGGGTGAAGTCAGGGCCAATCGCGGCGCATGCGGAACCGTTCGCCGGGCCGGACGAGGCGGCGCGCGACAAGAAGCGCAAGAATTTTCTGGCACTGGTTTTGTGCCTGATGGTGGGGACTGCGGCGCTACCGCATATTCTGATGCGCTTTTACACGACGACGTCGGTAAATGAAGCCCGGAAGTCCGTATTCTGGTCGTTGTTGTTTATTTCATTGCTTTATATCACCGCCCCCGCGCTGGCGGTGTTGGCCAAGTACGACGTGTATACACTGCTGGTGGGTTCCAGTTTTTCCGAACTGCCGAGCTGGGTGTCGGCCTGGGCTTCGGTGGACAAGACGCTGATGAGCGTGACAGACATCAACCATGACGGAATCGTGCAGCTGGCCGAAGTCACCATAGGCGGTGACCTGATCGTTCTGGCGACGCCGGAGATTGCGGGGTTGCCTTATGTCGTTACCGCGCTGGTGGCGGCTGGCGGGCTGGCCGCCGCCCTGTCCACGGCGGACGGACTGATGCTGACCATCTCCAATTCGCTGTCGCATGATGTGTATTACAAGATGATCGACCCCAATGCCCCGACAAACCGCCGTCTGTTTATTTCCAAGGCGCTGTTACTCGGGGTGGCGGTATTGGCGGCTTACATCACCTCGCTTAAACCCGGTGATATTCTGTTCCTGGTTGGAGCCGCGTTCTCGCTGGCGGCTTCCGCATTCTTTCCCGCGCTTGCGCTCGGCATATTCTGGAAACGTGCCAACAAGACCGGGGCGATCATCGGCATGATCGGCGGCTTGGGGATGTGCATGTTCTATATGTTCATTACCTATCCCTTCTTCGGGGTGAATGCGCCGTTGTGGTGGGATATCAATCCGATTTCCGCCGGGATATTCGGCATGGCAGTGGGTTTTGCCGGTGTGATCGCGGGCAGTTTGCTGACTGCGGCGCCCGGTGTGGAGATTCGGGAATTGGTGGATCACGTGCGTTATCCCAATCTGGAAGGGCATGGCAGGAACAGGATCGTGTAAGCGCGAGCGGTACGATTTCAGCCAACAGTGCAGGGGGTATACTGCCGCTCTTTCAAAATCATTCGGGTTTGTGTGAACCATGACGATTCAAAAACGTACCGTAGTCTACGTGTCGGACGGAACAGGCATCACTGCAGAAACTCTGGGGCATGGTTTGCTTGCCCAGTTCGAGGGTATCGAGTTTCGTCCGGTACGCTTTCCGTTCGTCGATAGCGAAGACAAGGTCAGGGACTGTGTGTCCCGTATCAATGAGCTGGGAGAACGGGAGGGGGTGCATCCCATCGTCATCATGACGCTGACCAATGCCAATCTGAGCACGATCCTCCACCAGTCCAGGGCATTTTTCATCGATCTGTTTGACGCGTTCATTGTGCCTTTGGAAAAAGAGCTGGGCATCAGCTATTCGCGCGCCGTGGGACGCTCGCATTCGCAGGCCAATCCCGAATACAACGCGCGCATCGCGGCCATGAATTTTGCGCTGGCACACGACGACGGCGTTTCCGATTCCGACCTCAAGAGTGCCGACATCATCCTGGTCGGGGTATCGCGCAGCGGCAAGACGCCGACCAGCTTGTACCTTTCACTGCAGTTCTCGCTGAAAGCGGCAAACTACCCGCTCATTCCCGAAGATTTTGAACGCGATTACATCCCGCCCAGACTGTTGCCGTTTCGCGACAAGATATACGGACTGACTATCGCGCCAGACCAGCTGCAACGCATCCGCCATGAGCGACGCCCCAACAGCAAATACGCTTCACTGGAAAACTGCCGCTACGAAGTCGCGGCGGCGGAAAAGATGATGCGGCGCGAGGGAATAAAATGGTTTGATACGACTTCGCGTTCTATCGAAGAGCTGGCCGTGCAATTGATGCAGGAACTCAAGCTGGAACAGTGATTCCGGAATGTGTGGTCTTGGTGCGGATTCAGCCTGATGTGCAATTCCAGCCGAAGCGGTCAACACGCGGGTGTATTGAGCCGTACCCGGTTGATCTTGACCGGTAACCCGCTACGCAGACTTGAATAGTCGGCGCTTGCTTTTGCTTTTGTGCAGGGGAGCTTGCATGAGGACTGCTGATCAGGCGAGTGTGGATTCCAGCCCGTAGACTTCCTGCAGGATTTCCACGAAGCGCTTGGCTTGGGGAGACAGGAACTTGCCCCTGCGCAGCACAAGGCCGTAGCCTCTTTGGGGAAAGTACTGGGTGAGCGGGATGCGCACCAGTTTCTCGGTGCCGGTCAGGCAGATGTCGGTCACGATGGACAGCCCCATCCCCAGTTCCACATATTTCTTGATGACTTCCCAGCCACCCGCTTCCATGGTCACGGTGAAGGTCAGGTTGTGCTGCTGGAACACGTATTTCACCATGCGCCAGGTCGAGAGGTGACGCGGGGGCAGGATCATTCCATAGCGGCTGATCTCTTCCAGAGTGACTTTGGTCTGTTTCGCCAGCGGGTGATTCAACGGGACGATGAGCGCGGGGTCGAAAGTGGCGACGGGCTGATAGGTGATGTCATCGGGTATATCCAGCATGGAGCCGACAGCAAAGTCGATTTCGTCCGCGCGCAGCATCTTCAGGCCGTCTCTGCCGGTAACGTTATGAATCTTTAGCTGAATGCGCGGGTAGGCAGTGACGAAGCGGCGTACCGCTTCCGGCAGAATGTACAAAATGGTGGATTCGCCCGCGCCGAGATTCAACTCACCCGAATCCAGCTTGCCGTGGGTGGCGGCAAAATTCTCTTCCAGACTGTCTATGCCATGCACCAGCGGCTTGGCCAAGGCGTATAGCGCTTCTCCGTCCGGGGTCAATTTAAGGACCGGACCGCGGCGCTCAAACATCGTCACGCCCAGTTCGCGCTCCATGGCCTGAATCTGCAGGGTAACCGAGGGTTGGCTTAAGTACAGTCTTTGTGCGGCTAAAGTGACGCTACCCGTGCGAACTACCTCGCAAAAAGCGCGCATCTGCTTGAGTCTATTGTTTTTGTAATAGCTCTTTTTGTCCTTATCCACTTGGAACCCCCCCTTGACTGAAGTTACTCAAATCCAAATATTTATAATTATGATTGAAAGAATTGATTCGCGGAACGATTGTAGCTTGGTTTAGTCTTCGCCCAACAAAAAAAACAGTAGAGATTCAAGGTTAATCGTAGACCTAAAACGCTTTGTGGGGCGTTGATAAGTATAGCGGAAGGGAGCAGAGTGTCTGTTCTCTAAGCGAATTTATTGAAGCGGGGAGAGGCAAATGGAAATTCTGAATAGCGTGCTCGTCACGGGCGCGTTCATGGCTGTCTTGGGCGGTCTTCTGGCATTTTTTCTGGCCATCGCCGATAAACGACTCTATGTATATGAAGACCCGCGCATCGGCGAGGTCGAAGAGTTGCTTCCCCATTCCAATTGCGGTGCCTGCGGCACAGCAGGATGCCGTAACTTTGCCGAGCGGGTGGTCTTGGGCCAGATCGAGCCGGGCAGCTGTACCGTCAATACTTCCGACCAAAACGAAAAAATTGCTGACCTGCTGGGTGTCGCCATGGGCGATGTCGAAAAGCGCGTGGCGCGACTGGCCTGCGCCGGTGGAAAACATGTTGCCAAGATGCGCGCCCAATATTCCGGCCTATCTTCCTGTCGCGCCGCGACAATGGCGGGCGGCGGGGGCAAAAGCTGTTCCTGGGGCTGTCTGGGGCTGGGTGATTGCGCCGATGTGTGTGAATTCGGTGCGATTAAAATGGATGCGCAGGGTTTGCCGGTCGTCGATCTGGCCAAATGTACCGCCTGCGGCGACTGCGTCGATATCTGCCCGAAGAATCTGTTCTCTATCCATGGTGTGTCCCACAAATTGTGGATGGCCTGCCGCAACGAACAGGACGGCGATGTTGCTGAAGCGGCTTGCGAAGTGGCCTGTACTGCCTGCGGACGCTGCGTGGTCGACGGCGCACCCGAGCTGATCCATCTGGAAAAGAACCTCGCCGTCATTGATTACGCCAGGAATGACAGCGCCAGCCGTCACGCGATCGAACGCTGCCCAACAGGCGCCATCGTCTGGATCGAGGGCGACCGTATCTTCAAAGGCAAAGCCGCCAAGAAAATCATCCGTATCGAACCATTACCTGTCACCACTGAAGCCTAGGGGAAACCATGTTAACGAAACTCAAGCAAAAACTGATGGGCGCCGACGCCGGTAGCCATACGCAATATAAGTATCCCGGTACGCGCGATGCCATCGACGGCAACACGGCCGTGATCATGGTGGAGCGCGAAGCATCGCAAGCCGCCGGTGCCTATCCCATCACCCCGTCCACACAGATGGGCGAATACTGGGCGGAAGAGGTTGCCAAGGGACACCTGAATACGGCCGGTCAGCCGCTGATCTTCGTTGAGCCGGAATCCGAACACGCCGCCGCCGGTGTCACCGCCGGTATGTCCATGACCGGTCTGCGTGCGGTGAACTTCACCTCGTCGCAAGGTCTGGCCTTCATGCACGAGTCGCTGTATGCCGCCGTCGGCAAACGCCTGCCTTACGTGCTGAACCTCGGTTGCCGCGCCATTACCAAGACTTCGCTGAACGTGCACTGTGCACACGACGACTACCACTGTGCGGACGACACCGGCTTCATCCAGGTGATGGCCAAGAACGCGCAGGAAGCAGCCGACCTGAACATGATCGCGCGCAAGACCGCCGAACTGGCGCTGACGCCGGCCATCGTGGGCCAGGACGGTTTCCTCACCACCCACCTCATCGAACCGATGCTGGTGCCGGAACGCGAACTGATCGCCGAATACCTGGGCAATGCCGACGACCTCATCGACACGCCAACGCCCGCGCAGCAGATGCTGTACGGTCCCAAACGCCGCCGCGTGCCGTCCAACTGGGACGTGGACAATCCGATGCAAACCGGCGTGGTGCAGAATCAGGATGCCTACATGCAGGCCGTGGCCGCGCAGCGCCCGTATTTCTTTGATCACATCTCCGCGCTGTTCGACAAGAATGCAGAGGAGTTCCATGCACTCACCGGTCGCCGTTACGGCCGTATCGACAACTACCGTTGCGACGATGCCGATTACCTCATCCTCGGCCAGGGCAGCATGACCGTGCAGGCCGCCGCCGTTGCAGACTGGCTGCGCGAGACGCGCAAGATCAAAGTGGGCGTGGTCAACCTGACCATGTACCGGCCGTTCCCCGGCGACCTGCTGGGCAAAGTGTTGAAAGGCAAGAAGGGCGTGGCCGTGCTGGAACGTACCGACCAGCCGCTGTCCGAAGATTTGCCGCTGATGCGCGAAGTGCGCTCCACCGTGACCAAATGCCTGGAGAACGGCCGCGACAAGACTTATCCCGAGTACGCCACCTACGAAAGCGCCAAGGACATGCCGTCGCTGTATTCCGGCTGTTACGGTCTGGGTTCGCGCGACCTGCAACCCGAAGGCATGATCGCCGCCGTGGAAAACATGCTGCCCGGCGCGGCACACCGCAAGTTCTTCTACCTGTCCGTGGATTTCGTGCGCGATGAATCCGCCAATCCCAAGCAGGAGATCCGCCAGCAGGAATTGCAGACTGCCTACCCCGGTATCAAGAACCTGGCGCTGCGCGGTTCCGAGAACCCCAACCTGTTGCCCAAGAACGCCATCGCTGTGCGTATGCACTCCATCGGCGGCTGGGGTGCGGTGACCACCGGCAAGAACCTGGCCATGACCCTGTTCGAATTGCTGGGCTGGGATATCAAGGCCAATCCGAAATACGGCTCCGAAAAGAAGGGCCAGCCGACGACTTATTACCTGTCGGCCGCGCCGGAACCCATCCGTATCAACTGCGAGTACACCAACGTCGACGTCGTGATGTCGCCGGATCCGCAAGTGTTCGGGCACACCAACGCGCTGGAAGGCATGCGCGAAGGCGGCGTGTTCATCATCCAGAGCAATCTGGGCAACGCCGAGGCCTTGTGGGAAACCCTGCCGGTACACACGCAAAAATACATCGTGGACAAGAAAATCCGCGTGTTCTTCCTGGACGCGTTCAAGATCGCCCGCGAAGAATCCAGCAATGCCGACCTGCAACTGCGTATGCAGGGCAATGCCTTCCAGGGCGCATTCTTCCGCGCTTCCGATGTGAAGGAGCGTGCCGGATTGAGCGAAGAGACCCTGTTCGCCGCCATTGAGAACCAGCTTGAATCCAAGTTCGGCAAGAAGGGCAAACGCATCGTCGACGACAACCTGCGTGTGGTGCGTCGCGGCTATGAAGAGATGCACGAGATCAAGCCGGAGCAAATGGTTGTCGGCAAGCGCGCCAAGGTGGTGGGCAAGCCTGCGCCCAGCCTGCCCGTCATGCTGAAACAACAACCTGAAGGCGACGGCGGCCTGTCCGATATCCACCGCTTCTGGGAACAGACCGGCAGCTTCTACATGAAGGGCCAGGGTTCCGACAATCTGGTTGATCCGTTCATGGGTCTGTCCGTGATCCCCGCCGTGACCGGCGTGTATCGCGATATGACCGGCGTGCGTTTCGAGCATCCGGAATGGATCGCCGAGAACTGTACCGCCTGCGGCAACTGCTTCACGCAATGTCCCGACAGCGCCATCCCGGGTCTGGTCACGACCACCACCGACGTGCTGAATACCGCCATCCAGAAGATCGAGATCGGCGGCCGCCCGACGCGTTTCCTGCGCAAGTTCAGCCGTACCATCGACAAGAAGCTGCGCGGTGCGCTGGACAAGGACGGTCTGGATGTACGTGCCAAGCTGGCCAATGCCATCACCGAGGCGTTCGCGGAAGATTCCACACAGGGCGAGGATCGCGGTCGTCTGGAAGCCGAACTGAACCTGTTGCGTGCCGAAATCGGCAGCTTCAAGTTCGCCACCACCAAACCGTACTGGACACAAAAAGAGAAGAAGGAGAAGGGTGCTGGTGGCCTGTTCTCCATCACCATCAATCCCTACACCTGCAAAGGCTGCGCGATCTGCGTGGTGGAGTGCGGCGACAATGCGCTGAAAATGGTCACGCAGACTGCGGAAACCATCGAAACGATGCGCGACGACTGGAACTTCTGGCTGGACCTGCCGACCACGCCTGCGCAATTCAGCCGTATCGACGACCTGGACGAGAAGGTCGGCGCGCTGGAAACGCTGCTGCTGGACAAACACAACTACCAGTCCATGGCCAGCGGCGACGGTGCCTGTCTGGGTTGCGGCGAGAAATCGACCATCCACCTGTTCACCAGTACCGTCACCGCGATGCAGCAGCCGCGTGTGAAGAAATTCCTGGGCAAACTGGATACATTGATCTCCGGCCTGGAAAACCATGTGCGCATGAAACTCAGCAGCTCGGTTGATCTGACCGACACGCAAGCATTGATGCAAGCGGTACAGGCCAACAAGGGGCACGACCTGACCTTGGCCAACTTGTCGGAAAGCCTGCTGTCCAAGAACCCCGGACAACCGATTGACCCGCAATGGCTGCGTCGCGTGAGCCAGATGCTGGAAAAACTCAAAGACCTGCGCTGGCGCTACATGGAAGGCCCGAGCAAGAACGGCCGTGCCGAAATGGGTATCGTGAACTCCACCGGATGTACCTCGGTGTGGGCGTCGACCTTCCCGTTCAACCCGTATCCGTTCCCGTGGACATCGCACTTGTTCCAGGATTCGCCGTCGGTTGCGATGGGCGTGTTCGAAGGCCATATGGCCAAGATGGTGGAAGGCTTCAAGACCGTGCGCCAGGTCGAGATGGAACTGGCGGGCGGCTATGATCCGGTCGAGAAAGATGACTTCTTCGCGCGCTTCAACTGGGAACAGTTGACCGACGAAGAATGGCACCTGTGCCCGCCAGTGCTGGCAATGGGCGGCGACGGCGCGATGTTCGACATCGGCTTCCAAAACCTGTCGCGCGCTTTGATGGCAGGCAAACCGATCAAGATCCTGATCGTGGACACGCAGGTGTACTCCAACACCGGCGGCCAGGCCTGTACTTCCGGGTTCATCAGCCAGGTGGCCGACATGTCACCGTACGGTGCGAGCAAGCACGGCAAGACCGAGAAGCGCAAAGAGATCAGCATCATCGGCATGGCGCACCGCACTTCATTCGTGACACAAGGTTCGCTGGCCAATACCACGCACCTGCTGGAAAGCTTCATCGACGGCCTGAATAGCCGCCGTCCGGCCCTGTTCAACGTGTATGCAGTATGTCCGCCGGAACACGGCGTGGCCGACAACAGCGCCGTGATCCAGAGCAAGATGGCCGTGGAGGCGCGCGCTTTCCCGCTGTTCCGCTATAACCCGGATCTGGGCGTGACCTTCTCCGAGTGCGTCACGCTGGAAGGCAATCCTTCGATGGATGCCGACTGGCCCGCATACAAGCTCGATTATGTGGACGAGAAGGGTGACAAGAAGGCCATGGAACTGTCCATGACGTTCGCCGATTTCGCGCTGACCGAAGGCCGTTTCGCCAAACAGTTCAAGAAGGCACCGCCTGAGACCTGGAACGACGACATGGTGTTAATGAGCGACTTCCTCAAGCTGTCTGAAGATGAGCGCGAAGGCAAATTCCCGTTCATCTGGTCCGTGGACAAGAAGAATCGCCTGATGCGTGTCCTGACGTCAGTGGAGATGGTACGTGCCTGCGAAGAACGCCTGCAGTTCTGGCATCAGCTCAAGGATCTGGCCGGCGTCGGCCAACTGCAAGCCGGTGCTGTTGATGAAGCCGCAATTGCCAGCCGCATACGCCAGGAACTGATCCAGAAGCTGTCGTCCGGTATGGGCATCAGTTCCAGCGATGCAGCGCCAGCGCTTGCAACATCGGCTCCCGCGGCAGCGGAAGGCTACGAGGCTGTATGGGTCGATACGCCGGAATGTACCGCGTGCGACGAGTGCATCAACATCAATCCAAAGGTGTTTGGCTACAATGAAGCGAAAAAAGTCGTCATCCTCAACCCGAAGGCGGGGAGTTATCTTGATGTTGTCAAGGCGGCGGAAAAATGCACTGCCAGCGTCATCCACCCCGGCACGCCCTGGAACATGAGCGAGGCGAATCTGGACAAGCTGAAACAACGCGCGGCCAAGTTCAACTGAGGTGAATATGCGACTGCCTTTTATGAAAAAAGCCGCGACTTTCGAGCACGGCATCCATCCGGACTACCACAAGGAGACCGGTAGCCTGCCGATTCGCCGGTTGGCATTTGCGCCGCGGTTGATTGTGCCGTTGTCGCAGCACATCGGTAAAGCGGCGATCTGTTGTGTTCAGGTCGGTCAGGAAGTGCGTCGTGGTGAAGTGATTGCCAAGGCGGACGGCTTTGTTTCCGTGCCGGTTCACGCACCGGCCACCGGCCTGGTGGAAGCTATCGGCGTGATGCCGGCGGCAAACGGCAAGATGGTCGATTCCATTACCATCCGCGTGTACCAGGCAGACGGTCAGGAAGTGCAAGTTCGGGAACCGCGAGATGTGGAGTCCATGACCAAGCAAGAGCTGTTACTGGCGATCCAGCAGACGGGTATTGCCGGGTTTGGCGGCGCGACCTTCCCGGCCCACGTCAAACTCAGCGTACCGCCCGAAACAGTGATCGACACATTGGTCGTGAACGGTGCCGAATGCGAGCCTTTCCTCACCTGCGATCACCGCGTCATGGTGGAACGCACCCGGGATTTGCTGCGCGGCATTCACTATGCAATGAAGGTGAGTGGAGCGCCGCGCACGATCATCGGTGTCGAAGACAACAAGCCGGACGCCATCGCAGCCATCCAGGCCGCGTTGCCCGCCGACGGTTCGGTGACAGTTAAAGCGCTGGAAACCAAATACCCGCAGGGCGCGGAGGACACCATTATTTTCGCGCTTCTCGGACGCGAGATTCCTGCCGGGCAGCGTCCTGCTTCCATCGGCGTGCTGGTGAATAACGTGATGACACTGACTTACCTCGGTCGTTTGCTTGCGGCCGGAGAGGGGATTGTGGAACGCGTGCTGACCGTAGCCGGTCCGGCCGTGGAAAAGCCCGGCAACTACATCGTGCCTATAGGCACGCCGTTGCGTTTCCTGCTGGAGCAGGTGGGTGCACGCAGCAGTGCCAAGGAAATCATTCTCGGCGGACCGATGATGGGTATGACTATCTCGTCGCTGGATGTGCCGGTCACCAAGGGTACTTCCGGTGTTTTGGCATTCGGCCAATCGTTGTTGTCGGCTGATTCGCAACGTGTCTATTCCTGCATCAAGTGCGGCGAATGCCTCAAGGTGTGCCCCAAGTTCCTCAATCCGTCGCAACTGGGATTGCTGGCAGCCAAGCGCGAATACGAGCTGATGGCTGAGCGCTACAATCTGGATCGCTGTTTCGAGTGCGGTTGCTGCAGCTATGTCTGCCCCTCGCATATTCCGTTGGTACAACAATTCCGCATTGCCAAGGCGGTCAACCGGGAGAAGGCAACAGCATGAGCATCGTACTTCGTACGTCCCCCCATATCGTCAGCGACCGCAGCGTGAATCGCATCATGCTGCATGTGGTGCTGGCCCTTTTGCCAATCTGCGCATTCTCGGTCTGGCAATACGGCCTGTCCGCGCTGGCGCTGATCCTGGTCGTCACAGCAACCTGTCTGCTGACTGAACGCGCACTCAATCGCACGCCCGGCCAGCCCAGTTCACTGAGCGACTGGAGTGCAACCATTACCGGCGTCCTGCTGGCACTGACCCTGCCGCCCGCATTCCCCCTGTGGATGGGCGTGGTGGCCGGTTTCTTCGCCATCGCCATCGGCAAGTTGTTGTGGGGCGGTCTGGGCTACAACGCTTTCAACCCGGCGCTGGCTGGTCGTGCCTTTGTGCAGGCCGCATTCCCGGTTGCCATCAGCACCTGGGTGCCCGCGTTCTCGGCCAACCGTTTCAGCGAATTCATCCCGAGCAGCCTGACGACGCCGCTGATGATCCCACCGTCCATCACCGACTGGATCAAGTCGCAGCATATTGATGCTTTCACCGGCGCTACACCGCTGGCACGCTGGAAGTTCGAAAACGTCACCGCATCCACGCATGACTTTTTGACAGGTATGGTGACGGCTTCTGCCGGTGAAACCTCGGCCATCCTTATCCTGCTGGGCGGCGTGTATCTGGCCGCGCGCAAGTTCATGGACTGGCGCATCCCGGTGGCCGTACTGGGCTCGGCTGCGCTGCTCGCCTGGGCCTTCCACCTGTATAACCCGGCTCATTACCCGAGCCCGTCCTTCGTGCTGCTGTCCGGCGGCCTGATGCTGGGCGCGGTGTTCATGGCGACCGATATGGCGACTTCTCCGGTGACGCCGGTCGGTGTCTGGATTTACGGTGCGGTGATCGGTGTGGTGACTGTGATCATCCGTTACTTTGGCGGACT
The DNA here is from genome assembly GCA_043744345.1 of Sideroxydans sp. Lineage (GTDB taxonomy): Bacteria > Pseudomonadota > Gammaproteobacteria > Burkholderiales > Gallionellaceae > Sideroxyarcus. The sequence goes on along the minus strand of JAYTUW010000041.1, from coordinate 5,181 downwards.
GACTGAAGGTGTGATGTACGCCATCCTGTTGGGCAATGCCCTGACCCCCTTGATCGACCAATACACGCAGCCACGTGTGTTTGGCACACGCCAGAAGAGGACGTAATGAGTACGCCTAACGACACTACAACAGCCGATACACCAACAACGCCCGGCGGCAAGATGGTATTTGCCTTGGGGTTGGTTGCCACCATTTGCGGCATCCTGATCGTCGGCATCTACCAGATCACGCTGGCGCCGGTGAACGCCAACAAGAAACTCGCGCTGGAGCGCCAGGTGTTTAAAGTGCTGCCCAATGCCAAGACCGTGGTGGACTACTTCGCCACCGACGCCGGCATCGAGAGCGCCGACGGCATTGAGTTGACCCCGGCGGGCGCGGTACGTTTCTATGCGGCCTATGCCGCCGACGGCAGCCTGGCGGGTATTGCGGCTGAAGCCTCTTCCGCAGGCTATGCCGACCAGGTGCGCATCCTGTACGGCTACGACCCTGCGCGGCAGGCCATCACCGGTATCGGCGTGATTTCCATGCGCGAAACCCCGGGCATCGGCGACAAGATTCTGGTGGACAAGGATTTCCTGCGCAATTTCGAAGCGCTGGATGTGAGCCTGTCACAGGATTTGAAGTCTCTGGCCAATGCAGTCAAAACTGTCAAGCACGGCAGCAAGCAGGGGCCGTGGGAAATTGATGCGATTGCCGGTGCTACCGTTACATCCAAGGCGGTGGGACGCGGCATTAACGCATCTGCCCAGGCATTGCTGCCCAAGCTATATCCCCGTGTCGAACAACTGAGGAGTGCAAAATGAGCCAAGCGCCATCCAATTTCGACGAATTCTTTGAGGGACTGTGGAAGCAGAATCCCGTGTTTGTCATGGTGTTGGGCATGTGCCCCACGATGGCGATCACCGTGTCTGCGGTGAACTCCATCTCGATGGGTCTTGCCACCACGTTCGTTCTGTCGGCGTCCTGCTTGCTGATCTCGCTGTTGCGTACCGCGATTCCCAAGCAGGTGCGCATTGCCAGCTACATCGTCATCATCGCCACCTTCGTGACTGTGGTCGACTATGCCATTCAGGCCATCAGTCTTGACCTGTATGAAGCGCTGGGTGCCTACATCAAACTGATCGTGGCCAACTGTCTGCTGCTCGGACGTGCTGAAGCGCATGCGGCCAAGAACCCGCCCATGGCGTCGCTCTGGAATGCGACCGGCATGGGACTGGGTTTTACCTTCGGCCTGCTGTGCATCGGCGGTGTGCGCGAGATTCTGGGTGCCGGCAAATTCTTCGGCATCGCCCTGTTTGGCGACCAATTCCAGCCCTGGGTGGTGATGGTGTTGCCGCCGGGCGGTTTCTTCATCATGGCGGCGTGGCTGATCGTGTTCGCTGCCTGGCGCAGCCGCAAGCAGCGCGTTGCAGCCGCGCAAGTGTCGACTGACGAGGTGAAAGCATGAATAACGAAACCATCGCCAATATCCTGCTGACGACCATCCTGCCGGGCAACTTTGTGCTGGCCATGTTCCTCGGCATGTGTCCATTCTTGGGTGTCTCGCAGAAGATCAGCACCGCTTTCCCGATGGGACTGGCAACCGCATTCGTGATTCTGGTGGCGTCGGTTTCCGCGTATTTCCTGAACATGGTGCTGGTGCACTACCACCTGGAATTCCTCAGCGTGATCACCTTCATCACCGTGATCGCCTGTGCCGTGCAACTGGTGGAAATGTTCGTGAAGAAACAGTTTCCGGTGCTGTTCCGTCAGCTCGGCATTTACTTGCCGCTGATCACCACCAACTGCGCCGTGCTGGGTGTGGCGCTGTTCCAGACTGCACGCCAGTATGACTTCTGGCAATCGCTGGCTTACTCCATCGGCGGGGGTGTCGGCTTTACACTGGCACTGGTGTTGATGGCGAGCCTGCGCGAAAAACTGTTGCTGGCCAATATTCCGCCACTGGTGCAGGGCACCGCCATCGCGCTCATTGTTGGCGGCTTGTTGTCCTTGTCGTTCATGGGCTTTGCAGGAATCGGAGGTGGGGCATGATCTATCTTTACACAATCGGATCGATGCTTCTGATCATGCTGTTGTTTGTTGGTGTGCAGCATGCAGCCAACTGGTTTGCGCACAAACATCCGGAATTCGGTCCGGCCCGCAAGCTGGGTAAAGGCGGCTGCTGTGGCAAATGCGAAGGTGATACTTGCGATAACGACGGCAATCACTAACATATTAGCGGGTCTCGTATATAATTCCGGCCGGAAATCCCGGCGCTTTTACCAACCTAAGTAAAAACAGGAGTAGTTCATGCAACCTTACGTCATTCCCTTCCAGTCGCTGGGACTCAAAGACATCCCGGAAGTGGGCGGAAAGAACGCATCGCTCGGCGAAATGATTTCCAACTTGAGCTCGTCCGGTGTGCATGTTCCCGGCGGCTTTGCCACCACGGCGCAGGCGTATCGCGATTTCCTGGCGAATGACGGACTGGACAAGCGCATCGAAAAAGCGCTGGTCACGCTGAATGTGGAAGACGTCACCGCGCTGGCCGAAGCCGGACGCATGATCCGTAGCTGGATCGTCGAGGCCCCGTTGCCCAAGCGCCTGGAAGAAGAGATACGGTCTCACTACGCCAAACTGGTCGCTGAAGGTGAAGGCAGTTTTGCGGTGCGCTCCTCGGCCACGGCTGAAGACTTGCCCGATGCCTCATTTGCCGGGCAGCAAGAGACTTTCCTGAATATTTTCGGCATCGAGAACATCCTGCACGCAATCCGCGAAGTGTTCGCGTCGCTGTATAACGACCGCGCCATCTCCTACCGCGTGCACAAAGACTTTACGCATGCCGATGTGGCCTTGTCGGCGGGCGTGCAGCGCATGGTGCGTTCCGATCTGGGCGCGTCCGGCGTGCTGTTCACGCTGGATACCGAATCCGGCTTCCGCGACGCGGTGTTCGTCACTTCGTCCTTCGGTCTGGGCGAGATGGTGGTGCAGGGCGCGGTCAATCCCGACGAATTCTATGTACACAAGCAGCAGCTGGCCGCTGGCTTCCCCGCCGTCATTCGCCGCAGCCTGGGCTCCAAGCAGCAACGCATGGTGTTCGACGAGCAGCGTTCCGCCGGTCGTTCCTGCCGTATCGAACCGGTGCCCGTTGCCGACCAGCAGCGTTTCTCGTTGAGCGATGCCGACGTTCTGCAACTGGCGCGTTACGCCATGTCCATTGAAAAACACTACGGTCGTCCGATGGACATCGAGTGGGGCAAGGACGGTATCGACGGCAAGCTGTACATCCTGCAAGCGCGTCCCGAGACGGTTAAATCGAATGCGGCTGCGGGCGGTACCGAGAAGTACCGCCTGCAACAGCGCGGCGACGTGCTGGTCGAAGGCCGTGCCATCGGCCAGAAGATCGGCGCGGGCCGCGTGCGCATCGTTGCCAGCACCGCCGAGATGGACAAGGTGCAGGAAGGCGACGTGCTGGTCACCGACATGACCGACCCGAACTGGGAGCCGGTGATGAAGAAGGCTGCCGCCATCATCACCAATCGCGGCGGACGTACCTGCCACGCCGCCATCATCGCGCGCGAACTGGGCATTCCCGCCATTGTCGGTTGCGGCCATGCCACGACTGCGCTGCAGGAAGGCGAGACCGTCACCGCATCCTGCGCCGAAGGCGATACCGGTTTCGTGTATCACGGCAAGCTGCCGTTCGAAGTGGTGGTGCACAGCGAAGCCGAACTGCCGCCTATCCCGGTCAAGCTCATGCTCAACGTGGGCAACCCCACGCTGGCGTTCGAATTCGCACAACTGCCGTCGGCGGGCGTGGGTCTGGCGCGTCTGGAATTTATCATCAATAACCTGATCGGCATCCACCCGAAGGCTGTGCTGGAGCACGACAAGTTGCCAAAGACTTTGCATGAAGCCGTGCTGCACCGTTCCGCGGGTATGCGACACCGGTCGATTTCTATGTTGAGAAGATCACCGAAGGCGTGTCCACGCTGGCGGCTGCCTTCTGGCCCAAGCCGGTCATCGTGCGCATGTCCGACTTCAAGTCCAACGAATACCGCAAGCTGCTGGGCGGCGACATCTACGAGCCGATGGAAGAGAACCCCATGATCGGTTTCCGCGGTGCGGGCCGCTATGTCGCGGCGAACTTCAGCGAATGTTTCGAGCTGGAATGCCGCGCCATGAAGCGTGTGCGCGAGACGCTGGGTTACACCAACGTCGAGCTGATGATCCCGTTCGTGCGTACCGTCAAGGAAGCAAGCGAAGTCGTTGCCACACTGGAAAAACACGGCCTGAAACGCGGCGACAAAGGCTTGCGCCTCATCATGATGTGCGAGATCCCGTCCAACGCGCTGCTGGCCGAAGAGTTCCTGCAATACTTCGACGGCTTCTCTATCGGCTCCAACGACCTGACGCAATTGACGCTGGGCCTGGACCGCGACTCGAGCCTGGTGGCGGACCGTTTCGACGAACGCGATGCCGCCGTGAAAGCGCTGCTGAAGATGGCGATCACCACCTGCAACCGTTTGAACAAATACGTCGGTATCTGCGGACAAGGCCCGTCCGATCACTTCGATTTTGCACAATGGCTGGTAGAAGTTGGAATCCAGACCATGTCGCTGAATCCGGACACGGTCGTAGAAACATGGCGCAAGTTGGCCGAAGCGGGAACCGCCAAGAAATAAGCATGCCGTCATACCGGCGCAGGCCGGTATCCAGCGGGTTTATTCAATAGGCTTTTGGTTTTGTCCTGCTTCGCAGGTTTTAGAATCAACTGGATTCCGGCCTGACCGCAGGTCAGTTTATCCTGAGCCTGTTGAAGGGCCGGAAAAACGGAATTCAAAAATGGGTGGCCAGAAACTTGGCAACCACGGCAGCCGGATCCAGATGAGTCCGACTGCCGCAACCTCCAACCGGACAAGCAACTTGCCCGGGATCATCAGTAAGCGTTTCCCTGCCCCTCCCCCATCCCACTCTCCCCTTTTGGGGGGAGGGGTCTTTTTTGATTCCTTGAGAATAGCGCTGACTGCTTTATTCACCTTACCAGAGCAGGCAATCACGCAGCCAATAAAAAACCCTTATGGTAATCATAAGCATGAGGCGGTTCTTCAGGCGCATGCGGCATTCCGGTCGTTACCGGCTACGTCCCTGATTGTGCATTGATAGCATCTCTTTCGTAGGAGCCAGCTTGCTGGCGAATA
>JAYTUW010000040.1:0-6703 GCA_043744345.1 Sideroxydans sp. | reverse complement strand
GAAAGTGCCGCACATGGGGTGGAACTGTGTACACCATGCCGCCCATCCCTTATGGAACGGCATTGATCAGGACGCTCGGTTTTATTTTGTACACAGTTATTTTGTGCAGCCGCGCGAAAAACAACTGGTGCAAGCCACCAGCGACTATCCGCAGCCTTTCGTGTGCGCGGTGGCGCACAACAATTTATTCGCAGTACAGTTTCACCCGGAAAAGAGTGCTGCGGCAGGCTTGAAGCTGCTGCAGAATTTCGTCAACTGGAATCCTGTGTAATCACTAATCATGGATACTAAAACGCTGATCATTCCCGCAATCGATTTGAAAGACGGCCAATGCGTGCGCCTGCGCCAGGGCGTGATGGAGGGCGCGACTGTGTTCTCCGACGATCCTTCCGCAATGGCCAAACACTGGCTGGCACAGGGCGCACGACGCCTGCATCTGGTGGACCTGAATGGCGCTTTCGCCGGCAAGCCAAAGAATGAGGAGGCGGTGCGCGGCATCGTGGAGGCCGTGGGCAGCGAGATTCCGGTACAACTGGGCGGTGGCATACGCGATCTGGAAACCATTGAACGCTATCTGGATATGGGCGTGACTTACGTCATCATCGGCACGGCTGCCGTGAAGGTACCGGGTTTCCTGCATGAGGCCTGTGATGCATTTCCCGGCCACATCATGGTCGGTCTGGATGCCAAAGGCGGCAAAGTCGCCGTGGACGGTTGGTCCAAACTCACCGGGCACGACGTGGCCGATCTGGCCAAGCGCTTCGAGGGCTATGGCGTGGAAGCCATCATCTACACCGACATCGGCCGCGACGGCATGATGAGCGGTGTGAACATCGAGGCGACGGTGGAACTGGCGCGGCCCTTGCATGTACCGGTTATCGCCAGCGGTGGCATCACCAATCTGGATGATGTGCGCGCTCTGTGCGCGGTACGTTCCGAAGGCATCACTGCAGCCATCACCGGTCGTGCCATCTATGAAGGCACCCTGGATTTCAGGGCAGCTCAAGCATTGGCCGACGAACTCTCGCCGAAACTCTGATGCTGGCCAAACGCATCATTCCCTGTCTGGACGTGACCGCGGGTCGCGTGGTCAAGGGTGTCAGCTTTGTCGAACTTCGCGACGCGGGCGATCCGGTCGAGATCGCCAAGCGTTATGACGAGCAGGGCGCGGACGAGCTGACTTTCCTGGATATCACCGCGAGTTCAGACGATAGAGGCATCATCTTCCGCATCATCGAGCAGGTGGCGGAGCAGGTGTTCATTCCGCTGACGGTGGGCGGCGGTGTGCGCGAAGTGCAGGATGTGCGCAATCTGCTCAATGCGGGTGCGGACAAGGTGAGTATCAATACTTCGGCTGTGACCAATCCGCAGTTGGTGGCGGATGCGGCGGCACGTTATGGATCGCAATGTATTGTGGTGGCTATTGACGCCAAACAAACTGCGCCGGGCAAATGGGAGGTGTTCACCCACGGCGGACGCAAAGCCACCGGGCTGGACGTGATCGAGTGGGCGAAGAAGATGCAGAGCTTGGGCGCGGGCGAGATACTGCTGACCAGCATGGATCAGGACGGACAGAAGCGCGGCTTCGATCTGGCGCTGACCCGTGCCGTGACCGATGTGCTGGAGATTCCCCTGATCGCCAGCGGCGGTGTGGGCAACCTGCAGCACCTTGCAGATGGCGTTAAACAGGGCGGCGCGGATGCGGTACTGGCGGCCAGTATCTTCCATTTTGGTGAATACACGGTGCAGCAGGCCAAGGAATACATGGCGAAGCAAGGTATCGAGGTGCGGCTATGACTGACAGTTGGCTGAACAAAGTGAACTGGTCGGAAGACGGCCTGGTTCCGGCCATTGCGCAGGATGCTGCGACCGGCCGCGTGCTCATGGTGGCCTGGATGAACCGCGAGGCGCTCAAGCGCACAGTGGAGTCCGGCGAGGCGATATACTGGTCGCGTTCGCGCAAGAAGCTGTGGCACAAGGGCGAAGAATCTGGGCATACCCAGAAAGTGTTAGAGATACGCTTGGATTGCGATAGCGATGTGGTTTTGCTGCAGATCGAGCAAAAGGGCGGCATCGCCTGCCATACCGGGCGCGAGAGTTGCTTCTATAGCAAACTGGAAAACGGTGTGTGGGTGGAAACCGACGCGGTATTGAAGAATCCGGACGAGATATACAAGAAATGAGCAACGATATCCTGCAACGACTGACCGAGACGCTTGAGGCGCGCAAGCAGGCCGCGCCCGAATCGTCCTATGTCGCTAAGCTGTTCAGCAAGGGCGACGATGCCATTCTGAAGAAAGTCATCGAGGAGGCAGGCGAGGTCTTGCTGGCAGCCAAGGATGCAGACAGCCAACATTTGGTATACGAAGTTGCCGATCTTTGGTTCCACACTCTGGTGTTGCTGGCGCAAAAAGGCTTGAGTGCGGACGACGTCCTGAAAGAGCTGGCCCGGCGCGAGGGCGTATCCGGCATAGAAGAAAAGGCGAAACGGAAATGAGCGATAACTGTCTATTCTGCAAGATCGTGCGCGGCGAGATCCCTTGCCGCAAAGTGTACGAGGATAACGAGGTTATTGCGTTTCACGACATCCATCCGGTTGCGCCGGTGCATTTTATGCTGGTTCCGAAGCAGCATTTTGCCTCTCTGCTGGAGGCCAAAGAAGAACATGCCGCTTTGTTGGGTAAGATGTTGCTGCTGGCACCCAAGCTGGCGCGCGAGCAGGGGCTGGAAAACGGTTTCCGCACTGTCATCAATAGCGGCAAGGGCGGTGGGCAGGAAGTGTTTCACCTGCACATCCACGTCATCGGTGGTGGCAACATTCCGCCTATGGTTAAAAGAGATTAAACAAGGGAGTACATCATGGGTTCATTCAGTATCTGGCATTGGTTGATTGTGTTGTTGATTGTCGTGCTTGTTTTCGGCACCAAGAAGCTGCGCAATATAGGTGAGGATCTGGGCGGTGCAGTAAAAGGTTTCAAGGATGGCATGAAGGGAAATGAAGATGCCCCGAAGCCGGCCGATCCCAAAATCATCGAAGGCGAAGCGAAAGACAAGACGCACCCCCACTGAGTTTGTGCGGATGTGACGACAACCGGCTGACGCGCCCGGCGCGCAGCGTGCATCACCAATAGACCCTTTCCAATGAGCAACACTGAATCGTTAATCGCTCACCTGATCGAGTTGCGTTCGCGCTTGCTGAACTCGGCGATCTTCATACTGGTGGCATTCCTGTGCCTGTATCCCTGGTCTGCGGACTTGTATGCCTTGCTGGCCCAACCCCTGCTCTCCAAGCTGCCCCAGGGCGGGCAAATGATCGCCACCGACGTCACCACGCCATTCTTCGTGCCGCTCAAGGTGACGATGATGGCGGCTTTTCTGATCGCGCTGCCTTTCATCCTGTACCAGATCTGGCGTTTCGTTGCTCCTGGGCTGTATTCACACGAGAAGAAGTTGGTGGTACCCATCATCGTCGCCAGCACCATCCTTTTCTTCTGCGGCATGGCATTTGCCTATTTCGTGGTCTTTCCGGTGGTGTTCGGTTTCATCGTCGCTTCCGCGCCGCATGGTGTGGCGGTGATGACCGACATCGACAAATACCTCAGCTTCGTGCTGGGCATGTTCATGGCGTTCGGCATTACCTTTCAGGTTCCGGTGATCGTGGTAGTACTGGTGCGGATGGGTTTTGTGTCAGTGGCGAAGCTGCGCGAGATACGGCGTTACGTCATCGTTGGCGCTTTTGTAGTCGGTGCCATCTTTACGCCGCCCGACGTCGTGTCGCAGTTCATGCTGGCAATGCCGTTGTGGCTGCTTTACGAGGCGGGCATTCTGGTCTCGGTATGGGTGGCCCCCAAGAAGAAGGCTGAATCCGAGGCCTGACGGCCTTATTCCTGTGCCTTGGGCTTGGGTCGCTTGCCCACTTTCACCTGAATAGCGACTTCGGATTGGTTGCGTAGCAACTTGAGCAGCGCAATCTTGCCCGGTGCCAGCCCTGAGATCGTCTCCAGCATGGCAGTCGAATCCGGCAGCGGCTTGCCGTCGATGCTGACCAGGATGTCGCCGGCCTTGATGCCTGATTTGTCAGCCGGGCTGCCGCGCACCACTTCCGCAATCAACACACCCTGGGTATCTTTCAACTTGAACGATTCCAGCAGTTCAGGCGTCAACTCCTGTACCGCAATACCCACCCAGCCGCGCGTCACTGAACCGTTCTGGATGATCTGCTCCATGACTTTTTTTGCCGTGCTGGTCGGGATGGCGAAGCCGATGCCGAGCGAGCCGCCGTTGGGCGAGTAGATCGCGCTGTTGATACCCAGCAAGTTGCCTTCCACGTCCACCAGCGCGCCGCCCGAGTTGCCCGGGTTGATGGCGGCATCGGTCTGGATGAAATTCTCGAAAGTGCTGAGTCCCAGATGGTTGCGTTTCAGGGCGCTCACGATGCCCATGGTAACCGTCTGACCCACGCCGAACGGGTTGCCGATGGCCAGCACGATGTCGCCGACATGAGCCTGGTCGGATTGGCCGAATGTAATGGCAGGCAACTGGTTGCCGATGTCCACTTTGATGACGGCAAGATCGGTGTCGGGGTCTGAACCGATGATGTGTCCTTTGGTGGTGCGGCCGTCGGCGAAGGCCACTTCGATTTCGTCTGCAGTCTCCACCACGTGGTGGTTGGTCAGAATGTAACCGTCATGGCTCACGATGACGCCAGAACCCAGGCTGGAGCTTTGCTGTGGGGCATTGTTGTCGAATTCGTCGCCAAAAAAGAAGCGAAAACGGGGGTCGTCCATGAAGGGCGATGTCGGAGTCTTGATCTCGCTGCTGGTGAAGATGTTCACCACAGCGGGCATCACTTTCTGTGCGGCACGGCTGAAACCGACCGTGGGTAGGTCGCCGCCGCCTATGCCGGTGTTCTCGTACAAAGTCACTACGCCGCTGCGTGCCGCATTGGGCAGCAGCGAGGGGCGCAGGGTGTGGATGACAAACAGCAGCGCGAGGCCGACAGTGGTTGCTTGGGCGAACAGAAGCCAGAATTTGCGCATGATATGATTTGAACCGCCGAATTGAGGGAGTGAACCCGATGCGATTGATTGAATTGCGTGATTATATCGAAAGCGAGCTTGCGGTCAGTCGTTTTCGTGACTACTGCCCAAACGGCTTGCAAGTGGAAGGCCGGGCGGAAGTGCGGCGCATCGCCAGCGGTGTCACTGCTTCGCAGGCTGTCCTTGAGGCGGCTACTGCCTGGGGGGCGGACGCGATCCTCGTGCATCACGGCTATTTCTGGCGCAGCGAGGATGCCGCCATCACCGGCATAAAGAAACGCCGCGTAGCCCACTTGCTTGAGCATGATGTCAGCCTGCTGGCCTACCATCTGCCGCTGGATGCCCACCCCGAACTCGGCAATAACGCCCAACTCGCCGCGCTGCTGGGTTTCATCGAGCAGGGGCGCTTCGGTGAGCAGGATATCGCCGCCCACGGAAAACTGGCGCAACCGCAGACCCTGCAGCAACTCACCCGCCTGATCGAGCACGCCCTGAAGCGTGCACCGCAGGTAATCGGCCATGCCAATCCCAATATCGCCCGCATCGCCTGGTGCAGTGGCGGCGGGCAGGGCTACTTCGAAAAAGCCGTGGCGCTGGGGGTGGATGCCTTCCTGACGGGCGAGATTTCAGAGCAGAACGTGCATGTCGCCCAGGAGACCGGGGTCGCCTTCATCGCGGCAGGGCATCATGCCACCGAGCGTTACGGCGTACAGGCCTTGGGCGAGCATCTGGCTGCGCGCTTCGGCTTGGAGCATCGGTACTTTGATCAGGACATTCCTGTGTAGCTCAGCTGGCTGAGTTTGTCCCATTCCTTTCAGCAAGAATACTTTGCTCGCTATGCGTTGTATAAAATCAAATACTTGGGTTGCTAGTGAAGATGCGGCGTCGCCGCAACAATAGCCACTTGAGGTACATGGACTAAGTCGAAAAAGTAGGTATAATTCCTACATGTTTACGTGGTCATGGCCGGTGAAGTCACCCGGCTATCAGATGAGCAGTCCAAACTTTTCCCAATCGAGAGGTAGTCAATATGAATCTCAGATCCACGAAAGTCATCTATAGCTTGGCGCTCCTGGTTTTGCTCAGCGGGTGCGGGGGCGGGGCAGGCGGCGTTGAGAAGAGAGTTGCCAGCCCGGTACCGGAAGCACCCGCGGCTCCAACAGTTTCCTCGACCAGCCCGGCTAATAATGCGACCGGCATTGCTGTCAATGCCGCGGTGACGGCGACTTTCAGCCAGAGTCTGGATGCTTCAACGGTGAACGTTGGCAGCTTCACTTTGAAAAACGGGGCAAACAGCGTGACCGGTTCGGTCTCCAGCAATGGCGCAACCGCCACCTTCACCCCTTCGGCGAATCTGGCCTCTTCGACTGCCTATACAGCCACCCTCACGAATGGCGTAAAAGACATGGCGGGCAATGCCATGGCAAGCAGCCGAACCTGGACATTCACGACCGGCACGGCCCCGGATACCACGCCACCGACGGTTACCTCCACTAGCCCGGCAAACAGTGCCACGGGGGTGGCGGTGAATGCGGCGATCACCGCGACGTTCAGCGAGAATATGGCGGCATCCACGGTTTCCACGTCGACATACAGCCTGAACAATGGGGTGACGGGTGTCGTCAACTACAACGGTACGACAGCGACCTTCACGCCATCGGCAA
>JAYTUW010000039.1:0-6739 GCA_043744345.1 Sideroxydans sp. | reverse complement strand
TGGCGGGCTCGCTGGCGGCCAAGAAGCGTATCCCTGCCAGCATAGGCAGCATGGCGACTCATACCCAGATGTTCGTCTGGTTGCTGATCGGCACCGTGCTGCTGGTGGGGGCGTTGAATTTTGTGCCGGCGCTCGCGTTGGGGCCGGTGATTGAGCACTTGAATATGATGAGTGCGCATTAATCAGGATGGCCGCGTAGGTGCGAATTCATTCGCACATGGTTTGCATATGCGTGCGAATGAATTTGCACCTACACAGATTTTTTGCATGCGATGGGATTTTTTGTAGGGTGCGCCTGCGCACCCTACATGAGGATAAGGAGAATTAAATGACAACCAAAGCAATTCCGTTTTCGCTGTTTGAACGCGACATCGTCAAACAGGCCGTGGTGGACTCGTTCAAGAAGCTGAGCCCGATCCAGCAAATGAGGAACCCGGTGATGTTCGTGGTGTGGGTGGGCAGTGTGCTGACCACGGCGTTGTTCTTCCAGGCATTGGGCGGGCAGGGCGAAGCGCCGTCCGGCTTCATCCTGGCGATCACGCTGTGGCTGTGGTTCACCGTGCTGTTCGCCAATTTCGCCGAAGCACTGGCGGAAGGCCGCAGCCGTGCCCAGGCCGCCGCCATGCGCAGTGCCAAGCGCGACGTCGTGGCGAAGAAACTGACCCGCCCGAACTATGGCGAAAAACATGTTCAGGTGGCAGGCTCCAGTTTGCGCAAGGACGATGTGGTGCTGGTTGAAACCGGCGATTTTATCCCCGGTGACGGCGAAGTGATCGAAGGCGTGGCTTCGGTGGACGAGAGCGCCATCACCGGCGAAAGCGCACCGGTGATACGCCAGTCCGGTGGCGACTTCAGTGCCGTGACCGGCGGCACGCGGGTGCTGTCCGACTGGCTGGTGGTGCGCATCACCGCCAATCCGGGCGAGACTTTCCTGGACAGCATGATCGCGATGGTGGAAGGCGCCAAACGCCAGAAGACGCCCAACGAGATCGCGCTCACCATCCTGCTGGTGGCGATGACGCTGATCTTCCTGTTCGTCATCGTCACGCTGTTGCCATTCTCGATCTATAGCGTCGAAACATCGGGAGCCGGACAGCCGATCAGCATCACCGTGCTGGTGGCGCTGCTGGTGTGCCTGATTCCCACCACCATCGGCGGTTTGCTATCCGCCATCGGCGTGGCAGGCATGGGGCGCATGTTGCAGAAAAACGTGATTGCAACGAGCGGCCGCGCGGTGGAAGCGGCAGGCGACGTGGACGTACTGCTGCTGGACAAGACCGGCACGATCACATTAGGCAACCGCCAGGCCAGCAATTTTTTGCATGCTGCCAACGTCACCGAGGCTGAACTGGCCGATGCGGCACAACTCGCCTCGCTGGCCGATGAAACGCCGGAAGGCCGCAGCATCGTCGTGCTGGCCAAGGAAAAATTCGCCCTGCGCGAACGCGACATCCATGCACTGGGGGCGACCTTTGTGCCGTTCAGCGCACAGACACGCATGAGCGGCGTCAATCTGCCTGCACCCGCAGGCAAAGAGCATGAGTCACCTCGTCAGATACGCAAAGGCGCGGCGGACGCCATCCGCAATTACGTCATCAGCCAGGGAGGGAGCTTTCCCGCCGAGGTCAATGTCATCGTGGACAGCGTCTCGCGCCGCGGCAGCACGCCGCTGGTGGTGGCGGATGGCACAAAAGTGTTGGGTGTGATCGAACTCAAGGACGTGGTCAAGGGCGGCATCAAGGAACGCTTCGCCGAACTGCGCCGCATGGGCATCAAGACCATCATGATCACCGGCGACAACCGCCTGACTGCCGCGGCCATCGCCGCCGAAGCAGGTGTGGACGACTTCCTCGCCGAAGCCACACCGGAAGCCAAGCTGAAGCTGATCCGCGAACATCAGGCGCAGGGTCGGCTGGTGGCGATGACCGGCGACGGCACCAACGATGCGCCCGCGCTGGCGCAGGCCGATGTGGCGGTGGCGATGAACACCGGCACGCAGGCCGCCAAGGAAGCGGGCAACATGGTGGACCTGGATTCCAACCCCACCAAGCTGATCGAAATCGTGGAGACCGGCAAGCAGATGCTGATGACGCGCGGTTCGCTGACCACGTTCAGCATCGCCAACGACGTGGCCAAGTATTTCGCCATCATTCCCGCTGCGTTTGCCACCACCTATCCGGCGCTGGGCGCGCTCAACGTGATGGGGCTGGCAACGCCGTCCAGCGCGATTCTGTCCGCGGTGATCTTCAACGCGCTGATCATCATCGCGCTGGTGCCGCTGGCGCTGAAGGGCGTGAAGTACCGCGCCATCGGGGCGAACGTGCTGCTGCGCAACAACCTGCTGATTTATGGGTTGGGCGGCATCGTTGTCCCGTTCATCGGTATCAAAGTGATCGACTTGTTGCTGGTTGCCCTGCATCTGGTTTAAAACATTATGCGAAACCAATTACCTCGTCATTCCGGCGCAGGCCGGAATCCAGATAATGATAAAAATCCCCACGCAGTGGGACAAGAACTGAAACACAGTTTTGTCCGCTATGCGGAGTTATATAACAAGCTGGATTCCGGCCTGCGCCGGAATGACGGCTTATCAAGTGGAAAGGAAAAATCATGTTGAAAGAACTACGTCCCGCCCTCGTCAGTTTCCTGCTGCTGACCCTGCTCACCGGCATCGCCTATCCCTTGCTGGTGACGGGCATCTCGCAGGTAACCATGCCCGGCAAGGCCAACGGCAGCCTGATCATGAAAGACGGTAAGCCGGTCGGCTCCAGCCTCATCGGCCAATCCTTCTCCGATCCGAAATATTTCTGGAGCCGTCCTTCGGCGACCAGTCCGATGCCCAATAACGCATCTTCCTCCAGCGGCTCGAACCTGGGGCCGACCAATCCCGCCTTGCTGGATGCGGTTAAGGCTCGCGTGCAGGCGCTGCGCGACGCCGATCCCGGTAATACACAGTCGGTGCCGGTCGATCTGGTGACCGCATCCGCCAGCGGCCTCGACCCGCACATCAGCCCGGCGGCGGCGGACTATCAAGTCACCCGCGTGGCACGGTTGCACAACATCACCCCCGATGCGCTGCGCAAACTGGTGGCAGAACACACCGAAGGCCGCCAGTTCGGCATCCTCGGCGAACCACGGGTGAACGTGCTGGAGCTCAATCTGGCACTCGATGCTATCAAGTAGGGTAGGCACGTCGTTTGTGCCCACGGGAATGATGTGCTGGAATATGATGGATATCGACAGAAATACATAAAGACATTATGTCCGACCAACGTCCCGATCCCGACGCACTGCTGGAAAAAGTGCAACGCGCCGAAGCCATGCGCCGCCGCGGACGCCTGAAGATATTCTTCGGCGCGTCCGCCGGGGTCGGCAAAACCTTCGGCATGTTGCTGGCGGCGCGCGAGCGCCGCGCCGAAGGTCTGGATGTGGTGGCGGGTTACGTGGAAACACACAAACGCGCCGAGACGGAAAAATTGCTGGAAGGGCTGGAAGTGCTGCAGCCGCGCATGGTGGATTACCGCAACACAACGCTACGCGAATTCGATCTGGATGCCGCGATCAAGCGTCATCCCGCGCTGATCCTGGTGGATGAATTGGCGCACACCAATGCGCCGGGATCGCGCCATGCCAAGCGCTGGCAGGATGTGGAGGAATTGCTGGAAGCGGGGATCGACGTCTACACCGCGATCAACGTCCAGCACATTGAAAGCCTGAACGATGTGGTTTCGCAAATCACCGGCATCCCGGTTTGGGAGACCGTGCCCGATGCGGTGCTGGAAAGCGCCAACGAGATCGAGCTGATCGACCTTCCCCCCGACGAGTTGCTGCAGCGCCTGAAGGAAGGCAAGGTCTACCTGCCCCAGCAGGCGGAGCGCGCGGCACAGAATTTTTTCCGCAAGGGCAACCTGATCGCGTTGCGCGAACTGGCGTTGCGGCGCACGGCGGACCGGGTCGATGCGCAGATGCGCGACTACCGCGAAGATCATGCCATCCAGAATGTGTGGCAGGTCAAGGAACGGATGCTGGTGTGCATCGGGCCCGGAGGCAATGCCGAGGATCTGGTGCGTGCGGCATATCGCCTGGCCCAATTGCTCAAGGCGGAATGGATCGTCGTTTATATCGAGACCGCGAAGCTGCAGCGGCTCTCCAGGGAACAGCGCGATGCCATTCTGCGCGCCCTGAAGCTGGCGGAAGAACTGGGCGCGGAAACGGTGACGCTCAGCGGCAACAAACTGGACGAGGAAGTCATCTCCTATGCGCGCACCCGCAATGCCACCCGCATCGTGCTGGGCAAGCCGTCGCGCACGGGCTGGAAGCGCTGGTTGTTCGGTTCGCTGGATGACAGGATCGTCCGTCGCGCCAGCGATATCGACATTCATGTGGTGGGCAAGGATTCAAGTTTCCTGTCGCAGACAAAAGAGAATCTCTATTTTTCACGCAGCCGCTTGTATCTGGGGCTGGCCTCCGAAGAACCGCGCCCATTATTCAGGTGGCGTGCAGGCCATTTATGGGCGGTAGTCGCAACGGCGATTTGCACCGCCATTGCCTGGTTCATGAACGATCACTTCGAATTGGCCAACCTGATCATGGTGTATTTGTTGGGCGTGGTGGTGGTCGCAGCGCGTTACGGACGCAGCCCGTCGGTGCTGAGTTCCTTCCTGAGCGTGGTGTCGTTCGATTTCTTTTTTGTGCCGCCGAGGTTCAGCTTTGCCGTCTCCGACAGCCAATACCTGGTGACGTTTGGCGTCATGTTAATGGTCGCACTGGTCATCAGCAGCATGACAGCGAGCACCCGCCATCAAGCCAAGATCGCCGGACATCGCGAACGCCGCATCTCTTCGCTGTATGCGTTAAGCCGCGAACTGGCATCAACTCGCGGTACGGAAAATATTCTGCGCATCGCCGTCAAGCATGTGGCGGAGGTATTCGAGGCGCAGGCCGTCGTATTGCTGCCCGATGAAACGGGACGCATCGTTTATCCCGGGAGCGAAGGCACGGCGCAATCCTGCCATGGCAGCGACCTGAGCGTGGCGCAATGGGTGTTTGACCATGGACAGATGGCCGGGCTGGGCACCGACACCCTGCCGGGTGGCGAGATGGTTTATCTGCCGCTGCAGGCCTCTACCGGGACGATAGGCGTGCTGGTCTTGTTGCCGCTTAACCCGGCGCGAATCGCGCTGCCCGAGCAACAGCGGCTGCTGGAAACGTTTACCAGCCAGATCGCGCTGGCGCTGGAACGGGTCAAGCTGGCGCTGGAAGCGCAAACTTCCCAACTGAAAATCGAAACGGAACAGTTGCGCAACACCCTGCTGTCGGCGATCTCGCATGACTTGCGCACGCCGCTGGCGGCGATTGTCGGCGCATCCAGCAGCCTGGTGCGGGACGGCGACAGGCTGAACAACCAGGCACGGCATGAACTCGGCCAGGCAATTTACGACGAAGCGATACGCATGTCCGGCTTGGCAAACAATTTGCTGGATATGGCGCGGCTGGAGGCGGGCGCCGTCGTGCTGAACCTGCAATGGCAACCGCTGGAAGAAGTGGTCGGCGGGGCGTTGGCCGGGATGAGTACACGCATGACCCATCACCCGGTCACCATCAGGTTGCCGCATGATTTGCCGCTGGTCGATATCGACAGCCAGATGATGGAGCGCGTGTTTGCGAACCTGCTGGAAAACGCCGTGAAATACACGCCGCCCGGTACCGGCATTGAAATTTCCGCGATGGTCGACGGTAAGGAAATCGTCGCGACCGTTTCAGATCATGGTTACGGAATACCGGAGGGCGAAGCAGAGCGTATCTTCGAGAAATTCCACCGCGTCGATCGCGAAGGCAATAAAGGCGGTGCGGGCCTGGGACTGACGATTTGCCGTTCTATTGTAGAGGCGCACGGCGGCCGCATGTGGGCGGATAATTTACCGACCGGCGGTGCCGCATTCCACTTTGCCTTGCCATTGAACGAGCCGCCTTTGATCGAACAAGAAGAAGTTGTCCAATGAGCAACTCCGCCACCATCATCATTGTTGAAGACGAAGCGCAAATCCGCCGCTTCCTGCGCACGACGCTGACTGCAGAAGGCTATCACGTGTTTGAAGCGGAGACCGGCAAGCAAGGGTTGACCGAAGCGGCGACGCGCAAACCTGACCTGATCATTCTTGATCTCGGCCTGCCCGATATGGACGGTGTGGAAGTCGTCAAAGGGGTGCGCGCATGGACTACAGTTCCCATCCTCATCCTCTCCGCGCGCGCGCAGGAGAGCGACAAGATTTCCGCACTGGATGCGGGAGCCGACGACTATCTGGTCAAGCCGTTCGGTGTCGGCGAATTACTGGCCCGGATACGCGTTGCATTACGCCATGTGACTTCTGTCGCGACTGGAGAAGAAGGCATTTTCTCGGTGGACGAATTGAACGTGGACATGGTCAATCGCAAAGTCACCGTCGGCGGCGCAGAAGTCCACCTTACCCCGCTCGAATACCGCCTGCTGACCGTGCTGGTCAAACACGCGGGCAAAGTGCTCACGCACCAGTTGCTGCTCAAGGAGGTGTGGGGGCCAAACTACGTGGAGCGCGCCCACTACCTGCGCATCTATATGGGCACCCTGCGCCACAAGCTGGAGAAAGATCCTGCGCGGCCGCGTTTTCTGCTGACGGAAGTCGGGGTGGGTTACCGGCTGGCGGTGATGTGAGAGGGAGGCAAAAGATTAACGCCGTTCCTGCCAGACAGCGGGATTGCG
>JAYTUW010000038.1:0-6779 GCA_043744345.1 Sideroxydans sp. | reverse complement strand
TGCGCTCGATCAGGCTGTATTCGATCTGCAGCGCGGCGAAGCTGGTCCAGCCGCGCAACTCGGCCAGCGTATTGGCGCGCGCCACGATCCAGGCCGGGGTGTCGGAGATGCCGATGTACAGAATCTTGCCGCTGCGCACCAGGTCGTCAAGCGCGCGCATGACCTCCTCCTCGGGGGTGAGGAAGTCCCAGATGTGCAGCCAGTAGAGGTCTATGTGGTCGGTGTTCAGGCGCTTCAGGCTCGCCTCAAGAGACTGGCGCATGTTCTTGCGGTGATTGCCGCTCGCGTTGGGGTCGTCGCTGCCGCCGCCGATGGTGTATTTGGTGGCGAGCACAAAACGATCACGCTCGCCGGCCACGAATTCCCCGAGATATTTCTCGCTGGTACCGCGGGTGTAAACGTTGGCCGTATCGATGAAGTTGCCGCCGGCCTCAACGAAGGCATGGAAAGCCTCACGGCTATGCTCCTTGTCCGAGCCCCAGCCCATTTCTTCGCCGAAACCCATCGCGCCCAGGCATATCTCGGAGACTCGAAGGCCACTTTTTCCCAGCAATTTGTACCGCATGATGGCGAAGTCCTTTTAGGTTGAAATATCGGCCGACACAGGCTCGTGTTCAGCGACCCAAACGTAGCCCGCGAACGGGTTCAAGCACTCATCGTCGCCTGCGCCGCCACGGCGGACTGCTCCGCGCCAATCAACTACACAAGCTTCTGAGAGAGCTCATGTTCGAGTTCGCGGAATTCCTTGGTGAATGGCAACTCGGAAACATCGCGGGGACGCTGGAATGGCACCTTGAGGTTGACGATCTCCTTACCGCCCGAGGCGAGCATGACGATGCGATCGCCCAGCAGCAGAGCTTCGCCCAGGTCGTGGGTGACGAAGACGACGCTGCATCGGCGCTCATCCCATATCTTCAAGAATTCCGCCCTGACTTCGATCTTGGTTTGCGCATCCAACGCCGCAAAGGGTTCGTCCATCAACAACAGGTCGGGTTTGGCAATCCAAGTCCGGGCCAGCGCTACACGCTGTCGCATGCCCTGGGAGAGTTGCCAGGGGTACAGAGGGCCCTTGCCTTCAAGGCCAAGACGGGTCAACATTTCTTCGGCCCGGCGGCGACGTTCAGCAGGCTCGATGCCGTCGCGCTCCAGCGGCAACTCGACGTTCCTCTCAGCACGCCGCCACGGCATCAACGCGTCGCGTGCAAACATATAGCCGATCTGGTGGCGAGCCTCACGCGGACTTCTGCCCAGAACTTCGACCGCGCCGCTATGGGGCGCCAAAAGGCCGGCGAGGATATTCAAAACAGTTGTCTTGCCGCAACCGCTACGACCGACCAAGACGACGAACTCGCCACGCTCACACTCGAAATCGAAGTTCTGGAGTACGTACTTGGGCCGCTTCGTCTTGGGATCGGTGAATGCCACACTGACCTTATTCAGGGTCACCGCAGCTTCCCCCTCGCTGGGTGAAACACCCTCGTCCTTTGTTCTTGCCACCGGTACCGGTCCACTAAGGGGCTGCGATGCGAATGCGCGAACTGTTGCCATGTCAGGCCTCCATCCGATTGAATTTTTCCGATACTGCATTCGTCTGCCCGGACGGTGTCGTAGCACCCGCCCCGAGCAAACCAATGTCCTTTAGACGCTGCCACAGAAGCGCCGGTATCGGCACTTGGAGCGCCGCGCCGTTGTCAATCACTTCGCCAGCACTTCCAGCGCCCGGAATTACACTGACAACCAGCGGATGGGCGACAACGAACTGCAGCGCCGCAGCCTTAAGGCTGATGCCGAAAGACGCACATTCGCGCTCCAAAGCCTCGACGCGCTGGGAAATTTCCGGCGGCACGTCCGCGTAGTTATAGCGCCCCTTACCTGCCAGCACGCCCGAGTTGTACGGGCCGCCGATCACGACGCGCGCACCACGCTCTGCACACTTCGGGAAGAATGCTTCTGACGGCGGTTGCTCAAGCAAGGTATACCGACCGGCGAGCAGAAACAGATCCGGGTCCGCGAGTTCGAGCAGGCGCACACAAGCCTGCCACTCGTTGACCCCCGCACCGATTGCTGTGATCACGCCGGCGCGGCGAAGTTCGTCGAGCGCACGCCAGCCTCCGCGGTCGAACAGCTCGCGCAGTCGCAGTTCATACTGCTCAGGGCCACCTTGGATCCTCTCGTCAAGGTCGTGAACGTAGAGGATGTCGACCCGTTCCAATCCGAGCCGTCGCAGGCTTTCCTCGAACGAGCGCATCACGGCATCGTACGAATAGTCGAATTCAAAACGGTACAGGGGGGTATTGACGAAAATCTTGGCATTTTGCTCACCGTCCATGCATGGAATCAGCGTGCGCCCAACCTTCGTAGAGATGACGAATTGATCGCGCGGCAGGGTCCGCAAAACGCGGCCCACGCGGGTATCCGCCAGGCCGAGGCCATACACCGGTGCGGTGTCGAAGTACCGGATACCGCAATCCCAGGCAGCTTGAACCGTCCTGTCGCATTCGGACTCTTCGAGCGATTGCATGTAATTGCCCATCGGCACAGCGCCAAAACCAAGCAGCGAGAAATCGAGCACTCGCCCATTGCGCGCGACGAACTGACGAGACTCTATGGTGCTCGGCATACGGCTCCTTCCGGTGTACGGTCCATCATGGTTCACCCAGAATCAGATCTGCGCATTTTTCACCAACCAGGATAGCCGGTGCATTCGTATTTCCGGAAGGCATGGTCGGAAAAATCGACGCGTCGGCAACGCGCAGACCCTGAATCCCGTGCACGCACAACCGCTCATCGACGACAGCGTCCGAGCCCTGCCCCATGCGACAAGTCCCGATCGGGTGAAATCCTGTTTCCGCATTGCCGCGAATCCAGGACTCGATCTCAGCGTCGCTGGAGAACGCGGGCCCCGGCGAGAATTCTTGCCCCGCGTAATGCTCCATTTCGCGGGATCCAACGATCCGGCGTAACAGCTTGAAGCCCGCCACGGTAGTCTCCATATCCTTTGGATGACTAAAGAAATTGAATCGGATCGCAGGATGATCTTGCACTTGAGCGGTACGGATGTGCACGGAGCCCAAACTTTCCGGCCGCAACTGGTAACACGAGGCGGTCATCGCCGGAAACGGCAGTGTTTGACGCTCTTTGAGGCTCTTTACCGCGAATGGGGGGAAAAATATCTGGAGATCCGGTGTCTTAAGATCTGCCCGTGTCTTCACGAACCCGGTCGTCGGGCCTGACGGTTGACCAATGAAGCCCGAACCAGACGTCAGGTACTTGAGCACTTCAAGAGCACCACGGAGGCCGCGCGTGCGCCGGTTGTAAGAAGCGCTGGCGACTTTCACGCGCAACTGTAGACGGGCGATGATGTGATCGCGAAGGTGTTCACCAACGCCAGGCAGGGCATGGCGCACCTCGATGCCACAACGCTGCAGAACCTCTGGCTTGCCAATGCCGGAAAGCTCGAGAAGTTGGGGCGATGCGATGGAGCCAGCGCACAAGATAACCTCGCGCCGGGCGCTGGCGCTCAAAGTCTGGCTACCTAACGAAAATACGACACCCGTGCAGCGGCTACCTTCAAGAGTCAGACGTTGGGCCTGGGCCTCGGTGACGACGCGCAGGTTCGGTCGCTTCATGGCCGGCCGCAGGTAGCAATACGCGGTGCTCATACGCCGACCGCGCGAGATCGTTGCTTGACACATGGCCATGCCCTCCTGGTCTGGCCCGTTGTAGTCCGCCGTGCGACGGATACCATGTGCCTCTCCTGCGGCAAATAGCGCGTCGAAAAGCGGGCAGTCGTCGGCGACCTCGGATACCCGCAATGGCCCGCCCGTGCCGCGCGTGCCGTCCACGGCCTTTTCGTAGGTCTCCATGCGACGAAAAAGAGGTTCAACATCCCGCCATGCCCAGCCTCGATTGCCAAGCTCAGCCCATCCGTCGTAATCCTCAACCTGCCCACGCACATGTATCTGGCCATTGATCGACGAAGATCCGCCGAGCAGTTTTCCGCGCGGCACGGGGATGGCGCGGTTGTTGGTTCCGGCCTCCGGCTCCGAAAAATAGCGCCAATTGACGAGCGGATTGTCGATGAATAACGCAAAGCTGATGGGCAGTCTCTCGAGCGGATGCCCAGCTTTTCCTGCCTCAATCAGCAACACCTTTGTACTCGGCCTCTCACTCAAACGGTAGGCCAGTGCCGCACCGGCCGAACCGGCACCGACGATGATGTAGTCGTAAGGCCCGCCGTCGATTTCGGCAATCTTGTCGTCGTTCATGTATTGATCCTCAATCTACGGCGGGCGGCTGCCAACGCAACACACGGGATTCGGCAAACCCCGTAACAGTGTTGAGGATGCCGGCGACAACGGCAAGCGTGATCAAAATAGCGTAGACCGACGCCAATTTGAACTGGTTAGAGTACAGCGCGACCAATTGCCCGAGCCCATTGCGGGAGCTGATAAGTTCGGATGCAACCACGCCCAACAGCGAGTAAATCACCCCAAGCCGAAACGCAGCGAATATGTTGGGCATCGCGACAGGCAGCAGAACCTTGTAGAAGATCTGGACCTTGCTGAACCCCATGACCGTCGCCATGCGAATCACCTCGGGATCAGCGCTCTTCACACCGGCTCTGGCATTAAGGATGAAGACGAACACCACGACGCTGGCAGCCAGAACTACCTTCGCTTGAAGTCCGATGCCGAAAGCGATGATGAAAACCGGTGCCAAAGCGATGCGTGGCATGCTGTTCAGGCCACTGAGCAAAGGTGATAGGGCTGCTTCCACGCGTGGCAGCAACGCCAGGCTAAGACCAATGATGGTTCCGATCACCGAAGCAATTGCTAACGCAATAAGAACCGCTTGCATCGTGTGCCACAAGTTTTCCTGCAAGTCACCTGTTCTGACCAATTCACTGAGCGCTGACCAGACTTCGACCGGACCTTTGCCGAGGGCCGGGCCACCTAAGGGATACACCAACTGCCAGATCAGGACCACAAAGCCTATGACTGCCACCTGATGCGCGTAGCGGTTGTCCCGAAGAAATTGCCCGATCTGCACTAGCGGTCCTGGTGCCGGCGACTCGACATAACTTTCGTCTGCCACCGAGGTGCTCATGCCTGGCATATCATTTTTGCTACTTAGATCTTTCACGGTGCGTCCTATACAGCGCACCCGGGGATGACGAGATCGCTGTATTTGGGCACATAGCCCTCAGCCGAGAACGGGGCCTGCCCTTCCCACTGGGTCTGGGTGAAGGCAATGCCGCGAAACGATGTCTTGTACTGGTTCCACATCGCCAAACCTTCGGCCGGGCTGACCCCCAGATTCTCAGAGGTGAACGCACCCATTGCCGCTTCGTTCTTCGCGTCCACCATGTAGGCATACGTCTCAACAATCGCCTTGCACACGGCCTGCACGATCTGCGGATTGGCGGCGGCGTACTCGCACTTCGTCGCGATCCCCGACTGAACCAGGTTGTTCAACATAGGTGGATTGCCTTTCGACCAATTCGCCACCATCTGGAAACCAGGAGTCTTCTGCAGTATCTGAAAGATCGGCGGATACACCACCATTACATCCACCACCTTATTTTGGAACGCTGCGACTGCCGTCAGGTTGCCACCAACAGCGATGTATGTGACTTCCTTCGGCGACATCCCGGCTTGCTTCAACAACATATCGACCCAGATATGGGTGCCGGACCCAAGCGCCACCACCCCAATCTTCAGGCCCTTCAGATCCTTGATCGCATCCGGAAAACCACGACCCTGATTTGGAAGCTTCACGTCAGTCTGTGCCACCAGATCAGCGACGTTCCCCAACCCACCCGTCAAATACTTCAGACACTGACCCTGCTTGACCAGGGGCCAAGCCAACGAAGGCGACGAATCAGCGAAATCAGTCGAACCACCCACCAACGAGGCCACAATCCCCGGCCCTGATGGAATCGTCGTCAACTTGCCTGTCACACCATGCTTAGCCAGAAACCCCTTCTGAATCATGAGGCTCGTAGGCGTATTCACTATTCCTGCAGGAAATACTGTAAACGTAGCAGTCCCTATCGAGGGAGACGTCTGCGCAATGGATGGGCCGCCAACCATTGCAAGCGAAACCGCGACACCGGTCCCAACAAGCCCGGCCCCGCGACGCAAGCCGACGATCCAATTTGTTAATAAACCCATGATTTCATCTCCTAAAAGTTAGCTAAACAACCCAACGAATTACCCACAAACATGAAGGCAGGCTCCAGCACAAAGGCCGCCGGGTCGCTCAGGCCGGCATGCCATTGGCAAGGAATCTGCCGCGATTGATCTTACGCAGCGCATCCGGGAACAACGATGTCACTGTGTTTCGGCACAAAGTCATCGACCAAAAACTTGCGTTGCGCTTCCCACTTAGGCTGGGTAAAAACGATGTTATTGAACGACGACTTGTATTGAGTCCAAAGTGCCAGCCCTTCGGTCGGGCTCACCCCCATATTTTCAGCAGCAAATGCACCCATCGCCGCTTCGTTTTTCGAGTCCATCATGTAAGCATGCGCATCAGCGATCGCCCTGCACACGGCCTGCACAATCTGCGGATTGGCATCCGCGTACTTGCACGTGGTCGTGATCCCCGACTGAACCAGATCACTCAGCGTCGGTGGATTGCCTTTCGACCAATTCGCCACCATCTGGAAACCAGGGCTTTTCTGCAACGGGTTGAAGATCGGCGGATACACCACCATCACATCCACAATCTTCTGCTGGAATGCCGCAATCGCCGACGCGTTGATGCCAACACCA
>JAYTUW010000037.1:0-6795 GCA_043744345.1 Sideroxydans sp. | reverse complement strand
ACCGCGTCGATCGGCCCCTGGTGCTGGCGCAGCACTTCCATCGCGACCGTGCCCTGACCGGCGATCACATCGGGATCGTCGAACGGGTGCACGAAGGTGAGTTGCTTTTCTTTCTCCAGCGCCAGCGCATAGTCGCAGGCATCGTTGTAACTGTCGCCGTGCAACACGATCTCCACCGAACGCTGGCCGAAATGCCGCACCGCGTCGATCTTTACCGCAGGCGTGGTGGTCGGCATCACGATGGTGGCCTTGCAGCCGAGGCGGTGCGCGCTGAGCGCCACACCCTGCGCGTGATTGCCCGCCGAGGCCGCGATCACGCCGCGCTTCAATTGCTCGGGCGTGAGCTGCGCCATCTTGTTATAGGCCCCGCGCAGCTTGAACGAGAACACCGGCTGCATGTCTTCGCGCTTGAACAGCACGTTGTTGCCGATGCGCGCCGACAGATTGGGCGCGTGTTCCAGCGGGGTTTCGACAGCGACGTCATAGACGCGGGCGGTGAGGATGCGCTTCAGATAACTTTGCATGGTGATGAATTGCGGACAAATGGATTGAACCGCAAGATTAGCAGGATTCGGGCTTCGATGCTTTACGTAAAGGGTTTTTTCCCTCTCCCGCAAGCGGGAGATAACCAGCGACTTGCCCGCTTGCGGGCTTAGTCGAATGGCTAGTTGTTTTATCAGGGCTAGGGTGAGGGGCGATGAGTGACTGACAACTTGGGTTGCAACGCATAGACCCTCATCCCCAGCCCTTCCCCCGCTTGCGGGGGAAGGGAGTGGTGCTCGCGGAATCAGAGGCGCAGCATGCGTTGGATGGGTGGAGCGTAGCGATCCCATCAATGTGAATGATGGGTATCGGCTGCGCCTCAACCCATCCTACGGGCTGCACAAAACACAAATGCGAAGCCGCAGAAGTTCCCCACTTTGTAAAAGGGGGGCTAGGGGGGATTTGCAGTAGAGCAGCATGATTTCTCAAGCTCCAAAATCCCCCTCACTCCCCCTTTGACAAAGGGGGAAGCTACACCCGCAGCCCGATCAGGCTGTAGAAGCGGGGCAAATCCCCCAAATCCTCAAACACCCCCGCCGCCCCCGTAAAATCCTGCTTGCACGTATAAGGATTCGTCGTGACGTAAGTCCTGATCCCCGCCGCCAGCGCAGACTGCAAGCCGTTGTACGAATCCTCCAGCGCAATGCAATCCTGCGGCTCAAGCTTCAATTCGTTCAACACCCAGTTGTAAATATCCGGCGCTGGCTTCTTGTGCGGCACGATGTCGCCGCAGCCGTTGGCGGCAAAGTTGCTCGCCCAATCCTTGCCCAGGCCAACCTCAAGCAAACCGGCGACGTTCTCCGGCGAAGTGGTCGTGGCGATGGCCAGCTTGAGCCCGGCACGGCGCGCATCGGCGATGAGCTGCTTGATGCCGGGCCGCAGGGGGATCAAGCCGTCGCGCAGCATCGCGGTGTAATGCCCCGTCTTCACCACATGCAGATTTTTCACGAAGCCATCGTAATCGGCGGGCTTGTCGAAGCCGGTCAAAAAGCTCTCGACGAAATACTTGATGCGCTCCTTGCCGCCCGTCACCTTGAGCAGCTTGTCGTACAGCGCCACATCCCAGTTCCAGGGCAGGCCGTTCTCGGCGAAGGCCTTGTTGAAGGCGATGCGGTGTGCATCCTCGGTATCGGCAAGGGTGCCGTCGACGTCGAAGATGATGGCTTTGAGGGTCATGGTGTCGGTTTGTAGTTGTAGGATGCGCTTGCGCACCGAATGCATTTTAGGAGAGTTATTGGTGGTCTGGTGCGCAGGTGCACCTTACTTGGTTTGGAATGCAGCCTCAACCCTTGAAGAGCTACGCTACACCAGAAAGTTTTTGTGCTTGCACCGATATAGTTACCTGTTCGCTGCTGCTGGTAGCGCTAGTATTCGTGCTGGTTTGGGCGGGATGTTTCTTGAGTTGAGCCAACATTTCGTTGAGCAACATCATGAGTAAGGATTCGGGCTGTTTATTCTTTCCCGGATGGGCTTTCTCATCAGCCACTAGCCCCTTTGCACCTGCCAGTAATGCGGCTGCACTCGCTCCGGTTCCTTTATAGCGCTGACTGTTTTGTTCCTCTGGCGATAATTGGTTGTAGTAATTCACATAGGCTTGCGCGAATTTTACGATTCCCTCGGGTGTTGCGTCTCCAGCTAAATGTCCGAACGCTGCGTATTCCCGCGCATTGATTTTGTTAAACGCGTCTTCCATTTGTTTTGTTGTGTACTTCCCGTAATTCTTGTCGTTGGGATCGCAGCTCTCGCAAATTTTTGCCAAATTCTCTGGGTACTGGGCACTGCTATTGGACGTCAGGGTGTTCGCTATCTGTGCGGAATTTATGCCATTCACCATGATTGAATCTCCTTGAACTACGGTGTCGCGTTCACGAAATTAGGCGAACGCGGTATTGTTTGATTACTGGGCACCAATTAATTCTTGTTTATATTGCTCACGCTCATAAGATTAAGCATGTTTGAGATTTGACTGTATTTCAACGTCTTCTGATTAGTATTGTACGGCGTATCTTCTGCCAGCCCATTCAGGTTGGTGATGTATTTGCCAGTGCCATATTTGGCTTCCAACTCAGGCGTGCGCCAATGACCTACCCCGTTGATGGAGATGTAGTCCGATACGGCTGGAGCGTTTATGATTTCCTTAGAGGCTGCAAATACCGCCTTTTCATTAACGGGCACCGGGGAGTACGTCGAAAATTTTGGGTCGAGCTTCAAGTCAGGCGACCCCTCGTCGGAGAACTTGATGACCATCTGTTGAAGGAAGCCGAGGTCGCCGAAAAAAGTCAGGGCGCCATGTCCCGGATCAAGGGTGTAACGTAGAAAGCCTTGATCGAGCTGGGTGCTATTAATCGCTTTGCCACCCAGGAGGCTGGCAGAAGTGGCGGTATCTTGTGCGTTAAAGCTGACCGTCAGTTGATGCCCCGCAGAATCAAACTCACCACTGTTAAAGCTGCCCATCATGCGTCCGTCATTTGCTTGGCGGTATGCGCCCAATGAGACACCTATAGCGTCCACATGCTGCAAATCAGCGCCTTGTTGTTGAGCATATGCGTACATGTTTGACAAAAGCGCCCGGTCGCTTTGAGTCAGGAAGTTACTGGGACTCATGCCGCTATGATTGTTATCCATCCCGGTCACTCCCGATACCACGGGCGGGGTCGCGTTAGGGTCTGTTATGCCGAATAGGCGCAAGAGCATAAGTGACTGGCCTCTGATAGACACTGATGTGCTTTGTGTGGGAGATGTAGGTGACTCGGCAATTGAAGCCGATATGGACGATGTGCTTACGGTCGATGGAATCGACGACTGTGCAGAGGTAACGAGAGCAATGGTAGACATGGAACATATCCTTTGCTATGCACGTCATCACTGACATGGATTGGCAAGAAAGTTAGTGCATGGTGATCACGGCATAGCACCGGACTAACTAAGCCTCTACCGGTGCAACTTATCGAAGCAAATCACTCAGGTCTTTATCGGCAACTTTGAGGATTGCTTGAGCTGACATTCGTTCGCAGAAATGGGTGGTGTAGGTTTCAGGTTTTACCGCATCCCCGGAAACTTCCCGCCCATCCCCTTCATCATCTTCGCCATCATGCCCTTGCCGCTGAACATCTTCATCATCTTCTGCGATTGTTCGAACTGGTTCAGCAACTGATTCACGTGCATCACCTGCACGCCCGCTCCGGCGGCGATGCGTTTTTTGCGCGAGGCTTTGATCTGTTCAGGGTGGGTACGTTCGTAGGGGGTCATTGAGTTGATGATGCCTTCGGTGCGGTTGATCTGGCGTTCGTCGACCTTGGCGGTTTGCGCAGCCTGCGCGAGTTGCGCGGGCAGTTTGTCCATCAGCGCGGACATGCCGCCCATCTTCTTCATCTGCACGATCTGCATCTTGAAGTCGTTGAGGTCGAAGCCTTTGCCGGTCTGCATTTTCTTCGCCAGCTTCTGCGCTTCGCCCACGTCCACGTTGCGCTGCGCTTCTTCCAGCAGCGACAGCACGTCGCCCATGCCGAGGATACGTTGCGCCATGCGTTCGGGGTGGAAGGCTTCGAGGCCGTTGGGTTTTTCGCTGACGCCGACGAACTTGATCGGCTTGCCGGTGATCTGCCGCACCGACAGCGCCGCGCCGCCGCGCGCATCGCCGTCCAGCTTGGTGAGGATGATGCCGGTGAGCGGCAGCGCATCGCCGAAAGCCTTGGCGGTGTTCACCGCGTCCTGGCCGGTCATGGCATCGACCACGAACAGGGTTTCGATGGGCTTCATCGCGGAGTGCAGGTCCTTGATCTCGGCCATCATGGCTTCGTCTACCGCCAGACGTCCGGCAGTGTCGACGATCAGCACGTCATGGTGGTGCTTCTTCGCCCAGTCGTGGGCGGCGAGGGCGATGTCCTGCGGTTTTTGCGAGACGTCGGAGGGGAAGAAGTCGATGTCGAGCTGTTGTGCCAGCGTGCGCAGTTGTTCGATGGCGGCGGGGCGGTACACGTCGCAGCTCACCAGCAATACTTTCTTTTTGTTTTGCTCGCGCAACAGTTTGGCCAGCTTGCCGCTGCTGGTGGTTTTACCCGCGCCCTGCAGGCCGGCCATCAGGATCACGGCGGGTGGCACGGTGGCGAGGTTGAGCGCATCGTTGTGCTCGCCCATGAGCTTGGTCAGCTCGCGGTTCACTACGCCGATCAGTGCCTGTCCCGGTTGCAGGTTGCCGATGACTTCTTGTCCAAGCGCGGCTTCTTTTACCTTGGCGATGAATTCCTTGACCACCGGCAGCGCCACGTCGGCTTCCAGCAGGGCGAGGCGCACTTCGCGTAGCGCGTCCTGAATGTTGGCTTCGGTCAGGCGCGCCTGTCCGCGCAGGTTTTTGATGATGCCGCTAAAGCGTTGGGTGAGGTTATCCAGCATGTTCAGTTTTCCAAATTAAGGTTAATGCCACCGCATCAATCCCCTCTCCCGCAAGCGGGAGAGGGTTAGGGTGAGGGGCGTTGAGCAATAAACACTTTGGTTGCGCAGCATAGACCCTCATCCCCAGCCCTTCCCCCGCTTGCGGGGGAAGGGAGCAAGGCGAACGCCGCTACAGACACTTTCGCAGCGCTTCCTGTAGAATCCGCACAGTCTAAAACATCTGCACTCCCCATGTCGAACCAAGCTCTGCACCTGCTCACGTTTGTCCTTTATTCCGTACTGGCTATTCTGTTCTGGCGCGCTCAGGCAACGGGCACCGCCGAAAAACAGAATCGCGGGGCGTTGGGATTTGCGGTCATTGTGCCTTTGGCGCTGCACGGCTGGTTGCTTTACGATACTCTATTTATATGGGGTGCCCTGAACCTGGGGCTGGTGTACGCACTGTCTCTGATCCTGTGGCTGACGGTGCTGGTGTACTGGCTGGCCCGCTATTTCTACCCCTTGTCCAGTTTGCAGACGCTGGTTTTGCCATTGGCGGCCGTCAGTACTGCGCTCCCGGCGATCTTCCCCGAACCGCACATCCTGGCGCAGCCTGCATCCGGCTTGTTCGATACCCATGTGTTCATGGCCATGCTGGCCTACAGCCTGTTCACCATCGCCGCCTTGCATGCCGCGCTGATGTCGCTGGTCGAAAAACGCTTGCATCACGCCAAAATGCCCAAGGTGTTGCAGAACCTGCCGCCGCTGCTGACCATGGAGTCTTTGTTGTTTCGCGTGATCGGCATCGGGTTCGTGCTGCTGACCATCACGGTCGTTTCCGGCATGCTGTTTTCCGACAAAATATTCGGACATCCCTTGCAATTCAGTCACATGGTGCTGTTTGGACTGGCTTCCTGGGCCGTTTTTGCCGTCTTGCTGCTGGGCCATCGTTTCTATGGCTGGCGCGGCAAAAAGGCGGTGCATTGGACGCTGAGCGGCTTCGGTTTCCTGATTCTGGCCTACCTGGGCGTCCATTTCGTGCTGGAAGTCTTCCTGCACCGCTGAAATCCCCTAGTTTTCCTGTCAAAACAGTCCTTGCCAGAGATTGGCAAGGTATCGTAGAATTCGCGCCCTTTTGGCATTGGCCGAAATAAATCTATTGGGTATTTACTATGGTAGTCATTCGTCTTTCTCGCGGCGGTTCCAAGAATCGCCCGTATTTCAACGTAGTGGTCGCGGATTCCCGCAATCGTCGTGACGGTCGTTTCATCGAGCGTATCGGCTTCTACAACCCGCTGGCTGTCGAAGGCACTGAAGCACTGCGTATCCAGTTGGATCGCGTGACTCACTGGCAAGACAAGGGCGCGCAGTTGAGCGAGACCGTGGGTCGTCTGGTCAAAAAAGCCGGTGCAACAGCCAAGGTCTAACTAGTATGGCGGTTCGCCGTGCCGGGGTTCCCGTAGCGTCCGATGGGAGTCCCCCACCCCAACCCTCCCCCGGAGGGAGAGGGAGCGAACGTGAGAGTCAATCTCTGACTCCTGCAACCCCCATGGTCGTCATGGGGAAGGTGGTCGGTGCGCAGGGTCTGCAGGGTTGGTTGAAGGTTCATACCTTCACCGAGTATCTGGACAGCCTGCTGGACTATGAAACCTGGTATGTGGGCGACGAGCAATCGTGGCGACCGCTGGAAGTGCTGGAAGCGAATGTGCACGGCGGCAAGGTTCTAATTGCCAAATTGCAGGGCATCGCCGACCGCACAGCGGCCGAAAAGTACAAAGGCCAGTTGATCGCGGTTCCGCGCGACAGCTTGCCGGAGCAGCCGGAAGGCGAATACTACTGGTCTGACCTGATCGGCATGTCGGTGGAGAATCTGGCTGGCGA
>JAYTUW010000036.1:0-26513 GCA_043744345.1 Sideroxydans sp. | reverse complement strand
GCACCGGCACGCCCGCCTTCTTGGCGACCAGCGCGAAACCGCCCTTGAACTCGTTGACCGGCTCGCGCACGGTGCGCGTGCCCTCGGGAAAGATCAGCAGTTGCGCGCCTTCGCGCAAGGCCACACCGGCTTCGCGCACCAGCATGGCGGTCGAGTCGTTGCGCACATAACCCGCCATGCTGGCGCCGCCGCCCAGCAGCGGGTTGTCGAGCAGCTTGGCCTTCAGCACGCACACAAAATTGGGCAGGCGCGAACCGACCAGGACGACGTCAATGAGCGCGGGATGGTTGGTGGCGATGACCAGCGAGGGATCGTCGCGCAACGCATCCAGCGCGGCCAGGTCGAGTTTCACCAGACCGCTGGCGCGGATGACGAACAGGTAGGTGCGGAACACCAGCATGATGGCGTAGCGGCCGACGCGCAGGGCGATGCGCTTGGGCAGCAGATGGCGCAACACACTGGCCGGCAGGCTCCATGCCAGACAGATGAACGCGAAGAACAGCAGGCCGCCGTACAGCACGATGTACTCGTACAGGGATCTCAATTTTCGCCAGGCCCACATGTTCTTTTCGTTTCCCTGATTCTTTATTTGACGCTCGCAAGCCTGATTAAACAACCAGCCCTTCAACCAAGCAAGCCCACAATGCTGGCCGAGGCGGCGGTTATAGCACACGGCCATGCAGTTTCGATGAAGGCGCGGCTTACTCCAGCTCCACCATCACCAGTTTGTCCGACTTGTCGAATATCCAGGTGACCGCGAAGCCGACCGTGAAATACTCTTTACTCTTCACCATCGGACTGTCCGCGAAAACGGCGCCTTTGAGGCTGTCCCACTTCATGAAGCCGCCTGTCCAATAGCCCGGATGGCGTTTGTTAAAGGCGCAGATGAACTGCGTGCCGGAATACCCACCTGCAGACGTATAGGCCGGACGGCTCGCGGTTGCATACTGCGGCTCGACGTTATAGAAGTATCCGTGATAATGCCTGTCGGAATAGATCACGCCGCCCACCAGCCCGACATTCCAGCCGCTGCGCTCGATGTCGTAGAAATCCAGATTCAACTGCGGCTGGAACAGCCAGCCCTCATGGCGGACATGCTTGAAATCGGAAGAAAGAACCGCGCGCAAAGGCATGCGGATATCGAAGGTGTTCTTCTTGTCTTCGGTGTACAACACATGGAAGTTGAGCGAGGGACCGAGTTCCAGCGTCGGGTCGAGGTCGGGCATGCCTTTGCGTGCACTGGCGCCCTTGGCGGGCACGGAACCGTTGATACTGACATCCATCTCGACGGCGTCGCGTTTGAAGATCAGGCCGCGCACGCGTTCGCGGCTGACCTGCAGCACTTCGCCGTTATACGCGACATAAGGAACCGGCAGCAGGTAGGACTTGCGCTCGTCAGAACCGCGGTACACGGGGAAATCGATACCCGCAAAGCCCGCACCAACTTCCCACAAGGGCCTGATCTCGGTCTGCGCCTGCGCGACAGACAAACAGCACAACAGCAACAGCACACCCCGGATCAGATATTTCATTGCAAACGACCCGTGCGCTAGTGTGCGTCGTTGAAATAGGCGCCCTCGATCTCAAGCAGCAGGTCGGAACGACAAATATTGGAATGCAGATACACCGCTTTGCAGTCGGCACCGAACTCGGCGCGCACCTTGGCTTGCACCATGGCAAGGTCGTGCTCGTGGCGCACATACACCTTGAGCAACATGCGCCCCTGTGCGGGATCGTAATGCGGGGTCTGCTGCAGCAGGGTGCGGATGTTGAGCAGCGTCTCGGCAGTCTGCTTTTCGGCATCGCCCAGATGCAGGGTCTCGAAGCCCACGATGCTGGCCGTGCCGGAGATGAAGAAACAATGCTGGCCGCCCAGCGTCACCGACAGTGCGCGCACGAAGATCGGGCTCTTGGGCCCAAACTTGTCCGGATAGTGGTAGGCGCTGACCTGGCGCGGATTCTCCACCGCTTTGCCGGGTTGTTTGCCCGCCATGAAATAGATGGTGAGCGATCCGCTGTTGCTGCCCAGCGCACTCGCCGCCGGGACGTCTTCCTCGCCGATGCTGCGCGCGTTGGCCACGAATGCGGCATGCCTGCCGACATTGAAGCCGCGGTAGCGCTCCAGTCCGTTCTCGTCGTCGTTGATCTGCGGGAAGTATTGCCAGACGCGCAGCAGGTTGGGATAGTTGAAATGGTCGACGAACCCGAAGATGCGCATGTAGGCATGCAGGGCCAGCGACTCCAGCGTATCGCCGTCACGCTGCTGCAGCGTCAGACTGGCGAAAAGGACCTTGCCGTCGCGGCTACCGCGCATACCGTCGTGCTCGCACGCCGCGACAGGGTCGTTGCTGGTCCACACCTCGAAGCTGTTTTCCTTGCCGCCCAGGACCGGGATGTCCACCCACAACGGCGCACAGGCCGTTGCAGGCAGCACGACCTCGCGGCCGAAACCGATCACGTTTAGCACGTGACCGCTGTTTCTTTCGAGATACGCGCCTATCTCACCGGCGTCGAGATAAGCCAGTCCGAATTGCTTGCTGCTATTGGGCATAGATCAGCCTGTTACCCCGATATCCACGTACTGGACTGAGCGCTTGCGCTGACGCCAGGCCTTGAAGCTGGATTTGAAATGTAGCAGCGAACCGGCGTAATACATAAACTTGAACATGAACAGCCAGTAGGCATGACGCCTCGCGTGATAGATATCGCCGATCAGCACCGAGATCAGCGCCCGCTTGACCTTGCTCTCGGTCCCCTTGTACATGAGCAGGTTGCGCATGGCCGGGGTGGTGATGCGGTAGATGAACCAGGAGAAGATCCTTGGCCCTTCCATGATGGCCCCGTCGAACTCTTTCAATGCCTGGGCCGATTGTTCGGGGTGCTTCAGGCAACGCTCGACCGCATCGGCACCGGCGAAGGAACTGGCCATGGCGAGGAACACGCCGGAAGAAAAGATCGGGTCGATGAAGGCAAAAGCGTCCCCCAGCAGGATGTAGTTCTCACCGGAAGAGCGTTCGGACAGGTAGGAGAAGTTGCCCGTCGCCGTCACCTGTGACACCAGTTTCGCGCCCTGCATGCGTTCCATGAGTGCGGGACACATCGCGATGGTATCCAGGAAGAACTGGGTGACATCGGTCTTGCGCGACTTCATGTAGTAGGGCCAGCAGGTCGCGCCTATGCTGGTGTTGCCGTCGGCCAGCGGGATGAACCAGAACCAGCCGTGGTCGAACCAGAACAGGCTGATGTTGCCTTCCACTTCGCCTTCCAGGCGTTTCACGCCGGAGAAATGCCCGAAGATGGCCGCGCTGTTGTGCTTCTTGTTGCGTTGCTTCATGCGGAAATGATTGGACAGGAAAGTGTCGCGACCGGAGGCATCCACCACGAACTTGGCGCGTATGCGCTGTGTCTTGCCGTCTTTGTTCACCGTATTCACCACCGCTTCCGCACCCGGATTGAACTGGATGTCGGTCACTTTGCATTCCTCGACGACCTTGGCGCCCTTGGCGGCGGCATTCTTGAACATGACCTCGTCGAATTCGTCGCGGCGTACCTGGTATGCGATCGGGTAGGTGTTATCCAGCGCGTCGTTGAAATCGATCATCACCGGCGCCGGATGCCAAGGCGAAACGAACTCCGCCCCGCGCTTCAACATGCCGATACGCTTGATCTCTTCGGTAATGCCCAACTTGTCGAACATCGGCATATTCATCGGCAACAGCGATTCGCCAATATGCCACCGCGGGTGTTTGTCTTTTTCCAGCATCAGCACATCGCGTCCGCGCTCTGCCAGCAGTGCTGCGATCGTGGAGCCGGAGGGGCCGCCACCGATCACCAGCACTTCGCATGAGATTTCCTGCTCTACCATG
This sequence comes from Sideroxydans sp., assembly GCA_043744345.1. Taxonomy (GTDB): domain Bacteria; phylum Pseudomonadota; class Gammaproteobacteria; order Burkholderiales; family Gallionellaceae; genus Sideroxyarcus. The sequence goes on along the minus strand of JAYTUW010000036.1, from coordinate 22,647 downwards.
ATGCTTCCTTTCCGCGCCTGACAGGCGCGATCTGTTCCGGTTATTCGGCTTTGTTGACTTCGATGCGGGTCAGTACCTGATCACCGCCGGAATTGATGGTCAACACACCTTCACCCTTGTAGGAATACTGGATGACCCAGCGGTCCGGTCCGAAATAGAACGGGATGGAAGCTTTGCCGGTGGGGTGTGTCCATTGCTTGGTCGGGCGGCCGATGGCTTTTTCAACCTGGTTCAGCGTCATGCCGAGTTGCAACTTGGAGAATTTGCTGCCGGCGGCCGGTTTGCCGACGATCTCGCCTTCCGGCGCTTCTTTCTTGGCAGTCTCTTTCTTGGCTGTTTCTTTTGCGGGAGCTGTTTTGGGCGGCGGCGCGCTCGACGTGCTTTCAGTCGATTCTGTTTTAGCCTGACGCGATGCGCATGCGCTCGCCAAAGCTGCCGTTAATACAATGAGAACCAGATGCTGGTATTTCATATCAGTCTCCCTGTGATAGCCGCGCCGGATGGCACCTTAAAGAACTCCAGAATTCAACGTGCATCTTAACCGAGGCCTGTGCCAGGGGCAATCAAGGACACGGCCGTCACGCGTCATTCCTGACTATTAATATGGCAGAAAATACCAGGCTCAACACCGCGCCGACCGCCACCGTGGAGCCGATCGCATTCAGCACCGGCGACTGCGAGAACGACAAGAGGCCAAAACCGAGCATGGTGGAAAGATTGGCAAACAGCAACGAGGTGACAGTGCGCTCCCTATCCTGCGCCGAAGTGCAGCGATGATCGAAGAACAGCGCGTAATTGGAGCCGACCGCCACCACCAGCAAAAGTCCGATCAGGTGAAAAATCGACAGGGTGTGCCCGGACAGTACCAGCCAGGTCGTCACCGCGATCACCGCTGCCACCAGCGGTAACGAGACTTCCAGTACGCGCCGCGTCGAACGCAGACTGATGAACAACAACACAATAATAGCCAACGCGCCCAGTAGGGCATTCGTTGCCGCTTCGCGCCGGTAATCACGGAACATCTGTTCGGATTCCTGTTTCATGTCGAGCAGCAGGAACGTTGCTCCAGGCACCTGGCGGACGCTCTGCGCGATACCCTGCGCATCTTTTGCACCGCGCAAAGGCAACAGCAACGACCAACTGCCTTCACGTTGCACCAGAAACGTGTCGAGTTTCAGTCCGAGATTGCTGCCCTGCAACGCGGCTCTATCCAGCAACGGCTGCTGCTTCGCGGTCGCGATCTCCTGCGCGAACGGTGCAAAGACAGAAGCGCGGAACGGCAATCCCTGCAGTGCCCTGTTCAGGTTGGTGTGCGCGGCATCCGCGTCGGGCAGCGCATTCTGGCGCGCCTGCTGTGCGGCACGACTGGGCAAGAGCGGCGCATCGAAACCCTCCAGCGCACCCTGCGCAACCAGCTTACCCAGAACAGAGGCGACCGCTTCCCCCTGAAGCAGCACGCTTTCCTGATCCTTGCCGCCCAACACCAGCATATAGCGCACATCCGGCGCGCCCATGTCGCGGCGCAACTGTTCATCCAGCGCCAGCGATTCCTTGGAGATCGGACTCATGCTGGACAGGCTGTCGTTCCATAACGATCCGCGTTGCATCGCGATGAACAGCACGGCTACAGCCAGAACCGCGAACAGCGCGCTGCGCGCCCGCGGCGCTTGGCGCACCACCGACATCAGCATGCTGCTGAAACGCGTGGAGGGATGCACCGAGAAGCCGCTCGGCAGCAGATGCGGCAGCACCCAGCGCGTGGTGCTCACGGCGCCGATCAGCCCGGCGATGGAGAACAGCCCCAGTTGGGCCAATCCGGTGAAACCGGAAAACAGCATGGCGGAAAATCCGCAAATGGAAGTGAGCACGCCCAGACGCAGCGTCGGCCAGATACGCCGCAACGTACTCTGCGGCGACTCCCCGTGCTCGATCTGGGTGAACAGGTAGATGCCGTAATCCACACCCTCACCGATGAGCGTGACGCCGAAGCCGAGCGTGATGCCGTGCACGCCGCCGAAGCCCAGGCTCACCGCCGCCACACCGGCCAGCGCGCCAGTCGCCACCGGGAACAGGCCGAGTGCCAGCACGCGCGGCGAGCGATAGAGCAACAGCAGCATGCTCGCCACCAGCAGCGTGGCGATGAGCGATAGACGCCAGGCATCGTCGCGAATGGAAGCGCGCGACTGCACCGAGAACACGCCGGGGCCGGTCATGCGCACTTGTGCCGCGGCCGCTTCCGGCAAAGCCTTGCGCGCATTATCGAACGCGGCCGTGATTGCCAGCACGGCCCGTTCCTGTGCGTCAATATCGTTGCCCGCACCTTTGGTATGCGCCAACAGCATGGCCCGGGTGCCGTCACCCGAGAACCAGACGTCGTCCTGCATCGCGGGATGCGCCTGCCCCTGCATCTGTTCCAGCAGATGGATCAATTCGCCACTGGGATCTTTGGGCATCACGCGTTGCGCCATGCCGCCCATGGGCGAGCCCAGCAGATCGAGATAGCCGGACAGGCTTTCCTGCAAACCGGCGGGAGTGAACCGTTGCGCAGTCACCGCATCGCTTAACAGATAGCGGTTGTTCCACAGCAGGTCGAAGTCTTTTTCGAGGCCGGCCTGCTCGCCGTTGTTGATGGCCACCAGTTCCGGCGAAGCGCGCAACTGCGCCGACATGTTCTTGCTGATTTGTGCCAGCACGGGCGCGGGGGCCCCCTCCACACCGATCAGGATCAGGCGCGACACCACGCCGTCGCGCAGTTGTTCGACCATGATTTTTTGCGTGGGCGTCGGGTTGCGCGGCATGAACGCCGACATGTCGGCAGTGAATTGCGTGCGGCCGATTACCAGCACACAGGCGGCGATGAACGCCAGCCAACCGCCCACAGCGACAAGTTTGCGCATGTTCACGGCTTGTCCTCGATGATCGTCATGAGCGTGCGATCGCCGCTGGATTCAGTGGTCTCGATCTCGGCCACGCGCGCGCCACGTCCGGAAATGACGATTTCGCTCATCATCTGGCGCGTCCTCCCGTCAAGCGGCACCAACACCATGCTCCACTTGTTTGCATTGCCCTTTAGACTGACTTTGTAGAAACGCTGCAGCGTGGGCAGATCACCCGCCAGGGTGGAACGTATACTCTCGACGAACGCCCACACCGCCGGATATTCCTGCAATACCAGCGTGCGTTTTAGATTGCGCGCCTTGCTTTCTATAGTGAGTACGCCCTGATCCAGCACCAGGCTCTCGGCCTTGGGCTTGAGCGTGTGTTTTTCCAGATGACCCGGCGCCTGAAACGACAGGGTGCCGGACGAATCCAGCGGCGCGATCAATACGGCAAGGTATTTTCGCTCCTTGAACCGGCCCTGCGAACTTTGCACCTGTGCCAGGCTCTGCATCAGTTGCGGCAAGCCCCATGCGCTGGATGCGACGGCCGGTTCGCCCTCGGCATGTGCAACAGCGGAAGCGAGACTCAGAAACAGGAACAGTGCTCTTATCATTGTTTCCAGAAATCGTAGAAATTGAACCAGTTGTACGGCGCTTCGCGGCAATAGTGTTCGATGCGCGCCACATAGCGCAGTTGTGCCTGTTTGATCATCTCGTTGCGCGGCAATTCCGTGTCGGCCATGTCCACCAGTTCCTCGAAGTACAGATCGTAACGGTTGCCACCGCGGTAGGCTCCCACCATGAGCAGCACCGGGCATTTCAGCATATAGGCCATGCGCATCGGGCCATTGGGAAACATCGCCGGTTCGCCCAGAAAATCGCAGCTGATGCCCGCGCCGCCCTGCTCCAGTCCGCGATCGGCGAGAATGCCGATGAATTCGCCGCGCTGCAGCGCCTGTTCCACCCTGAGCATGGAGTCGATCTTGCCCAGCGGAATCACCTGTTGCGTCAGGTCGGGGTTGATCGCCTTGAGCACGGTGTTCAGCTTGCGCGCGTTCTCCTCGTACATCACCACACTGGCATCCGGCCCGTCGATCTCGGCCGCATAGGCGCGCGTGATCTCGAAACTGCCCAGATGCGCCCCGAGCAGGATACACCCGCGCTTGCTGTCTATCAGGGCCTTTGCCGCGGCATCCAGATGCGTGCGCACGTCGAACTTGTCGAAACGGCCGTTGAGCAGGAACACGCGATCAAGGATGGTGGAAGCAAACGTGTGGATGTGGCGGAAGCCGTCGCTGATGCGCGGCTCGCGACCCAGCACCTTGCGCAAATATTTCCGCGACGCGCGGCGCGCCTCGGCGGCGAACAGGAGGAAGTACAGGCAGATGGGATACAGGAACAAACGCGCGGTGCGCCGACCCAGCGTGAGCGCCACCCACACGATGAAGCGGATCGCCAGCGTGTTGCTGCGCTCCGGCTTGGCCGCCCAGACCGGCGCGGCCTTGTCGCCCGCCTCGTTACGCGTTTGCAACGATGCCTCCCGACAGGACTTTGGTGGTGCCGACCGAGCACTGGAACTCCAGCGTCCCCTGCGCGGAACGTTTGTAGTCGATCTCGACCGTGTCACCAGGCCTTGCCGGAGCGAGGAATTTCGCCGTCTTGACGTTGCACGAGGCGAACCGCGCACCTTCGGCCCGCTCGATGCAGCGCAACACTTCCGCCAGCAGCAACGCGCCGGGGATGATGGGATTGCCGGGGAAATGCCCGGCTGCGGTGGGGTGGTCTGCGGCCAACTTCAAGGTCAGTTTGCTCATCCCAATATCCTTATGCTCGTCATTCCGGCGCAGGCCGGAATCCAGCAAGAACAATCACCCCGCAAGGCGGACAAAATAGCGGTCTTGCACTGTTTCCGCGGAAGATTCTTTATTACCTGGATTCCGGCCTGCGCCGGAATGACGTTGTTTGAGGGCGATAGAATTATTGGGCTCATTTCCTTGCGCACCGTTCCATCAGTTGCACCAGCGCTTCGCGCGTGAGTTTGCCGGTGGTATTGCGCGGCAACTCATCGACAAAATACAGCGGACGCGGCAGGAACACCGCATCCACGCTATTGCGCAATGCGCCCAATATGTTCTCGCTATTCAGTCCGGGCGCCACCACGAAAGCCAGTGGGCGCTTCATCTCGCCATTGCTATCGTCGGGCATGAAGAAGACGCCGTCCTTCACGCCCGGTATCGCGTTCAGGTGGTGGTTGAGGCTGGCCAGCGAGGTACGCTTGCCCGCGATGTTCACCATGTCGGCGGCTCGTCCGTGCAGGATGAAGGTGCCGTCTGCATTGCGCTCGATCACGTCGCTCAGCGGCGCCTCGATCTCGACATGACCACCGCGCACGCGGTTGCCCTGTTCATCCTGCTCCAGTTCCACACCGTCCAACAGATGCCAAGCCGCCCCGTCCGTGGTACGGCGACTGGCCGCCATGCCCGCCTCGGTGCAACCGTAGATCTCGTACAGCGGCGCGCCAAAGCGCGCCTCGGCTTCGACTGCCAGTTGCGGTGCGAGCAGCGCCGTGGCGCACAACACAAAGTCGACAGGCGGGACGTCGGCCACTTCGGCCAACAAAGTACGCAGATGCACCGGCGTGGTGATCAGACAGCGCGGCCGCGGCAGCGCGGCCAGTTGCGCGCAGATATCCGCCGGATAGAACGGCCTTTCGGCGACCAGCGCCAGCCCGTTCTGCATGGCCAGCAGCATGCACGACTCCAGGCCGTACATATGCTGTGCCGGAACCGTACCCAGTACCGCCATGCCGGAATTTTGCGCGATGCCCAGCGCTGCCGCTTCCGCAGCTGCGCCCTTGCTCAGACTGCCCCAGGATTTCGGATGCGCGACCGGCTCGCCGGTGGAGCCGGAGGTGAACACCAGCGCTGCGCGTTGTTCAGCGGGTATCAACGGAAACACGGGTGCATCCTCATCCTGTTGCGGCATGTGCGGATACGATACGACCTCGACGCCTTTGAACTCCGCCGCACCGTCCGCAAGGCAATACATGCCGGGATAACGCTGCCCGAGGTGTTCGACGAAACTGGGCGTGTAATTGGGCGGCAACAGGCTGACCTGGCCACGCAGCAACGCGGCTGCAAAACCCACTGCGAAACGGTATCTGTCGGTACACAGATTCAGCATGTAGTGCCGGTCCGGCAACGACTGCGCCAGATGCGCCGCCTGCCCGAGGAATTGCGCAACCGTGACCGCACGTCCGCCGCTATAGGCGAACACGCTGTCGGGATCGTTATGGTGAATGAGCGGGATCGCTGCCATGGACCGGAAACCCCGGTATCAACTGTCCGCTTTCTTGGGCGCAGCAAAATCCTTGCTGTACACCTCGATCGCTTTGAGGATTGAAGTTTTGGGGTGATTGGGGAAGCGCAGCGTGCGATAGGTCTTTTCCGCAACGAACATGAGGATCAGCAACGGCAGGTTCAGCACATTGATGAAGAACGACCAGGCCGAGATCGGCGCGAAGGTGTACAGCAACAGCGAGGTGATTACCTGCATGCCGAAGAAGCAGCACCATGCGATGGTGACATGGCGGGTGTAATCGACGACATCGGACTTAAGCTCGCCGATGATACGGCGCGAGATCTGCGAGATCAGCGGTTCCTGGCCGGGCAGCAGCGTGCGCCCGAACAGCCACAACAGAAATAGGTTAAGCGTGGCATTGGACAAGCCGTTCACCGCCAGCAGACCGACCCGGCCATGGCCACCGGCCACGACGTAATAGATCACGGCAGCGAATGCCAGCGCCAACACCGGCCACCATGCTTTGCCAACCGCGCGAAACAGCACCCACGCCGCCACGCCCAGCAACGGGGCGAACACAAACATCAACTGCCACATCTCCACCTCTTCCTTGAGGATGAATGTGTGCAGCAGCACGGGATAGGCGACGAACACCGCAACCAGCAGGATTTTGCCCAGACGCCCCATGTCACACGCTCCCAAATCGGGCGACACGGACAGCGCCCGGGTCTGTGAATTGTCGGTGGATGGAATGCACGGTGATATACGAGATCTGTGGTGCTGCGACTGGTTTGTTTCTGGCTAACTGCAAGGCATTTCCCCGATTGATTTCAGGTCGGCATTCTACTCTGAAACGGGCTGTATTGCCCTGCCTGCCTGCGCCTGCCCGTGCTTTTCGCACACCGCGCGACGGGTTTTAAGTTAGCATTCGCCCCGTCCATTTCCAACCCGATGCGCCAACCATGACCGTCCGACCCAACGAAACATCCGCCACTATCGTCCACGCCCCCCACCCCCCGCTCACCGAATACTACGACCGCGAAGAAGACCGCCGCAGCTGGGTTGGCGAGCAGTTCGACAAGACCGCCGCCGATTACGACCGCATCGAGAACATCCTCGGTCTGGGCACCGGCTCGTCATACCGCCGCAAAATACTCGACTTTGCGGGACTGAAGCCCGGCATGAAAGTATTGGACATTGGCATGGGTACCGGTTTGGTTGCAAAACAGGCGGCCAAACTGACGGGCGACCCCTGTCTGATCACCGGCGTTGACCCCAGCCCCGGCATGATACGCAGCGCCAAATTACCGGCGGGCGTCACCGTGATCGAAGGCCGAGCCGAGCGGATTCCATTGCCGGATGGCGGCTACGATTTCTTGAGCATGGGCTATGCCCTGCGCCACGTGTCGGACATGTCAGTCGCCTTCGCAGAATTCCAGCGCATGCTCAATCCGGGCGGCAAGGTCTGCATCCTGGAGATCACTCCGCCCAAAGGTAAAATCGCCACCGCACTACTCAAGGGATACTGCAAATACGCCGTGCCCATGCTGGCAAAACTGGTCGCCAAGGACAAGGACACCGCGCAACTGTGGCGCTACTACTGGGACACCATAGAAGCCTGTGCCGCGCCGGAAAAAGTGATGAGCACACTGGAAAGTGCGGGGTTCGTCAACGTGCGGCGCACGGTGGATGTGGGGATCTTTTCGACTTATCTGGCGGATAAGCCGGTGTAGCCCCTCACACGCCCGCAACTTTTTGACTTATTAACCAATTGAGCTTTCCATAATTCGCGACACATATGCCGTCATAACGGCGCAGGCCGGTATCCAGCAAGACAAAAATGCATTTTATTGCAAACCCACTGGATTCGGGCCTGCCGCAGGTATGACGTCGCGTTATTTTCATTTATATCAATTCCATTCTGGTTGATATGACGCCGTATTAAATTATGGAAACATCAATAGATTCGGCGATTGCAGTCCGTCCAAATTGGTAGGAGCCCGTTCGCCCTGAGTAGCCCGCGCAGCGGGCGTATCGAAAGCACCCCAAGCGTTGAATGTCGTTTTTTAGATTAAAGAGCCGGATACACCGGCTCTTTTCGCATCCACTGCATAGCCCCTCACATGGGGTCGCCATCAAGCCCCCGATGCCATCTCCCTGCGCCAGTCCAAATGGACTATTCCCACGCGCTCGTTATACCCATAGCATGCCCCGGTACAACTCCGCCGCGAAATATCCGCGAGCAACATAGATAGAAAGGAACTGAAATGCACAACAGCATGAGCAAGACCCTTCGGGGCATGGTTTTGGTTGCAAGCGTGTCGCTCGCCTTACAGGGATGCGGCAGCGGATCGGCGGGCGCAGCTGGCCCCGCAGGACAGGCTGGTACGGCAGGCCCAGCTGGCCCCGGCGTCACCTGGGTAGAGGTCACGGACACTGCGGTGCAAGCGGCCTCGAATACTGGCTACCTCGCCAGCAACGCAGCCAGCCAGGTCGTGGTCACCTTGCCTGCCAACCCGGCGGTGGGCGATGTGGTACAGGTTTCGGGCAAGGGCACGGGCGGATGGAAGATCGCGCAAACTGCAGCGCAGAGCATTCAGGCCAGCAATCTCGGGGTGCAAGTGGGCACGACTTGGTCGGCGCGCGATTCGGCCAGGATCTGGCGCACCGTCGCCTCCTCCGCCGACGGCAGCAAGCTGGTGGCGGCGGTTGATGGCGGCCTGCTCTATACCTCGACCGACAGCGGCGTGAGCTGGACGCCGCGCGATTCGGCAAGGGGCTGGTCCTCGGTGACCTCCTCCGCCGACGGAAGCAAGCTGGTGGCTGCGGTGTCTGGTGGGCAACTTTATACTTCGACCGACAGCGGAGCGACCTGGACACCGCGCGATTCGGCAAGGAACTGGTACTCGGTCGCCTCCTCCGCCGACGGCAGCAAGCTGGTGGCAGCGGACCATAGCGCCCTGCTCTACACCTCGACCGACAGCGGTATCACCTGGATGCCGCGCGAATCGGCAAGGGGCTGGACCTCGGTGGCCTCCTCCGCCGATGGCAACAAGCTGGTGGCGGCGGATGCCTATAGCGGCCAGCTCCACACCTCGACCGACAGTGGTGTGACCTGGACAGCGCGCGATTCGGCCAGGGCCTGGTACTCGGTGGCCTCCTCCGCCGACGGCAGCAAGCTGGTGGCAGCGGCCTATAACGACCAGCTCTACACCTCGACCGACAGCGGCGTGAGTTGGACGCCTCGCGACTCAGGTAGGATCTGGTTCTCGGTCGCCTCCTCCGCCGACGGCAGCAAGCTTGCGGCGGCGGCCTATAACGGCCAACTCTACACCTCAACCGACAGCGGCGTGACCTGGACGCCGCGCGATTCGAACAGGATCTGGCTCTCGGTCGCCTCCTCCGCCGACGGCAGCAAGCTGGTGGCGGGGACATTAAACGGCCAGCTCTATACCTCGACCGATGGGCTTGTATCCAGCATCCAGACGACCATTGGCACAGCGGGCAGCATCGCGGGGGAGCGCTACGAAGCCATGGAATTGCAATATTTCGGCAGCGGCGTCTTCAGCGTGCTCAGCGCTTCGGGCAGTTTCGATGTGCGCTGATCGCCGGATGCATCAACGTGCGGCGCACGGTGGATGTGGGGATCTTTTCGACTTATCTGGCGGATAAGCCGCTGTAGGACTTAACTCTGACCGTCGCCCTGAGCTTGTCGAAGGGTCGCCGCGAAGCGGCGTGCTGAATGAGCGAGTGGAGCCGTAGGATGGGTGGAGCGTAGCGATACCCATCAATCAACACCGTCGGAGGTAGCCCGACGGTGTTGAATTAAATTCACAGCAAAACCCCTCCCCCTAATGCAATTGTTTCAAATCCAGCTTGCGCAATCCGGGTGCCAGATAAGCGGTTGCAGAAACGACCAACAGTGTCATGGTTCCCCCAAATACGACAGAGGGAACCAAGCCCAGCAGGCGGGCGGCAAGACCGGATTCGAATGCGCCCAACTCATTGGATGAGCCGATGAATATGCCGTTGATCGAGGCGACGCGCCCGCGCATCGCATCCGGCGTCGCCAGTTGCATGATGGTGGTGCGCATCACCACCGACACGCCGTCGCAAATGCCGGACAACATCAGCAGGAAGGCCGCGAACCAGAAACCCGCACTCAGCGCAAAAGAGATGATGCAGAGACCGAATCCCGCAACCGCAACCAGCAGCCAACGCCCCGCGTGCTTGCTGATGGGATAGCGGGTAAGCACGATGCCGATCATGATGGCGCCGACTGCCGGGGCCGCGCGCAATATGCCCAGGCCCTGCGGCCCGTAGTGAAACACCTCCTGCACGAAGGCGGGCAGCATGGCGACCGCGCCGCCGAACAACACTGCAAACATATCCAGCGCCTGCGCGCCGAGAATGATCTTGTTGCCGTAAACGAAACGCAGGCCCTCGCCAATGCTGGCAAATACCGGTGACGGCTTGGCGGGCGGCGGCTCCTGGATGTGCAGTAGCAACAGGGTGACGGCCGCCCCCATCGCGAGCGCTGCGGCCACGGCATAAGCGATGGTCATGCTGCCCCAACCCACCAGGACTCCGCCCAGTGCGGGACCAACCACCAGCCCCAATTGAAAGATTGAGCTGCCTATCCCCGCGGCGCGGGCAAATTGGCTGCGCGGCAAAGCCAATGCAAAGAGCGAATTGTACGAGGGGCTGATAAAGGCCCGCGCCACACCGCCGCAGGCGATGGAACCGTAGATCCACAGCGAGGGGTTGTCCGGCACCAGCACGGTCGTTGCCAGCAACACCAGTGCATTCAATCCCGTCAGCACGGCAGCCAGCACGCCGAACTTGCGCCGCGAATGATGATCGATCGCATAGCCCGCAAAGAGTGCGCAGGCAAAATAGGGAATGACTTCGGCCAGCCCGATCAGCCCGAGCGCCAGCGCATCGTGAGTGAGCTCATAGATATGCCAGCCAACCACCACAACGATGATCTGGTAGGCGAGGACTATCTGGATGCGATAGGCAAGCAGCTTGAGAAAGCTGCGGTTGCCCAGTGGATTGCTGGCGACAGTAGTGGACGTTGACTGCATACAAGTCATTCCAATTTATTCCAGCACTTGAACTTACTCCCTTCTCCCGCAGGCGGGAGAAGGGGCGGGGATGAGGGGCTGTGCGCTGAATCAAATAAGTTTTCAACTCACCGCCCCTCACCCTAGCCCTCTCCCGCCTGCGGGAGAGGGAAGTGAAGTAGCCCCAATGTACCGGAGTCGAATTGCTTTGACTATGGTGGTCAACGCCCACCATACGGTTTTGACCGCAAACTTTCTTCCCTTGTGCGCCGCCTCGATATTTCGCCAACATGCGGAGTTTTGGGCGAGCACTGGTGAAACTACTAGCCATCTGACTAAGGCAGCAAGCTGCCAAGTCGCTGGTTATCAGGGCTAACGGCAAATCGATTGATCAGGCAATCGCCCGCTTCAGTGCCTGGAAAAATTCTTTCTCGCGTTCGGCCTGGCCGTGCAGCAGCGCAGCCAGTTTCTTGGGATCAAATTCCTCGCGCCCCTTGATCATGCGTGCCGCATTGAGTGCGAACTCGCGCCAGCCGTCGCCGACTTCGTTCATGCGTTCCGACAGCGCGGTCAGTTCGGCAATGCCGGTGATCTGCGCCGCTTCCTGCAAAAACGCGGCATACAGGAAACGGAATCCGCCGCCGCCGGTACCGATCTCTTCCTGCATGCGCACAATGTGGCCCGCGTAGTTGAGGCTGAGTTTGTTGGCGGGGTCGAGCTTGGCGACTTTGTTGGCCAGCATGCGGATGCCGCGCACGCCGACGATGGGCACCGGGCCCAGCATGGTGCGCACGGTCTTCTTGATCGCGCTGCGTACGGACTCGGCGCTGACGGTGGTCTGGCCGATGGATTCGGGGTAGTACAGCAGGCCCTTGGGCGCCATGAGTCCGGTGGCGAAGCGCGCGCGCTGCAGCGCGTCGGCGGCGCAACGCACCGGCATCTCGCCCACGGGATCGCTGATCAGGTATTCGTCGCCTTGCTTACCGTACACGATGAGGTTGTGCGCGTTGAAATGGAAGCGCATATCCGCCGGGAAATACGGCAGCCAGAACGCCGAGGTCTGGATGCCGACGATCTTGCCCTGCTGCAGCAATTCGTCCAGCTTCTGCATTCCCTGCTCCGGCTTGCGGAACGTCTCAAAATGGAAACGCATCTTGAACGGCTTCACCATGCCCTTGAGGATGTGCTTGGGCGGCATGCGGTAGGCGATGAGCGGGAACCCGGCGAACTTCACGAATGGCAGGTAGGCGAACGCCATGGCCGACGACAGCCCGAACGCCATCGCCTCGCTGATGGGTGCGCCGTGGTAGGTCAGCATCGAGGAGGCGACGCCGCTCTCGCAGTGTGCGGCGTGGCGGTGCTGGAATTTTTCGTTTATGATATTCATGCTATTGAGGTTTCCGTAATTCATGACAAAAATCAGCTCAGTATCCGTCATTCCGGCGCATAACCAGCGACTTTGCTGGCGTTGTTTGCCAGCTTAGTCGAATGGCTAGTAGTTCCATCAGGCCGGAATCCAGTGCATTTATTCAACATGCATTTGGTTTTGTCTCGCTTCGCGAGTGCTGTTTAACTATCTGGATTCCGGCCTGCGCCGGAATGACAGACAAAGAGATTCGACACGTTCATGGAAGCTTGTTGAGTTGCTCGACCGTAATACCCATCACCCACGCGTAGTTCTGTAGCATCTTGGGCGACAGCTTGGCGAAGATTTCGGGACGGAAGTGGCGGCGGATGCGCCATTGCCACAGACCGCTGACTTGCGACAGTTGCGGCAGGTCGAGACGCTGCGCGTACATCCAGTATTCCAGCGGCGAGGATTGCCCGGCCAGCACTCGCGCCTTTGCTTCCTCGGTCTGTTCCTTGATGCGGTCCAGCGCCTGCAGGGTGACGGTCTCATCCACTTCGCCGCCCAGCGACGGCACGATGACGATGCTGCCATCTTTGTCGCGCGCATACATGGCGCGGCGATAACCGCCCATGGTGCAGTTGCCTTCCTGCGGGACCTGGTCGATATCCATCAGACCGCTTCCATGAAGATGAAGCCGCTGGAGAAGCGACCGCTCTCGGGAATGTACATCAGCAGTTTGTGGCCCTTTTGGATGCGGCCGGATTTGAACAGTTCGTCCAGCATGATGTAGGGCGAGGCGGAACCGGTGTTGCCTTTTTCGGTGAGGTTGGTGAACCAGTTCTCGCGTGGGATATCCAGCCCCGCTTCAGCCACACCTGCCGCGACCGGCTCGGCAAAATACTTGGAAGAATAGTGCGGCAGGAACCAGTCGATCTTCTGCGAGGCGAGCTTGTGCTTCTGCACCAGCGCCTTCAGCGGTTCGGTGAGCGTGGCGCGGATCACGTTCTCGTTGAGCAGGCGCACGTCCTGCTTGACCACGAAGATGGATTTGTTGGCCCACTCGTCGGCGGTGAAACATTGCCAGCCGGTGAGTGTCTCGTCGGCATTCTTTTCCGCACCGGCGTACATGCAGGCGGGCAGTTCATGCGCGGCGGAGGACAGTTCCACCCAATCCACTTTCAGGCTCAGCGGACCGCTGGGTTTGTTCTCCAGCAGCACGGCACCGGCGCCGTCGGACAGCATCCAGCGCAGGAAGTCTTTTTCGAAAGCGATCTCCGGGCTTTCTTCCAGCTCGTTGACCTTGTGCTCGGATTCGGCCTCGTAGTTGCGGCCGCGCAGCATGGGCGACGGCATTTCGGAAGCGACCGCCACGGCACGCTCGGTGTCGCCCGCGCGCACCGACAACCAGGCATGCTTGAAGGCTGCCGCGCCGGCCACGCACACGCCGGACAGCGACACCACTTCCAGGCGCGGCCAGCCGAGCTCGCCGTGCACCATCACGCCGTGACCGGGCAACAGTTGGTCGGGGTGCGAAGTGGCCGCCGCGAGGCTGCCCACATCGCTCAACTCGCCAAGGCCGCGCACGGCGTGCGCCGCCATCTGCGCATTGCTCATGATGGGCTCACCGGACGCGCGGTCCAATGCGTAGTGGCGGGTGCGGATGCCGTTGCTGCGCAGCACGATGCGGCGCGCCTTGGACGGACGGCCGCCGACCATGCCGAGTACTGTTTCGATATCGTCATTGCCAACGGGATCGAGCGGCAAAAAGGAGGCCGTTCGGGTCACGAATACATCATTGCTCATACAGGTACATCCTCTCCGCTCCCGATCCGGACGGCAGGTCGAACTTCTGTTTCAGCTCAGCGAAGCGGCGACGCAGGAACGGACGCAGCAACACCTGGGTGATCAAGCTCAACGGCACTACCGTCAAAATCAGGGTAATCAAAAAAATCACATACAAAACCAAAAACGGGTAGCGGCTCAAGTTGCCCGGCGCTCCGGCCGCACGCAACAATTTGCCCCAGACGAAGAAGCTGCGGGTCGCGGCCTTTTCGCTGAACAGCAGGCTGGGATCAGAATCCGCGGCCTTCAATCCGGACAGCAGCGGCGCATCGCCGCGCTCTTCATCCTTGTGCAGCGCATCGCGCAGTGCCAGTCCGAAACGGCGCGCTTCCTGCACGCTCTTTTCGTCCACACCGGCGCGCGGCAGGAATTTGAAGTAATCGCGCTTGCCGCTCCACAGCCACAGCGGGGTGGTGAACAGGGTCGCCATAGTCGGGCTGGGGTCCACCAGCGCGACGTTGTCCAGCAGGCGCGCGCCGCAATCCTGCAGCATCGTCTTCATCTTTTCCTGCGCCAGCATCCACATGTTGCGGCAGGCGATGACGGTCACCACCGGCTTGCCCGCCAACAGTTTCTTCGCCAGCGGATGCTTGAGGAAGGCCGTGACCGGCTGCGACGGTGCCAGGAACCACACCTGGTAAGGCAATATCACCAAGTCGAATTCCTCGTCGCCGCTCAGCGTCAGCGGCTGCAACGGCGGCGGAACCATGTGCGCCGACTCCGGGAACGCGTCCAGAAACCTGAAAAAACTCCACGGAAACGGGAACGGCCTGGCCGGGCACAACGTCTCGACGTGCACCGCCACACTGCTGTCTTGCTGCAGCGGTTCGACAATTCGCTTGGTGATTTCAGTGAGCTGCCCGGTTTGCGAGTAGTTCAGTACCAATACGCGCTTGATCGGGCGGGCGGACGATGCTTCGAATGTATTCACTGCGGTCACACAACGGGTTCAATTGGTCTATTACAGAGTGCGATTCTATCATCCCGCCCCTGTTGGCTCCAAGGCAAGCCTAGTCGGGCAGTCTGAGTTCCAGCTGTCCATTTTCCAGGCGCAAGTGGCTAAATTCGCCCGAAAACTGTGATCCCGCCGCGGCCACAGCATAGTTGCCCGTCACTGCCCCGCATGGGCGCAACCGCAGCCAGTTTGTGATCCCGACTTCCGTCTCATCCACCCAGCCGAGCAATAACCCCTCCTCGCCGGACTGCGCCGCAGCCAGGCGTAGCAATGCTTCCGGGTTCGAGCCCGCCACAAAGCAAGCATGGCCTTTCCAGTCCATCCGCGCCGCCAGCATGGCCAGCAACTGGCTGGGCTGGGTCTGCAGGAATGCCAGCGGCATCGGCAAGTCGTCCTGCATCTGGCCGAGCACCGTGCCTGTTGCCACATAGGTGCCGCGCAAACTGCCCAGCCATACCTGCGCTCCCGTTGACAGCGACTTTTCGCCCGCTTCCGACAGACAGCGCAACGCCCCGTAGAGCCCCAATTCCGCCCAGTTTCCGATGCGCCTGGGTTTGGCACCCAGCATCACGCACAACGCCTCGCGCCAACCGGCCGGTGGGGGAGCCGAATTGCAACGGCCGGTGATCGCAAAAGTCTTCATGCTCGCTCCAGTACTACACTGGCATGGCTGCCGCCGAACCCCAATATCGACGCCAGCACGCGCCGCGCCCCGGATGGCACTGTTGCGGCGAACTCGACGCCTAGTTCGGCATCCGTTTTAGTCTGGTATTTCGGCCATGCTTCCCGCTCCAGGCAGGAAACAAGCAACGCGATTTCCGCCGCCCCGGATGCGCCCATGGCGTGCCCGATTGTCGCCTTGAGCGAAACCAGCGGCGGCACAACGGCAAATGCTTCGCGCAAGCCTTGCGCCTCGACGGCATCGTTGCCCGGACTGCCTGCGGCCTGCACCTTGATCAGGTCGATCTCGTTTGCTGCCAATCCGCACGCGGCGAGCGTGCGTTGGTACATGCTTACCACGGCGGCAACCGAAGCGCCTGTTGGCTGACTTCCATCCACCACGTTGGCGCCGCCCAGCAATTTCCAGGGGGCGGACTGTTTCGTGGACAGTTTTAGTGCCGCCACCGCCTCGCCCAGTACCAGCCCGTCGCGCTCTGCACCAAAGGGCTTGCTGCTGCCGGTCGAGAGCAACTGCAGGGCGGCAAACCCTCCCACCGTGAGCCGGTTGTCCAACTCGATGCCTAACACCAGCGCTTCTTCCGCTTCACCTGCGTTCAGATAGGCTTGTGCCGCGGTCAGTGCATTCAGGCTGGAGGTGCAGGCCGTGCTGATCGTGAACACCGGTCCGGACCAATCCAGCCACTTCGCGACTTTGTCGGCAAAACCGGTGTAATCCATCTGCGCCGCCCCCTGCTCCACGGCCCCGATGTCAAACGAGGAAGTGGCGATGAACAGGGCACCCGAGCGCGCCTGTTGCGCACCGGCTTCGGCGGCGACACGCTGCACCAGTTCGCGCGCGCGCTGGTTCCAGTCTGTGTGCCCGCCGGGGATGGCGCGATAGGGGAATGTGCCACCAAGCAAGCCGGGCAGGGAAAGATGCGATTGCTCGACGCCGCCACGGCGCATTGCTTCAACGGAAGTTGGGATATCCCGCCCCAGCGCACAGGCTAGCCCGCGGCCGGAGAGATAGACCGGCTTCATGCCGACAGGTGTTTTTGCAGGTGCTCTGCCATCGCCAGCAGCGAAACCAGCGCACGGCGCGTGTCCTTGCTGTCGGGCATGCGCACGCCGTACTTCTTCTGGATCGCCATCGAGATCTGCAGCGCGTCGAGGGAATCCAGATCCAGCCTGGATTCATCGCCAAACCACGGCTCGTCGTCGCGCAGCCCTCCATCGGGCTCGTCCTTGTCCACTGCGGCAAGGATGAGCGCCTTGAGTTCGGCGCGGAATGCAGAGTCGTTCACGGTCATGGGATCGGGATCGGGATCGCCCGCCGAAAGGCAGGCGCATGGTTCATCAGGCGCGGTGTTGCTGGATATGCTGGTACAGATTGCGCAACGAGCTGAATATCTTGTTGTTATCCGCGTCGTCCGACTTGAGCTGTACGCCGTAGGTCTTGGAAATCGCCAGCGACAATTCCAGGATGTCGATGGAATCCAGCCCCAGGCCTTCGCCGTAAAGCGGCGCTTCGGGTTCGATCTCGCTCGCCGCAACTTCGAGGTTCAACGAGGTGACGATGAGTTGAGCCAACTCAAGTTCTTGTGCGTTTGCTGCCATGATGCTCCCTGGTATTTATTCAATCGGGCGCATTTTACCTCATTCGACCCGCGGGCTCGAAGTCCTTGTTTCAGATCATCGCGCCATTGATGGAGATGATCTGGCCCGAGATGTAGGCCGCTTTGTCGGAGGCGATGAATGCCACCAGTTCGGCCACTTCTTCCGGTTTGCCCGCGCGGCCGACCGGCACCAGGCGCTTGATGGTGTCCTTGTCGAACACGTTTTCGGTCATGGCCGATTCGATGATGCCGGGGGCGATGGCGTTGACGGTGATGCCGCGGCTGGCGACTTCCAGCGCCAGCGATTTGGTGGCGCCGTGCAGGCCGGCCTTGGCTGCGGCATAGTTGGTCTGGCCGCGGTTGCCGGAAATGGCTGCCACGGAAGAGATGTTGATGATGCGCCCCCAGCGTTTGCCTATCATCGGCAGCAGCAAGGGTTGCGTGACGTTGAAGAAGCCGTTGAGCGAGACATCGATGACCCTGCCCCATTGCTGCGCGTTCATGCCTGGCATTACGGCATCGTCATGGATGCCCGCGTTGTTGACCAGCACCTGGATCGCACCCTCCGCCAGCACGGTTTGCAGGGCGGCCTGTGTCTGTTCCTCATTCGCCACATCGAAGGCGATGGCCTGCGCGCTGCCACCGGTGTCCTTGATCTCGGCCACCAGGTCTTCGGCGGTCTGCAATGAGCTGTTGGCATGCACGTAGACGTGGAATCCGTCCGCCGCCAGTTTCCTGCAGATCTCGGAACCTATCCCGCCGCTGCCGCCCGTGACCAATGCCCGTTTCATATGCCCGCCCTGTCCGCGTCCAGCACCACGGTGGCGCGTCCGCTCATGATCTTGTGTGTTCCCGCGTGGATATTGAACTGGTAGATGACGCGGGCGTCGTCTCCCATCACTTTCTCCGCTTCGATGATGAGATCGTCACCCAGATCATCCAGGCGCATGGTGTGACACGTGACATCGCGCAGTGCGGCCAGATATCCGGCGCGCGGTTTACTGTCGTACTTGGCGTCCCATGCGCCGTGCACCGCCATGGCTTGTGCGGCGTATTCGATCCCGCACAGGGCAAGCAGCATGTCGCCGGAACGCATGGGATTGTCGGTGTTGCGGTGCGTGCTGCTGATGCAGCGTATCCGCTGTGCATCGCATTCCAGCACGCCGTCCAGCAGGCACATGTCGCCGGTGTGGGGGATGACTTTGGCGATGGCCGCCTTGTCCGCTATAACCAGCCACTTGCCCGCTTGCGCGCTTGGTGGATTGGCTGGTAGTTTCATCAGCATGGCGTCACGCGCAGATCGAGATGATTTTCGTCGAAGTAAGCGATGCTGATCTGCGCCGGTTTGCCGCTTGCCAATGCCGCCAGCAACGGCAATCCGCGCGCTGCCGGAACGCCGCGGCGCAACGCTTCCAGTCCGGCGTCCTGCATCCCGGTTTCACTCGATTTGCCGGGGACAAAGGCGACTTCGATACACGCCAGCGATCGCTCGCTTTGCTGCGGTGTCAGGATCAGGGCCATGCCGAATGCGGCGGTGATCGGTCGCACGCTGCGCAGGGGTTCGGGATAGGGGTGGTCATAGGCGATCAGCACCACCACTGCGCCGTCCACCGTGACCTGGGTGGCGGATTCCAGAAGTCCGGCCGCGAAACTCGCATCGTGCGCGCACAGGCTGGTGGAAGGTTCGTGCGAACCGGCCGCGATGCACCAGTAACCGGCCGCAGCATTGTGTACGGAATTGTGGAAGCGCGTCGGCGACACTTCGCGCGGGGCAGTCGCCAGGATGCCGTTGATGGCGTGCACGTTGTCGTTGTCGCCGCCGGACGAGGTGAACACGGTCGAGGCCGACGCGGTCTCGCGTCCGGCTTGCAGGAAGGCCTCCTGCCCGACCGCGAGGGCCAGTTTGATCGGCACGCCTGCGCGGCGACGTTCTGCGGCGGGCAGCATGTCGCTGGCACGCAGGTTGGTCTGTGCCTCTACGTAAGCGGCTTCGCCTGCCAGTACGGCGCGGCTGGCCGTCCATCCGTCCAGTCCCGGCCCGGACAGGCCCACCGCCTCGACATAAAGGCGCATCATGATTGCCTCCCCAGCACGAGGCTGCAGTTGCTGCCGCCGAATCCGAAGGAGTTGCTCAGGACATGTCTGATCGTTCCGGCGCCGTTATCGATACAGTAGTCGATGGTGATGGTCGGGTCGAGTTGGCGCGTATTCACGCTTCCCGGAATAAAACCGTGCTCGACCGCCAGCATGCCGATGATGGCTTCGGTGATGCCCGCTGCGCCCAGCAGGTGTCCGGTCCAGCCCTTGGTCGAGCTGCATGCGACCCGGTTGCCGAACACGTCGGCGACCGCCTTGCCCTCGCTGGCATCGTTGGATTTGGTCGCGGTGCCGTGCAGGTTGATGTAGTCGATGTCGGACGCCTTGAGTCCCGCAGAATCCAGCGCGAGCTGCATCGCCATTCTGGCCCCCAGCCCTTCGGGGTGCGGCGTGGACATATGGTAGGCATCCGAACTTTCGCCCACCCCCAACAGTAGCATCGCGTTCGGGCTATTGGCGGCGGTTGCGCGTTCGAGCAGCACGAATCCGGCGCCTTCGCCGACCGAGATGCCATCGCGTTCACCGTCGTAGGGACGGCAGGGGGATTTCGATACCAGTCCCAGCGAGTTGAAACCGTACAACGTGCTCAGGCACAGGCTGTCCACGCCGCCGACCACGGCCGCATCGCACACGCCGGCTGCCATCATGCGTACCGCGTTGGCAAACACTTTGGCGCTGGAGGAGCAGGCCGAGGACACCACGAAGGATGGCCCGGTCAATCCCAGGTAATGCGATACGAATCCCGCGAGCGAATTCGAATTCTGTGTCTCTGCATAATGGAAATCGGGAGGCAATGCACCGGTCTGCGGATCGAGGTGACGGTATGCCAGCTCGGTTTGCAGTATCCCGGAGGTGCTGGTACCAAGGAACACAGCAATGCGCTGTGCGCCGTATCTGGCTTTGGCAGACACGATCTCCGCCTCGAATCCGTCCTGTTGCAAACACAACTGGGCAAGGCGGTTATTCCGGCAATCGTAGGCCGAGAGGTCGGCACGGACACGGCAGCTATCCAGTTCGGCGACCTTGGCGATATAGGTTTCCAGATCGACGTCTTCGAACGCGCACGGAATCAGCCCCGAGCGGCGCGAACGCAATGCAGCCAAGGTTGCCGCCGAGCCATTTCCCAGGCTGTTCGAAAGCGTGTAGTGCGTGATGGCTAGTGGTTGCAAGTTTGGGACCGTCTTTATTCTGGTGAGTGAGTACTAAGCGGGCGCAATTTTAGCACAGGCAAAATCGACCAAACCCATGCAGGCACGGCTGCACAAACCGCTCTACCATGTGTTCCGGCAACAATCAGCCCCGTTCCACAAGCGGCGTTTTGGTGTTGCGTATGGTCTTGTACGCCTGGTAGTTCCAGGAGAACGAGATGCCGGTACTGAACAGGCTGCGCGTGTTGCGGAAGGTCTTCACCCCGCGCATGAACGACGAGCGGAACGACGACACTTCCGCATACGCCTCCAGCAAGCCTTCGTATGCCTCGCGGGCGGACATGCCGTTCATCTGGAACGTCGGCTCGAAAATGGTGTAGTGCTTCCAGTCGTTCGGATAATCGGTCAACAGCAGGCGATTCTCCTTGACCATCTGATTGTAGAAGGCGGTTCCCGGCAGCGGTGTCTCCAGCGTCATTTGCACCGCGTCGATGCCGTTTTCCAGCACGAAGTCGATGGTGCGCCGGAACGCATCCTTGTTCTGGCCTTCGGTCCCGAAAATGAAACAGCCGACGATGGCCATGCCGTGATCGTGTATCTTTTTGATGGCATCGCTGAAGTTGCGCGTGTTGGGACGCAGGTTGACGGATTTGTGCATGGCATCGATGGTGGCCGGATCCAGCGACTCGAAGCCGATCAGCATGCCCTTGCAGCCGCTGCGTTGTGCAGCTTTCAGCACATCGTCGTGCTCGACGATACTCAGGCAGGTCTGCCCGCCCCATTCCTTATTGCAATCCGCCAGGCGGTCGAAGAAGTCTTTTGCGCGCCGAATGTATCTAGGTCCCTGTCCGACGATATTGTCGTCCACGATGAAGATGCGCTTGGACTTGATCGAGTTGATCTCGTCGATGACGCTGTCGATGTTGCGCACGCGGTAACGGGAACCGTTGAATGCGGTGACCGAACAGAAGTTGCAGTTGATGGGGCAGCCGCGGCCGGTCTGCACGGTCTCGACGAAGTATTTGCCTTTCAGCAGATCGCGGCGCGGCGCCAGCAGGTTCTCGATTTCGGGCGGCTCGGTAGCCCGATAGACCTTCTGCATCTGCCCCCGCTCGAAATCTTCCAGCAGCTTGGGCCAGATGTTCTCGCCCTCACCGACCACGATCGCATCGGCATAGCGCAGCGCCTCGTCTGTCATGTACGAAACGTGTATCCCGCCCATCACCACCGGGATGCCGCGCGCGCGAAAGCGATTGGCGATCTCGTAGGCACGCGGCGCGAGCGGCGTCATGCAGGTGATGCCGACCAGATCGACCTGCGTGTCGAAATCCAGCGTCTCCATGGCCTCGTCGACGATTTGAACATCGTAATGCTCCGGCGTGTAGCGCGCGATGATGGCCAGATTGAGCGGCGGCAACGCCAGTACCTTGATGTTGGAATGGAGGCTTTCCTGCGAAGCAGGATTGATGAGGAGGATTTTCTTCATGCGCAC
The DNA here is from genome assembly GCA_043744345.1 of Sideroxydans sp. GTDB lineage: Bacteria > Pseudomonadota > Gammaproteobacteria > Burkholderiales > Gallionellaceae > Sideroxyarcus. The sequence goes on along the minus strand of JAYTUW010000036.1, from coordinate 241 downwards.
TTTCCTGATGTTTTTGACTGCGATTGGGTTCGCAATTCTGGCGAAGCATATCAGAAATCAATCCGCGGCCTGAAAGCCGTGACAGGCAGAATTCACTCGCACCAAAGCAAAAACCCCCAAGTTTGCACTTGGGGGTTTTTACTTTGTAAGGAGTCTGACGATGACCTACTTTCACATGCGAGGTGCACACTATCATTGGCGCGAAGTCGTTTCACTGTCCTGTTCGAGATGGGAAGGAGTG
>JAYTUW010000035.1:0-89965 GCA_043744345.1 Sideroxydans sp. | reverse complement strand
CGAGGATCTGGCCAACATGGTGGTCACCGACACCAAAGTGCCGCAGACGCGCAACTCGGTGACGCAGAACATCGTCGTCTTGCGCAGCGAGGATTTCGAGCGGCAAACCAGCTACAACCGCAATCTTGCCGAACTGATGCGTTATACCTCCGGCACGTTCGTTAACGTGCTGTCGCGTCTGGATGCCAACTGGGGCGCTTATGCCGGTCTGGGGCCGAAGTACAACACTTACATGCTTGATGGTCTGCCGATCGATTCCTTCGTCGATTCCATGAGTCTGGATGCTTGGGCCGTCGAACGCATCGAGGTGCACAAGGGACCTGCTTCGGTGCTGTATTCCAATTACCTGACCATGGATTTCGACGGCAATGAAGCGCCGCTCGCCGGTACCACCAACCTGATCCTCAAGGATCGCATCGACACCGCCCTGACCCGGGTGCAGGCAGGGTATGGAGCCTATGGCACCTATGGCGGAGCCGCCTATCATCAGGGACGGCAAGGCGATCTCAGCTATTTCGTCGGGGTGAATGACGAACATTCCAGCTACACGCAATATGGCGCACCGGGTTCCTCGTTGCAGACCACGGACACGCCCGATTACAACAAGCTGAAGGGCTATGGCAAGTTGAGCTACGCACTCGGCCGTAACGATCACACGTTGTCGCTGTTTGCCCATTACACCGACCATCGCGGCGACCAGGGACGTCCCAATCGAGATTTCAAGCATGCCTATGGCACAATCAATCTGGCTTACAACAACCAGATCAACGACAGCCTGAATTTGCAATTCAAGGCCGGCGACCGCAGTTACCAGCGCCGTTTCGGCAATGACAATTATCCCGCCAGCCTCGTGCTGATAAAGCACGACGAGACGCGGCAGCATATACGTCCGTTCGATCTGACCGTCAGTTACCTGCATACTGCCAATGCCTTGCTCACCGTCGGCGCCGACCGGCAGACCGTGGATTACCAGACTGACAACATCGCTCCGGCCGGTATCGTCACTCCGCAGAACCGGGCCGATGCACGCTCGACCGGCGTTTATGCGCAGGAGAAGCTCTCGTGGGGCGACTGGGTGCTGCGCGCCGGGATACGCCGCAACACCATCGATCACCACTATGCCCTGCTGGGCGGTGGGGTACCGGCGACTTCCAGCGCCTCGTGGGGCAAGGATTTGTGGAGTCTGGGTGCACGTTACAACTACTCGCCGGATTTCTCGGTGTACGGCAATGCAGGCACCAGCTTCATGCCGCCGACGGCCAAACAGATCGGCGGCACCATCCTGTTGCCTACAGATAGCGGGGAGGTGGCGAATCCGGCACTGACACCCGAATCGGGCATGGGGCAGGACTTGGGAGTCGATTGGCGCATCAGCCCGACTCTGACCTTCGCAACGCGCGGTTTCGTCAACAAGGTGACCGGCGCGATCGTGAACAGCGTCGTAAGCATTGTGCCTTCGCAAACCAAAGCGACCAATGCCGGAAGCGCGACTGCACGAGGTATCGAGCTCGACATCAAGCAATCGCTCAGCGCCGGAACCCTCGGCTTTGCCAACGCGACCTTTAGCCGCACGCGCATCGACAATCCCACCAATGCCGACCAGAGCGGAACCGAGATCCCGTTTGCGCCGGACCATGTCGCCAATCTGGGCACGACCACGCAACTGGGCGGCGTGACGGCTTCTGTGTATTACCAGTGGGTGGGCCACTACTGGGACGGCGCCTCGCGTAGCGGGCGCATGGCATTCGGCGACTATGGTTTGTTGAATATGCGTCTGCAACACGAACTGAAGCATGACGGCGCGTCGCGCATCAGCGTGTTCGTTGATTTGAACAATCTGACCAACCGGCGTTTCGATATGCCCTGGGGGTTTCGCGACCCCGGGTTCAATGCCTTTGCTGGATTGAACTCCACCTTCTGACCGGACGAAAAAATCCCCGATGAATTCAGCCAGCCGCATCAGAAAATTGATTCTATGCATAGCGTGGCTGGTGTGGGTGCTGTCTCTGCTTGCGCCTGCCGCCGCGCAGGCCGATAACGTCTTCGAGGCCAAGGTCAAGGCCGCCTATCTGTTTCATCTCACCAAGTTCGTCGACTGGCCCAGCCTGCCGTCGGATGCACTGCGCATCTGTGTGCTGGGCAACGATCCGGTGGGGACGCTGTTGCTCGAATTGTCCGGGCGCGAGGTGAAGGAGCATGCGCTGAAGATCGATGTGAATCCTCACGCCGATCTTGCGTTATGCCAGGTTTTGTTCATCAGCCGTTCGGAAAGGAAATGGGGCGAGATTCTGTCCAGGGTGCGCGGCAACAGCGTGCTCACGGTCAGCGATCATGACGACTTTGCGCAGGGCGGCGGGGTGGTCGGCTTCTATTCCGAGGGCGGCAAGATCAAGCTGGAGATCAACCCGGCCGCCGCCCGCAAAGCCGATCTTAAAATCAGCGCCAAACTGCTGGAGATGGCACGTACCGTGCCGTCTCCGTAAAGGGGAAGCCGATGCGCAACTGGATCAAGAACCTGCCGATCAAGAACAAGCTGTTGGTGATCATCCTGTTCAGCGGCGCGATTGCGCTGGTCATGGAGGGGATAGGCTTCATTACCTACGAGCGGCTGAGGGTTCAGGAAGACATGCGAAACGACCTGGTCTCGCTGGCTCGCATCGTCGCCGACCGCAATACCGCCGCGCTGACCTTCAACGACGACAAGATCGCGCTCGAAACGCTGGCGGCGCTCAAGACCAAACGCGATATCACTGCTGCCGCCATTTACGATGCGTCCGGGAAAGTGTTCGCGCGGTACGACAGCGGCGAGGAGCGGCCTTTCCTGTTTCCGGAGGGGAGTCAGCTCGAAAGCGGGACGCCGCCGGACGGAAAGCACGTGCATCTGGTCGAGCCGGTCGTGATGGACGGCATCACCATCGGCAGTGTGTTCATCCGGGCGAGCATGCGCGAACTCGATGTGCTGTGGCATAACTTCCTCGGAATTACCGTATTGATCGCCCTGTTCACCCTGATCGTTACGCTGTTCGTTGCATCGCGCCTGCAACGGCTGGTATCCGGGCCGCTGGAGCATTTGACGGACACAGTGCAGCAAATAGGTGCGAAGAAGGATTACAGCCTGCGTGCCACACAGGAAAGCAACGATGAAGTCGGCGTGCTGGTTCGCGCCTTCAACGACGTGCTGGGCACCATCGAGACGCGCAACCAGGTATTGGAGGCGACCAATCAGTTGCTTGCCGACAGCGAGCAAGAACTTAAATCATCCAACGAAAACCTCGAACACAAAGTCGCCGAACGCACCGCCGAGATGCAGGCGTTGTTCGATTCCGCCAGTGTCGGCATCGTGCTCATGCAAGACAGGCGGGTCGTGAAGTGCAACCGCCGCCTGGACGAAATGCTGGGCTACGCTTACGGCGACCAGATCGGCAAGCCGACGCGGATATGGTATCCGGACGAGGCTTCGTGGAATAAGGTCGGCGCGGAAGGTTATGTGGCGGTCTGGCAGGGCGATACCGATGTTCGTGAACAGCAACTGGTGCGCAAGGACGGCGGCACGATATGGGTGCGCATGTCCGCCCGGGCCGTTGATGTCGCCGATCACGCCAAGGGCGCGGTGGCGGTGGTCCAGGACATCACCGAGAGCCGCGCGATGGAAGAAGAAATAGAGCGCCAGTTCACGCTGATGCAGGCGTTGATCGACACCATCCCCAATCCCATCTTCTACAAGAACGCGGACACCCGTTTCTTCGGCTGCAACAAAGCCTACGAGCAGGTGTTCGGCGTCCGCCGCGAACAGTTCGTGGGCAAGCGCGTGCTGGATTTGGACTACCTGCCGGAAGCGGATCGCAAGGCTTATCAAGCCGAGGACGAGGCGGTCATCGCCGAGGCGGGCAGCCGCTCGCGCGAATTGCCCATGGTCTTCGCCGACGGCAAGACACACGACACACTTTACTCCGTGAACGGCTTCCGCAACCGCGATGGCACGCCGGGCGGACTGGTCGGCCTGATCGTGGACATCTCGCCGCTCAAGACTGCCGAGCGCGAGGCGCAGCAGGCCCGCGCCGTGGCGGAAGCGGCCTCGGATGCCAAGGCCGAGTTCCTTGCCAACATGAGCCACGAGATACGCACGCCGATGAACGCCATCCTCGGCATGTTGTACCTGGCGCTGAAGACCGAGCTCGCCCCCAACCAGCGCAACTACCTGGGCAAGGCGCAGGGCGCGGCGAACGCGCTGCTCGGCATCATCAACGACATCCTCGACTTCTCCAAGGTCGAGGCGGGCAAGCTCGACATCGAACAGGCCGAGTTCGGCCTCGATGCCGTGCTCGAGCAGCTGAAAGACACCATCGGGATGCAGGCCGAACAGAAGGGGGTCGAGTTCCTCATCCGCTACGACGTGAACATCCCCTACCGCCTGATCGGCGATTCCCTGCGCATCGGTCAGGTGCTGCTCAACCTGTGCAGCAATGCGGTCAAGTTCACCGACGAAGGCGAAGTCGAACTCGCCTTCCAGAGTTTGAACCGCAACGACAAGGAACTGACCTTGCAGATCTCGGTGCGCGACACCGGCATCGGCATGTCGGAAGAGACGCAGTCGCTGCTGTTCAACAAATTCACCCAGGCCGACCAGTCCACCACGCGCCGCTTCGGCGGCACCGGGCTCGGGCTGGCGATCTGCAAGCATCTGGTCGGGCTGATGGGCGGCCGCATCTGGATCGAGGATTCGCAACCCGGAAAGGGCACCACCATGTGCTGCACGCTGAAGCTCGGCGTGCCGGAACACGCCCAGGCGCATCGCCGCGAACTGGTGGAGCAGGCCGGTCCGCTGCTGGAAGGCATCCGCGTGCTGGTGGTGGACGACAACGAGGTGTCGCGCGAGATCATGGCCGAGATGCTGCGCTTCTTCCGCCTCGACGTGCACGTCGCGCCCAGCGGCATCAAGGCCATCGACCTGCTGGAGACCGCAACGGAACAGCCCTACGATCTGGTGCTGATGGATTGGCGCATGCCCGGCATGAACGGCGACGAAGTCATCCGCCGCATCCACGCCGACATCGCCATCCCGAAACAGCCCAAGGTCGTGATGGTGACAGCGTACGGGCGCGAGGATGTGATCCGGCTGGCCGACCAGGCCGGTGTGGAGGGATTCCTGATCAAGCCGGTCTCGCCCTCCAGCCTGCTCGACACCATCCTTTCCGCACTCGGTCGCGGCAAGGTGTTGAACTCGGACCGGAAAGGACTGCAGGAAATACGCGCCGAGGCCGCACCCGATTTCGGCGGCGCCCGGCTGCTGCTGGTCGAAGACAACGAGATCAACCGCGAATTTGCCACCGAACTGCTGCGCAGCATGAACCTTGAAGTCGAAGAAGCCGTGAACGGCGAAGAGGCCGTCGACAGGGTGCAGCAGCATTCCTACGATGCCGTGCTGATGGATATCCAGATGCCGGTGATGGACGGTCTCGAAGCCGCGCGGCGCATCCGTGCGCTGGCCGCGCAGGCGGGCGGAAGCCGCTACGCCAGTCTGCCCATCATCGCGATGACCGCGCTGGCGATGGCGCAGGATGCGGAAAAAAGCCGGTCTGCCGGGATGAACGATCACATCACCAAGCCGGTCGCGCCGGACCGGCTGATGGCGACGCTGTCGAAATGGTTGCCGGTGAAACACGGCAGTGCGGCCCGCAGCGAAGCGCAGGCATCTTCTGCCGCCGCTCCGGCGACGCCCGGCTATCCCGAAGATTTGCTGGGATTGAAGACGCTGGATGCCGCGCAGGGCATACGCCGCATCGGCGGCAAGCCGGATGCCTACCGCAGGCAGTTGCAGCGCTTTCGCGAGCATTACGCCAACGCGGCGGACGAGCTGGAGCGCGTGGTCAAACACAAAGGGTTGGCTGCCGCCGAGGAACTTTGCCACGCGCTCAAGGGTGTCTGCGGCAACCTCGGCGCGACAGCGCTGTTTGCCGCCATCACGGCGATGGATGATATGCTCAAGCAGGGCCGGACTCCGGATGCGGCGCAGTTCGAACAATTGCGCAGTATGTTGCTCGCCGCGATGGATGAGATCGACAGCCTGAACAGCATGAGAACCCCGGCGGCAGGCGCGGCGAAGGCGCTGGACCGCGACGAATTGATGGCCAAGCTGGCCGCGCTGGGCATCTTGCTCGAGAACGATCTGGGGGCGGCCGATGCGCTGCTGGGCGAGTTGCGCAACGGCAGCCTGGATGCCGGGGCAGCCGCGGCTATCGGGGAGATCGCCGCCAGCATCGACGTATTCGATATCGAAGCAGCACAAAAAAAGATCGATGCATTGAGGGGGAACCTGGGCCGCAAGGTCTGAACGGGGAGTGGGCCATGACCGAAGAGAACAACGACAAACCCAGGGTGCTCATCGTCGACGACGTGAGCGAAAACCTGCATGTGATGATGAACATCCTGCGCGACCGCTATGCCATCCTCGCCGCCACCGGCGGGGAGAAAGCGCTGGAACTGGCCGGGCGCAAACCGCATCCCGACCTGGTGCTGCTCGACATCAAGATGCCCGGCATGGACGGTTACGAGGTGTTGCGCCGGCTCAAGGCCGATCCTGATACGGCCGACATTCCGGTGGTCTTTGTCACCGCGCTGTCGGACGCGACCGACGAGGCCAGGGGCCTGAAGATGGGCGCCGCCGATTACATCACCAAGCCGGTCAATCCCGACCTGCTCAAATTGCGCGTCCTGACCCAACTGGAACTGCACCGCTACCGCAGGAAGCCAGTGCCTGCCGTCCTGAAAAGCGGCGGCACGGCGAGTGTGGCGCCGACCATCCTCGTGGTCGACGATGTGCCGGAGAATATCCACGAACTCATCAGCGTGCTGACCGACGAATACCGCATTATCGTTGCCAACAACGGCCCCAAGGCCATCGAGCAGGTGCTGGGCGGCACGCCGCCCGACCTGATCCTGCTCGACATCATGATGCCGGAAATGGACGGCTACGAAGTGTGCCGCCGCATCAAGGCCACCGCCGAAGGCAACCGCATCCCCGTCATCTTCATCAGCGTGGTGGACAGCACGGTGGACAAGGTCAAGGCGTTCTCCATCGGCGCGGCGGATTACATCACCAAGCCGCTTGATGTCGACGAGGTGCGGGCCCGCGTGCGCACCCACTTGGAGCTGAGCCTGCTGCACCGCTATTTCGAACAGCAGGTGGAACAGCGCACCGCTTCGTTGCGCGAGACGAACATCGAACTGAGCGAAAGCCGCGAGAAATACCGGGTACTCACTGAAAGTATCAATGATGTGATCTGGGCGGCGGACGCCGAGGACCTGCATTTTCTGTACGTCAGCCCGTCCATCACCGAGTTGAGCGCTTACACACCGCAGGAGGTCATGGTTGGCCCGTTCGAGATGCTGTTGCCCGCGGAGCGGGCGCCCGACATCAGGAATTTCATCAGTCGGCATCTGGCGGACTTCAGGGCCGGTATCAAGAAGCCGGGGCATTTCCTCACCGACGAGATCGAACTTTCCTGCAAGGACGGCGGCAAGGTGTGGGTCGAGATCGTCACCAACTTTTACTCCAACGCGCAGAACGGCCGCGTCGAGATTCTCGGCGTGACGCGTAATATCAACGAACGCAAGAAAGCCGAAGAACGCATCCGTTTCTTGGCAAACTTTGACCAGTTGACAGGCCTGCCCAACCGCGCCGAATTGCAGGAGCGTTTTCGGCATGCGCTGGAGCACACGCAACGCGGGGGCAAACAGCTCGCGCTGATGTACCTCGATCTCGACCATTTCAAGAACATCAACGATACGCTGGGGCACACGCTGGGTGACCAGTTGCTGCTGGAAGTATCCAAACGCATCAAGACCGTCACCCGCGAGGAAGATACCCTATCGCGCCAGGGCGGGGACGAGTTCGTCCTGGTGTTTCCGGGCATGAACGAAGACAGCGCGGCGCGCATGGCCAACACCCTGATCGAGACGGTGTCCATGCCGTTCGAGATCGAGGGCAATGAACTCATCGTCACGCCCTCGATCGGCATCGCCATCTATCCGGATGACGGAACGGATTTCGAAGTGCTGTTCATGAATGCCGATGCCGCCATGTACCGTGTCAAACAGGAAAGCCACAATGCGTTCCGCTTCTTTACGCCCGAGATGCAGGCGCACTCCTCGCGCACGCTGCAGTTGAGCAACGCCCTGCGTCATGCGCTGGCGCGCAACCAGTTGCAATTGCATTACCAGCCGCAGATCGCCCTGCAGGATGACCGGCTCGTCGGTGTGGAAGCTCTGCTGCGCTGGGCGCATCCTGAAATGGGCATGATCTCGCCGTCCGAGTTCATTCCCATCGCCGAAGAGACCGGGCAGATCGTCCAGATCGGCGAATGGGTATTGCGCGCCGCGCTGAAGCAATTGAAGGAATGGATGGACAAGGGATTGCCGCCGATGATGATGGCCGTCAACCTGTCCGCCACCCAGTTCCATCACCCCAACCTGCCTGAACTGGTCAGCAGCATCCTCGACGAGGTCGGCGTGGCAGCCCGCTATCTGGAACTGGAACTCACCGAGGCGGTTGCCATGGATAACCCGGACCGGGCGATGAGCGTGATGGAAAAACTGCATGAACTCGGCATCCGCATGTCCATCGACGACTTCGGCACCGGCTATTCATCCTTGAGTTACCTGAAGCGCTTCAAGGTGTACAAGCTCAAGATCGACCAGTCGTTCGTGCGCGATATCGGCGACGATCCGGAAGACAAGGCCATCGTTACCGCCATCATCAACATGGCCAGCAGCCTGGGCATGCTGACCATCGCGGAAGGCGTGGAAACGGCCGCGCAGTTGTCGTTCCTGCGGCTGCAGGGCTGCCAGGAAGTGCAGGGGTATTACTTCAGCAGACCATTGCCGGTAAACGAGATGGAGATTTTCATGGCTTCGCGCAAGGCGAATCCGGTGATTGAGCACTGATCCTTGATGTCGCCGGTTCAAGACTGGCTGCGTTTTGCAGTCAGTCTGGATTAGAATTAACACTCTGACCAACAAACCGGAATTCGCACCATGCCTCAATACCGTTCCCGCACCTCCACCCATGGCCGCAACATGGCCGGTGCCCGCTCGCTGTGGCGCGCCACCGGCATGACCGAAGGCGACTTCGGCAAGCCCATCATCGCGATAGCAAACTCCTTCACCCAGTTCGTGCCCGGCCATGTGCATCTCAAGGACATGGGACAACTGGTGGCGCGCGAGATCGAGAAGGCGGGCGGCATCGCCAAGGAGTTCAATACCATTGCCATCGACGACGGCATCGCCATGGGGCACGACGGCATGCTGTATTCGTTGCCCAGCCGCGACCTGATCGCCGACAGCGTGGAATACATGGTCAACGCCCACTGCGCCGATGCGCTGGTGTGTATCTCCAACTGCGACAAGATTACGCCCGGCATGCTGATGGCCGCGATGCGCCTGAACATCCCGGTGGTGTTCGTCTCCGGCGGGCCGATGGAAGCAGGCAAGGTCAACTGGCAGGGCAAGGTCAAAGGCCTGGATCTGGTGGATGCGATGGTCGCCGCCGCCGACAGCCGCGTGAGCGACGAGGAAGTGGATGCCATCGAGCGTTCCGCCTGCCCGACTTGCGGTTCCTGTTCCGGCATGTTTACTGCGAACTCAATGAATTGTTTGACTGAGGCATTGGGGCTGAGCTTGCCCGGCAACGGTTCTCTGGTGGCGACACATGCCGAGCGCAAGCAATTATTCCTGCGCGCAGGTCGCCTGATTGTCGAACTGGCAAAGCGTTATTACGAACAGGATGATGTATCGGTGCTGCCGCGCAGTATTGCTTCGTTCAAGGCATTCGAGAACGCCATGACGCTGGATATCGCCATGGGCGGTTCAACCAATACCGTCTTGCATCTGCTGGCTATCGCGAGCGAGGCGGGGGTGAATTTCACCATGAAGGACATGGACCGGTTGTCACGCCATGTGCCGACCCTGTGCAAGGTCGCACCGTCGTCCGAGTACCACATGGAAGACGTGCACCGCGCGGGCGGCATTGCGGCGATTCTGGGAGAGCTGGATCGTGCCGGGTTGCTGCACGGCGAAGTCGGCTCGGTACACAGCAAGACCTTGCGCGACGGACTCAAGCAGTGGGACATCGTTCAAAGTAAAGACGAGTCGGTGCAGAAGTTCTTCCGTGCTGCACCCGGCGGTATCGTCACCACCATCGCGTTTTCCCAATCCATGCTGTATCCGGAACTGGACGCCGACCGCGCCAAAGGCTGCATCCGCGACAAGGCACACGCCTATTCGCAGGATGGCGGACTGGCGGTATTGCACGGCAACATCGCGCTGGACGGTTGTATCGTGAAGACCGCGGGCGTGGATGAAAGCATCCACAAATTCAACGGACGCGCGCGCGTGTTTGAAAGCCAGGACGCGGCGACGGCCGGAATTTTGGCCGACCAGATTGTCGCTGGCGATGTGGTGGTCATCCGCTACGAAGGACCAAAAGGCGGCCCCGGTATGCAGGAGATGCTGTACCCGACCTCATACCTGAAATCAAAAGGGTTGGGCAAAGCCTGTGCCTTGCTCACCGACGGGCGATTCTCCGGCGGCACCTCCGGCCTGAGTATTGGTCACGTCTCTCCGGAAGCGGCCAGTGGTGGCGCCATCGGACTGGTGCAGGAAGGCGACCGCATCGAGATCGACATCCCCAATCGCACGATCAATCTGGCGATTACCGATGCCGAGTTGGCCAAGCGCCGTGCGGCGATGGAAGCGAACGGCAAGCAGGCGTGGAAGCCTGCGTCTGCACGTCCGCGCAGGATATCGGCGGCATTGCGCGCTTACGCGGCCATGGTGACCAGCGCCGACAAGGGCGCTGTACGCGACGTATCGCAAGTGGAGAAATAATGTAGGAGCGGCTTTGGCCGCGAAGGCGATATTCGCGGCTGAAGCCGCTCCTGCCACGGAGGGAAAGCATGAAAGCCATACTGATTGCGAATCCCAAAGGCGGTAGCGGCAAGACCACGTTGTCCACCAACATCGCGGGTTATCTTGCCGCGCGAGGTCAACGTGCCGCGATACTTGACCTGGACCGCCAGAAATCGGCGACGCAATGGCTGGCGAACCGCCCCCGCAGCCTCCCAAGCATCGAATTAATGCAGTCAGACGGCGAAAAAAGCGCCCCGGTAGACTGGCTGGTGATCGACTCCCCGGCCGGGCTTCACGGAAAAAATCTGGAGCATGCCCTGAAACTGGTACACAAAGTCGTGGTACCCATCGCTCCTTCTGCTTTCGATATCCAGGCCAGCCGCGACTTCCTTGAAGTCCTGCACCACGAGAAAACTGTACGCAAAGGCAAGATATTCGTCGGCGTGGTTGGCATGCGCATGGATCCGCGCACGAGAGCCGCACTTACGCTGGAACAATTTCTGAAAGGGCTGGATCTGCCTGTTCTGGCCTATCTGCGGGAAGCCCAGGTCTATGTCAACGCGGCATTCGAGGGCAAGACGCTGTTCGATCTGGCACCGTCACTGGCGCAGCGCGAACTGGAGCAGTGGGCCTATTTGCTGGACTGGCTGGAACGAACCGACTGACAACTTCTGACAAAGGGAACGACATGACAAGGACAAGCCGCGCAGCTGTGCTTATGACACCATTGCTGATACTTATATCCGGATGCCAGCCGGACACCACCGCGCCAGTTGTCGCACCGGTGACTGCGGCAGCGCCCGTTTCTGCTGTCAGCCCGGCTGCAGTAGCAGTGCAATCACCCCCCCCGGCTGTCACAGTGGCCGCCAGCAAAGAGCGCGAATTGGCGCAAAAAAGCGGTTGTTTCGCCTGTCACACGGTAGAAAAGAAGCTGGTTGGGCCTGCTTGGAACGACGTTGCGGCCAAATACCGCGGACAGAAAGACGCTGAAGCCAAGTTGGTCGCCAAAGTGGCCAAGGGTGGGGGCGGCGTCTGGGGCGCTGCACCCATGCCGCCGAATTCGCCCAAGGTTGGGGACGCCGACATCAAGACTTTGGTGCGCTTCATTTTGTCCCTGAAATAATCATGGGCAAGCGGTGTCAACGTGCCGATTCGCGGGCGCGTTATTGGTGTGCCCCCGCGGGTTTGCAAATCAGGCTGGGTTGTTTAGAATGCGGGCGGGGTAAAGACTCCGTCCGTCTCAAATGTGGTTAAACGTATAAAAATGGAGAGAAAATGAAATCTATCGTTATTAGCATGATCGCTGCTGCCGGCCTGATGGTTGCCGGTTCCGCAATGGCAGCTGAAATGCCAGCGCTGGCCAAGAAGAACGGTTGCACTGCTTGCCATACAATCGACAAGAAGCTGATCGGACCGGCATATGCAGACGTGGCCAAGAAGTACAAGGGCCAAGCCGATGCAGAAGCCAAGCTGGTCGCCAAGGTTTCCAAGGGTGGTGCAGGCGTATGGGGCACGATGCCAATGCCGCCGAACTCTCCCAAGGTTCCGGACGCAGAGATCAAGGAACTGGTCAAGTTCGTGTTGAGCCTGTAATTCAGGACTTCACAAGCAATACAGAAAAGCCGGCGCAAGTCGGCTTTTTTGTTGCCCGAAACGCTTAATTGACAAGGGTTGGAGGGCTACGCATAATCCGGCCATCCTTTTATTTTGCCGCCGAATTTCAATATGTCGATCAACAAAATTGCTCTGCTGGCAGTGTTTGCGGCTGCCTTCAGCGGCTGCGGAAAAAACGAGACCGCGCCCGTCGCGGCATCCGATGAACTGGTGGTGAAGATAGGCGCAGCGGCCCCCCTTACTGGCCCCCAGGCCCATATCGGCAAGGACAACGAATACGGCACACGCATGGCCATCGACGATGCCAATGCCAAAGGCGTGCTCATTGGCGGCAAAAAGGCGCGTTTCGAGCTGTTGAGCGAAGACGACCAGACCGATCCCAAGACCGCGACCATCGTGGCGCAGAAACTGGTCGATGCCAAAGTGAACGGTGTAATCGGCCACCTTAATTCCGGCACCACCATTCCCGCCTCCTCCATCTATTTCAAGAACGGCATCCCGCAGATATCCCCGTCTGCCACTGCCGTCAAATTCACCGCCCAGGGCTACAAGACCGCGTTCCGTGTGATGACCAATGATGCACAACAGGGCAAGGCGTTGGGCGAGTTTGCCGTCAAAGTGCTGGGACTCAAGAACATCGCGGTGATCGACGACCGCACTGCCTATGGTCAGGGGTTGGCGGACGAGTTTGTGAAATCGGCCGAAGCCAGCGGTGCCAAGATCATCGCGCGCGAATACACCACCGACAAGTCGGTGGACTTCACCGCGGTATTGACTTCGCTCAAGGGCAAGCAGCCCGACCTGCTGTTCTTTGGCGGTATGGACCCGCAGGGCGTGCCCATGGTGAAGCAGATGCGTTCGCTGGGCATGAAGACGCAATTCATGATGGGCGATGGCGGCTACACGCCCAAGCTGATCGAACTAGGCGGGGGAGCAGAGGAGGGGACCTACGCTTCCCTGCCCGGCGTGCCGCTGGACAAGATGCCCAGCGGACGCGATTTCTCCACACGCTATGAAGCGCGCTTCCATCAGCCCATCCAGCTATATGCGCCGTATTGCTATGACGCCGTCAACGTGATGATCGCCGCCATGCAAAAAGCCGGTTCTGCAGAGCCTGCCAAATACCTGCCGGAGATCGGCAAGGTGGAGCTCGACGGTGTCACCGCCAGAATAGGTTTCGACGAAAAAGGCGACATCAAGGGCGGCGCGGTCACGGTGTATCAAGTGCGCCAGGGCAAGTGGAATGCCGTGCAGACCATGGGCGGGACTCCCGCAACCAAGCAGTGATGCTCCGGGACCGCTTCCCCCTTTGTGAAAGGGGGATTGAGGGGGATTTAAGCGCAGGAGTTTCAACCCCAACAATGCAAATCCCCCCCCCCCTTTGTCAAAGGGGGGCTTCTTAGCCCCGCAACAAGTGGATATTTTTCTTCAGCAAATCATCAATGGCCTGGTGCAGGGCAGCGTGTATGCGCTGGTGGCACTGGGCTACACCATGGTGTACGGCATCCTCGGCCTCATCAATTTCGCGCACGGCGAAGTGGTGATGATAGGCGCGATGATCGCGCTCACCGTATTGCAAGCGCTGCTGGCCGCGGCTTTTTCTCCGGTACTGGCCGTGTTGTTCAGCCTGCTGGGGGCAATGGCGGCGTGCATGGTGCTGGGTTATGGCATCGAGCGCATTGCCTACCGTCCGCTGCGCCACGCGCCGCGCCTCGCGCCGCTCATCACCGCCATCGGCGTTTCCATCGTGCTGCAAAACCTCGCGATGATGATCTGGGGCCGCGAATACCATTCCTTCGCCCTGCCGTTCACCAGCACCCCGCACCAGTTCGGCGGTGCGGTGATGAACGATGTGCAGATCGTCATCGTCATCGTCGCGCTCGCCATCATGGCGGGGTTGATGTGGCTGGTGAATCACACCCGCACCGGTCGCGCCATGCGTGCCGTGGCCGAGAATCCCTCCGCGGCCACCCTGATGGGCGTGGATATCAACCGCGTCATCTCCGTCACCTTCATGCTGGGTTCGGCACTGGCCGCCATCGCGGGTTTCATGGTCAGTGCCAACTACGGCATCGTGCATTACTACATGGGCTTCATGCTTGGCCTCAAGGCTTTCACTGCCGCAGTGCTGGGCGGGATCGGCAACCTGCGTGGCGCGATGCTGGGCGGTGTGCTGCTGGGCCTGATCGAAAGTCTGGGTGCGGGTTACATCGGCGATCTCACCGGCGGATTCCTCGGTAGCCACTACCAGGATGTGTTCGCGTTCTTCGTGCTGATCGCGGTGCTGGTGTTCCGTCCCTCCGGCCTGCTGGGCGAGAAGCTGGCGGAGCGCGCATGAAGCTGCATCGTTTATCCGGCCATCTCACGCTCGCCATCACCCTGCTGGCGCTGCCATTCATCATCGACGCGCTGTTCGGCCACGGCTGGGTGCGCATCGCCGATTTCGCCTTGCTCTACATCATGCTGGCACTGGGTTTGAACATCGTGGTCGGCTACGCGGGCCTGCTCGACCTGGGCTACATCGCCTTCTTTGCGGTGGGCGCCTACACCTACGCCCTGCTCGGCTCGCCGCAGTTCGGCCTGCATTGGCCGATATATGTGGTGCTGCCCCTGGGCGCGCTGATTGCCTGCGGCTTCGGCGTGCTTCTTGGCGCGCCCACGCTCAAGTTGCGCGGCGACTACCTTGCCATCGTCACGCTCGGTTTCGGCGAAATCATCCGCATCTTCCTCAATAACCTGAATGCGCCGGTCAACATCACCAACGGCCCGCAAGGTATCAGCGCAATCGATCCGTTGCAGATTGGTGGATTCTCCTTCGGCAACTCATACGAATGGTTCGGTGTGCGCGTGGACGACGTGCACTGGCATTACTACCTGTTTCTCGGTTTTACGCTGCTGGTAATCTTCGTTTCGCGCCGTCTGGAAGACTCGCGCATCGGCCGCGCTTGGGTGGCGATACGCGAAGACGAAGTCGCCGCCTCGGCGATGGGCATCAACACGCGCAACATCAAACTGTTGGCCTTCGCCATGGGCGCAACCTTCGGCGGCATCTCCGGCGGATTGTTCGCCGGTTTCCAGGGTTTCGTCAGCCCGGAGAGTTTCAGTTTGATGGAATCCATCATGGTGCTGTGCATGGTGGTGCTGGGCGGCATGGGCAATGTCGGCGGCGTGGTGCTGGGCGGCGTGCTGTTGGTGGCACTGCCGGAACTGTTCCGCAACGCGGCCGGGCCGGTGCAGCAGATGTTGCTCGGCAAAGTGGTGGTCGATCCGGAAAGCCTGCGCATGTTGATGTTCGGCCTCGCGCTGATATTGGTCATGCTGTGGCGTCCGGCCGGATTGTGGCCCTCGACACAGCGCCGCCGCGAATTCGATGCCGACGACAGCGTGCTGCATCAGGAGCAGGAGACGGTGTATGACGCCTCCAAATAATCGCCTGCTTGAATTAACAAGTGTCGGCAAACACTTTGGCGGCGTAACCGCGCTTGCCGATGTCTCGCTGCATATTCATCGCGGCGACATTTACGGTTTGATCGGCCCTAACGGCGCGGGCAAAACCACTTTGTTCAACGTCGTCACCGGCTTGTATCAACTTGATAGTGGCTCGTTCGATTTTGCCGGGCAACGCTACACCCACTGCAAGCCGCATCTGCTGGCCCAGGCCGGGATCGCGCGCACCTTCCAGAACATCCGCCTGTTTGCCAACATGAGCGCGCTGGAGAACATCATGGTTGGGAGACATCTGCGCACGCGCACCGGCATTTGGGGCGCGCTGACCCGAAACGCGGCCGCCCGAGCCGAAGAGCGAGACACCGTGCAGCGCGCACGCCAACTGCTTGATTACGTCGGCATCACCTGCGCGCATCAGACCTTGGCGAAACATCTTTCCTACGGCGAACAGCGCCGCCTTGAGATCGCGCGCGCGCTTGCCACCGAACCCAAACTGCTCGCACTGGACGAACCCGCCGCCGGTATGAATGCGACCGAGACCGTCGCGCTGAAAGCGCTGCTGCAAAAGATCCGTGCCAGCGGCATCACCGTGCTGCTCATCGAGCACGACGTCAAACTTATCATGGGGCTATGTGATCGCGTTGCGGTGCTGGACTATGGCAAGAAGATCGCCGAAGGCGCGCCGGAAGAAGTGCGCCGCGACCCGGCGGTGATCGCGGCCTATCTCGGCGGGGAGGCAACAGACGCCCCTCGCCCGCTGGCGGGAGAGGGGTGAGGGACGATAAATGGTCACAACGATAATTTTGAATTCGTCATTCCGGCGGAGGCCGGAATCCAGTGCATTTAATCAACTGGACACCGGCCTTCGCCGGTGGGACGACATATTTGAGGTTTCGGTATGACTCAAACTCCACTTCTCGAAGTCGAAAACCTCAAAGTCGCCTACGGTGGCATCCAGGCCCTGAAAGGTATCAGCCTCACCATCGCCCAGGGCGAACTCGTCACGCTCATCGGCAGCAACGGCGCAGGCAAAACCACCACGCTCAAAGCGCTGGCAGGCCTGGTGCATCCCTCCTCGGGCAAACTCAACTATCAGGAAAAATCCCTGCAGCACATCCCCGCGCACCAACGTGTCGCCAACGGCATCTCGCTTGTCCCAGAGGGCCGCGGCATCTTCGCGCGGCTCACCGTGGAAGAGAATCTGCTGATGGGTGCTTACGTGCGTAGCGACAAAGCCGAAACCGCCGTCGATCTCGAACGCCAATATGTTCTATTTCCCCGTCTCGCCGAACGCCGCGCACAACTGGCGGGAACGCTCTCCGGCGGCGAGCAGCAGATGGTCGCCATGGCGCGCGCGCTGATGAGTCGCCCGACGCTGCTGATGCTGGACGAGCCGAGCATGGGACTCGCGCCGCTGATGGTGGAAAAGATATTCGAGACCATCCGCGATATCGCGGCGCAAGGAGTCACCATCCTGCTGGTCGAGCAGAACGCCAAGCTGGCGCTGGAAGCTGCGCAACGCGGTTTTGTGCTGGAGGGGGGCTTGATTACCTTGGCGGGTGCGGCGAGTGAGTTGTTGGGGAGTGATGCGGTGCAGAGGGCGTATTTGGGGGCTTAATGCACTGATAACTTAAATTCTAATGCGGTCGCGATTAATGAATGCCGGCAGTTACCTCATTAGAAATCAGCTTGCTAAATGCATCTTGATTAAAAATTACGGCTTTGTTTGTGTAGTAAGCAGCACGTTCATACTGCTTTTTCCCTACACTAGTCTGATCTTCGGCAACTGCCAAAATGTAGCCTGGTTTATTGTCCGCACGATATTGCATATAGATAACTTCAGCTTCAAGCAGGCGGGTGGAAGAAGTCGCTGCGATAATGATAAGCGGCTTGCTCGTTCCTAGCACATGATCGGCCTTCAAACCGCCAGCAATTGGAAGCTCAACATCGGAAGCGCATTGAAGTTTAAGTTCTGTGGCAATTTCTTGCACGACTTGCTTTATTCGTTCTTTGAAGTCGCCAGCTTGTCGATCTACACGAGCAGTTGCTATTGCGTGCAACTGTTGTGCGGCCTCCGCTACTCGGAATATATATGGTGCGACAAGCCGCTCATCACTGGCGAATGCGGATATTTTTTCATCCTCGGTAAATTCAACAGGCGAGATCGAAGACAAAGCTGCTGCCCAACGGCCTACTGCATCTGATTCAACATCCCCACCGTTAAGTCCTGCATAGAATGCAGCCTCGCCGTTCTCGTCAATTACGAACCCTTGGCCGTTGCCTGCGGGGCGCACTCGAACAACGATTTGATCGTTACTTCCAGAGTATTCAAGGGGCGTAACAATGCGCTGTACATCACCTTCATCGGCGTGTACTTCGAAGAGCGAACAGATTGCGCGCTTAAGGTCGATTGTTATCACAATAATGACTTAGAGTTTGGGTCATTGTCCGGCAGTGAAATTCCACATGATCGACAAAAGGCGATAATTAACTTCAGACGATCAGCGTGAATTTTAGGGTCGGTATCATACTTTGTTTTCAGTGCTAGTTCTGGCGCGCCTGGCAACATGCGGTCGGTGTAATCAAAGTTAGTTCGGCACGGAGTTTTGCAGTGGAAGCCCTTGTGACTAGGATGCCAATGGAATTCAAAAACTGGGCTGAGGCTGCCGCTCGCTAGTCGACAAAACAGATGAGCATAAAAAGAACGGTCAGTGATGATTGGGCCATCACGCCAGTACATGAATGCCACATGATCGGCAGAGACGTCAATCATGCCAGTTGATTGAATTCGGGCCCCTCCAAGAGTCTTGAACGGCTTTGGAAGCTTGTTGCGTTTTTGCGGCTTAAAGACTGGAATTTCTTTCAGGTGCTTTGGAGCCGTTTTGTGTGCTTTCAAGTCTCGCGGGGTCATTTGCTCTTTGTAAACTCATGCGAATGGTGTTCATCATGACAGACCAATCTATCCCCGTAAAGCAAGGGGATATTGGGGGGCTTTCACTGTAAGAGGTGCCAGCCACGTGGGCACGAAGTGCCCACGCGGTGGGTTTGGGTTTTGCCTTTTCCTTCCCCTGTGTGCCGCCGAGTAGCGCAGGCTGGTCAGGGGATGTCGGCGAGGACTGTCTGAGCGCGTAGCGCGAGTTCCGCAGCCGCCTGACCAGTCGAGCAACGCAGGGAACTCCGAAGGGACGGCGCACCGGGGTTGCCTTTTCTTTGGCTACTTTCTTTTGGCGAAGCAAAAGAAAGTAGCTTGCTGTCGGGCTACCCCCGACGGTGTTGGTATCGAAATGTGGAGGAGAGTATAGAGTCTTCCACCACCCTAACCTTGGTGGAACTACTAGCCATTCGACTAAGCTCAACAGTGTGTCGTTGTTGCCGCTTTAGCAGCTTTACAACCACGGCCTACCCCTTGCGGGTGTGCGGGCAAGTCGCTGGTTGTTTCCCAGAGGGAGAGGAACGATGCCCGGAAAATCAGGAGTTCACAGCGGGTTTTTCCAGCTTGGCACGTGCCCTGATTAATTCAACCGCATCCATGAACCCGACCAGGTAGCTGGGAAAACTGAATTTGCGGCGGTCAATAAAGGTCACCACAGCGATCTGTCTCCCCTTGGCATCCCACACATTGACGTTTGATATTTCAGAGATCGGGTATTCGGCGGGTTCGAATCCGCCAATGTTGAGGAGATCTTCGCCGATTGTCAGAGAGTAGCTGTGCGAGCGGGCACCTTCATATACAAGGAAGAGGAAAAGCGGGGCAAACAGCAGCCATCCCCAAAACATCGGCTTTGTACCGATGTACAAGGCAATCGCCAACGCTATTGCCACGGTGAATCTGATATATGCCAACCACCTTGGATATCGAAATGTCATCTGCAAGCCTTTTATGATTATTTTTTGTATGACACGTATTTCAGCGGCCTGACTCTTCCCTGTTGCTCCCCTTTGAGCCAATCAAACATGCCGTGATAGGCAAATATTATATTTGCTTAGTGACTTAATCAAGTATCGCCTAATTATTTGATTAAATATGAGTAATTATAGGGATTGGGAGTTGAGGCGGCGCAGATTGATGCCGTGCCACTCTGATGCGTGTCTAGCCCAGGATTTTCAGCAGCAGTTTCGTTGCCAGTACCACCAGCAGCACGGCGAACAGTTTGCGCAACAATTCCACCTTCATGTTGTGCGCGGCCTTGGCGCCCAGCGGCGCGGTAAGGACGGTGGCGAAGGCGACCCAGAGCAGGGCGGGCAGGTAGACGTAACCCAGATGCATGCCGGGCAGTCCGGCCGCGTTCCAGCCGACCGTGATGTAGCCTATCGTGCCGCCCACTGCGATGGGGAAGCCGATGGCGGCAGCCGTGCCGATGGCGTGGCGTATCGGGATGTTGCACCAGAGGAGGAAGGGCACGACGATGGTACCGCCGCCGATGGAGACCAGGCTGCTGAGCCATCCGGTCAGCGTGCCGGTGAGCGACATTCCGACGAAGCCCGGGAGCTGGCGCGAGGCATGCGGGCGCTTGCCGAGCAGGATCTGGGCTGCCGCAAAATAGACGAACACGGCGAAGAAGATGCCCAATCCCTTTACCGGGATGGCTGAAGCTGTGAATGCGCCGATGGCCGTGCCGAACAGGATGCCGGGGGTGATGTGGCGCACGACTTGCCAATTCACCGCACCGTGCTGGTGATGCTTGCGCATGCTGGCGATGGACGTGAACAGGATGGTCGCCATGGCGGTGCCGAGCGCGAGATGCATCGTGTGCGCTGGCGTGAAGTTCTGTGCATCGAACATCAGCAGCAGTACCGGAACCAGAACCAGACCGCCGCCAACGCCGAACAGGCCGGCCAGGAATCCGGCGACTGCGCCAAGTATCAAATAGGCTGCGTACCATTCCATCAGACTACCTCAAATATGCCGTCATTCCGGCGCAGGCCGGAATCCAGTTGACTAAATCAAACCCGCGAAGCGGGACAATAAAGTTTTTTGTCCGCTACGCGGGGTGTTTGTTTTTGCTGGATTCCGGCCTGCGCCGGAATGACGGAATTGAAAAAACTTTCGCGATCATCATTCGCGCACCAGCTTCGTCGTGATGAACCGCCACTCCGCCGGATCGAGCGGCGTGATGGAGAGGCGATTACCTCTTTGCAGAGTGCGCATGTTCTCCAACACCGGATGGCGCTTCAATTCCTCGATGGAAATGAGCACGATCTTCTTCACTAGCTTCACATCCACATTGACCCAGCGCGGCGTTTCCTGTGTGGCCTTGGGGTCGAAGTATTTGCTCTTCTTGTCGAACTGTTTGGCATCGGGATAGGCGCTGCTGCACACCTCGGCGATGCCCGCGATACCCGGTTCCTTGCAGTTGGAATGATAGAACAGCACCCCGTCGCCGACGCTCATCTGGTCGCGCATGAAGTTGCGTGCCTGATAATTTCGCACACCGTACCAGGCCACAGTCTGGTCTTTCATTGCCGCCAGGTCGTCGATGCTGCAATCGGCAGGTTCGGATTTCATCAACCAGTAACGCACGTTCAAACTCCACAAAAGAAAAGTGCGATCCCGAAAGATCGCACTGGAATGAAGTTCCCCGCCTGTGCCGTTGACTCAATATCTTGAACCGGGGTTCAAGAGGGTCGGTTCCCGGTTACATCAGGTGCGTCCACGGGGGACGCTCACAACAGTAACTTTAATGGGGCGCAACCTAAGCATTAGCTCATTGGTTCAAAGAATTATGAGTCTCACGAACACCGCAGGGAACAAACCTAGAACAACTCATCCTGTTCTGCTATAGCCGCGTCGATGGTTGCCTGCATGGAATTCATTCTACGCTTGAATTCGGCGAGGTCAAATCCTCCGCCGACGCGTGTGGTCAATAGCTCGTGGGTGATGTTGAGTGCAGCCATGATGGCGATGCGTTCTATTGATGCGATCTTGCCGGCATCGCGAATCTCGCGCATTTTTTTATCCAAATAAGCAACGGCATCCAGCAATTCGGCGCGTTCATCTTCGGGGCAGGCGACGCGCATTTCGCGGTCGAGGATGGTCACGTCCAATGAACTGATCTTGCTCATGCCGCGTCCTCCGGAAGTTGGGTGAGCAGTTTTTCCAGACGCTGCGCTGCCGCATCGACTTTGTCCTGGCTCTTGCGTTGCTGGCTGACTGCGGCCGCAACCTCCTGGCGCAACTGTAAATTTTCGGCGCGCAGGCGCTGTGTAAGCTGGACCAGCAGGGCCAATTTTTGGTCGAGAGCTTCAAGTTCGCTGTGCATTGGCGAACTATAAATTTAAAAACCCTGTTAAGTCAATCGGTAACGGAATGTTTTGCAAGTGCTTTGGAATTCCTGGTCGTAACTTCTGATAATATCACCCCTGCTTCAAGGTGCAGAAAGGCGTGAGCCTTTCAGTTAAACGGGAAACAGGTGAGGAAGTAATAACTTTCGATGCCTGTGCTGCCCCCGCAACGGTAAGCAAGTGTGGATTTGCCAATTAGCCACTGTGCGCAAGCATGGGAAGGCGGCAAATCAAGACTCGTGAGCCCGGATACCGGCCTTGGGCGAGGTTCAGGAAATGCGCGTGGGGCGCATGAATGTCCATTCTCAGGCTCATTCTTCATCTCCCGCCATCTCCTGATTTTGTTCAATGTTCCAACGGGGTCGCTTGGAACCATTCAGGAAATATCTCATGCAATTTAAAAATAAGCTATTCGCCGCCATACTCTGTGCGGTGCCTTCTGTCGTACATGCAGCAACAGATGAAACGCTGGGCGAAGTCACGGTAACTGCGACGCGCCTCAAGCAGCCGCTCAATCAGTCGCTGTCCAGCGCAACAGTCATCACAGAGCAGGACATCCGCTATTCGCAAGCGCCCGATTTGCCGACCATTCTGCGTAGTGTGGCTGGAGTCGAAACCGATCCGAGCGGTGGAATGGGCAAAACCACTGGCGTGTTTCTGCGCGGCACGGACAGTACTCATGTATTGGTGCTGATTGATGGCGTTCGCGTCAATTCCGCCACCTCCGGAACAACAGCGGTGGAGCAATTGATGCTGGATCAAATTGAGCGCATAGAGGTGGTGCGCGGCAACGTCAGCAGCTTGTATGGTTCCGAGGCCATCGGTGGAATAATCCAGATATTCACCAAGCGCGGGCATGGGACACCTGCAGCGAATATAAGTGTTGGTTTCGGCAATCAGGGCACGCGGCGTTTAGCTGCCGGTTTTGGCGGTGCGGCAAATGGAACAGATTTCAGTGTGCAGCTCTCCTCCTTTAAGACAGACGGCGTTTCGGCATTAAATCCGGCCTTGGCACTTAATGCCAACCCGGATCCGGATGGCTATCACAATAACAGCCTGTCAGCCAATGTGGGGCATGCGTTCAGCGCCGACAACCGTGTTACGGCTTCGCTGTTCGGCAGTAACGGCAACAATCAGTACGACACCAGTAGCGGATATGTGCAACCAACGGACGTGAACAGAAATCGTGCGCAGATTTGGAAGATCTCGCTGGTTTCGGACGACCAGATCAATGAGACCTGGCACAGCAAGTTGCAAATTGCGAATGGAGTAGATCAATACCGCGATTTCCTGAATGGCCAGCCTAAAGCATACGCTTCACTGTACCAGACCAGCAGCGATCAACTGATTTGGCAAAACGCGCTGCATCTGGACGACAGCCAACAGCTATTGCTAGGAGCGGAGTCGTTGCGGCAAACAGTGTCGAGCGATATTAATCCGGGCTATGTGCAAAACACCCGCCAAATACATAGCCTGTTTGCCGGTTACACCGGGAACTACGGCGCGCATCAGGCTCAGCTTAATCTGCGTCAGGACAATATTTCCCAATACGGCGGCAATACCACCGGCCTATTGGGCTATGGCTATGGCTTTGCTGATGCATGGCGCGCTACCGCCAGCTACAGCACAGCATTCAGGATGCCAAAGTTCAATGAATTGTATTGGCCGGATACCGGCTACGGCGGTGGTAATCCGGCATTAAGGCCAGAACGTTCGCGCAATCTGGAAGCAGGGTTGCGTTATGCCTCGGGCGGACAGCAATTTGATGCCGTGTACTTCGATAACCGCATTCGCGATTTGATTGCAGGGTGGCCGCCGGTCAATGTCGACAAAGCGCGCATCGACGGTGTCGAGCTCAGTTACGCCGGACGATTCGGCGAGAGCGGAGTGAAAGCCACACTGACTTCGCAGAATCCGCGCGATGACAACTCCGGGGCGCAGTTGATCCGGCGTGCCAAACTGCACAGTGGTCTCGGCCTGACGCAGCAGTTCGGCGCATGGCAAGTGGGCGGAGAGTGGCTGTACAGCGGCACGCGCCAGGATTCCGACTCGTCGTTTGCGTTCCCGTCCACAACCAAGACCCTGGCCGCATACAACGTATTCAATCTGATTGCCGGTTATATTTTCAACAAGGATATGCGGCTGTCGTTGCGCGCAGACAACCTGACCAACCAGAACGACGGCAATGTATATGGCTACAATCCGCTGGGGCGGCGCCTGTTTGTCGCTTTCCACTACCAGCCAAAATAAGGCGATGTGTTGCGCATAAATTGAATGGAGAATGGTGCGATGCGTGAGTTGATCCTCGGGGGAGTACGTTCCGGCAAGAGCCGCCTGGCGGAGCAGCATGCCGTAGCTTCCGGCCTGGAAGTGGTGTATGTGGCGACGGCGCAGGTACGCGATGCGGAAATGCAGCAACGCATCGCGCATCATCGGGCGCACCGGGCTGCGCACTGGCATGTAGTCGAAGCGGGTCAGGACTTGGCGCAGGTGTTGCAACAGCAGGCCGGTGCCGGGCGCTGTGTGCTGGTGGACTGCCTGACGTTGTGGCTTACGCAATTGTTGTGTGATGTCAGCGAAGTCGCACTGCGCCGCGAGGTGGATGCGTTGTTGAACGTACTGCCCGGCTTGCCCGGCCACATCATTCTGGTGAGCAACGAAACCAACATGGGCGTCGTCCCGCTGGGTGAATTGTCGCGCCGCTATTGCGATGAGGTCGGTCGGTTGCATCAGCAATTGGGCGCATTATGCGAACGTGTGATTTTGACCGTGGCAGGAATGCCGCTATTCGTGAAAGGAAGTTGAAGATGACAACAAACTGGCTTACACAGCCTTGTGCAGCGTTGAATGAAACGGCGCGAACTGCCGCCTTGGCGCGCCAGGGGCAACTTACCAAGCCGCCCGGCGCCCTGGGGCGCATGGAGGACATCGCCGTGGAACTCGCGGCATGGCAAGGGCAGGAGCAGCCCACGATGGAACGCGTGTACATCGGCATCTTTGCGGCCGACCATGGTGTGGCTGAAGAAGGCGTGTCGCTCTTCCCGCAGGCCGTCACGGCGGAGATGGTGCGCAATTTTGCACGCGGCGGTGCTGCCATCAGCGTACTGGCACGGCAGCTGAATGCAACACTCGAGGTGATCAATCTCGGCACCGTGTCAGAAGTGGAGCCGCTGGAGAATGTGCGCGACGAACGCATCGCGGCGGGGACGGCGAATTTTGCCAGGCGCCCCGCGATGGATGCAGAGCAGTGCGCTACCGCCCTGCAGATCGGCCGCAATGCAGCGTTGCGCGCCAGGCAGCAGAACGCGCAGCTTTTCATCGGCGGTGAAATGGGCATTGCCAATACCACCTCGGCATCGGCTGTCGCCTGTGCCCTGTTGTCGGCAGCCCCTGAGTTGCTGGCCGGGCCGGGAACCGGGCTGGATGGCGCCGGTGTGACGCACAAAGCGCAAGTGATCGCCAGAGCGTTAAGCCTGCACGAAGTTTCTGCGGACGAACCGCTGGAGGTCTTGCGCAGTCTTGGTGGTTTCGAGATCGCCGGTCTGACGGGAGCGTATATCGCTGCGGCACAAAACGGCTTGCCGGTGCTGGTGGACGGTTTCATCAGTTCGGTGGCCGCGCTCGTCGCCGTGCACATCAATCCGGCGGTGCGAGGCTGGTTACTTTTCGCGCATACTTCCGCCGAGCCGGGGCACCAGCGCGTATTGGCCGGACTTGAAGCGAAGGCGTTGCTGCAACTGGGCATGCGTCTGGGAGAGGGAAGCGGTGCGGCGGTCGCCGTGCCGTTACTGCAATTGGCCTGTGCCTTGCATCGCGGCATGGCTACATTTTCCGAGGCCGGAGTCAGTGAACAGAACTGAGCCCATCCTCGTGACCGTATTGCGCCACGGCGTGGTCGCCGGACGCGCGCAGGTCTTTCGCGGCATGCTCGATGAGGTGTTGGCTGAGGAGGGAGCCGGGCAGATGCAGCGGGCTCTTGCGCGCTGTGCGGCTGCGGATTTCAATACGTTGGCGACATCGCCGCTCAGGCGTTGCCACGAATTCGCGGCAACTTATGCCGCCCGGCATCGTTTGCCTTTGCGCGTATTGCCGCAGTTCTGCGAGCTGTCGTTCGGCGATTGGGAAGGTCTCACGCCTGAAGAAGCCGCCGTGCGCGATCCGGAAGTTTTTCAGGCGTTTAGCGCCAATCACGGCGAGCATGCTCCGCCCAACGGCGAATCCCTGGCGCAATTCCGTGCGCGCATCGGCCGCGGCTGGCACGAATGGCTGGCCGATGATGAGGGTGCGAATCGCTTGTTGATCACGCATGCCGGGGTGATGCGTGCCTTGCTCATGGAGTTGTTCGGTTTCACCCCGGCACAAGCTTTCCGGATTGCTTTGCCGGAAGCAGCGTGCCTGCGCATTTCCTGGCTGCATGGGCAGCTGCCATTCCTGCTTTCCATCAATTGAGGCGAGATGCGATGCGTGGCCTGATCCTGGCGATCCAATTCCTGACGCGGCTGCCCACGCCGCAGCTGCGTGACCTCGACCTGGAACACTTGCCGCGTAGCGCGCACTGGTTCCCGTTCGTGGGATTGCTCATCGGCGCGCTGTTGGCTGCTGCCTTGTGGTTGGGCAGTCGCATCGACCCGTGGCTGGGGTCGCTACTGGCCGTCTTAGTGTGGGTATGGGTCACCGGTGCGTTGCATCTCGACGGGCTGGCCGACATGAGCGATGCATTGGGTGCGGTACACCGCGACCGCGAGCGATTCCTGACCGTGCTGGCCGATCCGCATCTGGGCACTTTTGGCGTTGTCAGCCTGGTGCTGCAACTGGCATGCAAGCTGGTGTTGCTGATGCTGCTGGCACGTAGCGGACAATACTGGGCGTTGCTGCTGGTCCCTGCGTGGGCTCGGTGGGGAACATTGATTTGGGCGCGGTTGCCCACCCTTAAGCCCGGCATGGGCGAGCGCTTCAGTGGACAGGCCACGCAGCCATATATTTGGGTTTTGGGTTTGCTGCTCATGGTATGTAGTGTCGGTAATCCAGTATTATGGTGCGCCCCGGTATTGGTTCTTGCTTGGCGGGAATTCTTGTTGAGACGCATCGGTGGCATGACGGGAGACTTGCTTGGCGCGGGTGTAGAAGTTGTCGAAAGTCTGACTTTGCTGCTGTTGGTTGCGCAAACGCAGCTTGTTGCATGAATTGGCATTCTCGAGCAGTTGTCGCTGTGCCTGCAACGATATGCTAGAAGGGGTTTGCCAAATAGTCACTGTGTGCAAACATACGAAGGAGTCGCGTCAGAACTTGCGAGCCCGGATACCGGCCTTGGGCGATGAAGCTCATATCAATGGCGTGGAGTTGGCCTACAACGGACAATTTGGCGATACTGAAGTGAAGTTGGCGGCAACTCAGCAAAATCCGAGAGATGCCAAGACCGGTCAGACTCTGCGCCGGGCCAAAAACTATTCAAGTGTTGGTGTTACACAATCACTTGGAACGTTGAATATGGGGTGTGAGTGGCAACACAGCGGCGTACGTGTAGTTAATCATATAACTGCCTACCCGATACAGCGGTTGATCTGGCGGCATACGACTTGTTGAATCTCACCGCGAACTACCCTCTGGACAAGCATTTCGATATGTCGGCGCGCGTGGATAACGTGTTCAACCGGGATTACATGCTGGTACATGGTTACAACACCTTGGGTCGTGCATTATTCATTGGTGTAAGTTACCGTTGATGGACTGCTAGGATGGGTGCCAGTCCATCCTGGCAGCGTTGACACTACACTCCATCTCTCATAATGTGCGCCCCACATGCAATCCGCTAAATGCACATCGCACCGCAAGCACGGTGCGAGGCTCACAGCGGTATCCCCAGAACAGGAGCTGGCGCGCGGCGACGACCCCATCGCCAAGGGGTAAATCGTCAGCAGTAAACTTGTTTAATACCGGGGGCCACATATAGCGCCCACCTTTGAACCTTTTTCGCACAGTCACGATTTATTGGGACTTGCTTGATTTATCAACAGGGTGAATTGTATAGGCATGTATCTATATCCTTTTCGGTGGGCTGGCATGGCAAACCATCGTTATACTTAGGGGATTGTTCGGAGGAGGCTATCGCATCAAGATTGCTTTCCAAAGTAAACCCTTACCTTGAGTGATCAGGAACCTCATGCCACTTACCAACCCCCAGTTTACAACTGATACAACCCAAGCCCTCAACGCCGCCAAAGCTCGCGCCAATTCGGCGCACCTGAGTTTTACCATCCTCGGCAAAAGCTACGACAGCCTCGCCTTCGAAAGCACAGAGGCCATCTCGTCCGCCTTCGAGGCCTCGGTCTTAATCCTGGCCGACCCCGACACGAACCGCCTTGACGAAAACTGGCTCGGCAAACAGGCCGTGGTCACCCTCATCGACGCCTCCGGCCACGAACGCAAACTCGCTGGGATCGTCGGTAACCAAAGCGAACAAGGCTGGAATGCCAAAAAACAGCTCCGCATCAAAGTCGCCCTGCGCCCCCGACTCTGGATACTGACTCAATCCCGTGACAATCGCGTGTTCCAGAATCTTTCCATCCCTGACATCGTCAAACAAGTCTTGGCACAGCATGACGACGTCATCCCCGCCGCCAGCATCGAGTGGAAACTGGGAAAGACCTACGAGCCTTTGCAATACTGCATCCAGTTCGAAGAAACCAACCTCGAATTCATCGAACGCCTGCTCTCCAGCATCGGCATCAGTTACTGGTTCACCGAGAAAGAAGGCGGTGATGTTGTCCACTTCAGCGACAGCAACGAACTGTTCACCCGGCTCGAACTCGGCCCCATCCCCTTCATCGCCGATGCGGGCCTGGACAAACCCCAGGCCAGCTTCAATAAATTCATCAAGGGCAGCCGCCTCAGGCCGACCCGCGCCCAGGTCGCGGATTACAACCACCTCACACCTGATAATGTCGTCCGCGCCGGCGACCCGCCCGCCGATCCCAAAGATCCAGTGCAAGTGCATTACGGTCTGGGCACCCTGAACCCGGACGAAGCCGAACTGCGCGCCCGGCTGATCGGCCAGCGCTTCGCCATCGACACCCTCCGTATAGAAATCTTCGGCTCGGCGGCGGGTTTGCTGCCGGGCGCCAGCTTCAACTTCGTGCATCCGGGGTACCCCCGGTATACCGGCGAGTATGTTGTGGTCAGCCTCACCCACGCGATCAGCCAGCAATCCCTGATCGAACACGACAACGACCTCGGCAACCTTGCCTATAGCTTGCACGCCCACCTCATCCCGCGCAGCCTGCCGTTCTGCCCCACCTTCAAACCGCCCCTGCACCTGCCCATGATCTACAGCGCCCGCATCGAATCCAACGGCGACTACGGCCTGCTGGACGAACACGGACGTTTCAAGGTGCGCTCATTGTTCGACACCCGCGACAAGGACGCAGCCGCCCACACCGAGGCCAGCCATCCTATACGCACAATGAGCTTCCACGGAGGCCCCGGCGGGGACAACACCGTGGGCGCTTCAATCCCCTTCCGCGACGACGTGGAAGTGATCTGGTCCAACATCGACGGCGATGCCAACCGTCCCGTTATCCTGGGTGCCGTGCCCGACCACAACACCACCTCGCCGGTCACCAGCAACAATTTCGGCAACAACATCATCCGCACCGGCAGCAAGAACGAATTGCTGTTGCACGACATCGCGGGCGAAGAACACATCGAACTGAAACAGGGCGACTACGACCGCCCCTTCAACCTGCTGCGGCTGGATGCGAACAGCGCCGGACATCTGGTGAAGTTTGCCTCCACG
Source organism: Sideroxydans sp. (assembly GCA_043744345.1). Taxonomy (GTDB): domain Bacteria; phylum Pseudomonadota; class Gammaproteobacteria; order Burkholderiales; family Gallionellaceae; genus Sideroxyarcus. The sequence goes on along the minus strand of JAYTUW010000035.1, from coordinate 59,925 downwards.
CTGGGGGCGATGCAGGTGTACGCCAAACAGACATCGAAGATTGAGGCCGGAGACAGCATCACGCAGACCCACGGCAACGACCGCAGCGAGACCGTTGAAAACACCCACAAGCTCACCACCAAAAACAAGGAAATCCACTACCAGTCCGCCACCGACCAGACGCACAACGCCAGCCAGAACATCACGCACAAGGCGGACAAGAACATCGAACACCGCGCCGAAGGCAGCACCCAGTGGCGGGTCGCCCGCAACTCCATCGTCACCATCAAGCAAGGCGACCAGATCGTGAAGGTGGAGAACGGCAGCCTGAAGATACTGGCGGGCAACGGCATCAGCATCAAGGGCAACGGCGGCGGCAGCATCAAGATCGGGCAGAACGGCGCAGGGCTGGAGATCGACCCGGCGGGGAATGTGAAGTTGTATGGGAAGGCGGTGACGATCAATGGTAACAACGGGGTGAAGTTGAAGGGGAATATCAATCAGGCGATTGGGGGGGCGGCGGCGTTGAGTTTGGCCTCGCTGGTGCCACTGGCAGTAGCTGCCATCGCTCCCTTGGGTGCGGAGTACCGGGATGCCGTGCTGAGCTTCAACTTACCGGCTGGCACGAATGCATCTTCACGTTTTGTACTCAGCGAAGACGGCGGTCGCTACCGCCAGGAAAAAACCACAGCCGACGATCTTGATCCAAACAACGATACGCTCGACTTGAAATACGAGCAGATACCCATTCCCGGTACCTATACCTTGACGATGGAGTCTGACCAGGGGAGATTGGTTTTGTTTGAGAAGATGCCGTCGGCATCGTTTGCTCAAAGTTCAAGCGGAGCTATTGCGTAATGGCAAACTTTTTTCGCATCAATTTAGAGTCGAAGAAATGGCTCGTGGCGTCCAGTCTCATTCTTACGTGGACATCTCCATTTACCGGCGTAAATGCAGCTTTACTCAGTGTTGATTCACCAGAAGTTATCTCTCGGAATGTAGAGATTGATAGCCTAAATTTGGTGCGCACAAAGTACGATCATGAGGGGGATTATCTTTACGTATTTAAAGAATCCCGTCGAATTTGGAAATCACAAAAAATAATTGGTAGCTTTGATTACACGCTTTATCAGAAACTCATCGATCTTGATGAAAATGGGATCAAAGATGTACTTTGGATAACTGCAAGTGATCGGAAAGAGTGTAATGCGTTAGATATCTTCACAAGTTTTAATCATGGACAGCTCAATTACTACATGACCTATGGTCAGGGTTCTCAAGAAGATGAAAGCCAACCTGGTGGACACAAATCTTTCTTGGAAGTAAGTAGCCCTGCACCCTCGAAAGAGTTATTGCTTCAAGTGGGCACGAAGCTGAGGAAAATTCTTGGGGATAATTGTAAAGGGAAAGTAATTGAAAGAATGATCGTCAACGGCGATTATCAAGTTAACGATCCGCCTGCATCAATCACCAACATCGAAGAAGCACATGCTAAATCTATCGAGCTTTACAAAACTTACAAAGTTACGCCAAAGGATATAGCGAAGGTAAAGGTCTACAACCCATCGCCAGACATTCGGATGATTCGTGCGATGAAGGTATTGGAGCCATTGCAGTCAGTTCTATATAACCTCGATTTTCGCGAAGTTGATCCCAAAAATATAAACCCGCACTACACGCAAATTTTGAATGATTACGGTTTCCTGCTACAAGAATCCGGCTTCGTCGACAAATCTGTTGCGACCATACTTCAATATATTTCAAGCAGAGATCCAACATGGACTTCGATAAAGCCTGTTGAAAAACAACTTGAACGCATCGAATTACCAGCCTATGCCAAAAACCCTAAATACTGGGTTGGAAAATATTTTCTTGAGGGGGAAAGAGAAACTGGTAGTACGCTAATTTTAAACGATACAGGGAGATTTCAATATTCGTTCGCATATGGGGCATATAGTAGATATGCGAAAGGAACATGGGTTCTAAATGAAGATGGCTATATTGTTCTTAATTCTGATGGCAAGGTCAAAAAGCCGCGTTTCGTACTGAAGAGCAGTGAGAAAAGATTGGATGACAAATTATCTGTTCTGGTCAATCTAGAAAACGGGAATGGACAGCACGGCGTCGATGTAATCGTGCGATGTGAAAACCAACCGGAAATTACTGGTTACACCCAAAGTGACGGCTTGCTAATACCTCTGCCTCATGCGCCACAATCAATCGGCTTGGGTATTGATATATATAACATAGAGCCGCAATGGTTCAAGCTTGATAGTAATTCGCACAATTATTTTGTGTTCGAGTTTCAACCCGGTAATCTTGGGGAGGAGCGACTAAGCAACGTACCTTTGCGCCCTGAAAACAACACGCTCATTTTCGAGAGTCGCGATCAACAATTGCGGTATGTAAAACGATGAACAACACTGTCTTTATTTCAAGCAGTTCACGGCAAGGTTATTTTTCGCGTAGCCGTAACTGGCTCATGTACGGCTCTTCATTGAGTTCAAAAATCTTGGCATTGTTATTTACTGTTTTGCTCACAGCTTGCCTGCATTCGAGCGACGAAAAATTCAAGTCTTACTCGGTGGGCTTCTCTACACCCAATGTCAAAGTCTGGGTCACGGATACCAAACTTGATCAACGCATCGGCATCCTTGGCGGCTCGATACAAGGGACATGGGAGGAAGGCGGCTCGACCAACGCCGTCTTCGACGCCCCCATGCCGCACGAGATTTACGTTAGCTGGGAAGAAGACGAAACGAAGCTGCACTATGAGGCGACAGTGAAACTGGTCGATGATTTGGCGCAGCGGGCGAGAAAGTTGCGAGGCATCACGTTCAAAATATCGGGCAAAAAAAACACAGGCGAACCTTACCTCATTGTTGGTATGGCTCCGGCAGGCAAGGTGGTGGTGTGGTTATCAAACCACCCTTACAGCACTGGTATTACCGGTCGCGTCATTGAAATCGTCGGCGAAGCCCAAGGCAAGGTCAGGGACCAGTTGAAACCTTATGACCCATACAGCAATAAAAAACGCCAACTAAAAGAGTGACACTATGGACAAGCCAAGCAACAAACCCGTCAAAAACAAAGTCCCGCACTCGGATGCCTGCGACTTCTATCATCAAGGTTTCGGCACGCATAGCAGCGGCTGCGGACAGATCAACGTCACCAATCGACCGCCCCAGTTCGGGGTATTCTTCGACGGTAGCGGCAACAATTTAACCAACGACACCGCAAGAACAGACGACAACAAGGAACCGACGAACGTGTCGAAACTGTATCTGATTTACCCGCAGAAGGACGAACATTTTATAAGCAAAGCCTATATCCCCGGTGTCGGCACCACAGCCAACAGGGACGACAGCGATCTGGATTTGGCCTTTGCCTTCGACTTCGGCGACAAGGTGCGGAAGGCGCTTGCAGATACCCAGAACTTCTTTAACATTGAGAAGTTCAGAAAAGCGCCCATCGGCATCCTTGATGTCTTCGGCTTCTCGCGCGGCGCCGCGGCTGCCCGCCATTTCGTCAATGAAGTGCATCGCCTGAACAAACAAGACCCGACGCATTTCGGCGGGCCGCAGTTGCATGTGCGTTTCCTCGGTCTCTTCGATACGGTGGGTTCGATAGGCGTGCCCGGAGACGATAGCCAGAAGCTGCCCAACGGCGAGGAATTTAATCTCTTTGTGAATCCCAATGCTGCGCAGTATGTGTATCACCTGACCGCTCGTCACGAACAGCGCGCGTATTTCCCGTTAAGTTCGATTCTCACCGATGCCGGGCAGTCGCCAGCGGCGCACTTCGAGGAGGTTGAGCTGTTGGGGGCGCATTCCGATGTGGGCGGAGGTTATGGGCCGGTGCCGGATGTCGTGTATTACCCGGTGCCGGATGTGGTCGATTCGTCAAGCCACGCAGATCGCGATGCAAAAATCAGAAAATTGAAGGGCGAGTACGAGCAGAAATATCATGAACCCGGCGTCGATATCAGGTTTCATGTCCTCAGTGAGCAATCCATGGGTTCATGGACATATACCACGCTTAACCCGCAGTGGCAGCGCCCGGTACAAACCCAACTCGCTCACGCCGCCCTGCACAAGATGCACGCCAAGGCTCAAGAAAAAGGCGTGCCGCTGGAACCCTTGGTAATACTCATGCAAAAGGAGCAATTCCACAGTTACCATCCCGAAGATGCCTATGTCATTCCTTCCGATTTGCAAGACCATCTGTCGCGGCATGAGTCTGATCCCCAGAATGAGCGGATCGTGGAATATGTGTACAAGCATTACATTCACCATTCGTTTCAGTATCGAGCCAAGGCGAGCTATGGGATCAATTCCAATAAGGTACAAGAGAACCCTCACCATAAAGCCCCGAACGAAAAACGCGACGTCATCTACAACAAGCCTTCCCAGGGATATTCGCCGAACGATCAATGGAAGCGAATAGCCACCGGGCGTACAACCGGGCGTTGGGTGCGCAATTGATGGCTGACTTGCCAGCACTGCTGAGAAACCGATTCCTCCCCCAAGCACTATGCGACTTTAGCGTGCCCAAAATATGGGGCAGTGTTTCTAGGGTTTCAATAATCGACAACTTATTAATAGGAGAAATCAAATGAACTGGAATGCCCGCATGCGCAATATATTTTTACTCAGCCTGCTAAGCATCTTGGCTTCCTGCGGTGGAGGCAGTGGCGGTGGTGGTAGCAAAACAGGCGATTTGACCATGTTGAACAGTATTGAGGTATCGCCGACTGTACTCACCGTCACCAATGGCGGTACGGCCAATCTTACTGTCAAGGGAATTAATTCGAATGGCACAACGACCGACCTCACTGCCTCGTTAGTAACGTGGGAGATCGCCGCGTCAGGGGTTGCCGTCGCCTCAGTGGTCAATGGCACTGTCACTGCAAAAACGGTCGGCGACACCACCGTCATCGCCAATTTCAAGGGTCATACCTCACACTCTGACATCAAAGTGACTGACGCCACCCTGAGCAGTATTGCCATCACCCCGGCTTCTAACACCCTGTCCAAAGGAACCAATGTCAACCTGATCGCGACAGGCACTTATTCGGATGGCAACACCGCCGACATCACGACCCAAGTCACCTGGGCATCCAGCGCACCGGACATTGCCACGATAGGTGCGCATACCGGCAGCGTATATGCCGCCGCAGTCGGCAGCACCAGCATCTCGGCCACCTTGGGGGCAATAACCAACACAACTCCGGCCAGTATCACCGTCACCAATGCCACACTGAGCGGTATCGTCATTACCCCCGATCCCACATCTATTCCCAAAGGTACCAGTGCCAAGTTGAAAGCAACCGGGCTCTATTCGGACAACTACACCGCCGACATCACAACCCAAGTCAGCTGGACCTCCGCCGCACCGGCCACTGTTGCCGTGGGTGCAAACACCGGCATCGTAGTGGGCAACGCAATCGGTAACGCCGCCATCACCGCCACGCTGGGCAAAACTTCGCAATCGGTCAGCGTCACAGTCACCTCCGCGATGTTGACTAGCATCGCCATCGCGCCCGCACCGGTATCGCTGCCGAAGGGCACCAGCACCCAACTGACGGCCAGCGGCACGTATTCGGATAACACCGTTGTAGACCTTACCTCCAAAGTTGTCTGGCGCACCGACTCACTGGCTACCGCCAGCATTGAGGCGAGCACCGGCAAGCTGGTAGGTAATGAGATTGGCAACACCACCGTTTACGCCACATTGGGCAATACTGCGCAATCGGTTGGCGTGTCAGTCACCACGGCCGCCCTGAGCAGCATTGCCATCACGCCTGTATCCTCATCACTCGCCAAAGGCGCAAGCACCCAGCTATCGGCCACTGGCATTTTTACGGATAATACCGCCACCGACATTACCACCCAGGTTACCTGGATTTCTGCCGCACCAAGCGTTTTGGCTGTGGGGTTGAATACCGGCATCGCAGTGGGCAGCGCCATCGGCACCACTACCGTGACTGCAACCTTGAATGGCAAAACTTCACCGGCGGCCACTGTGACGGTCACCGCTTTTAATTTCACCCGAACAATCAGCACCAATACACTTAACTACAATTTGACTACAGATGCGATTGCTGCGGCCTGGGATCAGGTGGCTCCTTTAAATGCTTCTGTAACAATCAATTCCGGTGTTGTTGTTGGTTCATCATCAACCGCAACGTATGCGTTTATCGTTCCGTCTTTGCCTGCAGGCTCAACCGTAACAATTATCAATAATGGCTATATAAGTGGTGCGGGTGGTGATGGTGGTGGGGGGGGCGCGTACGCAGGTGCGCCGGGTGGTCCAGCTTTGTCAGTATTTCACACAACAACCATCGTCAATAACGGAACAATACAAGGCGGAGGCGGGGGTGGGGGTGAGACCTTCTTTGCTGCGAATCAAGGTGCCGGCTGTATGGTATTGTCAATGGGGGGAGGAGGAGGTGCAGGATCAATAGCTGGAGTTGGGGGGAGTGGTAACACCCTCAATGGAGGAAACGGCTCTTTGTTGGTGGGTGGTGTTGTTGCAAACTCTGCAAGTCCTGTTGGCGGTGGGCCTGGGCAAGTCGGCATGTCGGGAGGTTCTATAATGGTTCAGTGCCCAGGTCCTTCAGCAGGGGGGGCTGGCGGAGCTGCCGGAGCTGCGACATTGGGTAACGCGAACATCACTTGGAGTGTCGCGGGAACGCGCTTGGGGGCCTTGAATTGAACGGGGCTCTGGGTGAAGGTGGGCAATTCGATGGGGTCATGAATCAAAAATTATCTTTTATCGCATTGCTGTTTGCAGCTACTTCAATGGCGCAAGCAGCAACGGACAGTCTGGACGAAGTCGTGGTCACGGCTAGCCGTACCGAGCAAGCCCTGACTCAAACACTGTCGCACACCACGGTTATCAACCGCAAAGATATCGAAACTTCGCAGGCGGTTGATGTGCCTGCGTTGCTAAGAGGTCTGGCCGGTGTGGAGGTACCCCAGAGAGGCAGCATCGGCAGGTTCAGTGGCGGCGTGAGCATGCGCGGCACAAATCCCAGCCAAGTGCTGGTTCTGGTGGATGGTGTGCGCATTAATTCTGCGCCTACGGGAATGACGCAAATCGACCATTTTATGCTCGATCAGGTTGAACGCATTGAGGTTGTACGCGGCAACATTAGCAGCCTGTACGGTTCCGATGCCATGGGGGGGGTGATTCAGATATTCACCCGGCGCGGTAAAGGTGCACCTGCTTTCAATGGCAGCTTTGGTGCCGGTTCGTACAAGGCCCGTCGTGCATCCGCGGGTTTTGGCGGGGAGGTGGAAAGCACTTCTTTCAATGTGCAACTCTCCAGGTACAAATCGGATGGCGTGTCGGCTGTGAAGGCCAGTCTGGTTCCAAGTGTAAACCCGGACAAGGACGGCTATGACAACAAAAGCGCATCGGTTAACGTGCGCCACAACTTTGGTAGTGCGCACAGTCTGGCGGCCTCGTTGTTCGACAGCAAAGCAACCAGCCAAAATGACGGGTTCGGCCTGAAGACGGATGTGAACAGCAGCCAAGCGCAACTCCGGAAGTATGGGGTGGTATCCGATAACCGATTGAGCGATGACTGGCTGAGCAAGCTGCAGTGGTCGCGGGGATTGGACGATACCCGGAACTATCTGAATGGCGCGCCGGATTCCGTGCTGGGTTCAAAATTCAAGACCACCAGCGATTTGCTGTCCTGGCAACACACACTGCGCGTGGGCGGGAGCAACGCGCTGGTTCTGGGGTGGGAGAAGCTGAAGCAACAGGTGGAGAACGACACGGCTTATACCCGCACCAGGCGCACCGATGACAGTCTGTTCGCGGGTTACACCATCAACTTTGGCACGGAACAACTGCAGCTTAACTACCGCAAGGACAAATACTCCGACTTCGGCACGGCCAAAACCTGGCTGCTGGGTTATGGCGGCAATATCGCAGAGTCTTGGCGGTTGACGGCCAACATGGCTACGGCGTTCAAGGCGCCCACGCTGAACGACCTGTTCTATCCCTATACCGACTTTGGCACGTGGGGCACTTACCAGGGTAACCCCAACCTCAAACCGGAACATTCGCGCAACAAGGAGTTGGGTCTGCGCTATGCGAAGGAGAGCGAGCGCCTGGATGTGGTCTATTTTGACAACGTCATCCAAGACCTGATTGTGAACAACTACCAGTTTGCCGGCACCATGGTTAACCTGAGCGAGGCGCGCATCAACGGGGCGGAGTTGGCGTACAGCGAGCAGGTTGGAGATACCCTGACGAAACTGTCGGTGACGCGGCAGAATCCGCGCGACGCGAATACCGGACAGACGCTGTTGCGCCGCGCAAAGAATTTTGCCAATCTGGGGGTGGTGAAACAGTACGGCGCGCTGAAACTGGGCGGCGAATGGCAATACAGCGGCGCGCGCGCGGATATCGACATCAATACTTTGGCGCCCGTCAGACTGTCGCCGTACGATGTGGCGAATCTCACCGCGAGTTACACGCTGGATGCGCACACGGAACTGAACGCGAGAGTGGGTAACCTGTTCAACCGCGACTATATGCTGGCGCACGGCTATAACACGCTGCGCCGCAGCGTGTATGTCGGTCTGAGCTACCGTTGAAGAGCGGGCGGGGGCGGCTGTCGCCTGCCCCCGCCTTTTCTGTTAAAGTTCGCGCCATTGGAATCGGCACGAACACACTAGGAGATAACATGAAAATCTTGAAAAATTCAACGACATGGATCATCGCGGGGCTGGTACTGCTGATGGCGCTGACGCGCTTCAACCACTTCGGCTCGGCGGCGGCTTTGCCCGATGCTTCATACGCGGTGTTCTTCCTGGGCGGGCTGTTCCTCGGACGTGTGCGCGGCGCACTGTTTTTGTTGGCAATGTTGCTGGTAGAAGCGGCACTGGTTGATTACTACGCGATCAATTTTCAGGGTGTCAGCGGCTGGTGCGTGACCTCGGCGTACGGATTCCTCGTGTTCGCTTACTCTGCCTTGTGGTATGTCGGTCGCTGGTATGCGCCGCGTCACGATCTGACGGCAAAGGGCCTGCTGGGGCTGGTGGCCGCAGGTGCGGTTGCGGGTAGCCTGGCCTTCGTCATCGCCAACGTGAGCTTCTATCTGCTGGCGGGCTATTTCGGCAGCATGGGGGTGCTGGAGTTTGTTTCCGGCGTCGCGCAATACTACGGTTCCTATGTTGCGGTTGCCGTGATCTACATCGGCTGCGCCGCAATTCTGCAGATGTGGCTCACTGTCCTGACGGGCAAATCACAACGCGCTGCCAAAACGGTTTGAATTGTTCGGTAAGTGACAGACGCACCGGGCGTATGACTCGTTAATGACCTCTACCCAGCTTTACCTGCGTCTGCTCGCTTACGTCCGCCCCTATTGGCGGGTGTTTGCTCTCTCCATCGTGTGCATGGCGGTAACCGCCGCAACCGAGGCTATGCTACCCGCGTTGCTCAAGCCGTTCGTGGACGGAACCTTCGTGAACAAGGATGACACCATCATCCACTGGGCTCCGGTTTTCATTCTCATCATCTTCTTTGTGCGCGGCGTGGCGGGTTTTATCGGCACCTATGCCATCAGCTGGGTGGGTAATAAACTGGTCATGGACATGCGCACCCGCATGTTCGACAAATTACTCACGCTTCCCACCGGCTATTATGACGATCACGCCACCGGAACGCTGATCTCCAAGATCACTTACGACGTGACACAAGTCACCGCGGCGGCTACCAGTGTGGTGACTATCACCATTCGTGATTCCATCATCATTCTGGGTCTGTTGGGCTGGCTGTTCTATCTGGACTGGAAGCTGACTTTGTTGTCTCTGGTCATCACACCTGTCGTGGCGGTAGTCATCCGCACCATCAACAAGAGCCTGCGCAAATCCAGCCGCGAGTCGCAACGAGCCATGGGCAGTATCACGCAGGTTATCGAGGAGAGCGTGACCGCGCACAAAGTGGTCAAACTCTTTGGCGGACAAAAATACGAGGGTGACCGTTTCACTACCGAGGCCAACTGGGTGCGCCGCTATGCCATGAAACAGGCTTCGGCAGCTGCCGCCAACGTGCCCATCGTGCAGATGGTTGCGGCTATTGCGTTGGCGGTGATCGTTTATCTCGCGACCGAACAAGCCAAGAGCGATGCCACCACCGTGGGCGGTTTCCTTTCGTTTGTTGCCGCCATGCTGATGTTGACCGCCCCGTTGAAACGGCTTGCCAGCGTCAACGAGTTCACCCAGCGCGGTTTGGCGGCTGCCGAGAGCATATTCGAACTGCTGGATACCCCGGGCGAAGTGGATGACGGCAAAACGCAGATCGGACGGGTCAGCGGCCATGTTGCGTTCGAGCATTTGGGTTTTTCTTACCATGACGACGATCGCATGGCACTGCATGACATCTGCCTCGATATCCCCGCCGGGCAGACGATCGCGCTGGTCGGCCAGTCGGGCAGCGGCAAAAGCACACTGGCGAATCTGGTGCCGCGCTTCTACACCGCAACGGTCGGCCGCATCACGCTGGACGGCCATGACATCCACGATCTGTCGCTGGCCAGCCTGCGTGCCAACATCGCATTGGTGAGCCAGGAAGTGGTCCTGTTCAACGACACCATCTCCGCCAACATCGGCTACGGCCAGATGCGCGAAGTGCCGGAGGCCGAGATCATCGCCGCCGCGACCGCGGCGCATGCCATGGAGTTCATTCGCGAGATGCCGCAGGGACTGGAGACGCTGGTGGGCGAGAAGGGCGTGCGGCTGTCCGGCGGCCAGCGCCAGCGCATCGCCATCGCGCGCGCCATCCTCAAGAACGCACCGATACTGATCCTGGACGAGGCCACCTCGGCGCTGGACAGCGAATCAGAAAGGCATGTTCAGGCCGCGCTCGAGACCCTGATGCAGGGTAGAACCACACTGGTGATCGCGCACCGGCTTTCCACCATCGAGAAAGCGGATCGCATCGTCGTGATGCAAAAAGGGCATATCGTCGAAGTCGGCACCCATGCAGAACTTCTTGCGAAGAGCGGTGTGTACGCGCAGCTGCACCGCATCCAGTTCGCCCCGACCACGCTGTCCGAAACGCCCTAGTCCGGCGCATCAATGTAAAAATTACGAGGAAATGCCGGCTCGCTGCATGGCAGGGTAGTATTTTCTGTCAACGCACTGAATGTGGTCCTTTAGCCACACCTTCAGAAATCCCAGCATTTCAAAGTAGATGGGCTTGTCTTCAAGCAGATGTTTTTTGCGGAATTGGTCGAGCTGAGCTAACAATCTCTGGTGTTCGGCCCTGTGTGCGTCGAAATCGGGATAATTGGCCTGCTGCATCAGGCTTTCCTCGAGAGCGAAGTGCTTTGCTGTGTAACTCGCCAGCGAATCCAGTGTTCCCGCGATGGCCTGGCCACCTTCCAGTTTGGATACGGCAACGAACAGGCGGTTGAGGATCGAAATCAACTCTTGGTGCTGGTCATCCAGACTGGTGATATTCACGCTGTAGTCAGCGGACCACTTGAAAAAGTCATCTTCACTCGACATGTCAATCTCCGTAACTATATTAAATATATGATTGCTAATGATATATACTGCAAGCCAGACAGAGCGCAAGCGATGTAACTTTACTTTGGATATGGCTATTTGGTTAAACCGTTCATCGGCTGAAAAGACGGGCATGAGCGGTTGGAATACCCGGAAAAATCCTGCCTTGTCTTGCAATACGGATGCGTTTCAGTTGACACTGTTGCCATATCTGGTAAATTTCATACCCGAGCGATTCACTCAAGAAAAGCCCGCCCAATTTCAACAACCAACAAAATCAGGAGATCATCATGGCCGTACTCGTAGGTAAACAAGCACCGGATTTCAGCGCTGTCGCCGTCATGGGCAACAACGACATCAATGAGTCTTTCAATCTCAAGAAACACATCAGCGGCAAACACGCTGTCGTGTTCTTCTACCCGCTGGACTTCACCTTTGTGTGCCCGTCCGAGATCATTGCCTTTGATCACCGTCTGGACGAGTTCAAGAAGCGCAACGTGGAAGTGATCGGCGTCTCCATCGACTCCCACTTCACCCACCTCGCCTGGAAGAACACGCCCGTCAACAACGGCGGTATCGGCCAGGTTCGCTACCCGCTGGTCGCCGACATCAAGCACGAAATCTGCAAGGCTTATGATGTTGAGGCCGATGGCGGCGTTGCCTTCCGCGGCTCGTTCCTGATTGACAAGAAAGGTGTGGTTCAGCACCAGGTGGTGAACAACCTGCCGCTGGGCCGCAACATCGACGAGATGCTGCGCATGGTCGATGCGCTGCAATTCACCGAAGAGCATGGCGAAGTCTGCCCGGCAGGCTGGAGCAAGGGCAAGGCCGGTATGGGCGCCTCGACGGAAGGCGTTGCCAAGTATCTGGCAGCACACGCCAAAGAGCTGTAAACGCTTCGGCACAGGTTTCAACGACAAAGGCTCCCGCGGGAGCCTTTGTCGTTTCTATCCCGGCAAAGCGGGCGAGTATTGGTGCTACACGGATGCCGCCGTCTTTCTGTCCTTGATCGCCTTGATGTGCGCTCCCTGCTGATCCCGTCGTTTCATGTCCTCGGGATCGACCTTGCTCAGCACTTCCTGTTTGAGTCGCTTATTTTCCTCATCAAAGAGTTTGATCTCATCGGCAGTGAACGTTTTCGTTTCGCCGACTTTTGAATGGAAGCGCTGGTAACCGAGCGCATCGAGTACGTCGCCGGCGACAAGTTCAAAGATGCGGATATCTTCAGCACTCGTCTCACGCAGGAACTTATTGGTGTTGTCGGCCATAACCGGCTTCACCACATTGCCCCACAGTTCGCTGGAACTGGCGGCGCGCTTGGCTTCGTCCGATTCGTGGAAATCCAGCATGGAGTCGTTGTAAGTGGCACCGAGGAAATCGCACAAGCCGCGCATCGCCTTTTCCGGCGAGCCGGTGAGGGTTTCATAGCTGAGATTGTAAAAACGTTTCGGATCGATGTGCTTGCGGCTCTTCAACGCGATGCGTTGTGTGGAGCCCCAATCATTCGCGATGTGGAAGGGGTGTTTTTCACCGACAACCGCCTTGCGGAAAGACAATGCCACATCGCGCCCGTCACGGTAGAGATAGATATAACGGGCCTGGTCGGCGTAATAGGCTTCAATCTCTTCGAGGTAGTTGATATTGGCCAGGCTCTTGCAGCACCATGTGCTCGCATTGGCGTGTTTGGTCCATACATCATAGACGGCTCCGAATGCCGCAACCACAGAGTGATCGCGGCAACGCGCTGCAACATCGTCGCGGTCGAGTGTCACACCTTCCCAGGGAACCGGGTTGAGCTCGACCAGCTTGCAGACATCGTCGACCATCTGTTTGAAATTCATGTCCTTGGAAAGATCACCGTAACACTCAGTGAGCGGCATGATGCGCTGCAGGATGTGCGGCGGATGTGGCGCGGCAATTTCCGGAAGTTGATTCAGCATCAGGCGCAACAAATTGGATCCGGAACGTTGTGTACCAATCATGAATATCGGCATAGCTTCTCCTCTTTATATTACTTGGTTAAAAGATCGTGCTTTGACTGCCCCATGGCCTTCAGTGCGCTGCAGGACGGGACTTTCTTCCCGCGACAACCCGGCATGCACGACAAATTCGTGAAACTGACTGACGCATTCGTCCAGGTTGAGGCGGCTTGTGTTCAGGCGCAGATCGGGCTGCTCGGGAGGTTCGTACGGAGAGCTGATGCCGGTGAAGTTAGGGATGACGCCCGCGCGCGCGCGCTTGTAAAGTCCTTTCGGGTCGCGTTCCTCGCAGGTGTCGAGTGTCGCCTCGACATACACCTCGCGGAAGCTTGCGCCGACAATCTTGCGCACCATGAGCCTCTCGGCACTGAAGGGCGAAATGAAAGAGGCGATGACGATCAACCCTGCATCGACCAGTACCTTGCTCACTTCGGCGGCTCTCCGCAGATTCTCGCGGCGCGCCTCCTCGCCAAAGCCCAGATCGCTGTTCAGACCGCTGCGCAGGGTGTCGCCATCCAGCACATACACCCGGTGTCCGCTCAGTATCAATTCGCGCCCGACACGCTGGGCGATGGTCGATTTTCCGGAGCCTGACAGGCCTGTCATCCACAGCACACCGGCTTTGTGACCTGCCAGTGATTCGACCAGATCGCGGCTGACTTCCGAGGCGTGCGGGTACAGGAATTTGCCGGTGATATCTCCCGGGTCCGTCTTGTTGGCCATCCCGCGGGCAACCGCGCGTGCCACGTCGGGCCGGGCGACAGAAGGCGGGAGACTCTTGCCGTGCTTCAGTTGGGCTGCGATATCGGCATCGCTGAAAAGGGTGCGTCCTGCGGCGCTATGCGGACAGGATTTTTCGGTGGCAATGCCGCCGCACAGATCGCAATGAAAGGGCTGGTCGAGGAATACATGTCTGATTGTCAGTCCGTGTTTGCGGGCTTCGGCAAACAAATTAACCAATTCCTGCTGCGAGCCGGAGTGCGCGCCCAGCACGGGCAGAAAAATACTTTCGCAACCGTAGTTCTGGCTAAAGATCGCATGCTGCAGGATCGAGCGAAGCGAGCTGTGAAAAAAAGCGTCCGGTGCCGGGTTCTCAAGCACGCGATTGCTGGGAATGTAGTTTTCCAGCAGCAACCGGCTGGCACCTTTCAGCACGGACGACAGCAAGCCGCCCTGTGCTCGCGCAGTCTCGGTGCTGCTGTGCAGCAGCAAGGCATCGGATGCCTCAAGAGCGCATTTCAGCAGGTATTCATCGCTGCGCTGCCAGGGATTCTGCAAATGTATCGCTGCGATCTTGTGCCATTGTTTCTGCACGTGCAGGTTGCGCAAATCATTGGGCCACTGGTGCTTGTTCAGGCGCTGTTCGGCGGAACGCGAGATCAGCATCGACACCACGCCCCCAAGCAGAAACTGAATCTTGCGGGCTTTGCGCTCGGCGATCTGCGGAGAATGCTCCTCGGCCTCCCCGAAGATGCGCACTTCCGCCTTCGCATCCCAGTGAAAGATGTCAGAGATCAGCATGACACCCACGGCTTCGTTATCGTGATACAGCGCAACGCCCTGACCTGTGGACAACGTGTTGGCGACTTCATCGGATACGGCCAACGTGACAGGCAGTCCCCATGGCATGCCATTTGGAAGCGAGGTTGAATCGAGCACGCTCGCATAGGTGTGCTTGTCCATGAACCCCGAGAGCGGGCTGTACGCGCCGCTTGCGATCAGTTCCAGATCAATCAGCTCGCGCGCGGAAATATCAATACGCTTTAATTGGGGCAGGCGCGCCAGCAGATCCTGCTGGTCCTGCCTGGGCACGAAGGCTTGCACCAGGCTCCCCCCGTAAGGGGCGATCAGTGTGTCGTCAAGTTGCAACGTTGTGGCATATAAAGACTGTTTGTTATGTGCGGTCATTTTGATCACCAATTGTTCGTTGTTGAGAAGGAACCGATACAAGTCGATTCACTTGCCTTCAGTACATCAACAATCCGACCAGACCCGCTGTCGGTATGACCCATACCACATCAAGCTTGAATCTCAATTGGGCAAGCAGTGCGGCGGCAAAGACAAGCAGCGATACCCAGTGATGCTGTGCCGTCAATGCCACCGTGATGACGGCCGAGGCGATCATTCCGATGATCGCGGGGCGAATGCCGCGCAGCATGGCTTTGATCAGTGCCGACTGTTTGATTCGATTCAGTGCATGAGTGCCAAGGATCATCAAAATGCCGGGCGGCAGGAAGATACCGAGGGTCGCGGCGGCGGCCCCCAGCAATCCGGCCAGCTTGTAGCCGATGAAAACGGTACTCAGGACAATGGGTCCCGGCATGATCTGGCTCATGGCGATGGCGTCGACAAATTCCTGCGACGTCAGCCAACCGGTGCTTTCCACGACGGTGTTCTGCATCAGGGGAATGAATACATAGCCACCTCCGAACAGGAATACGCTCATGCCGGCGAAGGTCATGAACAACTTGAGCAGCATGGCGCTGTTGACGCTCAGGAACGAACCGGCAAATGCGACCGGAGCAACTGCAACGCTTAAAACTTTGCCGTGACTCTTCAGCTGCCCTGCCGGTTTGCTGTCGGCTACCGACTGCTTTTCCCTGAAGATCAGCCAGCCTGCGGTGCCTGAAGCGGCAATAATGGCCAGTGAAACAGCGAAGCTGCCATGCCATACCATCAGTGCCGCGGCAACCAGCGAGATCAGCGCCTCGGGCACCCCTTTGATCGTCTTGCGCCCCATATTCAAGGCGGCAACCAGAATGATCGCTGCGACTGCCGGAATGAATCCCATGAAGAGTTTCCCCACGGCGGGAATTTGCCCCCAGGCAAAATAGGCCGCACTCAGCGCAAGCATCAGCAGGAAGGCTGGCAAGATCACGCCGACGGCGCAAACCAGTGCGCCCGGCAAGCCGCGCAGGCGATGTCCGACATAAGCGATCACGTTCACGGCGATGGGGCCGGGCAATACGGTTGCCAGCGACACGCCATCCAGCATGTCTTCGTGGGTGAGCCATTTGCGGCGTTCCACCGCATGATTCTCAACCACGGCGATCAGCGCCATGAAGCCGCCAAACGCGGTGCTGCCGATGCGCAGGAAAAGGGTAAAAAGGGTCCATAGTGAAACTCGTTCGGTGTTCAATATCGCCTCCTGAATGAATCGGCAACCAACGGATCCGTCGCCAGAAAACCTGTTTTTATATCCGCTGATCCACAACGGGATTAACGGGGATGCTGCAGCAACGTTACTGCCGGGGCCGCTACAAATTTACGGCATGTTTGTTCCTGTCCAGCAAATTCAGCAGGGCTGTATTGGCGCTGGCCAGAACCAGAAACTCGGGGTTGTGCATGTCTTCCTTGTTGTAACGCAAGGCGCGTTCTTCGATATCGCACACCATGCCGCCGGCTTCGATCACCACCGCGTGCGCAGCTGCCGTGTCCCACTCCATCGTGGGGCCCAGGCGCGGGTAGAAATGTGCGGCGGCTTCGGCGACCAGGCAGAGTTTGAGCGAGCTGCCCATGCTGATACATTCGTGATTGCCCAGTTTCTGCAGCAGAGCCGCGGTGCGTTCATCGCTGTGCGAACGGCTGGCCACAACCCTGATGGCAGAATCGGCGGCATGGGCTTCTGCACGGATCGACTGTGCGGCACTGTCTCCGCGCTGCACGAAAGCACCGCTTCCGCACGCAGCGGAGTAGCAAACGTCAAGCACCGGCGCATATACCACGCCCAGTACCGGCACGCCGTTTTCCACCAGTGCGATGTTGACGGTGAACTCGCCGTTGCGCTTGATGAATTCCTTGGTTCCGTCCAGCGGATCGACCAGCCAGAAGATGTTCCATTGGCTGCGCTCGGCATACGAGATATTGGCGGCTTCCTCGGAAAGAATGGGATATTGCGGGGCCAGCTTGCGCAGCCCTTCCACAATCACATTGTGCGCGGCCAAATCGGCAAGCGTCAGGGGGGAGTTGTCGGATTTGCTGGTCTCGCCGAAATCCCCGCTGGAATAGATATCCATGATTGCGGCGCCGGCGGCACGGGCCAGTATTTCCACATCCTGCCGTAACGCGGCCAGTTCTTTGACGGTTTGCGACGAATTTCGGACTGCACTGTTCACTTTCTATCCCCCTTTGATTGCGGCACCAATAGCGAATGCCATGGCACCAGTGTTAAAAATTATTTGTGACTTCACTGCCGGGTTGCGGATGGGCGATCACATATCAAGTATCACTGTCGCGGTTCGTTGCTGAAGAGGCGACAAAGATCCAGCACCGGAACCGGCGCGCCTTGGTGTTCAAAGCATGAAATGGACAAACCACGCCAAACGGCGCTTTCCTCCGGCAAGCGGCATGCGCTTGCATCGCTCACGGCCAGTTGTTTGGGGGGAGAGGCCAGCACCAGCGCGCCGAACTGTGGATACTCCCCGCGTTGTTGCTGATAGCCGATTACGGCAAGGAACGGTACGTTGACGCAGGGCAGGGCGCCGACTCTGGACGCGATATCCATTACAGGCAGCAGGCGTTCCTGCCACAGCACGACACGGTTGCAGTATTCCGGGGTACAGGGCACGGCAAAGGTGGATGGGTTGTCGACAAGATGCAACACTTCCCGCGTCCCCACCGCCGCCAAGCAGGAATCGCCGAAATCCAGCAGCCATGCGTTCATGCGGATCATGGCACGCACACCGGCAAAGCCGCTTTGGGACTCTGCTGCACTATGTGGTCGGACAGGCGGCCGGGGTGGGTCGCGCACAACAGTTTGTTGCCGGTGGTGACCAATTCCAGAATCGGGGTATCTGCGCGTCTCATGGCCGTAGGCACGCCATGGTGCTTTCCCGCAACCTGTTTGAGAATACTCGCGTCATCGCAGAGTATTCCGAAAAAGCCGTTCTCTGTCGCAAGCAAAGCGCAGGTGCGGCGCGAGAGCGGCACGGGGTCCTGCAGATCAAGCTGTTCGGACAGGCAGTAGACAGGCCAACGTTGCCGCAAATAACTAATCCAGCCAGCACTGCCATTCACGGGGTTATTGCAATCCACATCGGCGGCCGATTCCAGCGCACGGACTTCACTTTGCTGAAACAGCAGTTCCAGACTGTCGATCTTCAACACGACGGCAGGTGCATCCATGCCGTTCCCGGCCAGGGCAAGTTGCGTCGTGTTCATGCGTGCACCAGTCGTTGAACATGATCGATCAGCACATCGTCACTGTAGGGTTTGGTCAGGTAGACATCCACTCCGGCGTCCTTGCACATTTTGCGGTGCTTTTCGGTGGAGCGGGAAGTGATCATGATGACCGGCACATTTTTTGTGCGGGCCGAATCGCGAACATGCGAGGTCAGCTCGATGCCGTTCATGCGGGGCATCTCCATATCGACCAGCATCACGCTGGGCACAAATCTTTGCAGGATGCCGACCGCATCCAGCCCGTCGATGGCCGTGCGTACCTGATAACCCGCATCCTGCATCACTGCGCAGGCGGCGCGCCGTGCACTGAGCGAATCGTCCACCACCAGCGCGGTGAGTACGCCGTCCGCCGCATCGCCCGCTCCCAACGTTGCCTGTCCGGCAGTGGAAGCATATTGCCGGTGGTATTGGCGTTGCGCCGGCGTGCGCAGCAGTTCCACCAGGTCGATCACCGGCGCCACGGTACCGTCGCCCAGAATCACCGCACCGACTGTGCCGGCGATCTTCGGCACATAGCGGCCGAAATTCTTGAGCACCACTTCCTGGTCGCTGATCACCTCCTGGACCAGCACGCCCGTGGATATGCCGTTGTCGCCTTGTGTCAGCAGCACGGGAAAACCCAGCCTGTCGGTTTCACGCCGGTCATCCGGCAAATCCAGCAAGTTCTCCAGCCGGATCAGCGAATGCACAGTGTCACCTACACGGTATATCCGCTGCGATCCGACCTCTTCGATCTGTTCCGGCGTGACATAGTGAATATCCTCCACGCCGTGGCTGGATACGGCGATCAGCTTGCCGCAATGCCGCACCACCAGGGTGTGTGCAGACAACAGCGTGGCCGGCAGGCGCAACTCGACGCTTAAGCCGGCGCCACGCTCGGAATTCAGCGCGAGTCTGCCTTTCATGTCCAGAATCCGGCTATACACCACATTCATGCCTATGCCGCGCCCTGAAACCTGGGTCGCGTCCTCACGTGTGGAGAATCCGTTAACCAGTATCAGGCGCGCAAGCTCATCGGGCGAAGGTTCGCGCTCGGGGTCGGCCAGCATGCCCTTGTTCTCGGCAATGCGCTTGATCGAAGCATAGTCCAGTCCGGCGCCGTCATCCTTGCAGCGCACGACGATGCTGTTGCCTTCGCGCGCAAAACTCAGCTCGATGTTTCCGGTCGCCGGTTTGCCCAGCGCCGTGCGTTCCGCGGGCGACTCGATGCCATGATCCACGGCATTGCGCAGCACATGCATGAGCGGATCCATCAGTTCGTTCAGCACATTACTGTCGATGCTGGTGTTGTCGCCCCTGATCACCAGCGTGACCTGCTTGTCCAGCAGGCGCGAGGTTTGGCGTACGCTGCGCTGCAGGCGGGAGACCACGCTGCTGACCGGAACCAGGCGCGTGCGCAACACTGCATGCTGGCTGTCCGTGTGCAAGCGCTGCTGCACTTCCAGTAACTCTCCCAGCGTTAGCAGTTGCTCGTTCACCTGCGCCTGCATTTGCTGGGCGTCATTCGCGGCCTCGACCAGACGCCGGGTGACCGTATGCAGTTCGCTGAAATGCTCGAATTCCAGCGGGTCGAAATCGTCCTTGCCGCGGGTACCCTGCTCGGGTGTCGCTACGCCGCGCACATCCACCAGTTGCTCCAGCTCGGCAACCAGATGCTGGAACGACAGCAATTGCCCCTTGATTTCATCGGCCTGGCGAGTCGTGTGGCGCAACCGGTCCTGAATCTGTGAATTCGAAATCAGCGTCTCGCCTGCAAGGCGCAACATTTCATCGACTACCGGCGCGGGTACGCGCAGCACGTTCCCCTGCTGCGGGTGTGTCTCCTGTGGGTCCTTCCGGGCGATCTGTTCGGGTTCCTCGACAGGATTGCTGTGCGGAACGGAAGACGGGTCAAGCACGGCTGAAACGCCTTCACGGTCGATTCGGTTGGCACTGTCCAGCACCGCTTGCAACACTTCCGTTGCGTCGTCGGGGGATGAATCCATGCCCATCAGGGCTTCGCTCATCGCTTCCAGGCAATCACCCGCATTGGTCAGCATGCCGGCGAGTGCGTGGTCCGGCATCGCACCGGCTTCGGCCAATGCCGACAGGATGTCCTCGATGTGGTGGGTCAGTGTGGCTATGCCGCGCACCCCGACCGTATTGGCTGCGCCCTTGAGTGTGTGGGCGGCGCGCATGGCGCGTTCCACATCCTTGCTGTTGCCCAGCCCCGTTGCCAGACGCTCGATGGCCGAGGTAAACGCCGCAGTTTGCACGGGTAGCTCCTGCAGCAGGCCGTCGAGCAATTCGGGATTGATATCATTCGGCAGGGACAGGGAAACATCCTCCGTACTGGCGCGGGTCTGCCGTTCCATCTGCGGTTTCTCGCTCTTGACGATCTCGACATTGACAAGAGATGCCACCCATTGCTGGGCAGTGTTTTCGGTGACCGGTTTGCTCCAGGCGGGGTCGGCCAGCAGCGCGACCAGACCTGCCGCGGCGATCTCATCCCGGGGCATGTGCAAGTAGGCGGCTACACGGCCCGGTAATTGTTTCAGCAAGGCATACTGATCGGGACTGATCTCCTCGATAGCAGCGTGCAGGGTGAATGCCAGACGGGAAAATACTGCACCCAACGCGGCCAATTCCACGGATTTGGCCGCGGCACCCAGCCGCTCCAGCAGCGCTTCATAGTTGTCCAGCGCTACCCGCCAGTCGCTGGTGGAAAGATGCGGGCCGATGATGGCTGCAAGATCTTGCAGGATCTGTTCATCCATGCGCAGAAATTCCTTTGCCAGCATGGACAGCATTTCACCGTCCACTTTTTGCACGCCGGAAGGCGGCAAAGGTTCCGGGGAAGATGACATCCCGGCTGCGGTCGATTCGGCGAATGTATCCTCCGTGCTTGTGCCCGGTGTTTCAGCTTCCTGCGGGGTTTCTGCCAGCATGCGCAGCAAAGCTTCGGAGTCGACCACCGGTGACGGCCAGCCGGGCAGAAGCAGGTGCTGAACCAGTGATCCGGCAGCTGTGATGTCGCCTTCGCTGATCACATAGCCCAGCAACAGATCGGGGAGCTCAGACAGCACTCCAACTTCCGCGGGCACAAGGGACCGTTTTTCGCGCTTGAGAAAGAGCAGGTTTTCGATCACCGCGGCGCTGACATTCTGCAAACCGTCCAGTTTGACGTCGTTGGCGGCTGTGCCGATCGCAAGCATATATTCGATGTATTGATCCAGCAGTGCCCCGGTCTCATCCGGGTCGGGATTCAGCAGGACATCGCCGGACATGGCAGCCCACAACGCGTCGAGCGGTTCGGCTGCCACCTCGCTGAGTTGCATCAGAAGTTGCTTAAGCATATCGGTCACTTTTCCGGTTGGTCACGGCGGGGCCGGTCGACTCAGACGGGAAGCTTGAACACACGCACTGCACCCAGCAGCTGCTTCGCATATTCCAGCAGATTGGAAGTCTGGGCCGCCTGCTCGTGCAGTTGATCCGTTGCCTGCTGGCTGCTGCGCTTGATCTGCACCGCGCTGTCGAGCAAAACCTGTCCCGCCCGCGCCTGGATCTCGGAAGTGGTGGCGATCTGTCTGACGGAATCCACCAGTTCGGCGGTGTTCTGCTGTGTGAGCTGCATTTGCTGGCCGGCTTGTTCTGCCAGGCGGCTGCCCTCCACGATCTGGGTGATAGCGTTGTTCATGGTGCTGGCCGTGTCCGCTGTTTCCATCTGGATGTTGCTCACCAGTGCCGAGATCTGCTGCGTGGCCTGGCGTGCATTTTCGGCCAGCCGCTGCACTTCATCCGCCACCACGGCGAAACCGCGTCCCGCCTCACCCGCAGATGCCGCGTGCATACTGGCGTTCAGGGCCAGAATATGGGTTCGCTCCGCAATCACATTGATCATGTTCACCACGCCGGAAATTTCCTGCGAGCGTTCGCCCAGCCGCTTGATCCGCTTCTCCGTTTCGCGAATAACGTCGCGTGTGCTGTTGATGCCGCTCACGGTGCTGTTCACCGTGGAAAGCGCCTGCTGTGTCGACTTGATCGCGTTGTCGGCAACGGCATTGCATGCCTGTGCCAGATTCGCGATGTTGTGCATGGATTGTGCCGCTGTTTCCAGCGAGACCGCTGTTCGGTCGGCATCATCGCGTTCCTTCTGTGCTCCCACCAGCAGCGACTCGGCCTTGGCCTGCACATTCATGGATGCCTTGGTCACGTCTGCTGAAATGTTGTTTACATCCGCCATCACCTTGGCTGTTTCACTGGTGAGCAGGTTAAGCGCGTCGGCGATCGCCCCGGTGACATTCTCGTTGACCGGCACGTGAACAGTCAGGTCCTTCTTCGCAAGTTGCGCCACGGCCTGCAACAAAGAGAGCACCGACGAATTCAACTCGTCGTTCTCCTTCTTGATCGCCGCCTGTACTGTTTCGCGTTCGTCCATCATCTTGTCGAACTGGCGGGCCAGCAGTCCCAGTTCGTCCTTAGACTTCAGGTTCGCGCGAACGTTTGTATCGCCTGCCGCGATCCGGGAAATGGTGACCTGCAGCGTGTTGAGAGAGTTCGAAATGGTGCGGATGATCGTCCATGCCAGCAAGCCGGTGGTCGCGGCAAGTGCTATCACGAGAGCGATGGAGATGTATTGGGTGCGCAAGCTGGCAGCTTTCACTTCTGCCGCCTTCTTTTCCTGCAGTTCCAGGTTGTAGTTGCGGATATTCTCGATATCCTCGTCAATGGGTTGATACAGCTGCGCGGCAATGCCGGTGGACTGTTTGGCGGCTTCGGCCATTCTCCCGGCCTGCAAGGCTGAGAGCAGGGGGTCGTTACCGTCTTTCGCGTAAGCGGCACGATGTTTTTTCCATGAATCCAGCAACTCGCGCTGCTTGTTGTCCTGCAGGGTGGCCTCATACTTTTTTGACGCTTCCGTGATCACTGAGCGAAAGCTCAGGAATTCTTCGGCTTTCTTTGCCGCGTACGCGGGATCGGAACTCATCGACCCATCCAGCAGGGTATAGCGGTTGCGCGCCATCAGGAAGTTAATCCGGTCGAACGCCTGAACGTTTTCGATGGTCTGCTGCATATCCGCTTCCAGACGCTCCATGGAGCGCAGACCGTCAGTGGTGGCGTAAATGATGGTGCCCAGCATCAGCATGGTGATCGCGCTCACCAGGAAGATCAGGCGCGTTACGATCGGTATGTTCTTGAACATGTTTTCCCCTTTTTCAAATCACGGCAAAATACGACAAATTTCAGCGAATCCATTTCACACCGTGCCAATAGTGCGCATCGCCGATTCAATTCCCTGATTGCTCCGGAATCCGCCCCGCCCTTGATCGGGTCGCACCCCGTTCATTGTTACGAGCGCACCAGATCCTCGAAAAACGATTCATGGTCAAATTCCAACCAGACACTGTCGCCCTTCACATAGCCGCCCCGCACATGAGCCTGCAGCTCCTCCGGCAACTGCGGCAAGGCGGGCAGAAAACTCATGTCGAGCAGCGGTTTGGGGAAGTCGTCAACCAGCAGGCCGACTGCCTTGTCACCCTGGTCCAATACCAGCAACCTTTGCGCCGCGGCACCGTCGCGCGGCGGCAGGTCGAATAGCTGGCGCAAATCGAACACCGGAACCAGGTTGCTGCGCAAATTCACCAGCCCCAGCAGCCACGGAGACGAGCCCGGCAAATCCCATATATCCGGCTTGAACAAAATCTCACTGCTGCAACCTGGCTTGATCAGAAAACCCAGCGTGGAAATCCGGAAACCATAGCGCGCACGCTGCTCTTCCGTGGCCGCGGCCAGTGACATTCCCGACGGCGGGGTAAAACGCTCCAGTGCTTCGACTGGAGGCAACCATTCGCCCAAACCATCCGGGGAGGAGGAGATGCGTGTACCGGTTTCTTCCATCATGCTTGATGCCTGTTTCTCAGGTCAGGCTCTTGAGTTGATCGACAATTTGGTCGGCTGTATACGGCTTCGACACGTGCCCTTTGGCACCCTGCAGCTCGCCCCAAACCTTGTCTGCTTTTTGTCCCTTGCTGGTCACAAATACCACCGGAATACCCTTGGTTCCGGCGTCCTGGGATAACAGCCGGCACGCTTCATATCCGTCCATATCAGGCATCACGATGTCCAGGAATATGACGGAAGGCTTCTCGGACTTGGCCTTTTCCACGGCTTCTTTCCCGCTGCTTGCGGTGACCACCAGGCAACCCGCGTCACTTAATATATTCTTGATATTGGCCAGATCGGCAGCGGAATCATCAACTGCCAGTGCTTTTTTGGATGCCATTTTGAATCTCCTTGTTGTTATCGGGACTGCATAAAGGTTACAAAAACTGTCTTACAGTAAGGTTGTCATACCTCGTATTTCTCCAGCACTTGCTTGAAGGCGTGATAGTCCACCGGTTTGGTCAGATAGGTGTCGCATCCTGCCAATGATCCGCGCACGCGATCGAAGGGCGATGATTTGCTGGTCAGCATGACCACCGGTGTCTGCTTGTGCATCGGATTCTTTTTGATGCTTTTGCAGACCTGGTAGCCGTCGACACCCGGCAGCACCACGTCGAGAAAAATGATGTCGTAATAATGATTAACCATCAGGCTGAGGCCCGTTTCGCCGGTTTCGGCCGAATCGACATGGATGTTGGACGCTGTCAGCTCCAGTTCCAGCTGTTTGCGGACTGTGGGGCTGTCGTCGACCACCAGGGCGCGGCGATTTTTGGGGAACCCGATGGTTGTCGTGAGATCAACCAGCTGGGATGTATCGTCGGGGCGGGAGGAGCTGCTTGTGTCTTTGCCCGAGAATATCTGATTGGCGGGTTCATTCAATTGCTTGTCCAGAACCAGTTGGTCCAGCAATTTCAGCAACTTCACCGGGCTCAGGGGGCGCAAATAATACGGGGTATTGATGGGGTGCGTAGGCTCCGAACTGAAAACCGTCAACTGCACTTTGGCTTTCTGGTTGCCGGAAAGCGAACGCGAACTGGCCAATGCATTCACGTCGTCCGCATTCACGATCAATATGTCGCATTCAATCGCGCTTGAGCCCACGTAAATCTCGTATCCCCCCTGGGGGCGGCAGGAGGAAATCTTGAGCACATTGCGAATCAACCGGAGTTCCAACGCATCGAAACCCAGCACGCCAACAGAAATGGTTCTGGCTTGATCTGCAAACGCCCCCACGACAATCTCCCTGATCTCTAAATGAAAGTCACAAAACCATGGAAAACCTGGGGGCAAAACCGGAGGGGGTAGCGGGAACGTGCGAAAAAATGCGCGTCTTAAATCTAGCGACCCCGCTGTCATAGAGCCATGAATGACCCCTTAGACCGGTAACTTTGCGTCCCCATCTTTCGATGGGTTTGCCCTTTGATTAACCTTAAGTGGACCGAACAATCGCAGAGTATTTTATTTGTGTCAACAAGGCGTCAGATTCGCGTCGAGATGGCGTCAGAAGAGGAGCTCCCCCTAATACAGCTTAAGGGGAGTGGTTGGGCGAATTTCAGATTAAATGAAATTGACTGCAAATCGGCACAATAAAACATAAATTGGTCGAGATTAATCTGGTTGTTGAGGTTGCATCTGTTGCTGTTAAAAGACCTTCTGCGGTGCTGGATTAAGGCTGGGAGCAGGGTTTTATGGAGTTTTTCATCCGACAAACGGGCGTTTTTCGCCCCATTTAAACCTGACAGGCACACACGGTGGCGTGGACTGTCAGGTTTAAATAGGGCGGGTTAAGCGCGTTATTAGAACTCGAATCCGAGCATCAATCCAAAGTGGTTGCCGCTGATCGGTTGGGTTCCTGACAGGGATGCAGTCGTACCGTTGGCATAGGAGAGGGTGTTGCCCTGGTATTTTTCCGAAACGTATCTGAGGTTGAGCCAGGTCGATGGAGCCAGCTTGTAGCCGAACTCCGCAACTGCACCGGTTGTCTTGTCAAAAGTCACTTTTTCGGTTGCTCCATTGATGGTTTTGCTTGCCACAGGCGCGTTGACGAGGCGCACACCCGCGCCGAAACGACAGCGCTGCACGCCGGTGCAGTAGCCCAGTACGTCGATCGAAACGCGGCTGAATGTGATGTCGCCGTTGGAGGCTGTAGCCGTGTGGTAGTGGTTCAACAGCAGGGCCAGCGGCGTGTTCTCGAATTGGTACGATGCACCCAGACCGAACTGGGCCAGACCGACACCGGTGACATTCTTGGACGTTCCATCACCGTATTGTGACGTGGCGATGTTTTGAGCGTAGGTTGGCTTGTTCGTCGCCGCCTGTTCGCCAAAGGCATGGGCGCAGAAGGATAACGAAAACGCTTGACCGAAACCCTATGAATTTTTGAGCAACACCCAGACCGCACCGCCGCCTCCGGCCTGCGCGGGCGCCTCGCAAAACGCCAACACTTGCGGATGCTGCGTCAGCCAATGGCGGGTGTGTACCTTGATGATGCCGTCACGCCCCTCGCTGCGCCAGCCCTTGCCGTGTATCACGTTGACGCACCGCAGGCCGCGTTGAGTGGAATCGTGCAGAAAACGCGACAGCAATTGTCTTGCCGCATCGCTGTTGAGGCCGTGCAGATCCAGCTCATCCTGGATGCGCCATTCCCCGTGACGCAGCTTGCGCAATGTCATGCGGTTCAAACCGGGGCGCAGGAATTCCGTGACGGCGACATCGCCGGCACCGTGATCGGACAGATCGTCTGCCACTTCTGAAGAAAAGGGATGGTTGCGAACCGGTATTTTCCGTGTTCCGGCCGCGGGGGCGATACGGTCGGGCGGTGCGAGCGGTGTCACATCAGCCACAGCCTGCCGGAACAAGTCGTTTTCCTGTTTCGGCTTAACCTTCACGAATCACCCCAGAGACGCGAGATATTTGTCCGCATCAAGTGCAGCCATACATCCGGTCGCCGCGCTGGTGCAGGCCTGGCGGTAGACATGGTCCTGCACATCGCCTGCCGCAAACACGCCGTCTATGCTGGTCTGAGTGGCATTGCCGTTGCGTCCGCCGTGCGTGACGATGTAGCCGTTCTCCATCTCCAGTTGCCCGGCGAAGATGTCGGTGTTGGGTTTGTGGCCGATGGCGATGAACACCCCCGTGAGCTGAATATCCTGTGTTGCGCCGCCCTGCATCTGCTTGAGGCGCATGCCGGTCACGCCGCTGTCGTCACCCAGCACCTCGTCCAGTGTCTGGTTCAGCTGTAGTGTGATCTTGCCTTCCTTCACTTTTTCCATCAGGTGGTCGATCATGATGCGTTCGGCGCGAAAGCTGTCGCGCCTGTGGACGAGCGTGACATGCCTGGCGATGTTGGCGAGATACAGCGCCTCCTCCACGGCGGTGTTGCCGCCGCCGACGACGGCCACATCCTGGTTGCGATAGAAGAATCCGTCGCAGGTCGCGCAACCCGAAACGCCTTTGCCCATGAATTTTTCCTCGGACGGCAAGCCGAGATATTGTGCCGACGCGCCGGTGCAGATGATGAGCGCATCGCAGGTGTAGCTGCCGGAATCGCCGGTCAGCAGGAACGGCTTCTGCTGCAGTTTGGCGGTGTGGATGTGGTCGAACACGATTTCGGTGTTGAAGCGTTCTGCATGCTTTTGAAAGCGCTCCATCAATTCCGGGCCCTGCACGCCGTTCACATCGGCGGGCCAGTTGTCCACTTCAGTGGTGGTCATGAGTTGACCGCCCTGTGCCATGCCGGTGATGAGCACGGGTTTCAGGTTGGCGCGTGCCGCATAGACTGCTGCAGTGTAACCGGCCGGACCGGAACCGAGGATGATGAGAGGGTGATGCCTGGTGGTTTTTTCCATGTTTATGAAGGTGCTTTTCCGAAGGTGAGAACAGCGCCAAATTTAACAGTGACGCGGCATACTGTCGAGTAGAATGCGCCAAACGCAACTCTATAACAGTTATGAAGAAACTATTATTTGCTTTTCTGTGGTTCGTCAGTTGCACCGCGCATGCGGCAGATCTACCCGGCATTCCGGCTTACATCGACGAAATGGTGGCAAAGCACAAGTTCAAGCGGGAAGAGTTGAGCGAGGCATTCAGCCGCGCCGAATACCGCACCGATGTCATCGAAGCCATTTCCAAGCCCGCTATCCTCAAACCCTGGGTGGAGTACCGTCCCAACTTCATCAATCCGCAACGCATCGACGGCGGTGTGAAATTCCGGAATAAATTTTCGTCTGTGTTGAAGCGCGCCGAGGAAAAGTACGGCGTCCCACAGGAGATCATCCTGGGCGTCATCGGTGTCGAAACCATGTATGGCCGCAATGCGGGACGTTTCCGGGTGCTGGATGCATTGACGACGCTGGCGTTCGATTATCCGCGCCGCGCAGATTTTTTCCGGGATGAACTGACGCAGTATCTGTTGCTGGCGCGGGAGCAGGGATTCGATCTCATGAGTCTGCAGGGTTCCTACGCCGGTGCGCTGGGTATCCCGCAGTTCATGCCCAGCAGCTATCGCCGCTATGCGGTGGACTTCAACGGAAACGGCAGGATCGATCTGCTTCAGGAGCCGGAAGATGCCATCGGCAGCGTGGCCAACTATCTCAAACAATACGGCTGGCGCAGCGGTGAACCCGTGGCGCTGATGAGCCAGGTGGATGACGAAAAGCGTCTGGGTGTGGTGGGCGACGTGCGCCCCTACATCGCGTGGCGTGATGTGGGCGTGATGCCGCTGAATAAACCCGACGGTGATCTGCCTCCGGCATGGTTGCTGGATTTTACCGTGGAGTCCGGCAAGGAATACTGGCTCGTGTTCAACAACTTCAATGTCATCATGCGCTACAACAACAGCAATTACTATGCGATGTCGGTCTATCAACTGGCCGAGGCGGTGCGCCGGGCCAAATGACTTGGGACGCGCAAAAGGGGAAGGGCATCACGCGTGACGCTGCAGGCATGGGCGCGGGCGGGATATCCGAACGATGATGGGGAACGACGCAATGGACGGAGAATTGTCTGTTACTGAAACAGCCGCGGACATGACGCTGGAGATCAAGCATCTGGTGATGGCTTGCAGCAGGTTTCCCATGGCGCTGAGATCCAGTTTGCTGGTGTCCGCGATGTTCGTGACCGCCCTTTGGTCGCTGGTGCCCCATCATGTCCTGTTGGGCTGGCTGGGTGTGCTGTGGTCTGTCATGCTGATGCGAAATGCCTTTGTGCGCGGATATCTGCGGATATCCGACAAGGCACAAGTCTCCACCGGACGATGGAAGACGGGCCTGGTGATAGGTGCGCTGTGCGCGGGTATGTGTTGGGGGAGTGCCGGATTCATATTCTCGTCGGCGCCTTTCGATTTGCCATTCTTGATGTCCATCGTCGTCGTTGCCGGCGTCAGCGCATTCGCCTGCGTGGAAATGGCCCCTGTTCCCGCCGCCGCCGTTGCGTTCTTGCTTGCCGCCATGCTGCCGTTCACGATCCCGCTGGTGCTGACCGGCGAGCGTGTAAATCTATTCATGGGGTTGATAGGACTGGCGTACGCGGGATTCCTGCTGCAATTACTGCGTCAGATGAACCGCATGGTTTCCACCACGCTCACGACTTCCAAACAGAACGTCGAGCTGTCTGCCAGCGTGAAAGACAGCGACAAGCGCATGGCGCGTTTCTTCGAGAGCGCGCCCGGATTCTTTTACACCGCGACACTGCATCCGGACGGCAGGACATCCATGCCGTTTACCAGCGTGGGCGTGCGCGACTTGCTCGGGATCAGCGGCGAGGAGCTCACGGATAGCATCCGCCCGCTGCTGAACATCGCGTATCCCGACGACGTCGTGCGTTTTTTGCAGGCCCGCAACGAGTCGTTGTATTCGTTCACCCCGTTCCGCCTTGAGTTTCGCATCAATCACGCACACAAGGGCGAGCGCTGGATCGAGTTGCGCTCCCTGCCGCAAAATGGTCCGGACGGAAGCACGAGCTGGCACGGATTCATGCACGACATCACCGAGCGCAAGCGCATGGAAGAAGAGCTCATCGCGCGCGAATACGAGTCGCGCACCCTGATCGAGAATTCTCCCGACAATATCTCGCGCTATAACCGCGACGGAAAACGGGTGTTCGTCAATCCGGCATTCGGTACGCTGGTCGACGGCGGAATGGAGTCGCTGTTGGGCAAGCGACCCACCGAGAGTCCCGGGGGGGCCAACGCCAAAGCGTATGAGGCCAAGATCGCGGAAGTGTTTGCCACCGGTCAAAGTGCCGAGTTCGAACTGAGATGGACGGGCCCCGACAACCGTGAAATCTGCAGTCATGTCCGCCTGATCGCGGAATGCGACAGGAGCGGCGAGGTTGCCACGGTACTGGCGGTGGGGCGCGATATTTCCGACATCCACTCGTATCGCCAGAAGATCCACCAGATGGCGTTCTACGATCCGTTGACGGCACTTCCAAACCGTTCCTCGTTCAACGAGCGTCTGAAGAGGATGCTGGCCGAGGCTTCCTGGCACGGGCAACAGGCTGTCATCATGCTGCTCGATCTGGACCGCTTCAAGGCAGTCAATGACACCATGGGCCATCCCGCAGGCGACGAACTGCTGCGTGTGGCTGCCGTGCGGCTGTCGGATTGCGTGCGTGCCGATGACATGGTGGCCCGGCTGGGCGGTGACGAGTTCGCCATCCTGTTGCCCGAGATGCCCTCAGGCACCGATTTGGGCAGGATCGCGGGGAAGGTGCTCGAGGCATTCAGGAAACCGTTCGTGCTGGAAGGCAAAGAAGTGTTCGTCTCCGCCAGTATCGGTATCGCCGTGTATCCCGACGACAGCAGTGATGCGCACGACCTGGTCAAGCAGGCCGACACGGCCATGTATCTTGCCAAGCGTTCCGGCCGCAACAACTACCGTTTCTATTCCAAGGACCTGACCGTGCTGGCCAGCGAGCGTTTCGCGCTGGAATCCGAATTGCGCAGGGCGGTGGAACGCAACGAGCTGGAGCTGTATTTCCAGCCCAAGGTATGGTTGGCGGACGGCGCGCTGATCGGTTCCGAGGCACTGCTGCGCTGGAACCACCCGCAGCGCGGCATGGTGCTGCCCGACCAGTTCATCGAAATTGCCGAAGACAGCGGACTGATCATGGAGATCGGCGAATGGGTGCTGCGCGAGGCATGCCTGACGGCCAAAGAATGGAATGCGCCGGATATGCCGCTGCACAAGGTGGCGATCAATCTGTCGGCGCGGCAGTTCCACTCCGGCGATCTGGTGAAAACGGTGACGCGCATTTTGCAGGAGACGAGTTGTTGGCCGGAATGGATAGAGCTGGAGATCACCGAAAGCATGTTGCTGGACGAGGATGGGGAAGTGCTGGAAATATTGAACCGGCTTCAGGAAATGGGCGTTGCGATCGCCATCGACGATTTCGGCACCGGCTATTCCTCGCTCAGTTATCTGGCCCGCTACCCGATCAACACGCTGAAGATAGACCGGTTGTTCGTGAGTAGCATCGCCGATGACACGCACCGGGCAGAGCTGGTGGGAGCCATCATCTCCATCGCGCACAGCCTGGGGCAGATCGTGGTAGCCGAGGGGGTGGATACCCCGGAGCAGGCCGCCTATTTGCGCGAGCGGGGCTGCCAGATCGCCCAGGGCTATCTTTACAGCAAACCGATGCCGCGGACGGCTTTCAATTCTTTGCTTAACTCATACAGGCTGTCGATGGATGTCGAGAAGACAGGTCGCTGGAGAAAACCCCTTTCCCTGCTGAATATGTAGCGCTAACGCCTGAGCCGCCGCGCGCCGTCGTAGCGGGTTTGCCAATAGCGCATATCCATCTGCTCCGTGCGCACCATGTCGCCGCTTTTGGGCGAATGCACAAACTTTCCGTCACCAATATAGATGCCCACATGCGAAAAAGACGCGTGCTGGGTGTTATAGAACACCAGATCGCCGGGATTCAACTCGCTACGGCTGATCGGCCTGCCGACGCGGCTGATCTCGCGGCTGGTGCGCGGCAGGGAGATATCCAAAGAATGCAGGTAAACATGCCCGACAAAGCCGCTGCAATCGAAGCCGCTATTGGCGGATTTGCCGCCGTAGCGGTAGGGCGTATCCGCCAGACTGACCGCATACATCACCAACTCGTTCATTTGGTCATCGGTAACTGCATATTGCCTGGAAGGCGCAGTGGCGCAGGCGGCGAGCAGCACGGAAATGCCCAATAACAACAGTGTTTTCATGGTCTCAATGTAAGTCAGGGTGGAGCGCGCTGTAAAGCGCCGATTGACCGCACCGCAAGTGGGGCTATGGATTCGCACTCTGGTATAGAATTACGCCTTTCCATAATAATCCAGCCAGGAGCAGAGCATGAGTTTCACCGAATCCGACGTGCAAAACGCGTTGAAGAACCTGATCGATCCCAACACCCGGAAAGACTTCGTCAGCGGCAAGTCCGTGAAAAACATCAAGATAGACGGCGCCAACCTGAATCTGGATATCTCGCTTGGCTATCCCGCCAAGAGCGTGTGGAACGAGATCAAGGCAATGGTCGAGGGACATCTCAAGGCGGCATTGCCCGGTGCTGGCAAGATCAATGCAAACGTGAGCAGCAAGGTTGTGCCGCATGCGGTGCAGCGCGGCGTGAAACTGGTGGATGGCGTGAAGAACATCATCGCCGTGGCCAGCGGCAAAGGCGGCGTGGGCAAAAGCACGACAGCCGTGAATCTGGCGCTGGCGCTGGCAGCCGAAGGCGCACGCGTGGGTATGCTGGACGCGGACATCTACGGCCCGTCGCAACCCACCATGCTGGGCATCAGCGGACAACCCCAGTCGGCCGACGGCAAGACCATGAATCCGCTGGAATCCCACGGCCTGCAGGCCATGTCCATCGGCTTCCTGATCGACGGCGAGGATACCCCCATGGTGTGGCGCGGCCCGATGGTGACCCAGGCACTGGAACAGCTGCTGCACCAGACCAAGTGGGACAATCTGGACTACCTGGTGGTGGACCTGCCGCCCGGCACCGGCGACATCCAGCTCACGCTGGCGCAAAAAGTGCCTGTTACCGGCGCCGTCATCGTCACCACGCCGCAGGACATCGCGCTGATGGATGCGCGCAAGGGACTCAAGATGTTCGAAAAAGTCGGTATCAAGATTGTCGGCATCGTGGAGAACATGAGCACCCACATCTGCTCCAAATGCG
The DNA here is from genome assembly GCA_043744345.1 of Sideroxydans sp. GTDB lineage: Bacteria > Pseudomonadota > Gammaproteobacteria > Burkholderiales > Gallionellaceae > Sideroxyarcus. Next base: position 26,162 of record JAYTUW010000035.1, on the reverse strand, counting down.
GCCACGAAGAACACATCTTCGGCGCGGGTGGGGGTGAAAAGATGTGTGCCGATTACGACACCGAATTCCTGGGCGGGCTTCCACTGGACATCAAGATCCGCGAGCAGGCCGATTCCGGCAAGCCGACGGTCGTGGCCGATCCCGATGGCAATCTCGCCAAGGTCTACAAGCAGATTGCGCGGCGTATTGCGGTCAAGGTCGCCGAGATGGCACAGGACCACAGCGCGGCCTTCCCCAAGATTGTGGTGCAGAACACCTGAACGGGATTCATGGCTTGATAGTTGCTACGGATCGTCGGGCGAAGAACCGATTCGCGCAATAATCAAAGGAGAAAATGATGGGTTCATTCAGTATTTGGCACTGGTTGATTGTCTTGCTGATCGTGGTGCTGGTGTTCGGCACCAAAAAACTGCGCAATATCGGCAGCGATCTGGGCGGTGCAGTCAAGGGATTCAAGGATGGCATGAAGTCGGACGAGGACGCTCCCCGCCAGTTGCGCGAGGGCGAACAGGCGGCCGGTGGCGAAGCGAAGAGCAAGACGCAAAACCACGCGTGATCGTCATGTCACTCGGCAGGTGTAGCCGTTACACGGAAAGGAAGCGATGTTCGACGTAGGTTTTTCCGAGATAGTGGTCATCATGGTCGTGGCGCTTGTGGTCATCGGGCCCGACCGTCTGCCCGCCGTGGCACGCACCATGGGCAAATGGTGGGGGGGCATGCAGCGTTACGTCAACCGCATCAAGATGGATGTCGCCAGCAGTATGGAGCTGGACGAATTGCGCGAGCTGGAACGCAAGGTCAGAGCCGAGGCGGACGCGCTCGAGCGCTCAGTGCAGCAGGCGGGCCACGACATCAACCAGCAGATGCAGAAGCTGGAGAAAGAAATCGACCCGGCGGTGCAGGATGCTACGAAGCCCGCGCCTTCAGCCGAGCCGCTGCAGCCGCCCAAGTAGCCGTTATGCCCGCTCGCTGCGGCGGGCCGCCAGTCTCCGCAGCGCAGCGCCGTCCCTTGCGCGGCAGCGTGAACCGGCCCGATACATCAACGCAGAATTTTTTCAACTTCAAGTGTGACCACCTATGAAACACATGCGAAACCATCCCAGCGTCCTTGACCAAACCTGGATCTTTCTGCGGAAGCCCAGTTCCAAATATTCCGTCCTGACGATCGGACTGATCTGCTTTTACCTGGGCATCCTGTTTTGGGGCGGCTTCAATACCGGAGTGGATGCGACCAACAAACTGGAATTCTGCATCAGCTGCCACGAGATGCGGGATAACGTGTTCCATGAATACAAGAAAACCATCCACTACACGAACCGCAGCGGTGTGCGCGCGATCTGCTCCGATTGCCATGTGCCCAAAGAGTGGTCGCACAAGCTGTGGCGCAAGATTCAGGCGAGCCAGGAAGTCTGGGGAAAAATAATCGGCATCGTGGATACCCCTGAAAAGTTCGAAGCGCGACGCATGAAGCTTGCAACTGCCGAGTGGGAACGCATGAAGGCCTCGGATTCGCGTGAATGCCGCAATTGCCACAGCTTTGAGGCCATGCGCGGGACCAAGGAAAAACAGGTTGTGTTCGATATCCACATGAAGGCGAAAACAAAAGGCAAGACCTGCATCGACTGCCACAAGGGGATAGCCCATTTGCTGCCGCGGGAATATGTGGATCCGGATGAAGAGTGAGATTCATGAAACGAACGCACAAACCTGCGGAAATCACCGCATCGTGACCGGGCCACGACAGCGATGAACAAGGACGCACGCATCATCCCGATTGCCTCCGCGGAGGCAAATGCGGCATCGAATTACCGCGCCCTGGACGTACCGCGGGATTATGCGGACACGTTGCTTGACAGTCTGGGTCGTCCCTTGCGCGATCTGCGCATCTCGGTGACGGACCGGTGCAACCTGCGCTGCACCTATTGCATGCCGCGCGAGATCTTTGACGAGAGTCACACCCATCTGGAACGCGCGGAAATAATGACGTTTGAGGAGATCGAGCGGCTGGCGCAGCGCTTCATGCTGCTGGGCGTCAGGAAGATCCGCCTGACCGGCGGCGAGCCGCTGATGCGGCGCGGTATCGAACAGCTCGTGGAAAGGCTCGCCCGCCTGCAAACCCCGGATGGCCGACCGGCCGAGATCGCCCTGACCACCAACGGCGTGTTGCTGGCGCGCAAAGCGCGCGCGCTAAAAGACGCCGGGCTGGGCCGTGTCACGGTCAGTCTCGACGGTCTGAGTGACGCCACTTTCCGCCGCATGACCGACTCTCCGGTCGCGGTGTCCGCTGTGCTGGAGGGTATAGCGGCGGCGCGGGAAGCGGGTCTGGGCCCGCTCAAGGTCAACATGGTGGTCAAGCGCGGCGAGAACGAGCACGAGATCGTGCCCATGGCCGAACACTTCCGCCATACGGGGATCGTGCTGCGCTTCATCGAGTTCATGGATGTCGGCAGCACCAACGGCTGGAGCACCGCACATGTCGTTCCCGCGCGCGAGATTCTGGATCGCATCGCCCGCCACTTCAAACTCGAACCGCTTGATCCCAACTACGGCGGCGAAGTCGCGGAGCGCTGGCGCTATGCGGACGGCGGCGGCGAAGTGGGTGTCATCGCCTCCGTCACGCAGGCGTTCTGTCACGAGTGCAGCCGCGTGCGCATTTCCACCGACGGTAAACTGTACACCTGCCTGTTTGCGGACAGCGGACTGGACCTGCGGGCACCGCTGCGCCGGGGCGCAAGCGACCAGGCGCTGATCAATCTTATCGCAGGCAGATGGGCGGCGCGCACCGACCGCTACTCGCAACTGCGGCACGAGCATGCCGGACACCCGGTCAAGAAGATCGAAATGTCCTATATCGGCGGTTGATCCGGCATGAACGACCGGCAGTTACTCCGTTACAGTCGCCACATCCTGCTGAACGAGATCGGTGTCGAGGGGCAGCAGAGGATGCTGGCTGGCCGTGTCCTGATCATCGGCGTCGGCGGTCTGGGATCACCCGCAGCGATGTATCTGGCGGCAAGCGGTATCGGCAAACTCACGCTGTGCGACCACGACACTGTGGACTTCAGCAACCTGCAGCGCCAGATCATCCATCGCACGTCATCGGTCGGCCAGCCCAAAGTGATTTCGGCGCAGTCCGCACTGCACGAGATCAATCCCGAAGTCGAATGCGTGGCACTGCCGATCCGTGCCGACGCAGCGCAACTGCGCGAACTCATCGCGCAGGCCGACGTTGTGCTGGATTGCAGCGACAACTTTGAAACCCGGTATGCCGTCAACCGCGCCTGTCTCGCGTTGCGCAAACCGCTGGTGTCGGGTGCGGCCATCCAGTTCCACGGGCAAGTTTCAGTATTCGATTTTCGTCGCGATGATGCACCCTGCTACAACTGCCTGTTTCCGGAAGACAGCGAGGCGGAAGAATTGCGCTGCGCCACCACCGGCGTCTTTTCCCCGCTGGTTGGCATCATCGGCACCCTGCAGGCCGCGGAGGCTCTCAAACTGATCGCCGGTATTGATCACGGGCTAAGCGGGAAACTGCTGTCAATCAACGCGCTGGACATGAGTATTCTGCGCAGCAACCTGAGCAAGGACCCAGCCTGCCGCGCTTGCGGTGCGAAGACATGAAAGAGATTGCCAATGGATAAACTGACCCATTTCTCCGAATCCGGCCGCGCCCGCATGGTGGACGTTTCGGAAAAAACCAGCACCCAGCGCGTCGCCATCGCCAGCGGTGTGCTGCGCATGCAGATCACCACGCTGGAGCGCATTCGCACCAGACAGATCGCCAAGGGCGACGTGCTCACCGTGGCCGATGTGGGGGGCGTGATGGCCGCCAAGCGCACGCCGGACATCATTCCCATGTGCCATTCCATCGCTCTTACCGGAGTCGAGATCGAATTCAGCGAGATACTCAGCCCCGACGATCAGGGCTGCGTGGGCATCAGGGTGGTCGCCACCGCCAGCTGTGTCGGCCAGACCGGCGTCGAGATGGAGGCGCTGTGTGCCGCCAATGTGGCGCTGCTCACCATCTACGACATGTGCAAAGCTATCGACCGCGGCATGCGCATCGAGAATGTGCAGCTGGAAGAGAAACGCGGCGGTAAAAGCGGCGTGTGGAAACGCGGGGAAAACCAATGATCAAGGTGCTGTTCTTCGGCCCTGTCGCCGACCGCGTGCAGATGCGCGAGATGCAGCTCGAATTCACGCCCGGCATGACATTGCACGACGTCACCCACAAGATCGGCATGCAGTATCCCGGCGCGTTCAGCATCGTCAGTTTTATCGCCGTCAACCAGAACCAGGTGCACGACAAACAGACGGTCCTGCACGATAACGACGAGATCGCTTTCATGGCGAAATTCTCGGGAGGCTAGGATGAGCGAACCGGTACGCATTCAGGAACAGGACTTCTCCCAGGACGAAGAGATCAACACGCTCAAGGCAGCTTCGCAACGCATAGGCGGAATTGCCACCTTCCTTGGCTGCGCCCGGGACTTTTCCGAAGGGCGAGACGTGCACCAGATCAGCTTCGAGGCCTACGGCAGCATGGCGCTGGCCGAGATGAACAAGCTGCGCAGCGAAGCCATCGCCCGGTTCGGCCTGCTGGATGCGCGCATCGTGCATCGCGTCACAACAGTGCATGCCGGTGACAACATCGTGTTCATCGCCGCCGCCGCAGAACACCGCGCCGCCGCGTTCGACGGATGCCGCTGGATGATTGACGAACTGAAGCAGCGCGTGCCGATCTGGAAAAAAGAGATTACGCCGCAGGGCGACTCCTGGGTGACGCCGCACCCGTAGCGACGGAATGCCTTGTCCTGCATCGAACAGGGTTAATTCGAATGGCCGTCAACTTTCCAGCCCAACGATATCCGAACTAAAGGTAATATTGTGCGGTTACCTTTTTCAAACCACAGAATGGAGAGCGGGCATGATCACTGAAATCAACGTTTCATCAATGTGCAAGTCTTCTATTGGCAACGGATTGACCGAAGCCGAGTGCCGCACGCTCGGCGGTGTGATGGGCGTGAGGAAGCTGAAAGACGGCGAAATGCTTTCCAAGGAAGGCGAGTCTGTCTGTACTCTTTTCATTCTGATCGAAGGCAAGCTCAACCTGTTCAACGACAAAGAGGGCAAGGGATCGGTGCTGTACACGATGCACGCCGGCGAGTGCGCCGGCACACGCGCCTTCATCGACCGGACAACCCGCAAGGCAACACTGGTTGCCCAGGGCCCCGCCACGGTCTACACCCTGGAACCGGAAGCTTTTGAATCGCTGATCGACGGCAACCCGCGTTTGATCTACAAGGTGATGAGCGCCCTGTTCCGTAACACCCACACCAATCTGATCCGCATGAACAAAGAGGCCGAGCAGCTTTCGAACTACATCAACAAGTCGCAGGGCAGGTATTGAAAGCGGCGTTTACAGAAAGCTTCGAAAGGCATTCACTCTTGGGGGGCGGGCAATGAGCTGTCTGCCCCTTTGGGACTAGGGTTGCATCAAATATGAAAGTCATCTCCATCGTCGGCCATTCCGGCTCCGGCAAAACCACCCTGGTGGAAAAACTCATCCGCGAACTGAGCGTTCGCGGCGTGCGCGTCGCCACCATCAAGCATGCGCATCACAAGGTGGTGCTGGATACACCGGGCAAGGATAGTTATCGCTACAAGGAAGCCGGTGCGGTGATGAGCATGCTGGTCACCACCAACCAGTTGCAGGTGGTGGCCGATGCCACGGAAGGGCGCGAGCCGGAGCAGCTGGCACAGCGCTTCCTGGGCGAGGCGGACCTGGTGCTGGCGGAGGGCTTCTCGTTGTGTGCCACACCCAAGATCGAAGTGCTGCGCCGCGCCTGCGACAAGCCGCCGCGTTGTGCCGTTGAGGATGGGATCATCGCCATGGTCACCGATATGGACGAGATCTATCCGCAGTTACCGCATTTCGGACTGGAAGATATCTCCGGTATCGTTCAGTTCATTCTCGACCGCAAATGATCCCGGATAGCATCGCCGTCGTCATGGGGGGCGGCGATTCGCGCCGCATGGGGCAGGACAAGGCAAATATTTTGCTCGGCGAGCGAACCCTGCTGCAAAACGTGGTTGCCACCCTGCAACCCATGTTTCCCCAAGTCATCATCAGTGTGCGCCAGCCGCGGCCGGAAATCGATCTGCCGCAGGTACACGACGATCCCGCGCACAGCGGTCCGCTGGCCGGATTGGCAGCAGCGCTGGAACAAGCGGCGACACCCTGGATATTCGCAGTGGCGTGCGACATGCCTTTCATCAAGCCGGCTGTGATAGAACACCTCGCACTGCACAGAGTGGATTGCCAGGCGGTGGTGCCGCTGGTGGGTGGATTTCCGCAACCGCTGGCGGCGTTCTACGCGAAGAGTTGCCTGGATGAGGTGCGTGCCTGTTTGGGCGGCACGGGCAAGCACAGTTTTCGGGCGCTACTGGACAAGGTGCAGGTTTATTATGTAAGCGAAGCGCAGCTGCTGGAAGTCGATCCGCAGTTGCGCAGTTTTTTCGATCTGGATACACCACAGGATGTGGCGCGGGCAAAGAGTTGGGAGGAAGGGGCGTAATGGAACATTTGACAGTAAACGCAGCTCAGCGCTGCGTACTTGAGTCGGTCAAGTTGCTTGGCGCGGAGACTATAGGACTGGAGATATCTCTGGGACGCGTGCTGGCCGAGGACATTCACGCCAACCGCGACCAGCCGCCTTACGACGTGTCGGCGATGGATGGTTTTGCTTTTCGCAGTGCGGATGTGGCGGGCGTTCCGGCAGTACTGGATATCATCGAGGATATCCGGGCGGGCGACATGCCGCGCAAGACGCTGCAGGACGGGCAGTGCGCGCGCATCATGACCGGCGCACCGGTGCCGCCCGGTGCGGACACGGTCATACGCGTCGAAGATACGCAAACGGTGTCCGACACACGGGTTCAGATCAATTGCAGTGTGAAGTCTGGCAACGACATTCGCGAACGCGGCGAAGCGATGCGTAACGGCGAAGTGGTTTTGCATCGCGGAACAGAGATCACGCCGGGAGCCGTCGGCATGCTGGCGATGGTGAAGCACGGCACAGTGCAAGTGTATCGCCAGCCGCGCGTGGCCATCCTTTCCACCGGTGACGAGCTGGAAGGACTGGATGATCCCTTTGATGCCAACAAGATACCCGACGCCAATACCTATGCGCTCATGGCGCAGGTGCAGGCACTGGGCATCGCGCCCACCTTGCTCGGCATAGCCCGCGACGATCCGGTCGAGCTGCGCCGTTGCCTGCAGAAAGGTCTGAAGTACGACGTGCTGCTGGTCTCTGGCGGCACATCGGTCGGCGTGCACGACTACGTGCGCCCGACGCTGGAGGCGCTGGATGTGCAGATGAAATTCTGGCGCGTGGAGATGAAGCCTGGACACCCGATGGCGTTCGGCACGACTGCGGGCTGCTTTGTTTTTGGACTGCCGGGCAATCCGGTTTCCAGCATGGTGTGCTTCGAACAATTCGTGCTGCCCGCGCTGCGCCGCATGACGGGGCATACTCGTTTGTATCGCCGCACTATCGAAGCAAGGCTGACGCATGATGTGAAACACAAACACAACCGTACCGAATTCGTGCGCGTGATGTTGCGCCGGGAAGCAAGCGGCTACGCTGCGTCCTCGACGGGCGATCAGGGCAGCGGTATATTGGCTTCCATGTCCAGGGCGGAAGGGTTGATGATCGTTCCGGCTGCGAGTAGAGGATTGGCGGCGGACAGTAAAGTGACGGTGCAGTTGCTGGATGGCACAGCTTACCAGAGTGAAGCAGGCGGGGAATAATCATAAAGCCAATTCCCTCCCACCCTGCAAGGGGGAAGGGATGTTCAGCCAAAGGATAATTTATGAAAAAAGCACGCATCGGGTTTGTGACAGTTTCCGACCGCGCCAGTCGCGGCGAATATGAAGACAAGGGCGGCCCTGCCATGCAGGCATGGTTCTCGCGCGTGCTGACCTCGCCGTGGGAAGCGGTGATACTGGTGATACCGGACGAGCAGTTGCTGATCGAAAGCGCGTTGATCGAACTTGCCGACAACGAAGGTTGCAGCCTGATTGTTACCACCGGCGGCACCGGCCCCGCGCTGCGCGATGTCACGCCGGAGGCGACCGAAGCAGTTTGCGAAAAGATGATGCCGGGCTTCGGAGAACTGATGCGCACGGCCTCGCTCAAATTTGTGCCCACGGCGATCTTGTCGCGACAGACGGCGGGCATACGCGGCAAGTGCCTGATCGTGAATCTGCCGGGCAAACCCTCGGCGATAGACGATTGTCTGAATGCGGTGTTTCCGGCGATTCCCTATTGCATCGACCTGATCGAAGGCGCGTATCTGGAATCGAATGCGGAACAGTGCAAAGCCTTCCGTCCGGCGCATGAGAAACCGCCGAAATAGCAGTTAGAGAAGGTTTGGCAGCGGATGCCACGCAGAAACAAAAAAGCCCCGGAATTCGGGGCTTTTTGTTTTTCTGTGCTTGCGGATCAGTCCTTCTTCTTCATCCACAGGATAGCAATGATGGCGATGATGATGCCAAGCAGCCACATCCAGTATTGTTCCAGGAAGCCCGGCGGGGTGGCCTTGGGCAGCGGAGTCACTTCCACGGCAGGTGCGGGTTGCGCTACAGGAGCAGGCGCTGCAACCGGAGGCGCTTCTTTCACCACCGGGGCGGGAGCGGCAACAGGCTCGACAGGAGCGGGCTTGGGCGCAGCCTTGGCTACCTTCTTCTTGGCTTTCTTGACAGCCGGTTTGGCTGCAGGCTCTGCAGCGGAAGCAGCCGGAGCGGACTTCTCCGCAACGGCTTCAGGTGCCGCGGCGGGCGCTGCTGCAGCTTCGGGAGCGGCCTCAGGTGCGGCGGTTGTGGCTACCGGGGACGGTTTGGCAACTTCCTCCTGGGGATTGCTTGCGCAGGCGGAAAGGAAGAGCGCCGATACGAACAGGGCGACAGGCAGGGTGACTTGGTGCATTTTTGACATATTGTTCTCCAGGGGAGGCGGTTGAAAATTCGGTGACAAGTGGGAATCCTCCCATAGTTATCCCTGTCAGGCAAACATTACGGGATCGGTGCGGCGTCAAGCGTCGCGCAGATTTGGTTCCATACTGAAATATAATGTCGCTTTCGATCTGTTGCCCTGCTTAATGGAAAGCATGAAATGATCACTGCATCGCGATCTATCCTCGGTCTGCTGGCACTGCTGTTTCTGCACACAGCCTTGCGCGCTGATCCGCTTCCCGGTGCGTCCGAAGAATGCATCGCCGAGCCGGTATTCGACGGACGGGTCTGTACATTGCAGGTCAACACCAGCGCAAAGACAGGTGTGATCCTGATCCACGGGCTGAGCGGCTCCATGGAAGACTGGAAGAACGTCATTCCCGCGCTGGCAACCGATTTTCATGTGGTCGCTTTTGATCTGCCCGGTTTCGGCAAGTCCGACAAAGGGAGTCAGGACTACTCCCCGACACGCTACGCCCGCCTGGCGCATTTTTTGGCCGACCGCTATTTTTCGGGGAAGAACTATCACATCGTCGGGCACTCGATGGGCGGTGCCATCGCGCTGCGTTTTGCATCGCAACGCCCGCAGCGGTTTCAGCGCCTGGTGCTGATCGACTCCGCCGGGATTTTGCATCCGCAGGTGCTCACCAAGTTCCAGGCGGGCTCCGCGCTGGAACGTACCAGCGGCACTCCCCGAACCAGGAGTCTTACCGAACTCGTGTCCGGAAAATTGCTGGAAGAAGCGGACCGTCTGCCCATCTCTCCCTTTGATATCGTCAATTCCGCACTGGGGCGCGACTATGTGCTGCAGGGCGGACCGAACAGCATTGCCGCGCTCAAACTGGCCGGGGAAGATTTTAGCGATGCAATCCCCGCGGTCACCGAGCCTGTTCTGATCCTGTGGGGCGACAGGGATCTGACTGTGCCGCAACGCACCGGCAGTGTGCTGGCTGCCCGCATGCCGCATGCACGGCTGGTGATCGTTGATGATGCGGCGCACGAACCCATGCAGGACCAGCCCGAGCAAACCAACACACTGATCAGAAGGCACCTGCTCGCCTCCGATCAGGAGCTTGCCGCGCAATACAAGACTGCACCGGCCTTGCCGGAATTCACCAGTGAACGCGTGGGGACCTGCACCGACGAGTCCGAAAAGCTGTTCGAGGGCGATTATCTGCGTATTGATGTGCGCAACTGCACCGGCGTTGTCATCCGCAATGCGCGCGTCAAACGGCTGAATCTCACCGATTCCTGGGCGAGGCTGATAGACACCGATATCACGGGGAAGGAGGAGGGGCTGCACGCGTTCAATTCCTACGTGAGCATCACCAACGGCAACATCTCGGGGGTGATCGCCATCAATGCGGAGCGCAGCCGCTTCGACCTGGCCGGTGTGCATCTGGAGGCAAGCCAGGATGCGGTCAAGGCCGTGGGCAGCAAGTTCGTTTTTTCCGTCAGCCATGCCCACAGCAAGCATATGGACGGGCCGCTGCACTTCTACAGGAAGATGAACAAAGAGGTGCTTTAGCCGTTCATGGCGAGTCAGAACGCGCTGGATGCAAATGGCAAAGGCGGCTAACATTCGTTCCTGCGATCCGCCATTGGTTGCGCTTACCGGTCGCCAACGATTATGACAATGACTTTGCCTCCCTTTTTCTCCGATCTTACCCAGCCTTATGCGCATTCTGATCAGTAACGACGACGGCTATTTCGCGCCGGGTCTGGCCTGTCTGGCCAAGCATCTATCCGCCATCGCCGAGGTGACCGTGGTCGCTCCCGAGCGCGACCGCAGCGGCGCCAGCAATTCGCTCACCCTGAACCGCCCGCTCAATCTGAAGAAAGCAACGAGCGGCTTCTACTATGTCGACGGCACGCCCACCGACTGCGTACACCTTGCGGTCACCGGCATGCTGGATACACAGCCGGACATCGTGGTCTCCGGCATCAACTCCGGCGCCAACATGGGCGACGACACCATTTATTCCGGCACGGTGGCGGCGGCCACCGAAGGTTTCCTGCTGGGTATCCCCGCCATCGCCATCTCCATGGCAAAGCATGAGCCCACCCATTACGAAACGGCAGGCAGGGTGGCGGTGGAACTGGTGCAGCGTTTCATGACCCAGAAAAATTCGCATCCCTGGTTGCTCAACGTGAACGTGCCGGATGTGCCCTACGCGGAATTGCAGGGCATGGAAGTCACGCGATTGGGCAAGCGCCACAAGGCAGAGCCGGTGATCAAGAGCAGCAACCCGCACGGGCAGCCCGTGTACTGGGTGGGCGCGGCGGGCAAGGCTCAGGATGCGGGCGAGGGCACGGACTTCTTTGTGACTTCGCAGAAGCGTGTCTCCATCACGCCGCTGCAGATCGACCTCACGCAATACTCGCAGCTGGATGCGGTGCGCTCCTGGCTAGCAGCGGAAGGGTCGCTGCAAAGCAGCGGGGTACCCACCGGCGTACCCCTTGCGGGTGGGGGCAAAGCTTGAACCTGCGCCACGCGGGCATCGGTATGACCTCGGCACGCACGCGCGGCCGCCTGATCGAACGCCTGCGCGCCGAAGGCATCAAGGACGAGACCGTGCTGGCGGCGATGAACGAAGTGCCGCGCCATATCTTCATCGACGAAGCGCTGGCCACCCGCGCCTACGACGACGTCTCCCTGCCCATCGGGCACGGCCAGACCATCTCGCAACCCTGGGTCGTGGCGCGCATGACCGAAGTGTTGCGCAACGGCAAACAGCTCAACCGCGTGCTGGAGATCGGCACCGGTTGCGGCTACCAGGCGGCGGTGCTGTCCAGGGTGGCGAAGGAAGTCTATTCCGTGGAGCGCATCCAGCCGCTGTACGAGCGCGCCAACAAGACACTGCGCGAACTCAAGATATTCAACGTCAAACTGCGCTACGCGGACGGCACTTCCGGCTTGCCGGATGCGGGGCCGTTCGACGGCATCATCATGGCCTGTGCCGCCCCCGCGCTCTCGGCCGCGCTGCGGGAGCAGCTGGCGGTCGGTGGTAGAATGGTTCTGCCGATGGGCACGCAGGAACAGTACCTGTATCTGATCGAACGCGACGAGAACGGCTTCCGCGAGACGCGTCTGGATGCCGTGAAATTTGTACCGCTGGTGATGGGAAAAGCATGAACATGAAGATTTCACAGTGGGGATCATTGACCCTGGCAGCACTCCTGCTGGCCGGTTGTGCCGTGGCCGCGCCCAACGGCAGGCGTGCACCCGTCATGGAATACGGCGCGGACAAGAAACCCGTTGTCCAGGTTCAACAACCTCCTGCGCCGCATGTTCCGGCCAAAACACCGGCCCCCGTGATGGATTCCGTCTACGAGACGGTCACGCGCATCCACACCGTGCAAAAGGGCGACACGCTCTATAGCATCGCCTTCCTGAATGGTGTGGACTACCGCGATGTGGCGGACTGGAACAAGCTGGAAAATCCGGCGGCGATCAAGATTGGCCAGCAACTGGAATTGCATATCCCCGTTGCCGGGGGCGCGCGACCCAAAGACGAACCCAAACCGGTGATGGCTTCGCAAACGCCCGACGCACCCGTCAAGAATTTTCCGAGAGTGGGCAAGCTGGCCTACAGCGCGCAGGCGCTGGCGCAAGCCGAAAAGCTGCAGAACTCAGCAGCGGGCGAAGTGGTGCCGCCGCCCGCGGTTGCCGTTGCGGCCGCCCCCAAGGTCACGGTCATGCCGGTGCGTCCCGTGGAAGAGGAGGCCCCGCTGGAGTGGGGCATGCCTACCAGCGGCAAACTGGTCGCCGGATTCTCCGAGACCGACAACCGCAAGGGCGTGGATATCGTCGGCCAGCGCGGACAGAGCGTGGTGGCGAGTGCATCGGGCAAGGTGGTATACAGCGGCAGCGGCCTGCGCGGCTACGGCAAACTCATCATCATCAAACACAACAAGACTTTCCTCAGCGCCTATGCGCACAACGACCAGATCCTGGTGAAAGAAGGCCAGAGCGTTGCCAAAGGCCAGAAGATCGCCGAGATGGGCAACACGGATGCCGACCGGGTCAAGCTGCACTTCGAGATACGCAAACTTGGCAAACCGGTCGATCCTGCGAAGTACCTACCATCCGTAAAATCCTGAATCTACGTATTACGGATATACCAAGCAGGTGCGAATTCATTCGCACAAGGCCCGTAAAAGTGGGAGCGATTTATGTATCCCGGGGATTGGGGGGAATATGCCGGTCCCCTCTTTCCTTTCCGGCAAGCGGTTATCGCCAGTTGATTTCCTTTGCAGTCAGATTTCCAATGACCACATCATCCAGACTTTCAGGGATGATTGCCGAGGTCTGAGAGACGGGCGTGCGACCGGCCATGATTTCAGCAAAGCGCTGGGGTTCGGGGGGCTGTTGATCGGGGTTGGCGTAGCAGTCCGGATAGGTCGGCAGGGTGGTTGCCGGGTCGTATTTGTCGGTGGCACCCAGCGTATGCAGGAATTCGTGGGTAATGACCACGTTGTTTTGCCTGGCCATGTCGCGCGAGGCAAAAAGATTGACCCTTCCGATCAAACCTTTTTGCAAGCCGGTGGAGTGATCCAACAGGCTGGTTTGGGCGGGGTCGAAATACAGCAGGAACATTTTTACCTGCGTCCCGGGGCCGCTGGTCTCGCCATTGCGGTAAGCCCACCAGCGCATTTTCAGGCTCCATACGATGGTTTCCAGCACGCTGCCACCGTGCGGCGGCGCGGGGGGCTGTGTTGCAATGATTCCGCCCAGCCTGATGTCGACGGTGGCATGGGCCGAAAGGCCATACCGCTCGGCTTCGTCGTGCATGAATCTCTTGATCGGCCTGAAATCATCCACTGTCAGGCTGCCCAGGTATTTCTCCACAATCTCGCTGCCGTCGCCGTTGATGAGAAACATATTGATTGGCAGATCGTACTTCCATTCCACCGAACGTGTCTTGGTGCGCCATGTGCCATAGGAAACGCCGGCAAGTATCAACAACAGGATCAGGATTCGGAATGCTTTGAACATGGCAACAGTCGGGTTTGATTGGGGGGGATTGTATCTGCTCTCCACATCCGTGACAGGCAGGCAACGGAATGGAAGATTATGAAACGTGCCTGAGGGAATGATGCCAGTAAAAGTGGTTGAAATGGGAACCGCGCGCCCCCTGTTTTTGCTACGCATCCCCAACTAGTTCGGCAAAGCTGGCATAGAATTGGCAGGCGATATTGCATTGCATAACGATGGATGAGATCCGTGCCTGACCAAACCAACCCGCCTGAGTTGACCACCACCGACCACAGCCGCGACAGCGCCGGGTTGCGTTATGTGTATCCGGTCGTCTCGCGCCGCGCGGGCGGGGTTTCCATTGGCATCAACCTCAACACCAACAATGCCTGCAACTGGCGCTGCATCTACTGCCAGGTGCCCGAGCTGACACGCGGCACCGCGCCGCCGGTTGATCTGGCTTTGCTTGAAAAAGAACTGGCCGGTTTCTTGCACGAATTGCAGTACGGGGATTTCATGCAGCGGGTGCCACCCGAGGCGCGCCGCATCAATGACATCGCCATTTCCGGCAACGGCGAGCCGACCAGCGCTCGGGAATTCGCCGGGGTGATCGAGCTTATCGCCAAACACAAACCTGCCGCTCTCAAGCTGGTGCTCATCACTAACGGCAGCCTTCTGCAGCGCGACAACGTGCAACAGGGGCTGCGCCGCATGGCGCAACTCAACGGCGAAGCCTGGTTCAAGCTGGATCGCGCCAGTGCGGAAGGCATGATGCGCGTGAATGACACGAAGATGACGATGGACAACGTACGCCAGAACCTGGCCACAGCCATTGCCTGTTGTCCCAACACCTGGCTGCAGACCTGTTGGTTCGCGCTGGACGGTGTGGCACCGGGTGCGCAGGATGAGGATGACTACGTGGATTTTCTCAAAGGCCTGTTGCGCGGCGGCATCAAACCGCAGGGGGTGCTGCTCTACGGCCTGGCCCGCCCGTCGCTGCAAGCCGAGGCGCCACGCCTGAACGCGTTGCCGAACGATCTGATGGAAAATTTCGCTGCTCGAATCCGGAGGTTGGGGCTGGAGGTGCGGCTGTCGGTTTGAAAGATTGAGTCTTGCTCCTTGGCGCTAATTCTTCAGATAGCTGCAGCTTCAAGCTGTTGTTGCTGCCAAGTAAGCACTATTAAAGATATGGTTATGCGGTGCCGCTTGCCTGCTTTGTCCTGTGGTCAACCCATTAATTTCAAATAGTTAAGTCTGTCACTTAAGCGTAATCCAGCACGTTGGCCGTACAAAACTACCAGTGTATCTAGCTGGTTATCTAGTACTTTTGACCTATTGTCCGAGTGTTTTGCTTTAGTTACAGTCGCACTCTGTCCAAGTCCGACTTAGTGGGGTTGAGTTGCATGCTGTTCGTTCCGATACTCGTCAATGCGATCGTCATTTGCGTACTTGCTGCCGAACTGGTTGCAACTTCGTTGGGTATGGGCAATCCGGATCAACTACTCATTTCCAGCGCTTTGTCCGGACTGTTGACGATGCTTTCGTTCAAACTTTCGCGGGAAGCCTTGCTGCATATCAATAGCCAGCAAGAAGTCACTGAACAGGCTGAGAAAGAAACTTCCGCCGAAGAGTGATGAATGCCCGTGCATGAAAAGGCTGCCCGGTCCGGCAGCCTTTTCGTTTTTTGGAACACTGCTAAAATAACCGCCATTGCTCAATCGCGGGATTTTCACATGCTGTTGTGGTTCGTTATCGCCTATTGGATTATTTCGATCGGCATCGGCCTGTATGCTGCCACACGGGTTCACAACACCCGGGATTTTGCCATTGCCGGACGCCACTTGCCGTTCTACATGGTGACGGCAACAGTGTTCGCCACCTGGTTTGGATCAGAAACAGTGCTCGGTATTCCGGCCACCTTTCTCAAGGAGGGCCTGCACGGTGTGGTGGCCGATCCTTTTGGTGCCTCCATGTGTCTGATCTTGGTGGGGCTGTTCTTTGCGGCACCGTTGTACCGCATGAATCTGCTGACCATAGGCGATTTCTACAAGAAGAAATACGGTCGCGGTGTCGAAGTGCTGACCACCATCGCCATCGTCATCTCCTACCTCGGCTGGGTGGGTGCACAGATCACGGCACTCGGTCTGGTGTTCAACGTGGTGTCCGGCGGCGAGATCAGCAAGGTGGCGGGGATGTGGATTGGCTCCGGCACCATCCTTATCTATACATTTTTCGGCGGCATGTGGGCGGTGGCGATCACCGACTTTCTGCAGATGATCATCATCGTCATCGGCATGTTGTTCATCGGTTACGAGATCAGCGGCGAGGTGGGCGGCGTGGGGGCGGTCGTTGAACATGCCATGCAGGCGAACAAATTTGATTTCTGGCCCGCGCTCGATGCCAAAGAGATGATCGGATTTTTTGCAGCATGGATCACCATGATGTTCGGCTCGATCCCGCAGCAGGATGTATTCCAGCGCGTGCAGTCAGCCAGGACGGAAAAAATCGCCGTGTGGGGTTCGGTCTTCGGCGGAGCACTGTATTTCCTGTTCGCCTTTGTTCCCATGTTCCTCGCCTATTCGGCCACACTGATCGACCCGAAGATGGTGAACGAGCTGATCGAAACCGATCCGCAAATGATTCTGCCGCGCCTGATCCTCCGGCCCGAAGTGAACCTGTTCTTCCAGGTGATGTTCTTCGGTGCCTTGCTTTCCGCCATCAAGAGCTGTGCCTCGGCCACGTTGCTGGCACCGTCGGTCACGTTCAGTGAAAACATCCTCAAGCCGATGCTGGGACACAGATTGTCCGACCGCCGCATGTTGCACACCATGCGCGGTGTGACGCTGGTGTTTACTGTGCTGGTCACAATCTACGCCATGAATTCCAAGGCAAGCATCTTCAAGATGGTCGAAAACGCCTACCAGATTACCCTGGTCATGGCCTTCGTGCCGCTGGTGGGGGGATTGTTCTGGAAGCGCTCCACCAACCAGGGCGCGCTGGCGGCGATCTTCGGCGGTTTGTCGGTTTGGCTGTCTATCCTGGTTTTCGGGCCGGACGATCCGTTCTTTCCGGCGCAGTTCGCCGGAGTCATTGCCAGTGCAGTGTGTATGGTTTTGGGTTCATTGCTACCCAGTATCGTTTCCGGGCCGTTGCCGCAAGAGCCGGAGCATGCCGCGCTGCATCATCTTGCAGCCAGCCATACCGAGCATGTGGCGGATCATCCCCATCACCACCCGTCGCACCACCATGAACAATAATATCGGCTGTCATGTTACTGTCATAATTCTTTCATATCATCGCCAGACATGAGAACTGAAACGGTGGAGAGATAAATGACGACAGCAAACATTCTGATAGTGGAAGACGAACCGGCGATCCAGGAATTGCTGGCCTTCAACGTGGCGCAATGCGGGTTCCGCGCCATCCAATCCTACGACGTGCCCAGCGCACTGGCCGAGGTCAACCGTGCCCTGCCCGATCTCATCCTGCTCGACTGGATGCTGCCCGGCACGCCCGGCGTGGAGATGGCGCGGCGTTTGCGGGCCGACTCGCGCACCCGCGACATCCCCATCATCATGCTGACCGCCCGTACCGACGAACGCGACAAGATCCTCGGGCTGGAATCCGGTGCCGACGACTACATCACCAAGCCTTTTTCGCCGCGTGAACTGATGGCTCGCATACGCGCCGTGCTGCGCCGTCGCGCGCCGCAGATGAGCGACGAGACAGTGCGCGTGGAAGGCGTGGAATTGTCACCGACCACCCACCGTGTCAGCGCCAAGGGGCAGATCGTCGATCTGGGGCCCACCGAGTTCCGCTTGCTGCATTTTTTTATGACCCACGTCGAGCGCGTGTATAGCCGCGCGCAACTGCTGGATCAGGTGTGGGGTGACCATGTCTTTGTGGAAGAGCGCACCGTGGACGTTCACATCCGTCGCCTGCGCCAGGCACTGGAGCCGTCCGGCCTGGACAATCTGGTGCAGACAGTGCGCGGAAGCGGGTATCGTTTTTCCAAAGAATGAGTTTTCGGCGAAACGACAGTCTGGATCACCCCGTATAATGTTGCCAGTCTATTCCTGAGGTATCGCCGTGAGCGATTTCTGGCAGCGCGCCCTGGTTTTTTCATTCACGATATTTGTGATCTCCCTGCTGGTTTGGGCGATCGCAGGCGCATTGCCGGCGGCGTTGTTTTTCGGGATAGCCATGTGGCTGCGGGTCATCCATCATTTGCGCAATCTTGCCGCCTTCGACAAGTGGCTGTCCAACGCGGACTCGCAGGAAGTGCCGGAGGGCACCGGCATGTGGGAGGAAGTGTTCTCCGTGCTGGACAAGCTGGTCAAACAACGCCACAAAGCCCGCGAGCAATATGCTTTCGCGCTGCGCCAGATGGAGCAGGCGATTTCCGCCCTGCCGGAAGGCGTGGTGATCCTGGGCGAGGCAGACCGCATCGACTGGTGCAACCCGCTGGCCGAGAGCCATTTCGGGTTGGATAGCCAGCGCGACATGGGGCAACAGATCACCTACCTCGCGCGCCAGCCGGAGTTTGTGCAATACCTGTCGAAGAACAACTTCACCGAGCCGCTGGTGTTGCGCGACACGCGGCAAGGCGAGCTGGTGCTGTCCATCAAAATCATTGCCTACGGCATCGGCAAACGCCTGCTCATCAGCCGCGACATCACACATCTGGAACGCATAGAAACCATGCGCCGCGATTTCGTCGCCAATGTGTCGCACGAACTGCGCACGCCGCTCACAGTGGTGAACGGTTTCGTCGAAACCATGCAGGATATGCCGAATCTGGAGAACGACATGGCGCGCCGCGCCCTGCAACTCATGGGCGACCAGACCTCGCGCATGGAAAGCCTGGTGGATGACCTGCTGACGCTGTCGCGACTGGAGAACGAGCAGAACGTGCTGCAGGAGGAGCGTGTCGACGTGCGGGGATTGTTGGGTGCATTGCTGGACGAGGGACTTTCACTCAGCAATGGCAAGCACCAGATCAGGCTTGAGATCGACAGCGATGCGCGGATCGCCGGATGCGGCAACGAACTGCGCAGCGCATTCGGCAACCTGGTCACCAACGCCATTCGCTATACCCCGGCCGGAGGGGAAGTCGTGATGCGCTGGTTCGAGCAGCCCGACGGGCACATGGTGTTCTGTGTCAAGGACAGCGGAATAGGTATCGCGGCGCAGCATATCTCGCGCCTGACCGAGCGGTTCTACCGGGTGGACCGCAGCCGCTCGCGCGAGACAGGCGGGACGGGTCTGGGGTTGGCCATCGTCAAGCACATCGCCATCCGGCACCAGGCTCAGCTTAATATCACCAGCGAAGAAGGCAAGGGAAGCACTTTCAGCATCGTATTTCCGGCGAAACGGAAGCTGCCCGCGGCTGAGCCGAAAACCGGCGACTAGTTGTTGAGTGTGAAGCTCGCGCGTTCGAAGTCGCCGCCTTTTTCAACACTGATCCCCAGCGTCACATTTTGCTTCACATTCTCGCGCAGGGCGATTTCGATCTGGCGTCCGGGCTGGAACCAGTCGCGCGGAAGAACGATGCTGACCGGGATGCGCAGGCCGGGTAGTTCAGGCAGAACCAATGCCGCAGCCGCGCCCGAGACGAGGTTGCCGCAGGGTTTGCCCCGCGCAATGACGGCTTGCGGATTGCCCGGCAGGTAGCGCACCCCGGCATAAAGCTGTCCGGTGCGCGCAACACTGACAGCCGTTACCACGCCGAGTTTGGAGTCTGATGCGCCGGGTTTCTGGATGCTGACCAGCTGGTTCAAACCCAGCCGCTCCCCCGCGTTGAATTTGCGCAGCAGGCGTGCATGCAATAAACCGTTGTCCTCCACCAGCCATTCCTCAGCCAGGAATCCGAGCTCCAGAAGATTGTGGCGGTCGGTCTTGTCCAGCACGCGGCCGAAGGTCTCGATCTGGCGCTGCACTTCCTTGTCCGAGATGCTGGACGTATTGGGCGGTTTGAACGGCTTGCGCGCGATATGGGCGTAGATGGTTTCCAGACCACAGCACAGGTGAACGACGGCGGGCGCTTCGCGCGGTTCGTCCGCCAGGGATTCAGGATGCATTTCGCACCAGCAGGCATGCAGTCTGTTGAGCAAATCCAGGCAGTCTTTGGTGTTCAGACCGTCACCCAGCTTCAATTGTGCGGGCGATTGCCCCTGCTGCAACAGAATGGTTTTCACGCGTATGAGTTTGGACAACGGAACCATCGCCAGAAAACGCATGCTGGCGGCCGATGTGGCGCGGTGGATGGAAATCAGGCCGCGCGAGCCGGCCAGATCAACAGCCAGCGGCGGCGCATCTTCCCGGCTCATGCTGCATTGGGGTTCGATGGAATAGGCCTCACCCCACTGGTCAAGCCAGCTCTCCATTGTGTTCCACTGGTTGCGTCTGAATCCGAGCAAGCGGGCGCGGTGCAGCAAAAGCGTTTTGGTGTAGACCGCGAGACAGGTTGCGGGGTGTCCGGTGCGGTGGTGTTTGTCCGTCACCGCCACATTTTGCAGACGCTGCTCCTCGGCGTGCATGTAGATCGTATGCAGGCGCAGCCACGACTTGCCGTCGGGTTCGCAACTCATGCGCAGGAACTCGCCGATCTGCAGGCCGCTATACATCAGGCAGCGGTGAGTTAGCAGCGCCGCATCGGACGAGAGCGTCGAATCCCCGCTGTCGAGCGACTGCAGGCAGCGCAAATAGCCGTTGAGCATGCACAACCACAGACTGGACAACGTGATCAGCGAGGAGAATTCCTCGTCGGCGAGGGGCAATTTCTTGCCGAGCAGCTTTTTGGCGAAATCCGTCTGCACGGTGTCCACGGTCTCGCGCAGCGCTTCCAGTGTCTTCAGTCGATCTTTGCCGCGCAGGGGAAAACGGTTGAATTCATCCAGTTGCGTGCGCAGCGTGTTGTGGGCGAGATTCAGATTGGTCAGTTGAAACTGACTTAACCATTTAATGCATGTGGTTTCATCCCTGAATGCCGGTTTGGCGTGTTCGTCGACTGGATCCAGGGATAGCATTGACTTCCTTACAGTAGAACGCGTTCGATGCCGCCGTTGTTGGCGTTCGAAACGTAGTCTTCCAACCAGGTATTGCCCAGCAGGTGTTTGGCCATCTCCACCACGATGTAATCCGTGGAGGTGTCGGCATCGTCGGTGTAGCGGCTCAAGCCCTGCTGGCACGCCGGGCAGGAGGTGAGGATCTTGACCTCTCCGGCGTAGCCGTCGGTGCGCAGGGCATTCGCACCTTTGCGAATCTCCTCTTCCTTGCGGAAGCGAACCTGCGTGGCGATGTGCGGTACGTTCAAACCAAAGGTGCCCGCTTCGCCGCAGCAACGGTCGCTCAGCGGAATTGGCGTCGCCATGAGTTCGCTCGCCACCTTGAGCGGTGCGTAGGTCTTCATCGGCGAGTGGCAGGGGTCGTGATACATGTAGCGCACGCCGGTCGGGTTGTCGAGCTTCACGCCCTTTTCCAGCAGGTACTCGTGGATGTCGAGCAGGCGGCAGCCGGGGAATATCTTCTCGAACTGGTACTTCAGCAGTTGGTCCATGCAGGTGCCGCAGGACACAATCACGGTCTTGATGTCGAGATAGTTCAGTGTATTCGCGACGCGGTGGAACAGCACGCGGTTGTCGGTGGTGATCTGGGTGCCCTTGTCGGCGAAGCCCGCGGAAGTCTGCGGATAGCCGCAGCACAGGTATCCCGGCGGCAATACGGTGATGGCGCCCATCTCGAACAGCATCGCCTGCGTCGCCAACCCGACTTGTCCGAACAGACGTTCCGAACCGCAGCCCGGGAAATAGAACACCGCCTCGGAATCCTCGGTCACTTTGCGCGCGTTGCGGATCACCGGCACGATGGTGTTGTCTTCCAGGTCGAGCAGGGCGCGCGAAGTCTTCTTGGGCAATCCGCCCGGCATCGGCTTGTTGATGAAGTGGATCACCTTGGCCTGGATGGCCGGCTTGCCCACGCTGGCGGGCGGATGTGCCACCTGCTGGCGGAACAGCCCCAGATGTTTTGCCACACGGTAGGCCAGACGCTGCGCCTTGTACGCCCACTCGATCATCACCTTGCGCAGCAGCTTGATGGTGACCGGGTCGCTGCTGTTGAGATACGCCATGGACAGCGTGGTGACCGGGCTGAATTTTTTCTGGCCCTGTTTGCGCAGGAAGTTGCGCATCGCCACGGACACGTCGCCGAAATCGATGTCTACCGGGCAGGGCTTCAGGCACTTGTGGCATACCGTGCAGTGGTCGGCCACGTCGTTGAACTCGGCGAAGTGCGCGACAGACACGCCGCGCCGCGTCTGCTCTTCGTACAGGAAGGCTTCTATCAGCAGCGATGTGGCGAGGATCTTGTTGCGCGGCGAGTACAGCAGGTTGGCGCGCGGCACATGCGTGGTGCAAACAGGTTTGCACTTGCCGCAACGCAGGCAGTCCTTGATCGAGTCGGAGATCTCGCCCAGCGCACTCTGTTCGAGGATCAGACTTTCCAGTTCCATCAGGTTGAAGCTGGGCGTGTAGGCGTGTTCGAGGTTGCTGCCCTTGAGCAGCTTGCCCTTGTTGAAGTGACCCTCGGGGTCGACCCTGTTCTTGTATGCCGTGAACGGGGCGATCTCCGCCGCTTCCAGATAATCGAACTTGGTGATGCCGATGCCGTGCTCGCCCGAGATCACGCCGCCCAGGTCCTTCGCCAGCTTCATGATGCGGTCCACCGCGCCATAGGCCTGCTGCAGCATGGCGTAGTCGTCGGAGTTCACCGGAATGTTGGTGTGCACGTTGCCGTCGCCGGCATGCATATGCAGCGCCACAAACACACGGCTTTTCAGCACGCGCTGGTGGATGGCGGTACATTGTTCGAGGATGGGCAGGTAAGTGCTGCCGCTGAAGATCTGGCGCAACGGTTCGCGTATCTCCTGCTTCCACGACGCGCGCAGCATGCGGCGTTGCACGGCGTCAAATACAGTGACCGCGTCTTTTGCGTCGGCGGGTGCGAACGGGCAGCTGGCCAGCGGTGCGTCCAGATGTTCCAGCAACCAGGTCCAGCGCGTGCGCACGTCGGCCAGCACCTGTTGCATGGACTGGGTGCGGTTGCCCAGCAATTCGTCGTCGCCCAGTTGCGCGTCGTCCTGATAGCGCAGCGGCAGTTCACCGGTGAAGAACTCATCCAGTGCGGTCAGCAGCTTGATCTTGTTGCCCAGCGACAGCTCGATGTTGATACGCTCGATGCCGTCGCAATAGTCGCCCATGCGCGGCAGCGGGATCACCACATCCTCGTTGATCTTGAAGGCGTTGGTGTGTTTGGCGATGGCGGCAGTGCGCGCGCGGTCCAGCCAGAATTTCTTGCGCGCCTCGGCGGTGACGGCGATGAAGCCCTCGCCGTGGCGCAGGTTGGCCAGGCGCACGATCTCTGAAGAAGCCGCCCCGGCCGCGTTCTCGTCGTCGCTCACCACGTCGGCGATGAGCACCATCTTGGGGCGAGTACCGCGCTTGGACTTGGTGGCATAACCCACCGCCTTCAGATAGCGTTCATCCAGGTGTTCCAGTCCGGCCAGGAAAACCGGGGCAGAAGCCGCGGTGCGATTGTGGAACATCGAAGTGATCTCGACGATGGCGGGTACCGCCTCATGCACCTGACCGAAAAATTCCAGACATACGGTGCGCGTGAACTTGTGTTCGCGGTGCAGGATGAAGCGCGCCGAGGTGATGACGCCGTCGCAGCCTTCTTTCTGGATGCCGGGCAAGCCGGCCAGGAATTTGTCGGTCACATCCTTGCCCAGTCCCGCCTTGCGGAACGTGCTGCCGGGAATGGTCAGGATCTCGGGTTCGCCGATCGCCGTTTTGCCGTCGGCCTCGAAACGCGAGATGCGGAAACGCACGCTGGGTGCATCGTGGATCTTGCCGAGGTTGTGGTCCAGACGCTCGATGAACATCCACAGGCCGTCCGGTGTGACCATCTTCCACGAGGCAAGGTTGTCCAGCGCCGTGCCCCACAGCACGGCTTTCTTGCCGCCCGCGTTCATGGCCACGTTGCCGCCTATGCACGAGGCATCGGCCGAAGTCGGATCGACCGCGAAGACCAGCTTCTGCGCTTCGGCCGCTTCCATCACGCGCCGCGTCACCACGCCCGCGCCGCACTGGATGGTGGCGTAGGGTGTGCTCAGGCCGGGCAGTGTCAGGTGCTCGATCGGCGAGATGGCATCCAGTTTCTCGGTGTTGATGACGGCAGAATATTTGGTCAGCGGAATCGCGCCACCGGTGTAGCCGGTGCCGCCGCCGCGCGGGATCAGCGTCAGGCCGAGCTCGATGCAGGCGCGCACCAGTGGCGCGACCTCCTCTTCGGTATCCGGATGCAGGACCACGAACGGATATTCCACGCGCCAGTCGGTGGCATCGGTGACGTGCGAAACGCGTGCCAGCCCGTCGAACTGGATGTTGTCTTTGCGGGTGAGGCGGCTCAGGGAACGCAACGTGCGCTTGCGCAGTTGCAGGGTGTGTTCGAATTCGGACGAGAATTTGTCGACTGCCGCGTGCGCCAAATCGAGCAGGCGCTTAACTTGCTGGCTGCGATTTTCGCCGTTGCCGGAGGCGCTTTCGGCGGCCACGCGCCGCGCCTCGATCGCATTCAGGCGGTGGCGCAAGGCACCGATCAGCGCTTCGCGCCGTTTGCGGTTGGAGAGCAGGTCGTCTTCCAGATACGGGTTGCGCATCAATACCCAGATGTCGCCCAGCACTTCGTACAGCATACGGGCCGAGCGGCCGGTGCGGCGCTCTTCGCGCAGCGTGTTGATGATGTCCCACGCCTCGCTGCCCAAAATGCGCAGCACGATCTCGCGGTCGGAAAAAGAAGTGTAGTTGTAGGGGATTTCGCGTAAGCGGGTCATGATGTCAGCCGTCCAACAAGGCGCGCATTCTACCGCATACGAAGTCTTTCCTCGACCCTGAGAGTGGAACAGAGTTAGCATTTGTCTTACGGAGTTGTCACAGGGGGACCCAAATGCGCCTGTTTTTTGCTCTCTGGCCCAGCGCGGCCGAATGCGCTGCATTAGCTGCATGGCATACACCGCTGCGCGAACTGTGCGGGGGGCGTGTGATGCGCACTGATACCCTGCATTCCACACTGGTATTTCTGGGCGAAGTTGAGGAAAGCCGTTTGGAACTGGTGCAATTACTGGCAAGGGAGGCGGTCTGCCGGGAGTTTGAGTTGAACCTGACTGCGGCTCACTACTGGGGACATAACCACATTATCTATGCCGCCCCGGAGGAAACTCCGCCGCCACTTGCCGAATTGGTGCGGAAATTGGAAGCCAAATTGCGCAACCGCGGCTTTCATCCCGAAAATCGACCCTACAAACCGCATGTCACGTTGTTGCGCAATGCACAGTGGAGCGATGCTGCGCTGCCGCGAATGCCTGAAGTGGGGTGGAGATTCAACGACTTTGTGCTGGTGCGTTCGCTGCGAGATGAGGACGGATCGCCCCAGTATGACGTGCTGGCGCGGTTCCCTTTGCAGAAAGCCGGGTGATGCGTATCTGGTCTTTGCATCCGCAATATCTTGATGCCAAAGGACTGGTTGCTTTGTGGCGCGAGACCCTGCTGGCACAGAAGGTGTTGCTGGGCGAAACCAGGGGCTACCGCAATCATCCCCAGCTCAGTCGCTTCAAGAGCCATCGCGATCCGCTGGCGGCAATTGCGGCTTATCTGCATGCGGTCGCTCGCGAGGCCAAACAGCGCGGCTACCACTTCGATGAGGGAAAGATCCTGCGGAAAGGCACAAAAGCCAAAATCCGCGTCACCGACGGGCAGATCGCCTATGAACTGGCGCACCTGCGAGCAAAATTGAAAATCCGCGACCCGGCGGCCTATGCACGGCTGCTACAAACCGCACACCCGCTGGTGCATCCCCTGTTTAGCGTCGTGAGCGGGGAAATAGAAGACTGGGAAGTGGTGTGACTATTCTTCCAGCAGGTGTTTGATCACTGCGCCCGCCAGCATGAAACCGAACAGCGGTGGCATGTAGCTGATGGTGCCGTTCACCGCACGCGGACGGCCGCGCCCGGTTGGTTCCGGCGGCAGCGGTGCGCTCGGATGCTCGTCCGAGAACACCGTCAGGATGCCCTTGTGGATGTCGTGATGCTTGCGCAATTTTTGCCGCATCTGT
>JAYTUW010000034.1:0-6900 GCA_043744345.1 Sideroxydans sp. | reverse complement strand
CCCGGCTAAAAGGAGCCCGACATGGAAACCAATGTATCCTTTCAATCGAAATCTGCTGTTTCTTCCCGCGTATCGTGGAACAAAGGCAAACTCATCGGTCAGAAAGCCCCGCTTAAGCTTAAGGAGATCTATGCCATCCGTATCCGGTTGCAATTGGGTAACCGTATTCGCGAACTGGCACTATTCAATCTCGCCATCGACAGCAAGCTACGCGGCTGCGATCTGGTCAAACTCAAGGTATCGGATATCAGCCAACGCAACCATATCGCTTCCCGAGCGATCGTCATGCAGCAAAAGACCCAGCGCCCTGTGCAGTTCGAGATAACAGAGCAAACCCGCGATGCCGTTGCCGCTTGGATCGCCAAGGCAACCCTTAAATCGACTGACTGTATCTTTTCCAGCCGGTTACGCGACTCACAACACATTTCAACGCGGCAGTACGAGCGAATACTGAAGAACTGGGTCGTTTCGATCGGCCTTGATCCCTCGGCCTATGGCACTCACTCAATGCGCCGTACCAAAGCGACCCTGATTTACCGGCGGACCAAGAACCTTCGCGCGGCCCAACTCTTGCTCGGACACACTAAATTGGAAAGCACGGTGCGCTATCTGGGCATTGAAGTCGACGATGCCTTGGAGATCGCCGAGCAGACTGAGATCTAAGTCAATTATTTGAAGTTGTTCTCTACCGGCGGGTGAGTGTTCTGCAGTCTCTTCACTCGCCGTCAAATTGATCAATGACGAACGAATTCTTTCGTTTGTCTAAGATAAATCCAGACAAAATCGGTTTGTAACAAATCTTCACACCGAATTAACACACGTTAACAATTCACCCTAGTGAGAAGTGTGTCTGATCGTTATAGTTCGCTGCGAGTTGGAACACTCTTGAAATAATCGAATAGCAAATAAAAACCATACGCGCTGCGTGTTCCGCACCCCCTAACCACGTTCGGGAGCACCAGTGCATTTAATCGATTCCGTAGTCGAGCAGGATCAGTTTGTCTGGGCGTTGGGCAGTATCTGCCAACTCAACCGCATTCCCTTCGATCCGCAGCTTCTGCTGCAGCAGTTCGCCCCGCCGCATCACTTAGCCAATCTTATCAAGGCCGCACAAGCCCTCGGCTTCAAGACCGGGCAGCAACGCATCAAAGTTAGCCAACTTGCCAAGCAACCATTACCCTGCTTAGCAATCCTGCACCCGGATCAGAGTAAACATTCGGTAGCGCCGGCTCAAAACAGTAGCGAACGTATCGAACCGTCTCTTAGCGGAAATGACGGATCGGCGGAAGCAGATTCTCAACCTGCATCCGCTATTCGTCTCGCCCTCATCATCAAAGCCGACGGCGACAAGGTGTTGTACTTTATCCCCGGCGATCAACAACCGAACGTCGTACCGGTTAACGAATTCGACGCTTTGTTTACCGGCGAAGTCCTGCTATTCAAACCCGAAGCCAAAGCCGTAGTCGATGATGAAGCGCCCGGTTCAGTGTCCGACGCCAGCCAATGGTCTAATCCACCAGCCCGCGAATTCGGATTCCGCTGGTTCGTACCGGAGCTGTTAAAACACAAGCGCATCTGGCGCGACGTGCTGTTAGCTTCGCTTGTAATTCAGCTTATCGCCCTGGCCACGCCGCTGTTCACCCAAGTCATCATCGACAAAGTGGTCGTGCATCACACCATCAATACCCTTGTAGTGATTGGGGTTGCCTTATTTGTGTTCATGCTCTTCACCGCCGCCATGACCTGGGTCCGCCAGTATCTGGTCATCCACACCGGAAATAGAGTTGATGCCGTGCTCGGCAGCCAAGTGTTCGACCATCTGTTTAAGCTACCGACGCGCTATTACGAACACCGTCCCACCGGCGTCGTCGTCGCCCGCATTCACGGTGTCGAGACTATCCGCGAATTCATCTCCGGTGCGGCCGTTACTTTGCTTCTTGATCTGCCGTTCCTGGTGATCTTCTTAGGCATCATGTTCTACTACAGCGTGCCTTTAACCCTGGTTGCGGTATCGATCTTGGGTTTGATCGTGATTTTAAGCCTGATTGTCGCGCCGGCATTCCGTGAACGGCTCAACGAGCAGTTCATGCTCGGTGCCCGGAACCAAGCCTTTCTGACGGAATACGTCTCCGGCATGGAAACGGTCAAGTCATTACAGATGGAACCGCAGCTCTCTAGTCGATTCGGCGACTATCTAGCCAGTTATCTGGCTTCAGGTTTCAAAACCAAGCAACTGGGCAATACCTACAACGTCATCGCCAATACCCTAGAACAACTGATGACCCTGATCATCCTGTGCATCGGCGCCTGGCTGGTCATGACCCGACATGATTTCAGCATCGGCATGCTGGTGGCGTTCCAAATGTTCGCCAGTCGCCTGTCTCAGCCCTTGATGCACCTGGTCGGGCTCTGGCAACAGTTTCAGCAAGCGGACATTGCAGTGAAGCGCTTGGGCGATGTGATGAATGCCCCGGCAGAACCCTATTCCCTCATTCCCAGCCGCGAACGCGGCGGACCGGGGCAGATCGAGGTCAAGCACCTGGCGTTCCGCTATGGCGAGAATCTGCCTTATCTGTACCGCGATTTGAATCTCACTTTAAAGCCCGGCGGCTGTGTTGCTCTGATGGGCCCCTCCGGTTGCGGCAAGAGCACCTTGGCTAAGCTGTTACAGGGCTTTTATCAGCCCAGCGATGGCCAAATCGAGATCGATGGACGGGATATTCGTTACTTCTCCGCCAATGAGCTGAGAAGCCATTTCGGTGTGGTGCCCCAGGAGACGATCCTGGTCTCCGGTACGATCTACGATAACCTGCTGATGGCCAATCCCCATGCCAGCGTCGATGAAGTGGTGCAAGCCTGTAAGTGGGCGGAGATACACGATGTCATCGAGAAGCTGCCCAAGGGCTATCAAACCGAAGTGGGCGAACGCGGTGTGGGCTTATCCGGCGGGCAGAAACAGCGCGTCGCCATTGCCCGAGCGCTATTAAAGCGGCCGCAGATTTTAATCTTCGATGAGGCGACCAGTAATTTAGATCAAAGCACGGCAGAACATTTCGCTAAGACCATCAATGCCCTCAAAGGCCAAGTGACGATGCTGTTCATCACTCATCAACTACCGAAAGGACTGCAGATCGATGAGGTGGTGAAGATTGCGCCGGAAACAGGAAATACGGCAGTGAACGGCGCACAACCCGTAACCGGTAGCGACAAACACTTCGGGGTGGTCGCCGGTGGCCAGGCCAAAGCCTACGAGCAAGAAACGGAAGGAGCATAAGCCATGAGTAACGACCACGCACTCGACTTCGCTCCCGGGTTGCTCGCCATTCAAGATAAACCGCCGGCGCCGTTGCCGCGGGTGATCCTGTATCTGCTGATGGGCCTGTTCGGTATTCTGCTGGCTTGGGCGCTGATCGGGAAAGTCGACGTCATCGCCACGGCGGAAGGTAAGCTGGTGCCGCAGACCTACGTCAAGATCGTGCAACCGGTAGAAGGCGGCATCGTCAGCGAAATCTTAGTAAAAGAAGGTGATCAGGTTAAAGCCGGACAAGTGCTGATGCGCATGGACGGGCAAGTGGCGAAGGCTGATACCACAATCCTGGAGACGGAGCGGCAAGCAAAAACCCTGCAACTCCGGCGTATTGATGCGGAGTTGAAGCAATTGCCGCTGCAAATGAACAAGAGCGATGATTTAAACGCCTTTCGCCAAGTGGAAGCGCAATATCAATCCCACCGGCAAGCCTATCTGGATGCGCAAGCGCAAGAACAGGCGTTACTCGACAAAGCCCACGAAGACTTTGCTGCTGCGCTGCAAGTGAAAACAAAACTCAAACTTACCCTCCCGGCTTTCCAGGAACAAGAAGCCGCTTGGGACAAGCTGCAACGGGAAGGCTACGCCGGCAAGCTGCTGGCGCTAGACAAGAAACGAGAGCGCATCGAGCGGGAGCAGGACCTGGAAGCGCAAAGCGCGACGGCGCAGAGCATGAAGGCGGCGATTCAGAATTCCGAGAAGCGTTTGGCGCAGATTACCTCGAACTATCAGCAGCAACTGCACAACGAGCGGATCGAAGCCCAAGGGCAACTGGACAAAGTAAACCAGGAACTCAATAAGCAGCAGCACCGGAACAGCCAATTGGAACTCAAAGCCCCGCAGGCAGGGACGATCAAGGACTTGGCTACCCACACGGCAGGCACCGTGGTCAGCCCCGGGACGATTCTGATGAGCCTCGTCCCGAAAGACGAGCCTCTCCAAGCTGAAGTCATGGTGAAGAATGAAGATGTCGGCTTTGTGAAGGAAGGCCAAGCGGTAAAAGTCAAGTTGGCAGCTTACCCCTTCCAGAAATACGGCATGGTGGACGGGAAAGTGATTCATGTCAGTGCCGATGCCACTGAACAACAAAACAATCAGCGACAAAACGGAAGCCCAAGCCAAAATACGACCGACAGCCTGCAAGATGGCGCGCGCTACAAGGCGTTGATCCAACTGCAAAGCCAAATCCTGACGGCGCAGAACCAAAGATTCGAGCTGACCCCGGGTATGCAGGTAGTCGGCGAGATTCATCAAGGCACACGAACGATTATGGAATACCTGCTCTCGCCTGTGCAAGGCGCGTTTCATGACGCAGGAAGAGAGAGATAAACGTGACTATTTTTTCGAATAATCAAAGGAATGAATCATGTGGGGTCTAGGAATATTGGCAGTGGTGATCGCCTGGCTGTGGTTCTGCTTTTGGCTCACACGGAAACTTGTACCGAAGTTACCGCTCACGAAGTGGTGGACAAAGTTGCTCGTCGGTTTACTGACATTCTTCGTGTTAGTCCCAGCGCCATTTGTTGATGAAATGATCGGTAAAGTCAAATTCGACAAACTGTGCCGTGAGCGCTCTGGGACAAAAGTCTACGGTAAGCTCGAATTGGGATCGGAATATTTCAACGTTGATGGAACACCGAAATTTATTGATCCCGAGACGGGATTTGTCGATGACGGCTGGATGAAAACCTATGTCTTAATCGAGAGACCTCCTTCAAAGCGGATTTCGACAATAGCGAAATTAACGGAGGGCCATTTCTATCTTAAAAGCCGATTAGATGGAAAGACTCTGTTGGAATCCGTGGACTTTGGTAGCGACGGTGGCTGGCTTTCCGCGGGGAGAAGTGCTTATCTATTTTCATCAGGTTGCCCGGATGTTTACCGTCCTCTTGGGGAAAGTATTAAAAACATCGTCACACAAAAACGAAAGGAAATTAAATGAGCATCATCCATGACTACGCAGAGAACGCCCTGCTATCGGACGCATCGTATCAAGATGGGTTCGCGGCAAAGATGACTGGTAGTGATTTAGTAAATAGGTTAACGCTAGATGATAGATCTCGCTTTAAAAACGCAACCTCGCTTGCTCGAGATTTTGCCGATCGATACGTCGTACTGAATCAGTACACCGCGCCGGCGTCCAATGGTTTTTCCGCTACAGTGTTTCAGAATAAAGATACTGGCGAAGTACATTTTGTTTGTCGCGGCACTGAAGGCGGCAACTGGCCCGGTCCCGCCATTGTGGACTTATGGACGGATGCGATTCTCGCGGCAAATGGCGCAGCGTCGAATCAAATAATTGAACTCATTAACTACGTGAAGCGGATCGAAGCCGGAAAAGGTTCTCAAGCACCGCAATACGGTTGGGTGTCCATTGCTCAAGGAGTTGGGTTGACGGATATCTACGAAATACAAGAAATTGGTACGATCGAGGGTACCGATTTGCTTGACGGCGCTGGGAACAAGGTTCCATTCGGCGTTGTCACATTGGCTGGCCACAGCCTCGGCGGGCACCTTGCTACGTCGTTCGCTCGGCTCTTCCCCGAGCATAGCGGTCATATTTATACCTATAACAGCGCGGGGTTTCATTGGAATTCGGAAAGTATGTTCCGGGCATTCGAGCGGGGATTAGTTCAGCCTTTTGGAAGCTTTCCGGGTCCAGATAAACAATCTAACCTCTACTCAGAGAACTGGGTGAATGTCACAACTAACGACAACGTTCTGTTCGCCCAGCATGGCTCTCGTATTCCGGTTTTTAATGAAGAAATTCCGTTTCCGTCTGGACTCATTGATAATCATCTCGTTGATAAACCGGCAGATGCCTTAGCCCT
Organism: Sideroxydans sp.; assembly: GCA_043744345.1. Lineage (GTDB taxonomy): Bacteria > Pseudomonadota > Gammaproteobacteria > Burkholderiales > Gallionellaceae > Sideroxyarcus. Next base: position 762 of record JAYTUW010000034.1, on the reverse strand, counting down.
TTACGCCATTTTCTCCAAGCTCGATCCCGCCATCGACATGATGCAGATCGACACCATACTGCGCGGGTCGTCGAATGCGATGAACACGACATTGGAAAAGACCCTCCAAGGTCTTGCTAAATTGTTCCTGAATTCTGATGTGAGCATCGCGACAGACGATCGAAACGCCTTCTACGACAACCTAATTCAAGTGCGCGGCTATGTGGAAGAAGCAACTAACTACGCAACACAGGTGAATAGCAATGAATTCCTCGTTGTTCCGTTAGCTGGCATGAGCGCGTCTACCTTGGCGGGATTCGCGTCACCGGATACGCCAACAGGACTGGCCTACCGATACGCACTGCAAGAACTCAACCCCTTTGCCATCGTCACCAACACCAGCCTTTACGATGCACATAACCAAGACGGCGAGCTAGATTCCTATGATCCCAAGACAGGCTCCGGCGAGATTACCAAGCAATACCTGCAAGACCGAGCGGCCATGCTTGCCGAGTTGCTGCCGATCAACACGCAAGATCGCCCGATGGCAATTGACGGTGCAACGGAATACTACGACGCAAAGCAAAACATCTCCTTAGAAGATCTCACACTGAGCTTTAATCAACATGTCCGATTTGGTGACGATCGATCCGAGTCTGGAGCGTTGGCCGGCGACAAAAACAACGACCACCTCTACGGTGGCGGTGGCAACGACATCATCCGCGGTCGTGGGGGCAACGACTATCTACAAGGTGATGCAGGTATTGATGAATTATTCGGTGA
>JAYTUW010000033.1:0-27161 GCA_043744345.1 Sideroxydans sp. | reverse complement strand
GATGATGTGCCACGATTTTAAATCCCCCTTACTCCCCCTTTGTCAAAGGGGGAAACTGCTGGCGATGCCGCCAAGGGCGGCTCACGGTTTTATCAGCGCCCTTGAGGCGCTCACCCAATAAGCCTCCGGCTTTGCCGGAGGTCATTTAACTGATGCCGCCTGCGCCGGAATGACGGCCCGGCCTGTTCCTCGGCGCTGTCGCCAATGATGGGAACGACCAAATTTATCGCCTCAGTTTGCCGCTCACGGAACCGTCCAACCGCCATCAGCGATCAGCTTGGCGCCGCCATTTTCCGCAAAGCGCACCATGTACCCGCCCTTGGAGGCGAAGCGCTGGCCCTGCGCCAACCCCAGTCTGGGGTAATAGCCGGTGAGGACGCGGTGACTGAGCATGATCTCCACCCGTTCCACCAGGTAGTCGCGCACAAAGCTGTCCAGCATCTCGCCCAGTGTCTCTGCAAGGATGCCGCACGCGAGATAAGTATCGGACTGCACGCGTTCATCGGTCACCGGAATGTGGTGCACCTTGAACCACACCGACGGGAAATTCATGCGAATCTTGCGCTGGTCGGGGAGGTCGAACGGGTAGCTCATGCGCGCGGCTTCGCGCCATGCCGGGGGCAAAGGCGAGTTCTCCAGTCCGCCCATGAGACCGGAAACCATTACGTTCGAGAGGCTCGCCGGTTTGTCCGGCAGCGTAGCCAGATCTTCGGGGCGCAGCCACAGCACCACGGCACTGTCTGCCGCATCCTCCTTCAATACCTGGTTCAGCGACTGCAACGAAGCGCTTTCGCCGAGGGCGATGTCCTGCAGTTGCAGGTCGGAGGACAACGTGGCGGACCGGACCGCCGCGGCTGCCATGGCACCGATATCGCCGCGCCGGTAGATCTGCGTCACTTTGCGCGGTTTCATCTCCCGGATCTGTCGCGCGATCAACTGCGCTTCAAGCAGGATGCCGCGTGAGAAATACACGGAATAGAAATCGCTTTCGGCCACGACCGGGAGGTCGACGTTGGGCAGCAGGCAGGGCACTTCCGCATGTTCGCAAAAGCGGTGCACGGGTTCCCAGGTCTTGCCGCCCAAGCCGGAGATGACGGCGAACACAGGTTCGGCCGCCAGCTTGTCCTGCAACTGCTTTTCCCAGGTCTCCGGCGCACCGCTCAGTTCCCACACATGCAGTTTCCATTGGCGGGTGACGCGGTACATGATTTCGCGTGCGGCGCGCATGGGGCGGTGGCCGCCGCGGATGAAGGAATTCTTGTCGGTGAAGAACTGCTCCAGCACGGTCAGCATCGCCTGACGCTTCACCGGATCGGCATCGGGCGTGACGATGGTGGCGAAGTGCAGGGTGTCGTCAGTCACCCCCGGCACCGGCAGACTGGTGAGCTCCCGCAGGTAGGCGATGAGGGCCTGCATGCCCTCATCGTCTAGCTTGAAACGCGGCATCAGGTAGTTGAGCTCGCGTCCGTCCGCATCGATGCCCTCGCGGATGGCGCGTGCCAGTGTCGCGTCGGTGTAGGCGCTGCGGTTGGGGCGGTAGCCCTCGACATGCGGCAGGCTCATATCCTCGATATTCCTCAGGCCGGGACGGAACAGGTATTTGCCGATGATGGGCGGGATGATGTAGCGACCTTCCTGTGTACCCAGGCCGCTGCGGCGATGGCATGAGACACAGGCTGCGGCGACACCTTCCAGATTGTTGTCCGCTTCGCGCATGCCCAGCAATTTCCCGCCGCCGGGCAGGATGCCCAGCCGATAGATCGCTTCGCCTGCAGATGCAGTCGCAGCACCGGCGTTGGGCATGAGCAGCAGGAAGAGCAGGATGAAGGCGGTGAAAAATTGCATGTGCCTACCTTCGAAAAAATGCAGAACCATTAAGCCACGTATGAAACACGGATAAAATATGGATAGAAAATCACGAGACGACTTTGTCGATTACTTCCGCTTCCCCCTTTGTAAAGGGGGATTGAGGGGGATTTAAAATCGGTGCTACAAAGCCCTCTCTAAAATCCCCCCTCGCCCCCCTTTTACAAAGGGGGGGTACACGTTGAATTATGGACCTGCAACCAGCTTGCGATATTCGCGCAACAGGTCGTCCGCCGAGGCGAATCCGTCTATTCTCACCCAGGATGTGCCGGATCCCGCACGCAGCAAAGTCACCGGTGAGTGGTTCATCTTGTCGCCGCGATACACGTCGAAGGCCCGTTGTGCGGCCAGACTGGCTTCCGTGGTACCGGTATAGAAACGCCATTGTGAACCCGCGCCGAATTTGTGCGCATAGTCGGCCAGGCGCGCGGGCGTGTCCTGTTCCGGGTCGATGGTGATCGAGATCATGTGTACCTTGTCGCGCTCTTCACCCAGTTTGTCCTGCAATTGCGCAAAGCTGCGGCTGGTGATGGGGCAGACCGCCGTGCAGGTGGTGTAGATGAAATTCAGGATCACCGGGCGGCCGTCGTTGATCTCGTCCGGCAGCGAGATGCTGCGGTTGTCTTCGCGCACTAGGCTGATCTGCGGCACGCTGTAGTCGGCCGACATGATCGACACTTTCTGTGCCATGTGATGGTGGTGTGCATGGGCGTCGTCATTCATGGCAGCCATATGCATCCCGTCGTCGGCATGTGCGTTATTTATGCAGACGGCGAGGGCCGCGGACAGAATGACCAGAATTGATTTCACCCCAGGGGAAGTCCTGGCTTTCCCATATTTCGTTGCACAAATCTTGTTGACTGCCGTCATTCCGGCGAAGGCAGGAATCCAGCGTATTTTTTTAAAATGCAGTTGGGTGTAGTCCCGCAAAGCGGGGGGTGTCGAATTGGCTGGATTCCGGCTTTCGCCGGAATGACGGCATATTGGATTGTCCGGATTCATGGCGGCCCCTTCATTCCACGACAGGCTTGGTGAACTGCGCATCCGCCAGATTTGGATTGAGTTCCACTTTCTGGATAGCGATCTTCTCCGAGCCCTTAACGCTCTCGACACTGGTCTCCATGACAAAGGGAACCTTCACCCCTTTCACGCTCCGGTAATCACTCATGTAAGTCGCGACTTGCCTGGGTTTGCCGTCCATGCGGCGGGTACCGTCTATCTTCACGTCCAGGAATGTCTTCGCATCCACCCAGACATGGCGCACCTGACCGTCCTTGAGCGTGAGCTTGAGCTTGTAGGCTTCGTGACCGTTCACTTTATCCATGCCGTCCGCTTCCACCTTGCTGCCCTTGGCTTTGTAGTCGATGAGGAAGCCGTCCATCGGTTGTTGTTGCGCGGCCTGCTTCATTTCTTCCCGGGTATAGGGCTCCACCTCGTTGCGCCCGACGAAGGGGCGCAGTTTCCAGCCGTTGGTTCCGTCGTAGGCCTGCACGGCGGTATCGCCGCGAAACTCCATTTCGAAGCGCATCTTGTTGGGGCGTTTCAGGTCCATGACGAAGGGCAATTGGATGACTTTGGTTTCCGGTTCCGATCTGGGGGGCCTGTATTTGGTCTTCGTCATGGCGTACAAAGGGACGGGAGGTTTGGTGCGGAGCGTCCCGGCGTCAATCTTGCCGGTCATGCGCATGGTCTGCACGGCATGCCAAGCTTTCAAACCGCCGCGCGCATCGACGTTCTTTTCGACGATCTGCTGCGCGTTGAACGTGGCATGCGAGTCGGTTTTGTTCTTGCTGGCAGCAAAAGCCGGTGCGGCAGACAACAGGAAACACAACAACAGAATTATCGCGGGTCGAATGTTCATTTTTGTTCTCCTAATCGACGATCAATCCATCAATATGAAAATCCCCTATCACGATGCTGACGCGGCTTCCGGCTTTGACCAGCTTGCCAGGATTGCCGAAGATCGTGTAATAGATGCGGTCTATTGCGGGCGTGACGTCCTGCCGTAATTCGCCCACGTTCTCCATCGCCGGTACAGCCAGACGGGTGCCGGTCGCTTCGTCGATGAGGTAGGGTTTGAGCGTCTTGTCGAATAGTGGTCTGGCTTTGACATCGTCCAGCACACGATAGCGAAAGGCGAGCATCTGACCCGACGAAACGGGATGCACGCCCACTACGTCGACCCCCCAGTTGCGTTTGAAGAAAAGGCTGGAGCGGCTCCCGGAAAACTTCTGCATGTTCTTGCCGCTTTCCGCCGGCCGGATGACTGCGTCGTCCACGCCGGCGGTTGCGGTCTTCTCTGACCCGGCAGCGAGTGCCGACTGGGCCAGTAAAAGACTGCCCGCGAGCACGCTCGCGAGCAGAAGTCCCACCCTGTTATTTATTGTTGTCACTTTCCTTCTCCCTTAACCGCCGTTCAATGGTCGGCGCTTCAGTTGCCGGTCTCATCGGCACCGATGTCGAAGGCACCGCCTTGCGGGCGATTCTGTGCGTCGACGTCGTGGTTGGGTGCTCCCGCACTGCTGGCGGTGTTCCTGGCCGGAGACGTGTTGGCGATGTGGTAGTCGCCGAAGGCTGCATAACCGCTACCGGCAGAGTTGGTCGGTTTGACCAGCGACAGCGGGCCGTAACGCACGTTCACGTAGTTGTTGCCCTCATCCACGGTCGCCACAGCCTGCATGGCCTTGATGCTGGGCGGATTGATGACAGCAGCGAACTCGGGTGTGACGCGCGAACCGTTGCAGTACAGTCCCAGCAGTTGCGGATCGCCGGAACTGTTGTGCGTCGTCGCGTTGCTGCCGTAGCCCGTTGTGTTGCTGAGCACGGAATAGACCGGGTTCAAGCGCAGATTGGCATTCGCGTTCGGGGTGGCATTGATGTTGCCCAGCACGCCCAGATCCCAGTAGGCCGGATTGCCCGTGCATTGGCCTGTGGTCGATTGTTCCGGCAACTGGTTGCAACCGCTGATGCTGTCGTTGGACGAACACAGCGCACCCTGACCGGCGACCACCTTGTAGTAGAACGAGCGGTTGTGCCAGACGATGTTGTTCTCCAGTGTCGGGTTGGCGATCAGGTTGGCCTGGCGCAGCGCGTTGCCGGAGTTGGTGGAGATCGCGTTCAACAGCGGCGTGCTGGTCGGTTCCGACGAGATGCCTGCCGGTCCCGGGCGACCGGTGCCGGTCGTGGTCGCAACTTCCCCGGTACCCGCCAGCAGCACGCCTGCATTGCCGGTGCTGTCGTTGGAAGCGACGGTGTTGTTGATGATGACGCTCGTGTTGAGCACGTCGCTCATGGAGATGCCGCCACCCACCCACGCCGCCACATTGTTGTCGACGATGTTGTTGCTGATCTTCACGCTGAACCAGGCATCGGTATTGCGCGGATAAGCCTGCACGTCGGCACCGTTCACCTGCTGCAGTCGGATGCCGCCGCCCTGGCCGGATTCGGCGAAGTTGCCACGGATCATGTTGGCGTCGATGCTCAGGTTACCCGTACCCAGCGATGCGGTCTGCAGGGCCAGTGTCGGTTCGCCGCCCACGAAGATGCCGCCGCCGTGTGTAGAGACTGTCTGCTGGAAGCTCTGGTTGAACATGATCTGGTTGTAGGCGATGGAGCCGTTCTGGCTGAAACCCAGATGGCCGATGCCGCCGCCGTCGGCCTGCGTGTAGTTGCCGCAGATCCAGTTGTGGTCGACGCTGTAGCCGTCGCTGCCGGTGCAGATCGACACGCCGCCGCCTGCGCCGCCCTGGCCGGTGGTGCCTTCCACCACGCCGTTCTTGGTGATGGCGTTGTGGTGGATGCGCACGCTGCGGTCATAGCCGAAGCCCGCGATGTCGCCGTTGACCAAAGTGGGACGTCCGTTCAGACCGCCATCGGCATTTTCCGACTGACCGACATAGCCCGCGATCTGCAGGTAGGGCACGCCGATACGCACACCGCCGTTGAGTGCGCCCGCATTGCCGTACACGCGGTTGTTGGCGATCTCCAGGTTATGCGCCCAGCCGTTGACGTAGATGCCGCCGCCGGAATCGCCGCCCGTGACGCTCACACCGTCGATACGCGACGCGGCGCACAGGAAGTTGCTTTCACGCACGCGATGACCGGTTGTGCTGCGCGCGCCGCCGTTCAGGTTGCACTGGTTGGCCGGCAGGTTCTTGGCCAGCACAGTGATGCCTGCGCCTTCTTCCGTGCCGAGCACGGAGGGCTCAAGCAATACCACGCCGCCGGTGATCTCCTGGCCGGGCAGGGGGTCGACCTGTGCTGTGCCGGTCTGGTTGCCGGTGGTGATGTCGATGGAGAACAGGTCGTTGATGCGCGGCCGCCAGACTTCGAGTTTGCGGTTGGGGAACTTGGCCGCATTGATGATCACCGCGGCTGCGCCGACACCCTGCAGGCGCACCGGTTTCCACATGATGACCAGCTCGTTATAGGTACCCGCGTCGACCAGGATCAGGTCGCCCGGTGTGGCTGCATCGACGGCGGCCTGGATGGTCGCTCCAGTGGCACCTTGCACGCGTTTGGGTGCGCGGTTCTCGACCGTCACCGTGACCGTATCCACGCTGACCTTGCCGTTGGCGGCCGTGATCACCAGTTCACCCGAGGCCGCATTGCTCGGCACACTCACGGTGATGGTGGAATCGCTCCAGTTGGTGATGTTCATCGACGCACCGCCCAGGGTGACTTGGCCTTGAGCACCACCAAAACCATAGTGGCGCGTGAGCGTGCGCTGGCTGGCCGGTCCGCTGGTGGCGAACGGTCCGGCATAGCCGGGGTTCTGCACCTGCTGGTCGCCCAGCGCGGTGATGGTGAGCGTGCCTCCGTTGCGGGTCAGGTAGGGGCCGAAACCGGCGCTGCTGTCCACGCGCAAGATGGCCGGGGTTGCATCAGGATAGGCACAGTCGGCCGGGTTATAGCCTGCCGCAAAGGCAGCGATCGGCAGCACCGGTGTATCCAGGTAGGTCGTGCGACCCGGCATGAACGGCAGCGTGTAGCAGAAGTTGCTATAGGCCGGGTTGTATTGCGGGTCGGTGATCTTCTTGGCCAGTGCCGCCGTGGCGACCACGTTGCCGTTCACGCCGATATATTGGCCCAGTGCATTGGTGGCCGGGATCGGGCCCGGATCGTTCATGCAGTTGATGAGCATGTTGGGACCGTAACCGGACGGGGTGGGCGGGTTCACCGTCCAGCTCGACGGTGCCATCAGGTTGTAGGCACCCCACTGGTCGGAGTAGTTGCGGCTGATCTCGTGACCGGCGAAGTCCTTGGTGGAGACAGGCACGAACGGCACGGATGCCTTCTCGCCGAAATCGGGCGCGGCCTGATTGAACTCGGACGAGGCGTCGTCAAGGATGATGCCGCTGCCGTTGGCCGCTTCAGGCACCGGGGTGAACATGAAGAACATCGCGCTGGCCTGCATCTGGTCGGTCAGGTTGACCAGCTTGCGGTCGCACAACGGCCGGTCCATGCCCGCGAACGGAGCCACTTGCTGCGCCTGCGGGAACAGGCTCAGGAAGTCCGGCACGCGGTGCATGCTGCCCACGCACTCGGGGAACTGCAACTGCGATTCCGATACGCCCAGATTCGAAGTCGGATTGCTCTGGAAGCCGGGATCGCCGGTGTTGGTGTTGAACGGATTGGCGTTGTTCAGCGTGGCCTGGTCGGGCAGGATGAATATGCTGCCCAGTGCGCCGAATTGTTGCGTGACCGGGGCGTTGAAGCTGTCTCCCATGAAGATGTTCTTGTCCTCTTCCTTGACCACTTCATAGCCGGGCGGTGTCACGGCTTCGACCACATATTGTCCCGGCGGCAGGATCTTGGCCGACGAACCGGGTTGTCCGGCATTGGGGTTGTTCACGCAGCCCGTGCAGTTGGCGCTCGGGAACTGGTACTTGCCGTCATACGGCGCGGCCTGCACCTGGTTCCAGTTGTGGAAACCGTCATAGCAGCGGAACTGGTCGTTGCCCAGCGTGTAGTTGGTGAACGGGTCGACCTGGGTCAGGTTGTACGGCGGCAATGCGTTGGCCGCCGGTCCCGGCAGTTGTCCCGGGCATTGCATGTTGACCTGCTTGCCGTTGACATCCGTAGCGTTGACCCAGTCGTCCCAGCTGGTTGTCTGTGTGGTATCGACCAGCTTCAGCGTCCTGGTGCCGTCGGCCAGCGTCTCCTGGCGATACAGGTTCACCGTGACGCGCGGCAACAGCGGTTCCCACAGTGTCTGCACGTTGTAGCGCTGGTCGTCGAAGGGCCGCGTGGTACTGTAGACCACGATACCCTGGATGCCGCCGTTCTCGCCGCTGGCATAAGGCAGACGTCCCCAGTTGATCACGTTGCGCTGGCTGATGAAGCCCTGGATGCCGTAGGAGTACGCGCCCGGTGTTTGCACCACGTTGCTGGTGCAGGGTTGCAGGCCGGGTGCAGTACCGCAGTCCAGATAGGTCGAACTCGACAGGTTCGCACCCGGTCCGCCCGTATCCACCTTGCCGCCGGTATCGACGAACGAATTGACGCCGGTCTGTTTGAAGCGCGTGGTATCGGCCTCGCTCACATACCAGTTGAACAGCGGGAACAGTTCGGCCAGCAGGCCGTTGCCGTTGCCGTCGGTCAGCGTCTGGTTGGAGATGCCGCCGTCGCGGTAACGCACGGTCATCAGCAGGTTGGCCAAGCCGGGTTCGCCGTCGTCATAGATGCCGTTGTGGTTGAGGTCCATGAACATGTTCTGGTCATGCTGTGTGAACCAGGTGAACACAGGGATGTTGCCCAGCGCGACATTCGCATTGCCGACCGTCACGGCCTGGGTCTGGATGATCTGGTCCAGCCACTGGTCCCATACCGCCAGCTCGTAAGTACCGGCGGGGATGTTGTTCAGCGTGAAGTTGCCGTCCGCATCGCACTGCGCAATGGCGAAGGAGGGGCCGGTGCCGCTTTGCGAATTGAGCGCGACCTGGCAAGTGGTCGAGTTGAGCAGGTCATAGCTGCCGGCATCCCACAGCGTCACGTCGGACGGACGCGACATATGCTGGTTGGTGATATGCCCGGTGATCTTGTGCGTGCCGGTCAGGCGGTTGGCGCGCGCATAGGCTTTCACGTGATCGGGGTTGACGAAACCGATGGTGGTGTGGAATCCGGGCGGGCCGAATTCCTGGAAGTACACCGGTTCCTTGATGCCGGTGAAGGCATCCTGGGCGGGTGTTCCCTCCAGTGTCTCGGTCTGCCACCAGACTTCCCCGGCCGCTTCGCGTGACGCCGCGGGATGGGCGATCACGTCATAGCGGGCCGGTGTGATGTTCTTGATCAGGGCGTGTCCTGCCAGCGCATATTTGGCCGGGTCGGCACGTCGTGTTCCTTCAAACGGGTCGTTCGGGCAGGTATATACGACGCCCACCATGTTGCCGTTGGCACTGGTCCCGGTGCCGTTGGTTTTCCTGTTCCTGTCGTCCGGGCAACCGGGTCTGCCGAGCAGTGAATTGCTGAGCGGCATGTTGAAGGCATCGTAGGATTGCTGACCGGCCGGGTCGCCTGAGCGGCCTACCGGGTCGAACAGGATGATGTTGAAGCCACCCAATCCGGCTTCGTTCAGGTCGTTCTGGCCGTTGGTGGGTGCGTTGTCTTCATAGATATAGATGCTCAACTGCGCCGGTTCGAGCGGTGTGGACTGCAATGCGACCGACACCGGCTTCCAGGCATGGGTGGTGGCAAGTTGCGGATCTATCATGGCTCCACCCATGGTGTGTCCGTCGGCACCGCTCACCACCGGGTCCATCGCATCGCCGGGCAGGATGGAGATGTAATAGTGTTTGTTCGGATCGAGCACGGCATCGCTGATCGGTGTAGCCGCCTGTGCATTGACCAAGGTCCCGCGCACTTGCTGTCCGTCGCCGCAACTGGTCGCGCCGACGCAGCCGCTCGCGATCAGCGGCATATGGCTCTTGTGGAAACTGGTACCCAATGTGCGCGTGCCGAGGGCGGGGGTTCCTTTCGGGTCGACCTTGAAGGTCAGGTCTTCCTGGATGGTCCAGCGGTAGTCCGTGATGGCTACTCCACTGGTCGCATCGACCACGGCCACATTCAGTTCGGTCCGCATTCCTGTGGGAACGAAGGTCACCGTCACGGTAGCGGGATTGCTGATGGTGCCCTGCGAATTGGTCGCCACATAGGTGAACTGGCAGGATGCCGCGCCGCCGCTGGTCGCGGTGAAGGAGCCGTCCGGGTTCATGTTGACCGTGGCGCAACTGCCCACGCCGGACAGGGAGGCGGTGAGCGGGTAGAGATTGGGGTCGCTGTCGTTCGATAGTACGCCTGGACGCGACGACGAGAACTTGCTGGCAATGCTGCCAGTGTAGTTGTCGGCGTTGGCGGTCGGATTGCTGCCGATACCGTTGGCGGCGACATGCAGGGCCACGGTCGCCGTGTTGGCCGCATTGCTGGCCATGTAAGTGAAGGTGTCGGTGCCCGAAAACCCGCTGTTCGGGGTGTAGATGAAACTGCCGTCGGGATTGAACAGCAGCGTGCCGTGCGCTGTCGGAGAAGTCGTGGCGACGGCGGCGGCTGCGATGTCATTGAGCTTCACGTTGCCGTTGAACGCAGCATTCAGCGGTACCTGATACGAGTCGTTGACCACCAGCGGCGTCACACCGGCCGAGAGCGCCCCGGTCTTGAATGAGCCGAGTGCGGTGTCAAAACGGTTCACCACCAGGAAGCCTTGCTGGCCGCCATCCGGACTGTTGGCGGTGGTCAGGCTGAGTTGGCGGTCGAACAGACCGAAGGTCGCGGGCGTGAACACCCCGGCCGCTGCGGCTGGTTTGACGATCACGTCGTGCGTCTTGCCCGCAGTAAGCAGCACTTCATGTTGTATTTTGGGATTGCCGGGGGCGACGTTGCCATCCTCGGCCACCAGCGACATGGGCAGGCCGACCACGGACGGAATGTGCGTGCGCAATCCGGCATTCAGCATGCGCAGCAGGATATTCCCGCTGGAGGCGTTGCCACTGGAAGCGACTGCATAGGCCGATTTTTGCGGTGCGGATTTGTCATAGGGCTGGCCGTTGATCAGGAAATAAGTCGGCGTGTAATTCACCGCAGCCGGGTAACAGGCGGTGGCAGCGCAGGATGGATCGTTGAAGCGCGTGTTCACGTTGGCACCGGCCAGTGCGGCGGCATCGACCTGCATGTTCTGCACCGGATCGATCTCGCTGAACAGCAGGGTTGTGTCGGAGTCGTAAGCGATGTTGGCGGTCGGGTAAGCGTTGCCGTTGGCAAACGTATGAGTCGCATCTGCCTGTACCGGCGGCTGGGTCACAATCAGCACGCCGTAGAGTCCCATCGGGGCCTGCAACGAAGGCAGGGTCGCGGTCTCATAGATATAACTGCCGGGACGCAGGTTGTTCCAAGTCAACTTTGTGGTTCCGCCTGCTGCCACCTGGGTGGAGAACGACTGGGCGCGATCCAGTTGCGGCGGGGGCATGAACGCCGGATCGGCTCCCCCGTTGCCCGGGAAGGTGGTGAACTGCTGCGGCGGGTGCGCCGGGCTGGGCATGCGGATGGGTGCTCCCAGACCGCCGCCCAACTGGCCGAGGATGACGATGGAGGTCGGCATCGGCAGGCTGTTGGTCAGGTTGATCTCCAATGTATTGCCCGCCGGGTCGTTGGCGATCACGATCGCTGGACCGGGTGCCCAGGCGGCAGTGCAGGCGCCGGTGGTGCAGTAGCCCCACATCGGCACGCTGGCGCCGTCCGGCATGGTTGTATTCATCCGTTGTGCCGTCAGGTTGACGGTGGTGGTCGCGGCGCTGGCCACGCCGGGAGCTGCAAGCATGGCTACCGCAAATACGGTCCACAGAGTCGCTTTGATTTTAGGGGTTCTCATGGCTGAGCTCCTTCTCGAGTTTTTCTTCTAAAGTGATTCGTCGATGTTCCAGGTGTAGGGGTCGATGATGAGCATCATCAACATCCCGCCCGGGAACACATCGTTGGTGGTGATCTCGCGCTCGTTGTGGGAGTGCCACATGTACGCATAACCCGCTTCGCTACCGCCACCGTTGAAGTTCAGCGTGCCGGGTGGCAGCGGTGTCGAGTTGAAGCCGGAGTTGGAAGACTGGATGCCAAGGTAAGGCGTACCGGCGTACCACTGGCCGTTGGCCACGATCTGAGGATCGGGCGGTGTGACCGGGATGGGTTTCCTGTGGTCTGCGCACCATTCGCCGTAGTTCGGGGCGGTCTTCACCGAGTGGTAGCCGTTGGCATCGGGTGTACAGACCGAGCCGTCACCCGCCTTGTGGTTGTACACGTCCCAGTTCAGTCCCTTGCCGGTCCACGAGAACACCGCATCGACGGTTTGACCCGAGACAGTGGGAATCGTGAACAGCAACGGCCCGGCCAATTTGGTGACGTCGCTCTGGCTCAGCATCAGGTTGCCGTCGCGCGCCAGCACACGGGCATGGTTGCCGTGGAAGTGGAACGGGTGCTGCCAGCGGCCCTGACCCACCACGCGCATCAGCAGCTTTTCACCGGGGTGCATGTGCGGGTTACCGTTATACGGTTGGTGCGCGTACGACATCGAATACGGGGTATCCATAAGATCCGGCATGGAGCGTCCGTTGATCAGGTAGTAGTTGGGACGATACGGTTCGGCGGTGACCATGATCTGCGGGCAGGGCGCTACGGCACATGCGCCAACCTGGGCTTGTGCCTGCTGGTGGATGCGCGAGTCGATCTCGCTGAATTGGAACAGGTACTCGCGGTCGTAGCAGGTCGCATCGTGGTCGTAGGCGGTGGCCGCCAAAGAGAAGGGGCCCTTGGCGCAGCTTGTTGGTGCGGCGTAACCGGATTTGGGCCGCACGATAAGGGCGCCGTACAGGCCCATCTCGATCTGCAGTTCGGGCTGGCTGCCGCTGTAGTAGGCATAAGTGCCGGGCTTGGCGGCGGTGAAGGTGTAGGTCACCGGATTGCCGGGAACGGCTTCCTGAACCAGCAAACCGGGAGCTCCGCCCGTCGCCGCGACCTGGAAGCCGGGGAAGACGATGGAGGTGTTGCCTGCGGCGGCGGGCAACGCGTTGGTCAGCGTGACCGAGACCGTATCGCCTTCAGTCACGATCATGGTCGGCCCGGGCAGTTGCATCAGCGGACAGTTGGCGGCCGGTCCCTGCGATCCCGTCGGCATGGCCGGAGCGAAACCGGCAGGTGAGCCGCTGCAGCCGTATCCCCAGGAATAGATCATGGCGCCATCCGGCTGGGTGATGAGATCGGCGCTCGCGGTGAGTTTGAAGGTCGGGCCCGTGATGCCGGTGACGGCAGCTTGCGCCGTCGCTGCGCATAGCAGGCATGTCGTCGCCACGGCGGCAATGAAGCGGGATGCGCGCTGGCTGAAGATTCTCGTCAATGGATTCATGGTCGTTCTCCTAATTGACAACGATCTCGGTCATCATGCCGCCGAAGTTCTCGGCATCGTTGGACAGGTGATCGAGGTTGGTGGTGTAAAGAAAGTAGGTGCCGGCCGGGACGCCGGTGGTGTCCAGGATCACATCCTTGGATTCGCCGCCGCCCATGGTGATCGAGTTGGTCTTGTAGTAGAGGTTGTTGCCTGACATGTCGCGCAGCAGGCGGGCGTTGTCGGCGATCACCAGCATGGGGATGCCGACGGTGGCCAGCGTGTGGAACTCGGTGATGTTCAGGTCGGAGATGCGCAACAGCGCGCGCTGCCCGCTCTTCAAAGAGATCAGTGTGGGCTGCGGTTGCGACGGACGCGAGATGCCGTCGGAAGACAGGGTCGTCATCGGGCCGTTGGGCACTGCATTGCCGCCGGCATCGACACCGGTATTGGTGACGTGGGTGTTGATGGTGTCGGGATAGCCGCGACCGCTGATGAGGAAGTATTTATCCTTCATATCCGCGAAGGCTTCCGGGTTGAAGGTCATGCCCACATAGTGGAAGTTGGGGTCGAAACCCATCAGCTGAATGGGATATTCGACGTCGTAACGCGTCGAGCCGTCACCGTCGTTGTAGGCGTATTTATTTCCAGCCGTCTGTGTGACGCCGGTATTGCCGCTGGCGGGCACAGCACTTGCCGGAAGCGGAGTCTGTCCGGTGCACAGGATGTCGGAACAGGTGATGCCGTTGGCTCCCGGGCTGGCGAGGTTCGCCTGTTTCAGCGCGGCGCCGAGGTCACGTCCGGCTGCCACCCGGTCTTGTCTGGGATGCACGTAGAGCTGCCCGACCATGCCCATCTGCAGGTGTTCGGGCGGGGTGATATGGCAATGCCAGAAATAGGTGCCCGCATCCGGTGCGGTGTAGTAATAAGTGAAGCTGCCCGCGATGTTGATCGCGACCGAAGCATCCGGAACGCCGTCGAAATAGGACGAGGCATTCGGGTAGCCGTGGAAGTGCACGGTGTGCTGCTCGAACAGGTCGGGCCGCATGATCATGCCGACGTTGCTCAAAGTCAGGAACAGTTCGTCATCCTCGTTGATGGCGATCATCGGGGCCGGTTGGCTGGCAGAGAGCACGCCCTTGTTCATGATGGCGGCCGGTTCGACCTCGCCCGCATTGGCATTGTTGGTATTGTTGAAAATGGCGGCAGTGACCGTGCCGGGCTGTCCTTTCAGGATCTCCGTCATGCCGGACAACGGGCCGAATCCGAATAGGTAGATCTGGTGGCCGTCACCCATGGTGGCGAAACCGTCGCCGCCCGCGATCTCCTGGCATTTGATCTGGCCCGGTTTGGAGTTGTTGGCGGGGTGCAGCGCGGTCGAAGCCGGGCATTGCACCCGGAACGATTCGCCGTGGGCCGCGCTGGCTATGAATAGTGAGATTGCCGCAGCGATCCAAAATACGGTCGAAACGGTCACGTACTTCATTATCTGAAAGTCTGATGTCGTCGCTTTTTTCATGGCAACCCCCATGCGTTGTTGCTGCAACTAAAACCATCGCCGTCGGCCTTTGCAATCAACTACGGGTTCGGCGCGGTGCTTTTGATTTCTTGGGGGTGAGTCTATGGGGTGCGGCAAATTGTCGCAGTGGGGTGGAGCTGGTATTTCGATGGTAGTAATACCCTACAACTTAGGGAGGAAGGCGTTGTGCGGTTGAGGTGCTATTTGTGAATTATTGGTGAAGAAGACTGAGTCATGACCGATTCGACCAGTTTCAACATTTCATCCCCCCCCAATGAACTTTTGGGAATGAATTGGCTCGCACCCGCCTCGAACGCCGCCTGGCGGTATTCGGGCAAGTCGTAGGCGGTGATGATGATCACCGGGGTATCGGCATGGCCGGACTTGATAATCCGGGTCAGGTTGAGTCCGTTGTCATCGGGCAGATTGATATCCATGAATATCAGATCGGGGTTCAGATCAGCAATTTGTTCCAGCGCGGCTTTCCCGGTGCCGGCTTCGGTAATGGACAGGGATGGAAAACGGGCGCGCAGGCTAAGGTTGAGCGACTGGCGAAAATCCGCATGATCTTCAACAATCAGTGCTTTAGGCATTGGGTACACCCTTGGGTATTGTGCGGTTTGGATAGCTCCAAGCCGAATCTATCCGCATGGCTACTGCAGGGCGATACGGCAAGCAGTGTATTTTTTCCCGGTCCGGCACGTAGTTGTATCCGCCGGAATCGCGCTATAACGGGCAAAGCAAGAAGCGCAGTCTGATAGGGGTTTTGAGCAGGCCAGTGATGAATCGTTCAATGCGCCATGATGGGGGCTTGCTTTGAAGGAGATAAAGACATCATTATTTCAATGTTATTTGTTGATTGTGGTTGAGTACGTTTGCGATTTTGAATTGCCCCGCCTGTGCTAAAAGGCTATATTGCACATCAGGAGCTAAGAATATGCCAAGTGACACTCAAAACAAGCGCTCCATTCTAGACGCGCGTCATCATGACCCCTTCGCGTATCTGGGGTTGCACCAGAACAAGTCAGGTTGGGTTCTGCGGGTTTTTCAACCCCACGCAACGCAGGTTTCTGTTCATGACGGTGCCGACTGGGTCGCTCTGGAACGTGAAAATACCGGCGGTTTCTATCTTTGGCAGGGAAAAGTCGCGTTGCCCACCCCTTGTCGCCTGAAGGTCAGCTTTTTCAATCATGAAGTTGAAGTGCATGATGCCTATACCTTTGGCAGCAGCATCAGCGAGCACGATCTTTATCTTTTCTCGGAAGGTCGTCTGGAGCAGGCGTACCGCATGCTGGGTGCGCACCACATGGAAGTTCAGGGAGTGTGGGGGGGGCGTTTTGCGGTTTGGGCTCCCAATGCCGAGCGCGTCAGCGTAGTCGGCGACTTCAACGGCTGGGATGGGCGCATCTATCCCATGCGCGCACTGGGCAGTACCGGGGTGTGGGAGATATTCGTGCCGGACATCGGGCTCGGCGAGTTCTACAAGTACGAGATCCGCAATCGCGGCACCGGCCAGGTATTCGTCAAGACCGATCCCTATGGTCTGAGCTTCGAGATGCGTCCGGGGACGGCTTCCAGAGTCGTCGAACTGGACGGCTACCGTTGGCGCGATGCGGCCTGGCAGGCGCAGCGTGCCACCAGCGACTGGATCCACGCGGCCTTGAACGTGTACGAAGTGCACGCAGGTTCCTGGAAACGCCACTGGGACGGACGTTTTTACAACTTCCGCGAACTGGCGGACAGTCTGGTGCCCTATGTGCAGGAAATGGGATTCACCCATATCGAGCTGATGCCGGTCAGCGAGCATCCGCTGGACGAATCCTGGGGCTATCAGACCACGGGCTATTTCGGTGTGACCAGCCGTTTCGGTACGCCTGACGATTTCAGATACTTCGTGGATGCCTGTCATGTGGTCGGTATCGGCGTCATTCTGGATTGGGTGCCCGCGCATTTCCCCAAGGATTCGTTCGCACTGGCGCGATTCGACGGGACAGCCTTGTATGAACATGAAGATCCGAGGCTGGGCGAGCACCAGGATTGGGGCACCCTGATCTTCAATTACGGCCGCAACGAAGTCCGCAACTTTTTGATGGCCAACGCGCATTACTGGCTGAGCGAATTCCACATCGACGGCTTGCGCGTGGATGCGGTGGCGTCCATGCTGTATCTGGATTATTCACGCCAGGCAGGCCAATGGCTGCCGAACAAATTTGGCGGTCGCGAGAACATCGAAGCGGTGGATTTTTTCCGCGAGCTGAACGTGATGACGCACGAGCGCTTTCCCGGCACTTTGACGCTGGCAGAGGAATCGACTTCGTGGCCCATGGTGTCGCGTCCGACGTATCTGGGCGGCTTGGGCTTTTCCATGAAATGGAACATGGGCTGGATGAACGACACGCTGTCGTATATCAAGCACGACCCGGTACACCGCCGCTACCACCACAACATGCTCACTTTCGGCCAGCTTTACAATTACACCGAGAATTTCATGTTGCCGTTCTCCCACGACGAAGTTGTGCACGGCAAAAAATCCCTGTTCGACAAGATGCCGGGCGACGTATGGCAAAAGTTTGCGAATCTGCGCCTGCTGTTCACCTATCAAATGACCTACCCGGGCAAGAAACTGAACTTCATGGGCAATGAATTCGCCCAGGGGCACGAATGGAAGGTTGGGTCGGAACTGGATTGGCACCTGCTTGGGCGTCCCGAGCATCTCGGGGTTCAGGCGGCTGTGCGCGACCTCAATCGCCTTTATGCCGAAGTGCCCGCCCTGCATGAGATGGATTTTTCGCCCGAAGGTTTTGAGTGGCTGGATTGCAACAACGCCGACCAGTCAGTGCTGAGCTTCCGCCGCTTTGCTCGCGACGGTTCTTATGTGGTGGTACTGCTTAACTTCACGCCGGTTCCCCGTCACGGCTACCGGGTGGGGGTGCGCGACAAGGGCTGTTACCGCGAATTGTTCAACAGTGATTCGCATTTTTACGGCGGATCCAATATGGGCAACGGACTGGGGCTGGATACCTTTGACATCAGCTGGAACGGAGAACTGCAGTCATTGGAGCTGACATTGCCGCCGCTGGCCGGGATTGTGCTGAAGCGGGTAAGTTGAAAGTAAAAGGGGATGGGATGTCTGCGTTGATCAGCTCAAAAGCGTGGCAAGACTTGCTTGCCCACTACTCAGAGAACAGTCAGCTTTCGATGCGCCAGATGTTTGCCGATGACGCGCAACGGTTCGAGCGGTTTTCGTTGTGTCTGAACGATTTGTTGCTGGACTATTCCAAGAATCTCGTCAGCGAAGAGACGATGGCGCTGCTGTTTGCACTGGCACGACAGGTGGGTGTGGAAAACTGGCGTGACAGGATGTTCACCGGGGAGAAGATCAACTTCACCGAACGTAGGGCGGTGTTGCATACAGCACTGCGGGCGGCGATGGATCCGAAACATGCCCCGATTCTGGTTGACGGACAAGATGTGCTGCCGGGCGTGCGCGGCGTGCTGGCCAAGATGCGCGTGTTTTCCGATGCCGTACGCAACGGTAGCTGGCTTGGTTACACGGGCAGGAAGATCAGTGATGTCGTGAATATCGGCATTGGCGGTTCCTATCTGGGGCCGTTGATGGTGTGCGAAGCTTTGCGCTCATACGGCGGCAAAGTGAATACGCATTTCGTTTCAAACGTCGACAGTACAGATCTGGTGCAGAAGCTCGCGTCGCTGGACCCCGAGACGACGTTGTTTATTATTGCCTCCAAGACTTTTACAACACAGGAAACCATGATGAACGCCTGCTCGGCGCGCGACTGGTTCCTGCGCTCTGCGGATGGGAAGCAGCATATCTCCCGGCATTTCGTGGCGCTCTCGACCAATGGCAAAGAGGTCGAGGCGTTCGGCATTGATCCCGCGAACATGTTCGGGTTTTCCGATTGGGTGGGCGGGCGCTATTCGCTGTGGTCGGCGATCGGTCTGCCTATCGCGCTGGCGGTGGGCATGGATAATTTCGAGGAGTTGTTGCGCGGTGCGTATGACATGGATTCGCACTTCCGCACGGCGCCGCTGGAACAGAACATGCCGGTGATCCTGGCGCTGCTGGGCGTGTGGTACAACAATTTTTGCGGTGCCGCAACGCAGGCCATTTTGCCCTACGACCAGGCACTTGAATATTTCGTGCCGTATTTCCAGCAGGCTGACATGGAGAGCAACGGCAAACGCGTGGATCGCGACGGCATTGCGCTGGATTATGCGTCCGGCCCCGTGCTTTGGGGTGGTATCGGCACCAACGGCCAGCATGCGTTCTTTCAGCTGATCCACCAGGGCATGCAGATGATTCCCGCGGATTTCATCGCGGCAGCGCAGTCGCATTACGACCTGGGCGAACACCACGCCATTCTGCTCTCCAACTTTTTCGCCCAGACCGAGGCCCTGATGCGCGGCAAGACCGAAGCGGAAGTTCGCGCCGAACTGCAGGCAGCGGGGAAGGACGAAAAGTCGATTGCAGAACTGCTGCCGCAGAAGGTGTTCGCGGGAAACAAGCCGACCAATTCCATCCTCTTCAAGAAATTGACCCCGCACACGCTGGGTAGGCTGATCGTGCTGTATGAACACAAGATATTCGTGCAGGGCATCATCTGGAACATCAACTCCTTCGACCAGTGGGGCGTGGAGTTGGGCAAACAACTGGCTACTCATCTGCAACCCGAGTTGCGCAGCGGTGCGGAGATTTCAACGCACGATTCGTCCACCAACGGTTTGATCCGTCACTACAACTTGCACAAATGAAGATATTGTTCGTCAGCTCCGAAATTCACCCCTTGATCAAGACCGGTGGTCTGGCCGATGTGAGCGGCGCGCTGCCGGCTGCATTGCAGGCGCTTGGACAGGATGTGCGGGTATTGATACCGGGTTACAACCAGGTGCTGGACAAGCTGGAGAACAAACGGGTGGTCGCGTCTTTCGCGGTTTTTCCCGGACAGCCTGAAGTGCGGTTGTTGAGTGCCAAGATGCCCGATACCGCCGTGCCTGTCTATGTGCTGGATGCGCCACAGTACTATTGCCGTGTGGCGGGGCCGTACCAGTATGAACTGGGCGGCGACTGGCCGGACAACGCGATGCGATTCGGCATGTTGTCGAAAGTGGCGGCGCTGTTGGGAAGTGAAGACTCCCCGGCAGGCTGGCAGGCGGATATTGTGCACTGCAACGACTGGCAGACCGGCCTGGCTCCGGCCTATCTGCAACTGATGCCGAGCGTGCATGCCAAGAGCGTGATGACAGTCCATAACATCGCATTCCAGGGCAACTTTGACCGTGACTGGCTGGAGCCGCTGAACTTGCCGCAATCCTGTTTTGATATGCACGGCGTTGAGTTCCACGGTTACTTGTCCTTCCTCAAGGCGGGTTTGCATTATGCAGACCGTATCGTGACTGTAAGCCCGACTTATGCGCATGAAATACAAACGACCGAGATGGGTTATGGCATGCAGGGTTTGCTCACGGTGCGCAACGGTGATGTCAGCGGTATCCTCAACGGAATTGACGAGAGCGAGTGGAATCCGGCGACGGATCGGCACTTGACGGCTCGTTACGACAGCAGTGATCTCGCGCCCAAGGCGGAGGGCAAGCGGGCATTGCAGCAGCGACTCGGTTTGGAACCCAATGAAAGTGCCCCCGTGCTCGGGGTGGTCAGCCGCCTGACATATCAGAAGGGCTTGGATATGTTGCTGGAGTGTCTGCCAAAATTACTGGACGGCGGTGCGCAACTGGTTGTGTTGGGCAGCGGAGAGGTCGATCTGGAGAGGCGCTATCAGCAATTGGCGATGCGCTATCCCGGGCGAGTCTCTGTCACCGTGCGCTTCGATGAGCCGTTATCGCACCAGGTCATGGCGGGCGCGGATATCTTCCTGATGCCGTCGCGCTTCGAACCCTGCGGGCTGAACCAGATGTACGGCATGCGCTACGGTACACCGCCGGTGGTGCGCCGCACCGGCGGGCTGGCGGATTCGGTCTCCGATGCGGGCATGCCCGGCGGAACGGGATTCATATTTGACGAGCCGACACCGGCTGCCTTGTATCGCGCAGTTGCGGTGGCGATCGACAGTTACCGGGGCAAAAAGACATTCCGTTCCATTCAGCTCAATGGCATGGGCCGCGATGTCGGATGGGGCAGTAGCGCGCAGCGTTATATCGATCTGTATCGGACGCTGTCGTAGAGAGAGTTTTGGCGGAGTGACTTAAAAGGGAGCAATTATCATGGTCCAGGAAATGCGTTCACCAAGATTTATCAGTGCGTTGACCAAAAGCACCGTGGCATTGGTGTTGGCGGGCGGACGCGGGAGCCGTTTGCACAATCTGACAGACTGGAACGCCAAACCGGCGGTGCAGTTCGGCGGCAAGTTCCGCATCATTGATTTTCCCCTGTCCAATTGCATCAACTCCGGTATTCGCCGCATCGGCGTGGTGACGCAATACAAGGCGCACACGCTGATCGAGCATATCCAGAAGGGCTGGGGTTTCCTGCGCGGCGAGTTCAACGAGTTTCTGGCTTTGCTGCCGGCGCAGCAGCGCATTCAGGAAGAGTGGTACCGCGGGACGGCGGATGCGGTCTTTCAAAATATCGACATCCTGCGCGGCTACAATCCCGAGTACATCGTGATCCTTGCGGGTGACCACATCTACAAGATGGACTACGGCGAGATGCTGGCGTATCACGTGAGCAGCGATGCGGACATGACGGTGGGGTGTGTCGACGTGCCGGTGGAGGAAGCTTCTTCATTCGGTGTGATGACGGTTGACGACAAGGACCGCATCATCAAGTTCAGCGAAAAGCCCGCGAATCCCACCGAAATACCGGGCAAACCGGGCAGGTCGCTGGCCAGCATGGGTATCTACGTGTTCAACGCGAAATTCCTTTACGAGCAGTTGATCCGCGATGCGGATACCAAGAAGTCCACACACGATTTCGGCCACGACATCATTCCCTATCTGATCGACCGTTACCGCGTCTATGCCCACCGCTTCGAGAAGAGTTGTGTGGGGTCGGCGGAGGGGGTGGATCCCTATTGGCGCGATGTCGGGACCATCGATGCCTATTGGGAAGCCAATATGGAAATGGTGAGCGTGACGCCGGCGCTTGATTTGTACGACAAACGCTGGCCGATCTGGACCTACCAGGAACAGTTGCCCCCCGCGAAATTCGTCTTCAACGACGAGGACAGGCGGGGTGTGGCAATCGACTCCATGGTCTCGGGCGGATGTATCATCAGCGGCGCGCGGGTGCACAGATCGCTGTTGTTCTCCGATATCCGCGTCGGATCACGCAGCGAGGTCACCGATTCGGTGATCCTGTCCGGGGCGCGCATCGGTGAGAATGTTCGCCTGAACCGCGTTGTGCTGGACAACAATTGCGTGATTCCGGACGGTATGCAGATCGGCTTCGACCATGAGGAAGACGCACACCGTTTCCATGTCTCCCCGGGCGGAATCACCTTGGTCACCCCGGATATGCTGGGGCAGTCCATTCACCACATTCGATAAATCCATTTGGAGAGCAGTTTACAAAACGCCATGTTACAAAGTCATTCATCTGGAAGCGAGGGCAAGAAACTCCGGCTTATTCTGTGTTGGCATATGCACCAGCCGGATTATCGCGAGTATCTGCACGGCCGCTATTTGCTGCCCTGGACGTACCTGCATGCCATGAAAGACTACACAGATATGGTCTTTCACCTTGAGCAGCATCCGCATGCCAAGGCGGTCGTGAATTTTGTGCCCATTCTGATCGAGCAGTTGCAGGACTATGAACAGCAATTCAAGAGCGGAGACATCCGCGATTCGTTGCTGCGCATGCTGCGCTATGAACTGCTGGACGAGTTGGGGGACGAAGCGCGCCAAACTATCCTGAACAGCTGCTTCAAGAGCAACCACACCAAGATGCTGAAGCCGTACCAGGCTTACCAGCACCTGTTCGACCTGCAATCCATGATGGACGGGCACGGACGGGAGAATGTGACTTATTTGTCCGGGCAATATCTGGCCGACCTGCTGGTGTGGTATCACTTGGTTTGGATGGGCGAAAGCATGCGGCGCAGCAGCGAACTGGTGACGCGTCTGATGACCAAAGGTAGCCAGTTTTCTTACGCGGAGCGCAGGGAGTTGTTCGATCTGATCGGCAAGACGATTTCCGAAATCGTGCCGCGTTACCGAAAATTGGCCGAACGCGGGCAGATCGAGATATCGAGCACGCCTTACAACCACCCCATCGTTCCGCTTCTGCTGGATTTTGCTGCGGCAAGGGAGAGTGAGCCCAATGCGCACCTGCCGCAAACTGCCCAATATCCGGGCGGGTTGTCGCGGGTTCATGCTCACCTGTCCAACGCGGTGGAGAGTCACAAGCGGAATTTCGGGGTGGCACCAAACGGGATGTGGCCCTCCGAAGGCGGTGTGTCGCGTGCCACGCTGAAGCTGCTGGCAGAGCACGGTTGCGAGTGGACCGCGACCGGACAGGCGGTGCTGGCCAACAGTTTACTGCGGGAAATGAACGATCATCCCCTGCCGGGGAGCTCCGGTTACCTGTACAAGCCCTATCTGGTCGAAACAGGCGGAAAGCCGGTCTATTGTTTCTTTCGCGATGACCGGTTGTCCGACAAAGTCGGTTTCGAATACGCGAAATGGAAAGGCGATGACGCCGCGGCCGATTTTGTCCATCAGCTGGAAGAGATATTGCACCAGTCTCCGGGTGACGAAGAGCCGGTAGTCACGGTAATCCTGGACGGGGAAAATGCCTGGGAGTATTACCCGTACAACGCTTATTACTTCCTGTCCGAGTTATATGCGAAGCTGGAAGCTCATCCAAGCATCATTACAACCACGTTCCACGAATGTGTACAAGGTTTGGGTGATCCCGAACCGCGGCTGACAGCGAGCAAGTTGCAGCAACTTGTGGCGGGAAGCTGGGTATACGGCACCTTCAGCACCTGGATTGGCTCGCCGGAAAAAAATCGCGGCTGGGATTTGCTGTGTGATGCCAAAAAGAGCTATGACAGTGTCATGGCAAGCGGAGTGCTGAACGAAGACGAGATTCGCCTCGCCACCTTGCAACTGGCGGATTGCGAGGGATCGGACTGGTTCTGGTGGTTCGGTGACTACAACTCTGCGATGAGTGTCGCTTCGTTCGACAGCCTGTTCCGCCGCAATCTTTCCAATCTGTACAGACTGCTCAAGCTGGAGCCGCCTGCCGAATTGCAGAATGTTCTCAGTGTGGGCAGCGGTGCCCCGGCGATGGGTGGAACCATGCGTCGCTCCGACGTTTCCTGAGCTTTAGCGGAGTGAGTGCATGGCAAAATCCATCTCCCTGTTGCTAGGAGTGCATGCCCATCAGCCAGTGGGAAACTTCACCCATGTGCTGGATGATGCACATGACCGCTGCTACGGCCCTTTTTTGCGCGTGCTGCACCGCTACCCGGCGTTCAAGTTCGCCATCCATATCAGCGGCTGGCTGCTGGACTACATGTTGCAGCGTTATCCGGCGGATATGGCTTTGCTGAAAGACATGGTGCAAAGAGGGCAGGCGGAACTTGTTGGTGCCGGTTATACCGAGCCGGTGCTTGCGGTGATACCCGAGGTGGACAGGGGGGGGCAGTTGCGGCGCATGTCCGATGTGCTTGAACAAACCCTGGGGCAGCGGCCGCAGGGGGCTTGGTTGACGGAGCGCGTATGGGAGGCCACTGTTGTGCCGTCGCTGGCTGATTCTGGAATACGCTATTCCACCGTGGACGACTATCACTTTCTGTGTGCGGGCAAAGACGCCGGTGCGCTGGACGGTTTCTATACCACCGAAGAGAACGGACGCCAGCTCGATCTGTTCCCTATCTCGGAAGCCCTGCGTTATCGTTTGCCGTTCTCGCCAGCCCAGGAGGTCGTGGGTTACCTGGAGAGTCTGGCAAAAGAGGACGGCACACCGGCGGCGATCTATTTTGACGATATAGAAAAGTTCGGTATCTGGCCCGAGACCTATCACTGGGTGTACGAGCGTGGCTGGCTCACCCAATTCATCGAGGGCGTACTGGCTTCCGGTATCATCAAGACAGAGCGTTATTGCGACTATCACGCACGTGCCAAGACCCGGGGCATCGTGTATCTGCCGACCACATCCTATATCGAGATGAACGAGTGGACGCTACCGGTCCCCGCCGCCCATCACTATGCCGATATGGTTCAGGCATCGAAATCTTCGGGCGAGTTCGAGAGGAGCAAGCCGTTCTTGCGCGGCGGCATCTGGAAGAATTTCATGATGCGCTACCCGGAGGCGAACTGGATGCACAAGCGCATGCTGGGGCTGTCACGTCGATTGCATGCTTTACCCGGGGAAAAACAGACAGCCGAGATGGTGAATGCCCTGTATGAGGCCCAGGCCAACGATGCTTATTGGCACGGTTTGTTCGGGGGGTTGTATCTGCCGCACCTGCGTCGCGCGATATACAATGCCATCATCAAGCTGGAAAGACTGCTGGACTCGGTTAGCCCCCGCCTGCCGAAACTGTCGGCGGATATAGATCTGGACGGCGAAGACGAAGTATTTTTGCACAACAACCAGATTCAGGCGGTACTGCGGCAGGATGGCAGTGCTTCCATCTGCGAGTTCGACTCGTACTGTCTGAACCATAATTTTTCCGACACGTTGTCCATGCCGCAAGAGCACTATCATCGCAAGGTGCATGCACAACCCAGACCGCAGTATCAGGGCGAGGGTATCGCCAATCCGCACGAGCGGATTAATTCCAGGCACGAGATTACCCGGGAAGATATGTTGATCGACAGTCGGCAGAAACGGATGTTTCTCGACAGCTGGCTGGACGGAGAGGCCGAATCGAGCCTTGAATACGTGCTCGTGGCGAACACCGGAATGGCGTACGGCGAGGCCTTCGAGGCATCCTTGGGCACGGGAAAAGTACGCAAGTCGGTGGTGCTTGACGATTCGCGTCTGTATGTCTCTTATCAATTCGACGGCGTTGGCGAGGGGGTGTTCAGGGTTGTGGTGAATCTTGCCATGCCAAGCTGTGATGGGCCTGCAGGGCGCTTTCGGTCAGGGGGCGAGATCAAGGGAGGGTTCGGTCAGCTGCTGCAACTTACCGCTGTGCAGCGTATCGTGCTGGAAGACGCTGTACTCGGGGGCAAACTCGGCATTTCGGCAAGCCGGCCGGTGTCGCTGCATTCGCTCCCGTGCTTCAGTGTCTCGCAATCGGAAGCGGGCTTTGAAAAGATCATGCAGGCTGTTGTGATGACATTCGAGTGTGCACTGACCAAGCAGACGGATTCGCTGGAATTCTGTCTTGATGTGGTTCGGGACAATTAGAACAATACAATGATTCGGGAATAATAATGAACACGATAAAAAAGCCCTTTTTGGCAAAGCACCCTGGCACGTTGAAGATCCCCCCGCTCGGAATGAACTCCATCGGTCTGGAGGAGGATTTTTGCCGCTACTTCAATCACACGCTGGGTTGGGACAAGGAAAGTGTTTCGTCGCACCATGTTTATTCTTCATATGCGCTGGTGTTGCGTGACCGCCTGGTGGAGCGTTGGCGCCGCACCCAGCGTGCCTATGACGAGTCAGATTGCAAACAGGCGTATTACCTGTCGCTTGAGTTTCTGATGGGACGCGCGCTTGGCAATGCATTGTTGAATCTGGACCTGCAGGGGGCAAGTTCCAAGGCTTTGCAGATGTTGGGACTGGAGCTTGAGGAAGTTCAGGAATTGGAGAGCGATGCCGGTCTGGGGAACGGCGGGCTGGGCCGTCTGGCAGCTTGCTTTCTGGACAGTTGCGCGACGCTGCAGTTGCCGGTGACGGGCTACGGCATTCGCTATGAATATGGCATGTTCCGGCAGAAGATCGAACATGGGCGCCAACTGGAAGAGCCGGATCACTGGTTGCGCAACGGGAATCCTTGGGAGATCGAGCGCCCGGAGTTTGGCGTCAGGATCAAGTTCGGCGGGCGCAGCGAATTTTTCAATGACGCGGACGGTAACCCGCATGTGCGCTGGGCCGATACTCAGGATGTGCTGGCTGTTCCATATGACATGCCCATTCCCGGCTACCGCAACGGAACGGTCAATAGCTTGCGTCTGTGGAAGGCGGCTGCTACGGAAGAGTTTAACCTGGATGAATTCAATGCCGGCAGCTACACCGAGGCAGTCGCAGCCAAGAACGCGGCCGAGCACATCACGATGGTCTTGTACCCAAATGATGCGAGCGAGAACGGCAAGGAATTGCGCTTGCGCCAGCAGTATTTTCTGGCATCGGCCAGCCTGCAGGATGTGCTGCGGCAATGGGTGCGCAAGCATGGCGAGGATTTTTCCCGCTTCGCGGAAAAAAGCTGCTTCCAGCTGAATGACACACACCCGACATGCGCTGTTCCGGAGTTGATG
>JAYTUW010000032.1:0-2222 GCA_043744345.1 Sideroxydans sp. | reverse complement strand
GGAACAACGCGTTGTTCCGCGAATCACGCAAGCTGATCGGTCAATTCACTCGTACAGGAAAGATGGACGACTCCCGCTTGATTTGCCACGGCTGCCTGAAATCAGGGATGCGACCATCCTTTTTTGAAATGGACGAAGACACCCCTCGGGTCGAAGGGCGACGTAAGATACCCATCAAGGTAGTAGCGGAACCACGCGCCGTCGATAGAGTGACATGAATCGATCAACGAAAAGGCATCTTGGCTTTTTCGCTTGATTGTCGCGCCAGAAAGGCGGTCAACGCCAGGCTGCCCAATTCCCCCAACATCATCCACAGCCGACTGGATACGCTAAGCGTCAGTGCGGCAGCAGAACCGACCTGCGGCGCCAGCAGGAAATACAGCGCACTCTCCCGAACACCGAGTCCACCGGGAGAAAAGATCGCGATGAATCCAAGAAAAAAAGCGAGAGCAAAAGCGCTTGCCGCTTGAACTGGAGCGATTGCAATCCCCAAGGAATGTGCGAAGAGGGTAAAAGCGGCTCCGAACAAAAACCAGAAAACAAGATAATAGAAGAACAGGAAAAGTACCTGCGGGTACGGAACGGGCTGAATTTCTGCGAGCATGCGTCCGGCGCGGCCCGGCAGGCGTCGGCCAACAGACAAGGCTCGCGGATGTAGCGCACACAATCCCAGCACGATTCCGGCAGCTGCAACCAACGGTGATACACGCGCTCCAGCAAGCCCGAATAGAGCAGGCAGGCTAACGACCAGTGCTGAAACTGCGAGCAATATAGTTTCAAGTACCAGACTCAGTGCTGTAGTTCCCGTTTTCACACCCGCAGCGTGCGCCATTGCGATCCGCGATGCATATGGCCAGATACCCCCTGGCAAATAGCGCGAAATCGAAGAGGCCATCCAGATCCAGCACGCATGGCGCAACGACAACCGCGTTTCGCCGAGTTTCCGTAAGATCAGCGCCCAACCAGTAGCGTCAACGATGAATACGGCGATCAAAAGAACACTTGCGCTCAACAAGAGTACTGGAGATGCGTTGCTGACGACTGCCATGACATCGATCCGGTGCATCCACAACGCTACTAGCAGCATTGCCAATGCACATAACGCAACAATTCGCAGGCCGATTGTCAGCCATCGGGTCAAGGTCCAGACTCCCTTGGCTCGCGCGGGGCAAGCGGTCGAGCGGGAACTCCAACCATGCGTGCCGCTGGAGGCACATCGCTCGTGACCACCGCATTGGCGCCAATGATTGCTCCGTCGCCGATGGTTACACCGTCAAGAATTCTCGCACCTGCGCCAATCCAGACGTTGTTGCCGATGCGAATTCCCTTCGACACAATTCCCTGGGCATTCATCGGCAGGCTATGGTCGTCAGCCCGGTGCGACGAAGCGATGATCGAGGTATAGGCGGCGATCATTACGTTCTCACCGATTTCAAGGCCGCCGTTCCCATAGAGCAATACATATTGCCCTATAGACGACCCCTTCCCGATGCGAATGTAGCCTTCGGGAGGGCCGGCATTGAGACTGGCGTAGCTGCGGATAAAACATCTATCGCCAATTTCAATCGAAGGTGTCCGACGTGACGTCGCCCAAAACTGCACATAATCATCGACCATTACTCCATGCGCAAGCGCCAAGCTGCGCGGATTCCGTAACGTTACGTGCTGTCCGAAGTAAGCGTGTCGAGAGAGGTGGCGGAATACGAGAGGGTAGAAAACGTTGCGCAAACCAATACCAACTGCGCCGGGGAACATCGGCAGTAGCGAAAGAATCAACTCGTGCCAGAAGAGGTCAAACCAAGAAGCCCCTTCACCGGCCACTAATCGTCGATATCGCCGAATCGGTGACTCCCATCCATAGATTGCACCCAAGTTAAGAACAGGGTCATCATGCTGATGGCTCACGGTACCCCCGACTGGTCACTCACCTGTACGCGCACGCAATCAACCACCCAGCTCGCACTGGCGTCAGGTCGCGCGTACAGTCGCACTTCCTCAAAGCCAGCCGCGACGAGCAGTCTACGCAAATCCGCTTCGCTAAAATAGTAGGTAACCGGAGCAACCAAGCGGTCGAACCAACCGAGAACATTTTCGCCGTACGGAAGCCGCGCATAAATACGGCCGGGTATCGACTCGGCAAAATTGGCGGTCGCTGGAATTGATTTCAGGATTCTGTACGGTACCAGCAGAAAAATCTCGGAGAGCAAGGCCAGCACATGCGA
>JAYTUW010000031.1:0-27895 GCA_043744345.1 Sideroxydans sp. | reverse complement strand
CCAGTTTGATTGCAGCTTCGTTGGCTTCGCAACCGGAGTTGCACAGGAACACTTCCTGCATCCCTGAGATCTCGCACAATTTATCGGCGATCAGCTCCTGTTCGCGGACCTGGTACAGGTTCGAAGTATGGATCAGCTTGCCGATTTGGGCGGTCAATGCGGCGGTAAAGCGCGGATGGGCGTGCCCCAACGTGTTGACCGCAATGCCGGAGAGGGCGTCCAGATAGCGTTTGCCATTGACGTCCCATAGCCAAACCCCTTCCCCGTGGGTGAAGGTGACATTCTGTCTCGCGTAGGTGTTCATCAAATGTGACATGGCAAGCTTTCCGGTCTTGTTGTATCTCTGATGTTCGAACTATAAACAAAAAAGGCCGACAACATCGTCGGCCTTTTGTCGCAGACTCAGCGTCTGCAATAAATCAGGCCATCGCCTTGATCGCGGCGGACAGGCGGCTCTTATGTCGGGCAGCCTTGTTCTTATGCACGATCTTCTTGTCAGCGATGGAATCTACCACACTGGTCGATGCCTGGAACACGGCTTGGGCAGCAGCCTTGTCACCGGCTTCGATCGCCTTGGCCACCTTCTTGATCGCGGTACGCAGCTCGGAACGCAGGCTGGCATTGTGCTGGCCTTGCTTGACTGCTTGTCTTGCACGTTTTCTAGCTTGTGCGCTATTTGCCATGTCTAACTACTCCTTGAGAATTCGGTATTTCAGAAAGGCGCGCATTTTAGAGGCTCAAGCCGGGTTTGGCAAACGGTTTTTTCGGGTGTGGGAAGCGCTGCCGACGGGACGGGTATCGCCCCGGGATATTGACCATTTTGAGCCCCCGGCTGTTTTTGGTGCGGTGGTATGATGACAATCGTACCGGAATTGACCGGTTGATCGAACAATTACGCATGCTGGAGAAAAGAATGCTGCCTGGCGTCGGTGAATTCGTGGTTCAGGGAATCACGGTAGAGGGTGAGTTGTTCCAGCAGCCCGGGTGGGCGGGGAAGTTATGCAATCTGCCCGAATCCTCGGGTGCGGACGGTCGTCCGCGCCATTCTTCCTACGTTCGCCCGGTCGTGATCAACGGTGTGGTCTCGGTGGTGGTGCGCGAATCCCTGGAAACGGTGGACCCCGAGGCGTTTGCAGCCATCAAGCAATTTGTGACCGAGAACAAGCTGCAAGTGCGCGCTGGGCGCGGTAGCCGCGATGCCGAGGTGACCGGCGCTTATCCCGTATACGACCCCGAGCGCCGATCTCCCGAGAACAACAAATGGTAGGTTCCTCCTTGATTTTCAGCTCCCCCGTAATTTCCCGGTCCCGATGAATCTGCTTAAAGCCCTCGCTGCGGTCAGCAGCCTGACGCTGGTCTCGCGCATCCTGGCCTTTGTGCGCGACATCCTGATTGCGCGCATCTTCGGGGCCGGCATGGCCAACGATGCCTATGTCATCGCCACGCGGCTGCCCAACATGTTGCGCCGCCTGTTTGCCGAAGGGGCGTTTTCCCAAGCCTTTGTGCCCATCTTCGGTGAATACAACAAGCGGCGCGGCCACGACGAGACCAAACTGCTGGTGGATCATGTCACGACCGTGCTGGCGCTGGCGCTGTTTGTGGTGACCGTCATCGGAATCATCGCCGCGCCGCTCATTATCTATGTCAGTGCGCCGGGATTCGTGAAAGACACGGAAAAATTCGACCTTACTGTGCAGTTGTTGCGCATCACCTCGCCGTACATCTTCTTCATCTCCCTGGTGTCGGTGGCGGCGGGCATACTCAATACCTACAACAAGTTCTGGGTTCCCGCGGTTGCACCCATCTTGTTGAATATATGCCTGATCGGTGGCGCGTTATGGGTGGCACCGTATTTCGAGCAGCCTATCGTGGGCTTGGCCTGGACCTGGTTTTTGGCGGGCATCATTCAGCTCGCGTTCCAGGTCCCGTTCCTGAAGAAGATCGGCATGCTGCCGAGTTTCCGCCTTAATCTGAAAGACGCGGGCATGTGGCGCGTCATCAAACAGATGGGGCCCGCGGTGTTCGGTGTCTCCATCGCGCAGATCAGCCTCATCATCAATACCATCTTTGCTTCCTTCCTCGTGGTGGGCAGCGTGTCCTGGCTGTATTACGCGGACCGACTGATGGAATTTCCCTCCGGTCTGCTGGGTGCTGCGCTGGGCACCATCCTGTTGCCATCGCTTTCCCGCCTGCATGCCAGCAACGACACGGTCGAATATTCCAAAATGCTGGACTGGGGCCTGCGCCTCGTCTTCATGCTCACGCTGCCTGCCGCACTGGCGCTGGGCATGATCTCCGTGCCGATTCTGGCGACTTTCTTCCAGCACGGCGCGTTCCTTGATACCGATGTGCTCAACACCAGCCATGCGCTGGTCGGCTACAGCGTGGGCCTGCTCGGGATCATCGCGGTGAAAGTGCTGGCGCCGGGCTTCTATGCGAAGCAGGACATCAAGACCCCGGTCAAAATCGGCATCGCCACATTAGTCGCCACGCAGTTGATGAACTTGCTGTTCGTGTTCGGCTTGCAGTTGCACCATGCCGGTCTGGCGCTCTCCATCGGTCTCGGAGCCTGCTTCAACTCCGCCATTCTGTTTTACCTGTTGCGCAAACGCGGCATCTACCTGCCCGAACCGGGCTGGGGCAAGTTCTTCCTCAAATTGTGTGCGGCCTTGCTGGCACTGGCGCTGACGCTCTGGTTCGGCATGGGCAGCCAGGAACACTGGCTCACCACCCACGGCTGGGCACGCATCATCCATCTTTCCTGGCTGGTGGTATTGGGGGTGGTGGTGTACTTTGCGGTGTTGTTCGCGCTCGGCTTCCGGCCGCGAGATTTTTCGAAACGCGGGGCGAGTTGAATGTGCAAGAATTCGGCGGCGACATCCTTGTCGCCCCGGTGAAGAAGGAATGAACATGGCTTCTCAACGCACCCAAGGCTATCCGGTTGTGATCATAGGAGCAGGCCGCGGCGGTGCGGCGTTGCTGGAATTGTTCATGGAAGAGAACCTGGTCAAGGTTGTCGCCATCGCCGATACGGATCCTGACGCGCCTGGAATCAAACTGGCAAGACAAAACGGGATAGCCACCTACACCGATGCCGTCACCGCACTGCAGGCGTGCAGGCAGTACAAGGATTGCATCGTGTACAACCTGTCGCACGACGACACCATCGCCGGGGAAGTGGCTAGGATATTCGGCGACAAACGTGTGGCCAGCGGTCTGGAGGTCAAGCTGTTCTGGCAGATGGTCACTAACTTGAAACAGACAAAAGGTGATCTCGAGAAGAGCCAGAATCAGTTGCAATCCATCATCCGCAATGTGATGGACGGCATCATCACGATCAATGAGGCCGGAGAGATCGAGGGATTCAACCCCGCTGCCGAAGAGATATTCGGCTACTTGCAGCAGGAGGCGGCCGGCAAAAGCATGAAGATGTTGATGCCGGAACCGCATCGGGGCAAACATGAATCCTATATCAGGCAATATTTGCAGACCGGCCAGGCAAAGATTCTGGGTGTCCGCGGCAGGGAAGTGATCGCTGTCAGAAAGAACGGCGAGGAATTTCCGATGGAAATGTCAGTGTCGGAAATGGTGCTGGGCGGATCCCGCTATTTCATCGGCATCGTGAGAGATATCACCGAGCGTAAACGCGCGGAACAAAAGATCGCCCACCTGGCGCATTACGATTATTTGACCGACCTGCCGAACCGCGCGCTGTTGCTGGACGTGCTGAACCATTCCATCGCGCTGGCCAGACGCAACAAGCACAAAGCGGCCATCCTGTTTCTGGATCTGGACGGATTCAAGAAGGTCAACGACACATTGGGGCACGACGCGGGCGACTTGTTGCTCAAGGCGGTATCCGGCCGACTCAAGGAAACAATCCGGGATTCGGACATGGTGGCGCGCGTTGGCGGCGATGAGTTCATCCTGGTGCTGGACAATATCGAGTCGGATACAAACGCATCTTTGGTGGCAAACAAGATCATTGCCGTCCTGGCCAAGCCGTTCCAATTGATGGAGCAATCGGTGCATGTGGGCGGCAGTATCGGTATCTCCATGTTTCCGGACAACGCCAATGATCCCGCCAAGCTGGTCAAACAGGCGGATGCGGCCATGTATCTGGCGAAGCAGAGTGGAAAAAACACGTTCAGGTTTTATCGGGAAGTGCCCCCGACAAGAGACGAACAGTAGCCGCAGACTATCGTGACGCAGGCGCCGCTATTTTCCCGCGCGACGACTGGCGGCCCAGCCAATCAGGGTCAGCAGCGCCAATCCCCCGCCGATCAGCAGCATTCCGGCCAATTCGCCCAACTTGAATTCTTCTCCCAGCATCAGTCGCGATGAAATGATCGCCACCACCGGTGTGCCGAGCACTGACAGGCTGGCCTCCCAGGCGGGTACCCGGTCCAGGATCATGATCCACAGCCACCAGCACATGGCCGTGCTGATCACCGCCATGAAAGTCAGAATGCCGATGTAAGAGATTGACCAGTCCGTGGGGCGTTCAGGGATCACGACAGCCAGCAGCACCAGCGGCACGGCACCCAACACCATCTGCCAGGTTGTGAGTGCCAGCAGGTCGACCTTCTGCCGTGAACGCAGGCGTTTGACCAGCACCGTCCCGACGGCCCAGCACAAGGCGGCCATCACGCCGAGGAATTTGCTGAACAGGCTGGTATGCATGTTCCATGGCTCGATGATCAGCACGAGGCCGGTCAACGTGCTCAGGGCGGCCAGCCACTGCGTACCGCGAATGCGTTCGCCCAGCATCGGCCAGGCGATCAGCAGCGTCCAGATGGGCATCGTAAAGATCAGCACCGCCGTCTTGCCGGGGCCGCCTTCCACCAGCGCCCAGGTCTGGAACAGCATGAATCCGGTCACCTGCGCCAGGCCGATGGCCAGCGTCGCGCCCGGAGCCTGCAGCCTGAGCGATTTTCCCGCCAGCTTTACCGCCAGCAACAGAGCCAGCGCCCCGCCGACGCAGCGCTCTGCCGCGAAGGCGAAGGGCGGCGCGTAAGTCAGCGCCTGTTTGGCCATGACCCAGGTGTACCCCCAAGTGACGGAAAGAACGAAGAGGGCAAGAGGCAGCAGCCAACGGGCACGGGAGGAAGACATCGGACGATCATCGGGAGGAGGGAGTGGAATGGCTGCATGATACCCGACCGAAGCGCACTTACCTTGCAGCGCAGGCAAATACCAACTTCAGGTTTGCATATATAGCGCGCCGGTCTGTTCCATCCAGTCGGCGATGTTCTCGACAGCTCTGGGGATGTCGTTGTCGGAAACATCGACGGTGAAGACCGGAAGCGAGGAAGCGCCGATCAGCTTGCGCATTGATTCCTGTTCTTCGATGAATATCTTCAAGTCGTCATACTGTGCGGGATTGCCGGAGACTTTCAGCCGTTCGGCTCGCGCCGCCTCGAACGATTCCGGTGTGCGCGTGCAAAAGACCAGACGAAATCCCAATGGCTGCAACCTGTCTTCCAGCCAGCGAAAGTCGTAATGCTTGCCGTATTTATGCAACTGGTATGCCTGGGTCGAGATGTGGAAGCGGTCTACGATCCAGGAATAGTAACGCTGTAGCTCGAACAACTTTAGCCATGTCCGGTAGGTCTCCAAGGCCAGTTCCTCTTCCTGTGGCTCGAAGTTGATCAGGCCACGACCCCAGGGGAAATTGGTGAAAGCGCACCATTCGGCCGAAATGAGCGGCGAGTGATAGCGATATTTGCGCGGCCCGACGATGCGCGGATGTTCATTAAGTGCGAAGGCGATATCGGTCTTGTAAGTGAGGCGGGTGCCTTCGAGAATGATCTTGGGGCAGAGTTTAGACATGCTCGGATACTCTCTTTTCGGTGCGAAGTTCGACTTTGAACGATCAGGTCTTCACTGGGATTGCGCCTCAATCATCTTTTTCTGCTTCTCGTCCTGCGCCTGCAGTTCCGCATCCAGGGCTTTGGCTTTCTCGAGAGCGGCACGCTGATCCTCGAACAGTTTGGGCGGAGGCTGCTCGCTGCTTTGTCCGCATGCTCCCAGTAGAAGACAGGTGCACAGGAGGGCGATCATGCGCGTGGTCATGGAGTATTCCTTTAGTTTCTATTTACGTAAAGTCTGTCCAGAAGCCGGTCGAACTCGGCGCTGCGCAGAAGATCGGTCTGATTCAGGATGCCGTATTGCTGCAGGATGGAGATGAGCTTTACCGGTGCAACGCGCTGGTCGCCCACGATCTCCACATGTCCCGCTTTGATCTCCACGTTCTTCACGATGGAGACCTTGTCGACGGGCGCGTAATACTGTTCCCCCAGGCTGAAGGCGTAGTCTTTCTCCGTACAGATGCCGTCTTCCGTGCGGCGGCATGTGTTGCGTTCGTCGGTGACGATCTTCAGGTGTGAATGCACTTGGTCCAGTAGTTCGCCCGGTTGGCGGATAAAGTCGGACGCGGAAGTAATCTCATACCATTTGTCGCCGCTGACAATCCAGCACAAGGGTTTCAACAGCCCCAGCGTCAGCACGCGCATATATGCATCGGGCGTTCCGCACTGCTCTGCAGAGGCGATGCCGGAAAACGGGCCGGATATGGTGACCAGCCGGATCTGGGCTTCCTTGTCCTGCATGGGGGCCGGGCGTTTCGCCACCAGTGCCTTGCGTGTGACCAGCGCCCCCTGGCTGTGGCCGATGACGGTGATCTGCTTGTTGCGCATCTTCGCTTCCAGCGCATCAAGCGCGGTGGCCAGTTGTCCCGAGCTGCGCATCAGGCTGTCCCGGTCGTCATACGTGAAGCAGGCAGCTTGCTGGCCGTGGAACGCCAGGACTTGGGCCAGCGCACGGAAATTGCCGGAAGACCCGCGGCAGCCGTGCACCAGGATTGTGATTGGCTGTTGCGAATTGAGGTGAAAGGTGCGATCCGGATTGTCCGTGCACGGTCCCATACCCGGAATCGAAAGATCAAGGTCTGCTGGCGGAAGTTTGGACTGGTCGTAGGTGAGCAGGGCCGGGTCGCGGGAAATCGCGGAACACCCCGACAGCGCGAGCAGTGCGAATGAAGCAACAGCGAGAATGAGCGTTTTCATGGCGTACTCCCCGGGTAGGTCAGGCACAGATGCTGAATCATTGCCTCTTCGTCGGCAGGAATCACGAGCACGGGTTTGGTGCCCTTACGCCCGATTCTTGCAGAAGTGGAGTTGTTGGCCGCGGAGTCCAATGCAAACCCGAGAAACTCCAGCGGTGCACAGATCGTTTCGCGAATCTTTGAAGAGTGTTCACCGATTCCGCCTGTGAAAACCAGCGCGTCTATGCCTCCGGCTTTGGCAGCGAGGCTGCCGATGGCGGCGCGCACCTCATAGCAGAAGTAGTCCACCGCGAATTTGGCTTGCGTGCTCGAACTTGCGAGCAAGTCACCCATTTCGCTGCTTTCGCCATCGGACAAGGCCAGCAAGCCCATCTTGTGGAAAACGATGTCGCCCAGTTGTTCAGGGTCGTAGCGCTTGGATAATTCCAGCATCACCCCGGGATCCAGGTCGCCGCTGCGTGTGCCCATCGTGACACCGCCTGCAGGGGTGTAGCCCATCGTGGTATCGACCGAGCGCAAGTTGTCCAGCATGCACAGACTGGCACCGCTGCCGAGATGCGCGACGATGATCTTGCCGCGTGCGGCTGCGCCCAGCAGGTCGGGAAGCCGTGACGCGATATACGCGTAGTTGAGTCCGTGGAACCCGAAACGGCGCAGCCCCAATTCCCGCGGGATTGGCAAACGCATTGCGAGGTCGGGCAGCGTGGTGTGGAAGGCGGTATCGAAACAGGCGATCTGCGGCACATCGAAGTGATGGCGGCACAGATCCAGCCCCATCAGGTTGCCCGGCAGGTGCAGCGGGGCAAGATGGGTAATGCTTTCCAGACGCGCCCGCTCGGTCGCATCCACCAGGCGCGCCGCGTCGGCAATCTCCCCGCCATGCACGAACCGATGCCCGACGATGTCCGGAGTATGACCGGAAAGATCGTGCAGGAACTGGTCGAATCCGGCCCGCGGGTCGCGCAAGTGCCCGTAACTGTAATTGCGGCGCGAACCGTCGGCGTCGAACAGGCTGGCTTTGACCGACGACGATCCACTGTTGATGGTGAGGATGGTTTTCATGCTTATGGGAGCGCCGCCGTCCCCGTCGGCACGGTATTTATCAAATGCCGACGGGGACGTCGGCGCTCCCACTGGTTCAATAAGGCCATGTCCAGTTATCCACCGACGGCAGATCGGTACCGTGCTCGTAGGCATAGTTGCGGCACTCGATCTGCATGTTCAGCATCTTCTCTTTGACGTGGGCGCCCGCCACATGCAGCGCGGGAATACGGTCGATGATGTCGATGACCAGGCTGAAGCGGTCGATCTGGTTCTGGATCGCCAGTTCCAGCGGGGTGTTGATGCTGCCTTTTTCCTTGTAGCCGCGCACGTGGAAATTCTTGTGGTTGTTGCGGCGGTAGGCGAGGCGGTGGATCAGCCATGGGTAACCGTGAAAGTTGAACATCACCGGTTTGTCGAGCGTGAACAGGCTGTCGAAATCCCGGTCGGTCAGGCCGTGCGGGTGCTCGGTGTGCGGCGTGAGTTTGTACAGGTCGACCACGTTGATGAAGCGTATCTTCAGGTCAGGGAAGTTCTCGCGCAGCAACACGACAGCGGCCAGGGCTTCCTTGGTCGGGATGTCACCCGCGCTGGCCATCACCACATCCGGTTCGAATCCCTGGTCGTTGCTGGCCCAGTCCCAGATGCCGATGCCTTTGGTGCAATGCTTGGTGGCGGCATCCATGTCGAGGAATTGCAGGTGTTTCTGCTTGTCGCACACGATCACGTTGATGTAGTTGGTGCTCTTCAGGCAATGGTCGGCGACAGACAGCAGGCAATTCACGTCGGGCGGCAGGTAGATGCGCGTCACGTCAGGGCTCTTGTTCACCACCAGATCGAGGAAGCCGGGGTCCTGGTGGGTGAAGCCGTTGTGGTCCTGGCGCCACACGGTGGAGGTGATCAGCAGGTTCAACGACGACACCGGGGCGCGCCACGGCACTTCTTTGGACATGGCCAGCCACTTCGCGTGCTGGTTGAACATCGAGTCGATGACATGCACGAAAGCTTCGTAGGTGGAGAAGAAGCCGTGGCGGCCGCTCAGCAGATAGCCTTCAAGCCAGCCTTCCAGCGTGTGCTCGGACAGCATCTCCATCACACGGCCGTCCGGCGACAGTTCTCCGCCGCCTGCGTCCTCCGGCAGGTAATCCGCCAGCCAGGTCTTCTTGCTGACCTCATACACATTGTCCAGTTTATTCGAACTGTTCTCGTCCGGACCGAACACGCGGAAATTGTTCATGTTGTCGCGCATGATGTCGCGCAGGAACTTGCCCAGCGGGCGGGTGTTCTCGGCAGTGATCGTGCCGGGTTTCTTCACCTCGATGGCGTAATCCTTGCAGTCCGGCATGTGCAACGCCTTGCGCAACAGGCCGCCGTTGGCATGATGATTGGCGCTCATGCGGCGATTGCCTTTCGGTGCCAGCGCTTTCAACTCGGGCAGCAGCGCACCCTCCTTGTCGAACAACTCGGCGGTTTTATAGCTTTTCAGCCAGTTTTCCAGAATGGCGAAATGCTCCGGCGTCTTGACGTCGCCCAGCGGTACCTGGTGAGCACGCCAGAAGCCTTCCACCTTCTTGCCATCCACTTCTTTCGGGCCGGTCCAGCCCTTGGGTGAACGCAGCACGATCATCGGCCAGCGCGGGCGTACCGGTTTTCCGCTGCTGCGCGCTTCCTGCTGGATGCGGCGGATATCCAGAACGCATTGCTCCATTGTTGTGGCCATCGCCTGATGCATCGTCTCCGGATCACTGCCTTCAACGAAGTACGGCGTCCAGCCGTAGCCCTTGAACAGGTTCTCCAGCTCCTCGTGCGAGATGCGCGACAGGATGGTTGGGTTGTTGATCTTATAGCCGTTGAGGTGCAGGACCGGCAACACGGCACCGTCGCGGATCGGGTTCAGGAATTTGTTGGAATGCCAGGACGTCGCCAGCGGCGCGGTCTCCGATTCGCCGTCGCCCACCATCACCGTCACGATCAAATCGGGGTTGTCATACGCTGCACCGAAGGCATGCGACACGCTGTAGCCGAGCTCGCCGCCCTCGTGGATGGAGCCGGGTGTCTCGGGGGTGCAATGGCTGCCGATACCGCCGGGGAAGGAGAACTCCTTGAAAAACTGGCGCATGCCTTCCTCGTTCTCGCCCTTGTTGGGGTAGACCTCGCTGTACCGGCCTTCCAGATAGACCGGCCCCAGAATGCCGGGCGCACCATGTCCGGGTCCCGCCATGAAAATTGCATTCAGGTCATATTTGTTGATGAGGCGGTTCATGTGAATGTAGGTGAAGGCCAGGCCCGGACTGGCACCCCAGTGGCCCAGCAGGCGGTTCTTGATGTGTTCAGGCTTGAGCGACTCCCTGAGCAGCGGGTTGTCGCGCAGGTAGATCATGCCTGCGGCCAAATAGTTGCAGGCGCGCCAGTAAGCGTGGATGCGTTTGATTTCATCGGGTGACAATGGTGTGACTTGAGGCGTGCTCATGATGTCTATCCTTTGTACGATTGGGAAAGGGGAGGGGGCAAATGTCTTGGGGGAAATGCCAAATTCGATACCGTCATAATACGCTCAAGGCACGCTTTAGGAACCATCGGCATCGATTGGTGAATCTTGAATGGCATGTATGACACTGTAATGACGTTTGGGCTGAAGATGTTTCCTGTATTCTTCGACCAAGCGGAAGTGTGTGGCCGCGAATACACGGGGTAGTCATGCCGGAGAGGGGCGGCCGGCATAATCGCGCTGTATATTAGAAAACAATTATATTATAATGATGAGTTGGCGCTTTCGGTCCGGATCGTGATCCATGCGGACAATCGAACCGGTGGGCAACGAAGCGGGAAGCACGGACTATTTTTGCGGCTTTGCACAAATGCCGCACAATTCAAAAGGATAAACATGTCGAAAATCGTGATTTTGGGTGCCGGTATCTCCGGGCACACTGTCGCCCGATACCTAAATAAATGGGTGGGCAAAGAGCATGAAGTGGTGGTTGTTTCACCCAATGCCAAGTGGAACTGGATTCCCTCGAATATCTGGGTGGGCGTGGGCCAGATGACTGAGAAAGAGGTGACCTTCGATCTGGCTGAAGTTTACGGCAAGACCAATGTGAAGTTCCATCAGGCCAAGGCGTTGTCGATCAACCCGGAAGGCGATGCGGGCGAATCCAAGCCGTTCGTTACGGTTGAATACACACATGCTGACAAAGCCGGCGTGCAGGAAAAGATCAGCTACGACTATCTGGTGAATGCCACCGGACCGAAACTGAATTTTGGCGCGACCGAAGGCCTGGGCCCGGAGCACGGGCACACGGTATCCGTTTGTACAGCCAGCCATGCGCTGGAAGCCAACATCAAGCTGCAGGAACTCATCGAGAAGCTGCGTGCGGGTAGCAACGGCACGGTGGTCATCGGTACCGGCCACGGCATGTGTACTTGCCAGGGCGCGGCGTTTGAATATATCTACAACGTGGACCACGTGTTGCGTGAAGCGGGAGTACGCAACAAGGCGCGCATCGTGTGGCTGAGCAACGAGTACGAGCTGGGCGATTTCGGCATGGGCGGCGTGCACATCAAACGCGGCGGCTACATCACCAACGGCAAAACTTTCGCCGAGTCGCTGATGGTCGAGCGCGGCATCGAATGGATCACCCGCGCACACGTCAAGAAGGTCGAGGCCGGGAAGATTCACTATGAGACCCTGGACGGCATCTTCCACGAGCAGGCGTTCGATTTCTCCATGCTGATCCCGCCGTTTGCGGGTGTCGGCTTGAAGGCTTTCGACAAAGCGGGTGGCGACATCACCAGCCAGGTGTTCGCACCCAACGGATTCATGAAGGTGGATGCCGATTACACCGCCCGCCCATTCATGGAATGGAGCGCCAAGGACTGGCCGCAGACGTACCAGACACCGGGCTACCGCAACATCTTTGCCGTGGGCATTGCATTCGCCCCGCCGCACATGATCAGCAAACCCATGCAGAGCGCGAACGGAACGCCCATCAACCCGACCGCGCCCAGAACCGGCATGCCGTCGGCTGCCATGGCCAAGGCGGTCGCGATGAGTATCCGCGACATGCTGAACGGCGCTGAGAAACCCACGCATACCGCCTCGATGGCGGAAATGGGCGCTGCTTGTGTGGCCTCGACCGGATCCGACTTCTTCAAGGGAACGGCAGCCACCATGACTGTTTTTCCGGTGGTTCCTGACTTTGAGAAGTATCCCGAATACGGCCGCGACAGCGACCTGACCTTCGGTGAGATCGGCCTGGCCGGTCACTGGATGAAGTATCTGCTGCACCACGCCTTCATCTATCAGGCAAAGATGAAGCCGGGCTGGTCGATAATGCCGGATTGATTACACAGACATAATTTCAGGAGCAAAACATGGCAAACAAAATCACCAACAGAGAGCCGTACCAACAGGCTTATTACCCCCCGTCGCCGACGGGATTCACCCGCTACATGCGGACGTCAATCCTGTGGCAGGGGATCCGCTTTCTTGTAATCAACTTCAAGATCCTCAAGTTGATGGCGAAATCGCACCACTGATGCAACAAAACGAAGGCTGTATGTTTGAAGACAGCCTTCGTCTTTCTCGTGAAGTATTGAAAATGGCCGCCAGGTAATCTGGTCGCGCTTATCGGTAATCAGTCGCTCGGAATGTTCGAGTCTATCGGCCTGGCAAAAATCTCGTCGACGCGGTTCTTGTCCATATCGACCACCTCAAAACGCCAACCGTTCCAGTCGAACGTCTCGGCTTTCTTCGGGATGCGTCCCACCGCCGTAATCACAAAACCGCCTACCGTGTGGTAGTTGCCGAGATCTTCCTCGGGCAGCGCGGTCAGGCCCAGCTTGTCTTTCATCTCATCCAGCGGCAACAGGCCGTCCAGCAGCCATGAACCGTCTTCGCGCTGCACGGCGAGCGGCATCTCGTCCACCGAGCTGGGCACATCGCCGACCACGGAAGACAGCAGGTCGCTCATGGTGACCAAGCCTTCCGCCTGGCCGAACTCGTTGACCACGACTGCGATGTGCGTCTTCTGGGTGCGGAAAAATTCAAGCACGCCCATCAGGGATTGGGTGTTGGGGATGAAATGGATGGCATGGGTGGGTAATTTCCCCAGATCCAGTTGTTCGCCTTCCAGAAGATGCTGCAACAGCTCGCGGCTTTCGATGTAACCCACCAGCTGGCCGATGCCGCCCTTGCACACCAGAAAGCGTGACACACGCTGCGTCTTGATCTTGTCCAGATTGACCTGGCTGGGGGCCTGCAGGTCGAGATAGATGATGCTGTTGGCGGGCGTCATGACACTCGCCACTTTGCGGTCGTCGAGGCGGAACACATTGCCCAGCAACTCACCCGCGGTCTCGTCCAGCCCGCCGTCGCGCCGTCCGGCAGAGATCATCGCGCGTATCTCATCCGCGGCGACATGGGCGGCGCTTTCCTTGAACGGGAACAGTGACAGTATTTTTTCGCTGGTTACCGACAGGGCCCAGATGAATGGCCGGTTCAATCTGGCAAACATCGCCATGAAAGGGGCCAACAGTGAGGCGATAATTTCGGGTTTAGCCAGCGCGATGCGTTTAGGGATGATCTCGCCGATCACGATGGTGGCAAAAGTAATGCTGCCGACCACCAGCAGCAACGCCAGCGGGTATTTGGCGACGGCGAGCCAGGCCACATTGAGTTCAATGAAAGACTCCAGGCGCGGCACCCACATGGCCTCCCCGAACACGCCAAGCAGCGTGGCCAGTGCGGTAAGTCCGATCTGGGTGGCTGCCAGCAGGCGGGAAGGCTGGTTGCGCAACTCGACCGCGATGCGCGCTCCCTCGTTTCCGGCCTCGGCCATCTGCGTGAGGATGGCGGCGCGGCTTGCGCCAATGCTCATTTCCGACATGGCGAAAAAGCCGCTGAGCAGGATCAGCAGCACGAGAATCCAGATTTCCATGATGAACTCCTAAGGGGAGATTAGATCTTGCCGGTATCTTGGTCGTGGCCGTGCTTCTTGTAAAGCACGCCCATCAGGCCGGCCATCAGCAGGCCGAATACGAGAATGATGATATTGATCTGCAGTTCAAGTTTTTCCATCAGCGCATACAGGCCCAGCATGAGGAAGATGCTGATGTTCTCGTTGAAGTTCTGCACGGCGATGGAGCGTCCGGCCCCCATCAACAGGTGGCCGCGATGCTGCAGCAGCGCGTTCATGGGGACGACGAAGAAACCGGCCATCACTCCGATGGCGATGAGCAGCAGGATGGCGAGCAGGGGATGAGTGATCGGAATCATCACCATTACCAGCAGCCCCATGCCGATGCCGACCGGCAAGACGTTCACAGCATGTTCGAGCTTGACCAGTTTGGCTGCCAGCACGGCGCCGATCGCGATGCCAACGGCGAACCACGCGATCAATTTGGCAGCTTCGCCGATGCTGTAATGCAGGGCAATGCC
This sequence comes from Sideroxydans sp., assembly GCA_043744345.1. Taxonomy (GTDB): domain Bacteria; phylum Pseudomonadota; class Gammaproteobacteria; order Burkholderiales; family Gallionellaceae; genus Sideroxyarcus. The sequence continues at coordinate 13,352 of JAYTUW010000031.1, read as the reverse complement.
CGCCCAGGCCAGCACCAGCAGGCGCAAGGTCGCCCCGGCGCCCCAGAATAGAGTGGTCACGGCTAGCGAGACCTGCCCCAGCGGGTCCTTCCACAGCAGGATGAAGCAATGCCAGAAATCCTTGATCAGGAACAGCGGGCTCGGGCTCAGCGCCTTGTGCTCGATAGGAACCAGCGGGATATACAGGTTGAACAGCGCGGCAACGAGATAGATGAAGAAGATGATGAAGATGGCCAATTCCGGCGGGGTCACATTCAGCGGCACATGCAGGCTCTGCAGGATCGCGGTGGAAACACTCGGGGTGATGAGCATGCCGCCAACCACCGCGCCGAAGATGATGGCGGCGACGGTCAGGCCTTCCATCCAGCTGTTGGCCCAAACCAGCCTTGCGGGGGGCAGATATTCGGTGAGTATCCCGTACTTGGCGGGCGAGTAGGCCGCCGCACCGAAACCGGCCAGACCATACGCCAGCAACGGATTGATGCCCACCAGCATGGCGACGCATCCCGCCATCTTGATCGCGTTGCTGAGAAACATCACGCGCCCCTTGGGCAGCGAATCGGCAAACGCGCCTACGAAGGGGGCGAGGAGAATGAAAGACAGGATGAAAGCCTGCTGCAGAACGGGGGTCGCCCAACTCGGTGCATGCACCTGCTTCAACAGTGCGATGGCGGCGAACAACAATGCATTGTCGGCAAGTGCGGAGAAGAACTGCGCTGCAAGAATGATATAGAAGCCGCGATTCACTATAGATTCATTATTGTGAGGACGGGCTTTTATAACACGAAAATATGAGGGCTGCTATCATTCGCGTCAGTTTAACAGTCACTTCCATATATTCATGTCCCGCCCGATACAAGCCCGCATCGACCTTTCCGCACTTCAGAACAACCTGCGCGTGGCACGACGACTTGCCACCGGCCGCATCATGGCGGTCATCAAGGCGAATGCCTACGGTCACGGGCTGCTGCGTGCCGCGGAAACCCTGAACGAGGCGGAGGGTTTTGCCCTGCTGGATGTGCGCGATGCCGTGGCGCTGCGCGAGGCGGGATTCCGCCAGACCATCTTGTTGCTTGAAGGTTTTTTCACTGCGGACGAGTTACCCCTGCTTGCCGAGTACGACATCAGCACCGTCATCCACAGCATGCGGCAATTGGCCATGCTCGATGCCTACCCGCGGCGCAATACGCTGCAAGTGTGGCTCAAGATCAACAGCGGCATGAACCGGCTGGGATTCATGCCGGAGCAGATTCCGTCTGTGATGGAGAAATTGAAAGCGCACAAAGCGGTGGGTGAGGTCACGCTGATGACCCACTTCTCCCATGCCGACGAGCCGGAAGGCGTTGCTGAACAACTGGAACGATTCAAGGGATTGACCGCCGCCTATCGCGCGCCGCGTTCGCTGGCCAATTCGGCTGCGTTGCTGCGCTATCCCGCCACCCATGGCGAATGGGTGCGCCCGGGCATCATGCTCTACGGTGCTTCGCCGTTTGCCGATACCAGCGCGCAACAGCTTGGCCTGCAGCCGGTGATGACGCTAAGCAGCGAGATCATCTCGGTGCGCGAACTGAAAGCGGGCGACCGCGTCGGCTATGCGGGGTTGTTTCGTGCGGATAAAGCAATGCGCATCGGTACAGTCGCATGCGGCTATGCAGACGGCTATCCGCGTCATGCGCCAACCGGGACGCCCATCCTGGTAAACGGGCAGCGTGCCCAAACGCTGGGAAGGGTGTCGATGGACATGCTGGGTGTGGATCTGGGCGATTTTCCGGATGCCGATGTCGGGACTCGCGTCACCCTGTGGGGTGCTGGTTTGCCGGTTGAAGAAGTGGCCAGTGCGGCGGGTACGATCAGCTACGAGTTGATGTGTGCGCTGACGGCGCGGGTACCGGTCAAATATTGATTGGGCTGTATTGCTGAGAAGTCCGGATGGCGCGTTATTGCCGCGCCATCCGGTTCAGTCGGATCAGGCAGTCACTTGGCTTCGCTGCACTGCAGGACGTTTTGTTTGCCGACTTCTTCGGTTACGGCTGTGAGGCCCGAACCCCCAACAAAGACTCCCATCTTGATGTACTGCTGGAAGAAATGGTTCTTGCCGGCTTCGGCAGTGAATTTCAGGACGTTGTCGCCAAACTCCGACTCGGTGGACAGGGTATGTTCACCAGGAGTGACTTCCTTGTGGAAGTAAACTGCGTTGGATGTTTTTCCGATGGCGACGCTATCTATCGTGAGCGTCTTTTTTAGGGCTTTACCGGCAAAACTGTTGCGATAAATGTAAACGCCCGCCATGTTGGCTGACGGGGCTTTGAAGGTCTTGCTGGCAGCATCCTGCTCCTTGGGGGCCAAAGGGACTGAAGCACATCCGGTCAGCACGGCGAGTGTCGCGATCAGCAGCAGACTTCTCAGGGATAGGTTGAGTTTCATGTTTATGCCTTTCTGATATGTTGGGAATCGATTGCAGTGCAATACGGCGCAGCCTAGCATACCCATTATCAAAAGATGGGTAAATAGTGCGTCTTGCTGGAACAATTTGCCGCGAGGCGGTATCCCCAGCAAGTATGGATATTCAAGATTAGCCATGATCAATTTGCGGACGGCTTGATTGAATCCGGGTTACGAGAAGGGCGTTGTGGTAATTCCGGGGCTGGAAGAAATCCTCAATTCATGTTTTTGATCAGGTTTGCGATGAACTTTGCGGCGGGTTCCGGCCTGCCATACAGATAGCCCTGATGGATGACCGATCCGCGATCATTGAGGAACGCGGCCTGCTCCTTTGTTTCCACGCCTTCCGCGACCACGTTCACATGCATGAGTTTGGCCACCGCGAGGATGGTTTCGACCAGCGCATCGTCTTCGGGGTTAATGGTCAGGTCCTGGATGAAGCTTTTGTCGATCTTGAGTTCGTGGATGGGCAGGCGCTTCAGGTAGGACAGCGAGGAATAACCGGTGCCGAAGTCGTCCATCGAGAAGTGGATGCCCATCGCGATCAACTCGGACATCTTGGCGATCACGTCGTCGATGTTGTCGATCAACATTCCTTCGGTCACTTCCAGCGTGAGGTGGGTCGGGTCGGCGCCGGTGCCGACGATGCCGGAGTGGATCTGCTCGACGAAATCGGCCTGCCTGAAATGGCGCGGGCTGATGTTGACGGCGATGCGTATCGGCAAATTGGACATATCCTCGCGCGCCAACAAGGTGCAGACTTCGGTGAACACCCATTCGCCGATCTCGACGATGAGATTGGATTCTTCCGCGATCGGAATGAATAAGCCCGGCGCGATCAGGCCGTTTTGCGGATGCTGCCAGCGCACCAGCGCTTTCGCGCCGACGATCTTGCCGGATGCTTCGACTTGCGGCTGCAGGAATACGCGCAGTTCGCCGTTATCGATGGCCTGGCGCAATTCGCGTTCGATGTTGAAACGCTGCCGGGCGATATCGTCCAGCGCCCCCTCGAAGAACGCTGTCTGTTCGCCGCCCCGGGACTTGGCGTGGTGCAGCGCGGTGTTGGCGCGGCGCAGGATGTCCAGCGGCGTATCCTCCGCGTTGCCGGGAAACAGGGCGATGCCGAGGCAGGCGGTGATGGTGATGAATTCGTCGCCGATGCGGAACGGCACCAGCAGATTGGTATGTATCTTGTCCGAAACTCGCAGCGCGAGGTGCGCGGCGGCCTGCTGTTCCGGCGCGAGATCGGACAGCAGGATGGCGAACTCGTCACCCGCGATGCGCGCCACGACGTCGCCTTCGTGCATGATCCCGGACAGCCGTTCCCCGACCGCCTTGAGCAGCGCGTCGCCCAGCGCCTGCCCTCCCGCATCGTTGAGGGTCTTGAAGCGGTCGACGTTGAAAGAGATCAGCGCGGTGTATTCGCCGATGCGGCTGATCGTGGCCAATGCCTGCGTGGTGCGCTCCAGCAGCAGCGCACGGTTGGGGAGGCCGGTGAGCGTATCGTAGAACGCCAGCCGGTGGATGTCGGCTTTGGCGCGTTTCTTTTCGGTGATGTCTTCCTTTACCGCCAGGAAATGGGTGATGCGCCCGTCGGGCTGTCGGATCGGGCTGATGATGGCGTGTTCGATGTATTCGCTGCCGTCTTTGCGCTTGTTGTGGAACTCCCCCTCCCAGATTTCGCCGCCGGCCAGGTGCTGCCACAGATCGGCGTAGACGCTCTTCGGCGTCTTGCCGGACTGCAATACGCGCGGGTTCTTGCCGATGAGTTCATCGCGCGGGTAGCCGGTGTTCTTTGCGGTAATCTCATTCGCGTATTCGATATTGCCGTCGAGGTCGGTGATGACGATACTCTCCGGGCTTTGTTCCACGGCCAGCGAAAGTTCGCGCAACTGTTTTTCGGCCTGTTTGCGCGCGGTGATATCCTCGTAGACGCCCAGAATACCGATGGTCTGATCGGTTTCGTCGCGCAGCGGAACTTTCGATGTGCGCAGCCAGATCGTGGTTCCGTCCGGCGTGGTCGACGGTTCCTCGAAATCCAGCTTGGGGACGCCGGATTCCATCACGGCATTATCGTCGGTGCGGTACAACTCGGCCTGGGCCTTCCATCCCATTTCGAAATCGGTCTTGCCGACCAGATCGGTCGCAACCGAGTAGCCGGCATCCCTGGCGAAATGCGAGTTGCAGCCCAGATAGCGCGAATCGCGATCCTTCCAGAAAACGCGGGCTGGCACGCTTTCCACGACGGACTGGAGCAGTGCGCTCGATTTGCGCAGGGCGTACTCCGCCTTCTTGCGTTCGGTGACGACATCGAACACGGCGACGAAATGTTCCGGTTTCGGGCTGTACACCGCGATCTCGAACCACATGTCCAGCGCTTTGACAAAAGTCTCGAACCGTTCCGGTTTGCCGCCCGAGGCGACGCGGCCGTAGATCTCGAACAATTCCGGGTCTGCCTCGCGGATGCCGGGGATGACTTCGGAGACCTTGCGACCCGCGACGTCTTTCAGTCCGGTATGCGTCTCGAATGCGGCGTTGACGCCGAGATAGACGAAGTCGTCGGGGCGACCGTCCGCATACAGCATGCGGCAATAGGCGAAGCCGTTGAGCATGTGTTCGAACAGCGAACGGTAGGTCGTTTCACTCTCGCGCAGCGAGTCCTCTGCTTTCCTGCGCTCGGTGACATCCTCGCCGGAACTGAGCAGGCCGACGATGTTGCCCACCTCGTTGGTTATGAACGTGTTGTGCCACAAGACCAGGCACCGGCTGCCGTCGCGGCACAGCACCAGGTTCTCGTAATATTCGGCCTCCTTCCAGTCGGTCGCCATAGAGCGGCGGAACACTAGGTAAACGCGTTCCATGCCTTCGGGTTGCGGCAGGCAGCACTCGAACCAGTTCTTCCCGAGCAGTTCACTTTCGGCATAACCGAGCAGGGAGCAGCCGTAGCGGTTGATCATCACGATGCGGCCGTCGTTGTCCAGCGCGACCATGATGTTCTGCACAGTGTCGAGATAACGCTGGTTGCGGTCGCGCTCGCGCCGCAATGCCGATTCGATCTCCTTGAGGCCGCTGATGTCACGCGCGATGCCGAAGATGCCGATCGTCTTGCCTTCCGCGTCGAGCATCGGTCCCTTGGTGGTAAGGAATGCCTTCGGACCGTCTACCGTGGCCAGCGTCTCTTCCAGCGTGATGGTCTGCCCCTCGCTCATCACGCGCCGGTTGGCGGCGTCGATGGCCTCTGCCTGTGCGGGCGGGAACAGCGCGTTGTTGTTCTTGCCCAGCATGTCCTCCACCGTTGTGCCGAGGAAGCGCGCGGTCGCGCCGCTCACCAGCAGGTAGCGCCCTTGCACGTCCATGGCGAAGACGGCATCGGTTGAACCCTGGGCGATGGCGTCGAGCAACTGGATGGAGCGGGTCTTGTCGGCCAGGCTGGTTTCCGCCTTTTGCCGCTCTCTTTCCGACCGGTGCCGCGCCTGATGCAGCATCATGCTGAGGAAGCTGACGATCAGGCCGTTGGCGAGCAGGAATCCCAATTGGAGCAGGTCATGGGGCTGCGCGATATTGAAGCTCCCGGAGGGCACGCTGTAGTAGACGGCGAACAGTGCCGCGATGACAGTGGCGAACAGCCCGGGCCCGATTCCGCCAAGCGCCGCGCTCAGGATGATGGGCAGCATGAGCAGGATCAGCATGGGCCGTTCGCCCATCGATACGGTGATCTTTGTGAGTATCAGTACTGTGAGCAGAGTGGCCGTCGCAGCGAACAGGTAAAGTTGCCAGAGTTTCCAGTCGACGATGCCGACTATCCTTTTGGGCGCAACCTTCCCCTGCTCACGGTATTTCGAACGCTTGAGCAGCAAGTACAGTAGCAGGCAGGTGATGGCGACAAAGAGCCAGCCCTTGATGAGCGAGGCGATCACGAACATGGCGCTGTCGCCGAACATCCATTCGGTTAGCTGGTCTGACACCAGTATCCATAGTCCGGCGAAGATTCCGTAGATGAGGACGACTCTGAGGATGTCGATATTCGACGTGCTGGCGGTGCGAGGGTTATGCATGGCTGTAGTGTGAACGATAATCCTGCTGCCATTTAGAACCATAATCTTGCCTCAAAATGAGTTTTTATGGTGCGTTTTTGTATTTTAGCCTGCTTTTCCTGAAGCATAATTTAGCCGAGCAACGTATTTCGGAACCAAAACCCTACCGCAAGTGAATTCACGGGATCAAGGGCTGTAACATTTACAGGCTGGTTGCATACTTTAGCAAGCTTTCCCGCTTTTTATCTGCTGCCAAAAAATAGATGCGCATAATTTCGGCAAGCCTGTCATCAGAGCAATAAAAATACGGGGTGGGCATCTTCAGAACAGTTGCGATTTGCTCAACCAGCTCAAATGGTGGGGTATGTATCCCATTTTCATAGCGACTCATCCTGGCAGAGGCAGAGCCTTCATCCAGTCCGATCATCACACCTAGCTTATCTTGGGGAAGCTCCGCACGTAGTCGCGCCTCGCGCAACCGGCGCCCAAATACCGAATTCTGCGGAATAGCTTTGACCATGTCTCCGATATTCGTAGAATCGGATGCGTAAAACTCTACGTATATCGTAGAATCCGTGGCGCGCTAAACCAGAAATGACTATGCGAGTGCATTTGAACACAGGCCAAGTCAAGTCATATCGCTTGAGCGCAGATGCTGCAGCCATTTGGATCACGCTGGATTTTCAAAGGGGAAAGATAATGCCGAGACTATTCAATTTGTATGTGACTGAACATTTGAAAGAAGGATTGTTAATGCTTTGGCTTTTACCAAACGTCGCATTTGCAGGAGTTCAAATTCCAAGTGGCGCTATTAAGCAAGATTCTTGTAGTCTTCATGCGAAAGACTTTACGAATAGAAATTTCACGTATGACCAAAACCAAGATATAGATTCTTCAGTGAAGAGCAAGCTGATGACCGTTGGTAAAACAGTCAAAGTTGGCGATACCATTTTCTATGCCGATGTCATACGTCAAAGAAAAAAGATATCTTACGAAGTAGTCTCAGACATCGTGCTCAAAAGGTCTTTCATGTATACCGATACTCTTATTGCCAAAGGCGCTAAGCTGGATTTGTTTGGGACGATGAGAAATGTAAAAACAAACGCCATATATCCTCTGCTCCTAGATTTTCCCGGAAGCATAAGCCAATCTCTTGGAGCTACATATGCCGTCATCAAAGAAAATGGATTTCTGTGTTCTGGAGAAGTTTTGTTTGCGCCAAATGGAAGTCAATTTCTGTCTGAAAACGAGACCTACCAAACGGATCCCCTCTTAAGAAAAGAAATAGTCGATTGGACGAAGGAAGAGGCGATAGCGATTGATATCGCAAAACTAGGCGACATCTCTGCCACCTTGGACATAAAACTCATGAGGGGCGGAGTGGTTGTTCAGAATATAGAATTTGAAATTAATACGCTGTCAGGAGTGTTCCAAATTGAAGGGGACTTGAAAGTGAAGTTTGATAAGGCAAGCAAGTCGTCCATCAAAATCCTGACCATCGACGAACCATCCAATTACGGATTTTGGCTTGGACAAGTTGAGCGAACGCTGTTTAAGAATGCTAACTGATAGTCCTGCAAGGAGGGCGAATGAAAGGCTATTTCGCTGGAATAGTGTGCGGTCTCTTGGCAATGCAAATGTGGTCGAGCCACCCGCCTATATCCATTATTGCTGCGCTCCCACTGCCCGTTGTCGTTTTGGCATTCTGGACGGGAGTGATCGGAGTCCGGTTTGACAAGGCGTGAAGCGGCATCTGGGAGCCAAACCGTCGTGGGAACCATGAGTTATTTAGAAGCCTCTCAGTTTTTTGGTGAAAGGTAGCTGATATTGATTCCGCAGCTTCGTGATCGATATTCTGAAGACTTGGCCCAACATGCAAGAAACGAACCGCTTTGATCTGACGGGTACCACCTTCGCGGTTGGCAGCCATCCGCAGGATGACAATAGAAACTTTATGGTGTTAGCCATTTTGTTATATCCATTTGGAATGTCTTTTAATCAACATCCCTTGGTCGTAATGCTTCATAAATGGTTTCAATGCCTCAAAAACAACACTCAGATCATCTTCGCTCATCCATCCATCTTCATTCCCGATAATTTCCATCATTGCTCGCAGAGTGTAATCCACGGAAAAGGAATTTAACTTTTGGCGATCAGACGATATGCGTTGCTCAAGTATCGCTGCTACCTCTATGTGAGTTCCAGGTGAATTTTGCATAGATAAATTCCCCACTATGTACCCTATGTATCCGCGACCACTTCTCAATAACACAATCAAGGCTCGATACAGAGCTGCCATCTCATCTGTCGAAATATAGTCTCTATTTCTTGGACTAAAATATGACTGTAAAATCTCTACGACTCTACATAACCCAATGGACTTGAATTGTTGGTTTTCGAGCAAAGATTCAACTCGAACATCTTTAATCCGAGCATATTCTTTCCACCGATTCAGTAATTCGCGTTTCCTTTTTTTTCTAGAAAAAATGAATTTAGTTTTATTGAAACTTTGTCTGGCTATCCAATTCCCAATTTCAGGAATTAACTGATCTCTTAGCCAACTAAATGCATATTCGCAAGGCCACCATTGTTGAGGACTAATTGCGTTATCATCGATGTGGTCTGGAGGGGACCAAAGTAATGCTATGTCGTCACCATAGATCAGGCTACTCAAGTCTTCTGTAACATAAAACATTCCGTGGAATCCGCGTTTGTACCTGGGGCCGCTTGTCTTGGTGCATGGCGCTAGACGGTTGGATGCGACGTTAAACATATGCCATTCAGTATCTCCATCTGTATAGTTGTGGTGCCGGGAGAATTCCAATATGTCCCTCCAGAGCCGTTTGGGCATAGTGCAAATGACAACTCGAATGCCACCGGCACGCACAAATGGAAAACCAGAGGCCCCCCAAGCCCTCTCTTTTTTCAGCAGTGCGTCCAAAAATACAGTCGTGAGGCGATCAGCCACATAGGCTAAATCTTCAGTTGCTTCCGTAGAAAGAGTGCACCGGCAATTTTTTAAATCGATAATGAATCGCTCATGTTCATCTGCCGAATCTGGGAAAACAGCGTTTATGAAAGGGCGAAATTCATGCTTCAATGGGGCGCCATGAGTTCCGATGAGATTCTCAAGTAACCATTTTTGGTCGAACGTTATCGAGGCCCCCATCAGGTCATCTCGTTTTAGCATTACCATTGCCGATCCAGGGTAAAACATTCCATGGGGGAGGAAGCAACTAAGATCAAGCCACGGTCTTTTTAAGCCCCAACTGTCTCCAAGTTGATGCTCAACGGTTAGTGACGTTTTATCATCGCTTGTTTCCAGATACACCTTGGCCGCTTTAACTACACCAGGGCGAGGGTCAACCAGGGCTTGAAGCAATCTCTCATGAAAGCCTACGCGCTGCATCCACTCATTGCCAAAATAATCAACACATGGGCCGGGGAAGAATTTTGAAAGAATGTCCGGGAAGCGTTGGATAAGCTCAGTTAAATGTAACCCTGTCCAAAGTTCGGTATTGACGCCTGCTTTATGTAATAGATCCCGTTGAATGATCCATTCTTCGGCTAGTTTACCGATTGATTTCTGTGCAACAATTAGCGTGAATTTTGATGCGCGACTCGCCCAATCACCTTGTAAGAATTTTGTTACGGCGTCCCTTAGCTTGTCCTTTGTAAACTCTTCCCAACATTTGCACTCATAAACTAATAGTTTTGAAGGCTCCAAATGATCAAAGGCATATAGATCGATTCCATCTTGTTTTTTGCCAGGATCACCCAGACGCTGGCAGCCAACAACTTGATGATCCTTTCTAATCAGCCACCAGCTTAGTTGTTCAAATTGCTCCCAATTCAGTTTATCGAAAGGAAGTTGATGACAGCCCGCAGGTAGTGAACCATTGAAATGACCCACGTCATAATGTTCTGATAAATGTGCTGGGTGGTTTTGGGGGTAATCGTTCTTGTCCGTCATCGTGATACTTTCTTTCGCGTGCGAAAATGATACTACCTGCGGTTATACCTGTCGGTCATCATGAACGGATTCTTTATCGCGGAAGCGCATTCAAATTACAAAGCAGACCATCACTAAGCTGCCGAAAACAACAAGCCCGCCAGTTAATATCATTCAAAGTTCTAGGCTCATGTTAATGGGCGGGCAAGTGAGGGCTTCTACTGTGCTATCTCTCACATTGACAGATTCTCTATCTACTGGAGCACAAAAAGAAAATTTCTTAGGTTTTTCTAATATATTTTCGCGTGTATCCCGCGATGGTTTGCCTTTGATGCGAAACTCACCTTCACTATGCCGTTAATTCCTTGAAAACTAGCACATAAAATCTGTTTTGCATGTATCAATTCCTCCGTAAAAATGGTTTAGCCAGTATATATAAATGTTGATTAAAATAACTATTATCTATTGAAATCATTGCATTATGGATGTCTCATCTCTTGACCGCATCCTCCTAATTGAATTACCTTGCGAATCCGAATCAAAATTTTGAATTCGGATTAAATAACGCACGGGATGGTTTTCTTGAGCCCTTTCTCAACATTTTTTCACGATCTGCGCAGGCGACACAAAGTCAGCCAGAAAGAACTCGCCAATCTTATTGGTTACAAACAGGGCTACATATCCGCTCTGGAAGTTGGAAGAAAACCCCCGACCAATGAGGATTTCATCGCCAAGCTCATCAATGGGTTAAAGCTTGATGCTGTTGAGCAAGCTGCACTGTGGCGAGCAGTGGAGGAATCGCAGCGTAACTACACGCTACCTGAAAATGCATCCGCCGAGGTATCCAGAATGGTTAATCGGCTTTGGTGCGAATTGGAAAATTTGAGCCCCGCGCAAATCAGAATAATAAGTGAAGTTACTCAATTGCGAGATCACAGCACATCATCGTCAAAAGCTGCAACGTAAGCTCACTGATTAACGATTTAACCCATGAAGGGAAATCCCCCGGCTATGCCGGGGTGGCAGTAAAAGTTTGACGTATACGGGAGTCCATCAGCGAAACTCCAAACGTGAGCCGCCAAGCGCACGTAGAAAGGAGAATCGAGATGGACGATAGCGAAAGCCTAAGCCATAGCAAATGGGAGTGCGAATACCACGTGGTATTCATTCCGAAATGCAGAAGGAAAACGTTGTACGAGCAACTGAGGCCGCATCTTGGGGAAGTTTTCAAGAAGCTGGCCAGTTACTGCCAAGAGGAAGAAGACAAGCGCATAGACCAGATGAACCTATGGCACTGACCGGCCACCTTCAGGTGACCACAAGGGTAGGGGCCGCGTAAGCGACCCCGTTAAGCCGCTTTGAGCGGCTCACAAATTAAAGCCCCCGGCTTTGCCGGGGGATACTTACTGAAATGGAGAAAAATATGACCTGACGCCAATCACTTGAAACTGAGAGGCCTGAGACGAAAAAAGCTTGGGGCGGTAACCCCAAGCCTTTTGCGAAAATCAAATTATCAGATGACGACCTGATGTCTGAATTTTCCGCGTCCCAACGACGGTTGTCAATAGTTATTGACAGCCGCCGGCCTCGTTTTGCCCTCACGGGTATTTCACTGCAACTTTATTTCTTGGCGGCCTAGAGTCGTTTGGCTGGCACACGCCTTTTGCCAATGCAGTCGCTTGAAATGAGGAAACGAAAAGGAGACGCACATGCTGTCCGAGAACGAACTATTACGCATATTTATACAACAGAACATCCCTCTCGTCGGTCGCAAGGCCGTAGAAACGATTCGGGCATCCGAGCCGGAAAGACGGGTCGGGGGAGGAACTCACAATGTCGCAACCCGTTTTGCCAGCAGGAAAATGGGCTGCATCATTCAAGCCGAAAGTCACAAGGGAGAGTTGCCGGCGATCTACTTGTGGGAGCATGACCCAGATACCCACGAGTTCTACGATCAACCGAGCAAGGTCAAGCTAAATTACCAAAATGCCGGTGGTAAACGCATCTCGCATCTCTCTACGCCGGACTATTTTCTAATCCAGGAACACTGGATGGGATGGGTTGAATGCAAACCCGAGGAAGATCTCAAAACATCTTACGAAAGCGGCAGCAACCGCTACGTGCCGGATGGAAAGGGAGGTTGGCGCTGCCCTCCAGGCGAAGAGTTTGCAGCGCAGTTCGGACTTGGCTTCAAGGTGCGATCTACGCTGGAAATCAACTGGATACTTGTCAGAAATCTGGAATTTCTCTCAGACTACCTTCAGGACAGCTGCCCTAAACCGTCACAGGAAACTTATTGCACCATAGCAAAATATTTTGACGGCGAGCGCTGGGTACTCTTGCAGCACTTGCTAGAACAACAGGAAGTGTCAGCCGACATTGTGTTTGCGCTGATCGCATACGGTTTTCTGAGCGTTGATCTGGAGCAAGAACTGCTATCAGAACCTGGATTCACGAACGTCTGCATAGATAGCCTCAGCGCACAGATTTACCAGCACCAGCTAAGAGGATCCGGTAAGCAAGCCGTTGCCCCACTGCGCACGATCCTGATGACTTCCGGAACTGCCATCGTTTGGGACGGAAGCCCCTGGAAAATACTGAATGTGGGGGCCACAGATACTTTCCTGGAGGACGAAAACAAGGGCATAACGAATCTCCGGCTCGATATATTTCAAACCCTCGTTGCGCGCGGGGCAATCACCGGCGCTCCTATCGAGGCAGATCAGCGCTATGCACTTGCTGCCACGGTTATGAAACGGGCTGCGCCAGTTGACCTCAAATGTGCCATCCGGCGTTCCGATCACCTCAAGAAACTTCCCCCGATATAATTGACACCTGATTAAGCGAACTGAATTTCATACTTCGCGGGTGACACATAATTTAATGACGAGTGCATTCTACTGTGGTTATAGAAAGGAATATAG
>JAYTUW010000030.1:0-28007 GCA_043744345.1 Sideroxydans sp. | reverse complement strand
CGGTCCTGATTTGCAGATCATTGGCAGCGGCAATCTGATTCAAACGCTCCAGGCCGCCTCACTGATCGACGAGTACAACGTGTGGACTTTTCCGGTGGTGCTAGGGCGGGGCAAGCGCCTCTTCAGCGAGGCTGCCAAACCATCGGCGCTGCGGCTCGTTCGCTCTCAAGTTTCCGGTACCGGCGTGGTGATGTGTACCTATGTTCCCACAGGAGATGTCCAACCTGGTTCGTTCGTCAGTGCCGAAACCAGTGAAAAGGAGTTGGCCCGACGCAAAATGATGGCGAACGAGACGTGGTGATGTGAATAGGCTGGTGCGCGGCTCAATTCAGGCGTTACCAGTGATGACTAATGGAGGATGAAATGGATTCTGTCCTGATCAGTATGGTAGTTACAGCCGGGTTCTTTATGGTCACGGCAACCTTGGGATATCGCCTGGGCCGTTCGACGAAACCTTATCCCGCCGTGAAATTGGCCGCCCATATTTTTCTCTTCCTGTTTGTAGCTAGCGGCGTGATCGCGTCGGCCTATAAACTGCAGGGGGTTCCCGGCGACAAATTGTACTCAACGATCGCAATATACATGGCCGGGCTGACAGTGCTGTCCAACTTTGTGATCGGTTTTTGCATGGCAGTCATCAAGAGGAAGAACCGGAATCTAGTCATGGCCCACAAATTTTCAACATCATTGATGGCCATTTCGATTCTGGCGGGCATCCTATTCCTGACAGCAGGAATCTGAATTGTCCGGAGAGCCAGCATGACCATCCAGCTCGACCACACCATCGTGCCTTCCCGCAACCAGATCGCGTCCGCAAAGCTGTTGGCGCAACTGCTGGGCGTGCCGTGGGCGGAAACCGGGGCCGGCCCGTTTGCTCCCGTGTATATCAATGACGGCTTGACGCTGGACTTCCAGGATACGGACGAGACGTTCCCCATATACCACTTCTGCTTCCGCGTCACCCCGCAAGACTTCGATGCCATCCTGGGACGCATCAAGGCTGCCGGAATCGGGTATCGCAGCACACCCGACGGAGCAATGGATATGCAAATCAACAAGCGGTACGGAAATGTCTATTGGGACGAACCGGACGGTCATCGCTGGGAAATATTGACCGTCAGTTATGCACGGCAGGTCAAGTGATCTCTTTTACGATAAGGAGGCAATCATGAGCTCAATACATTCTTCGATCACCATCAAGGCTCCGAAGGAAAAGGTGTGGAACACCATGCTGCAACATGAAACCTACCGCATCTGGACCGCCGAATTCGGCGCGGGTTCGTACTTCGAGGGTTCCTGGGACCAGGGCCGGAAGATTCGTTTTCTCGGCTCCGACGGTTCCGCCGGCGTGACGTCCGTCATTGCCGAAAACAAGCCTAATCAGTTCATTTCCATCAAGCATCTGGGCATCATCAAGAACGGGATAGACGACACGGAAAGCCCGGATGCAAAAGCGTGGTCGTCCGCGTACGAGAACTACACCTTTGACGAGCGCGATGACAGCACCGAGCTCAAGGTTGAAATGTCCGGCATCCCCGCGGAGTTCGAGCAGTATATGACCGACACTTGGCCCAAGGCACTGGCAAAACTGAAGTCGCTTTGCGAATAGCCCCCAATTCTTCTTGTGTCATACCTATCGGAGGAACCCAAAATGGCAAAAGTCAGCACCTATCTGAATTTCCCGCGCACTACCGAAGCGGCCTTCAATTTCTACAAGTCGGTATTTGGCACGGAGTTCTCAGCCCCCATAGGCCGCTTCAAGGACATCCCGCCGCAACCGGGGCAGCCACCGCTGGCGGAGGCCGACAGGGATCTCGTCATACATGTTGCATTGCCCATTCTGGCAGGTCACGAATTGATGGGCACGGATGCACCGGAATCCATGGGCTTCAAGGTCAACATCGGCAACAACATCTACATCAGCCTGCAGACCGACACCCGCACCGAGACCAGACGATTGTTCGACGCCCTGGCCGCGGGCGGCAAAGTGGAGATGCCACTGCAGGACATGTTCTGGGGTGCCTATTACGGCAGCCTGACCGACAAGTTCGGTGTGCAGTGGATGTTCAACTGCGAGAGTCCCACCTGATCTGCCCGCTGCACCTACGCCAGGGAGAATTCACCATGACCAACTTGCAAAAACTCGACCCCAGGCTGAACCTGTCGTTTGAACGTATCGTTGAAGTGCCGCTAGAACTGCTGTGGAAGGCATGGACAACGCCGGAGCATCTCAAGCCCTGGTTTTGCCCGCTGCCCTGGAAAACCATCGATTGCGAAATCGATCTGCGCCCCGGCGGGGTCTTTCGCACGGTGATGCTGTCACCGGAAGGAAAGGAGTACCCGAACCTCGGCTGCTACCTTGAGGTGGTCAGGAACGAAAGACTGGTGTGGACGAATGCGCTCCTGCCCGGCTTCCGTCCCGCACCCGCCATCAAGGCCGGATCGGTCGATTTCTTGTTCACCGCGAGCATCCAGTTGGCCGCACACGATTCCGGGACACGCTACACCGCGACAGTGATTCACAGCAATGAGGCAGACCGCAATACCCACGACAAGATGGGATTCCACGACGGCTGGGGCACGGCACTTGATCAACTGATTGCCTACACCCGCAAAATGTAGAATGCGATTAGACAACCACCTGTTAAAGCTGGAGGTTTTGAATTGCGGACTGATAGCCCGCATACACTTTGATTGAACGCCGCGTCACTCCCTTCTCCCGCAAGCGGGAGAAGGGCTGGGGATGAGGGTCTATGCGCTACAGCAAATATTACGATGGCTCAACACCCCTAACCCTGAAGTAATATCCAGCCATTCGACGAAGCCCGCAAGCAGGCAAGTCGCCGGTTATCTCCCGCCTGCGAGAGAGGGAATTGATTCTTCAACTAACACTCAGCCAAATGGACAACCCTGCCAACCAATTCATCGAGATCGCCCCGGATTGCGAAACCGCAGCAGCCATCGTGCCGCAGGACAAAGGCGACAAGCGCTCCATCGCCACCATCGAATACGACCTGCTGAGCAGCAAGCCCTATACCTACACATTGGCAGAGCTCAAGTTCGCCACCCATGTGTTGCACAAACAGATACCGCCCGCCGAACTCAAAACCCGTGAGCGACAGCTACGCGAAAATCTCTTCGCAAAACCCTACGCCTGCATGCGCGCCTCGCCGCTCACCAAGAAATACGGCTGGGGAGCCCACTACGATGAACAGGGCAGGATTGCGATCTACCCGGTCGAGGGCAAGGAGTATCAGCGTCTGGCCAAGGATAAGAACATCAAGAAGTTTTCCGCCATGCGCAGCAAGCGTGCGTAGCACGCATGAGTCAGCTCCGGTACAGATGGTAACGCGACTTGCCTTCTCTTTTGGCTGCGAACATCGCTTCATCTGCGTGCTTGAGCAGTTGCTCCGGCGCACCCTGATCATGCGGGTGCAGCGTGACTCCGATGCTGGCGCTGAGCTTGACCGGCTTTCCGTATATCAGCATCGGTTGGACGATATCCTGCAGCAACCTCGTTAACACTTGAGTGACGTTCTCCTCGCTCTCCATATCGCCCAGCAGCAGGACAAATTCATCCCCGCCGGAACGCACCACCGTATCTTCCCCGCGCAGAACTTTGCTCAGGCGTCCGGCGATCAGGCGCAGCACATCATCACCCGCATCATGCCCCAGGGTATCGTTGACCTGCTTGAACCCGTCGAGATCGAGATAGCACACCGCCAGGATCTTCCCGCCACGCTGGCTGCGCATGACAGCCTGGGCGAGCCGGTCTTGCAACAGCCGACGATTGGGCAATCCGGTCAGCGCATCATGATTGGCTTCCACTTCGAGTATGTGCTGGCGTCTGATCAACTGGGTAATGGCAGACACAACACCAACATAGTGCGTGATATTGCCTTTGTGATCCTTGATGGATGAAAGCGCTAACCATGCCCCCTCGATCTCGCCATTTGCATCGCGCCCCACTGTCTCTCCGGCCCAGTGTCCGCTTTCGGTTGCCGTTCTCCAGATGAAGTCCGTCTTGTCGTGACTAAACAGACCCGGCTTGATACGCCGGATGTCCTTCCCGACCAGTTGCTCATGTTCCAACAGCACGTCCTGACAGAATGCGGGATTGCTATCAATAATCAGACCGCTGGCATCGGTGATAAATATCGCTTCCAGCGTGCTCTCGATGACTTTCCGCGACAAACGCAGTCTTTCTTCCATCCGCTGACGCTCGGTCACCTCGCGCATGAGTTGCAAAGTGCGGGTGGACAAGGTGTCATACATGCTGAGGATCGTTTCGATCAGTACCCGCAAAGCGCCGCTCATCTCCATGCGCGCCTTGTCTTTCGCTTCTTCCAGAGACATTCCCTGCTGAACAAATAGCACGATCTTGGCCATGTGTTTGTCGGCCTCCAGAATGTGGAAGGCCAACCAGTGCGTCAAAAACACAACGACTTCCTCGATGACCTGCTCGGTGGCCAAAGCACCCTGCTTGCCCCTGAGGGCGACTATTTCAGCGACAAAATCGTGATGCGTCTGTTCATGCTTTATCGACAATTCATCCGCGGACAGATATTTGCGCCACACGCCTTCCTCGGTCTTGAAATGATACTGGGCATAATCGGCCAATTCGTCGAATACCCTGTTCAACTCGGGAATACCCACCCCGTAAGCCAGATGACTGGCCAGCTTGTTCAAAAGTTCGACCAGCTTGCGATGCTGCGCATCGACAACGGCGATGCCAGTCTGAAAATTCTCATTCCACGGAAATATGTCCGAGGGAGCAATCTTGATATCCATTACCCAATACCCGAAGTGGTCATTACAACCAATGCTTCATTGTCCGCCGAATGCGGCCAGAAATGAACAGGCTTTTGCACCCCCCGCCGCTCTGCTCCATTCACCGCTCCGGCATATTCATTGGATGCCGCGCGGCACCACTTTCAAATTCACATCAACTCACCCCCGCACCGGCTCAAACGTCGCATCCAGGTTCAGGTCATCGCAATAGTCCAGAAAGTCGGCGCGCAGCGTGGGGATATGCACGTTTGCGCGTATGCCTACCGTCATCACCATGCTGAGCATGGTCGCGCCGGTGTGCGGTGCTGCGTAGGTGCTGGTCTGCAATTCTTCGATGTTGATGCCCTGGCGCGCAAAAAAGGCGGCCAGGTTGTGCACGATGCCGGGATGGTCCAGTGCGGTGAGTTCGACGCTGTAGGGAACCTGTTTCAGTTTCTGTTCCGGTTTGCGCGAGCGCACGCAGCGGATCGCGAGTCCGGTCTGCTCGGCGATTGCGGGCATCTGTGTTTCCAATTTAGACAGGGCATGCCAGGGGCCTGTGACCAGCATGAACTGGGCGAACTCGCCGCCCATCACGGCCATGCGGCTCTCTTCGATGTTGCAGCCACTGTCGGCGATGCGACCCGCCAGCCGGTCGATGAGGCCGGTCTTGTCTTCGCCGCAGGCAATGATCGCGAGGTAGTTGTTTTCGGTTTCGGTGTTCATGGTTGCGTGATTTTGTTCGTTAGATGGTGAGAGCGCATTGTAGTGGTTCTGCCTGTCCGGGTTGCTTCTGCTGCGGGTTTTCCCCGCGCAGCGGACCGCAAACGGCATGTACGCGGCGATCTTCCGCCGAACTTTTTGCATCTCCGATAATCAAAACTCATGACCTGCATTCGCTAATACTTTGTTTTTACGGTTAACAGTATGACCATTATTTAAATAATGGTATTGACGCAACGGCTCGCATGGACTTAGTCTTGACCCTGCTTGGCGAATCGAACGATCTGGATATCGCCAGTTCGCTTGATGATGACTATGGAGAATGGCAATGATCAACAAGGAAATGGTATTGCAAACCCTGAATTGCACGCCTAACCAGTATCCGCAAATGCTGGGCGAGCGGTTTCCCCATGTGCTGGAGAAAGTTCTCATGCTGTGGAATTCACCCGAAGCAGAAGCCTATTTGGCAGATTTGCTGCAGCCCAACGGACGCGGCGGCGGCAGAATGGACAGGGACGGTTTTCCCGAAAAAGCCTGGTACGAGATTTTTCAGCTCAAGGTGCTGAACTCGAAAGCTCAGGCGAGGGCGAATCATTAAATAAGGCTGTCGCACCGGCGCAAGCCGGCGCAAGCCGGCGCAAGCCGGCGCCCAGTTCATTAAATACGCTGGACACCGGCCTGCGCCGGTGTGACGGACTCAAGCAAAACTTGCCACCTCGCTTGAACATACATCGCTGAACAGCCATTCACGCTGGTGTTCAACCTTGCAGTTACTCCCTCAACGCTGCGTCGATTTGGCCGTCGCGATACTTGGATTCACATCCCGGCGCAAAATCTTTCCATTTTTGGTGCGCGGAAAATCCTTCGCCAGATAGATGGTCTTGGGCGCTTTGTAGGCGGCCAGATGCTCGCGGCCGAAAGCCAGCAACTCATCTGCCGTTGTGGTATTCCCCGGCTGCATGATCACATAGGCCACCACCAGCACTTTGTCCTTTTCGATCTCTTCTCCCACCGATGCGCAGTCCGCAACGGCAGGATGCGATTTCAGCACACGCTCGATCTCGTACGGTGACACGCGGTAGCCGAAGCTCTTGATGATGTCGTCGCGGCGTCCGAGGAACCAGATGTAGCCGTCCGCATCGTAACGCGCGTAGTCGCCGGTGAAAAAGAATCCGTCATGCCGCAGCTTGGTGGTTTCCTCCGGCAGATTCCAGTAGTTCAGGAACAGTCCGGGATCGTCATCCGGCACGCAGATCATGCCCTCTTCTCCCTCGGCTACGGGCTTCAGCGTTTCCGGATTCAACAACTGTATGTTGTGGCCGGGCTGCGGGAAGCCAGCCGAGCCGGGACGTATCGGCCGCGACTTGGTCTGGCACAGGTAGTAGGAGAATTCCGACATGCCGACCGCCTCGTAGATATCCACGCCGAAACGCTCGCGCCATTGCGTCAGCACTTCATCCGAGAGGTGCTCGCCGGCACTCATGCAGTGGCGCAGGCTGGGCACATCCGCTTTGGTGAAGTCGCTCTTCTGCACGATCTGGCGATAGATGGTGGGTACGCCGACGAAGATGGTGGCCGAGTGTTTCTTGATCAGGCGTGGCCAGGTGTTGGAGTCGTTCTTGCCCTCATGCACGATCACGGTCTTGCCCAGATACAGCGGGTCCATCAACCCGGAACCCAGCACATAGGTCCAGTTGAATTTGCCGGAGTGCATGATGCGATCACCCTCTTTGGCGAAGTCGAACCAGTAAGTGGATGCCGGGGTGCGACCAATCATGGCGCGGTGTGCATGCAGCACGCCTTTGGGATAGCCGGTGGTGCCGGAGGTGTAGACCAGGTAGGCGGGGTCGGTCGATTTGGTCGGATATGGCGGCTCGTATTTCTGGATGGCGGATAGCGCTGCATCCAGATCCTGCACATCCAATCCTTCGACCTTTTGCACTTCGCCGGGGCCGGAGAGCAGCACATGACGCAGGTTGACCGCGTCGTGCAACTGGTCCTTGAGCGTGGCCCAGGCTGCCTTGTCGGTGACCAGCACTGCCGCACCCGAATCCTGTGCGAGATAGACCACTTCTTCGCCGGTCAGCAGGGTGGAGGTCGGCACGGAAATGGCGCCGCATTTCATCGCACCCAAGAATGCTGTGGGATAGTCCAGCGAGTTGGGCAGGCGGATCAGGATGCGTTCGCCGGTTCCCACGCCGAAATTGCGCAATATCTGGGCGAAGCGACTGGTGCGCTCGGACAACTGCGCGAAGGTGATCTGCGATGTGCCCAGCTTGTCGTCTTCCACGATCATCGCGATGTTGTCGGCGGCGGGCGTGTTCAGGTGTGCGTCGGTACAGGCGACACCGATGTTGAACGTCGCGGGGACTTGCCACACCCAGGGGGCGAACGGTTTGAAATTTGACATGGTGTTGCTCCTAGAGAATGACGCCGTACGGCCAGTTTTCACGGATGACCTGGGCAGGCATGAGTTGCAGCACCGTCATGGCAAAATCGGTGTCCGCGGGGGTTAGTGCGCGCAGGGCATGCGCCCTGAGCAAAGTTTGCAGCGCCTTGCCGAACATGGGCGGGTCCAGCATCTCGCCCTCGAACTTGATGGCACCGCCCAGCAGCGCATCCGCCTCGATGGCTGCCTTGAGGATGCGGATCTTTTGCGAGACTTCGGTGGGCGACGGGGTGTACGCCACTTTGCACAGGTGGATGTGCGCCGGATGGATGACCTGCTTGCCGGTCAAGCCATTGGCCGCTTCCTGGCAGGCATGCTTGTAGACGATATGCGATTCGTTCTCGCCGTGCAGGTCCAGCCAGCGCCGTACGTCATGCGGCTCGACGAAGTTCTCCGGCATGCTGCTGGAGCCGATCAGTGTCTCCACACCGCCGATGACACCTTTACCGGCGATGCGCGCTTCGAACATGATCTGGTTGAGGAAGAATTTGAGTTCTTCCGTCCAGTGTTCCGGGGTGATCTGTATGCCCATCGCTTTCGAGAAGTCGTGGATGCCGAACACAACGTGCTTCACCGTGCTGTACTGCATCAGCTCCGGTGCGATCTTCAGTGATTTGGGATGCTCGATGATGGGCTGGATGGTGATCGGATGGTTCAGCCCGGCCAGGAATGCCGACAGGTCGCGCACTTCGGGTGCACCGTAGGCCTCGCCCGCCTTGGCCAGCATCACCACGTCGATATGTTCGGCCATGTCCTTCACCAGTTTCATGTCCAACTCGTACTCTTCGGTACGGAAAGGATTCACGCGGATGGCGATCGCCACTTCATGCCTGCGCTGGAACTTGGGCAATTCCTGGCGCAGCAAAGTCCGGCTCAACTCCTTCTGGCGGCAGCCGTCCTCAAGGTCGAAGATCAGGGTGTGGGCATGCGTCTGGTGCGCGTGCTTTTTCATGCGCTGCGACGCGGCCTCCAGGTCTTCGTATATCCCCAGTGACGGCGCGAATTTGACCGGCGGGTAGTACAGTTGTATCCCCGGCCAGTAGCCGCCCAGCACACTGGCATCCGCTTTGTCCTTGGCAGGGCTTTGTTGATTGTGTTTTTTTGGTGTGCTTGTCATATCTCCCCCGCTTCAAAAGTTGAATCGTTATCAAGCCGTGATGCGATCAATCCAGATGATTCAGATAATGATGGTCGTCCGTCAGGCACAGACCCAAACGCCATTCCATGGGTTTGTCGCCGTAGGTAAAGGACACGCGCTCGATACTCAGTAGCGGCGTGCCCGTCTTGAGCTTCAGCGCGGCAGCCGTTTCGGCATCGGCTCCCAGCGCAGTCAGTCGCTCTTCCGAGCGCACCATGTGTATCCCCAGCAGCGTTTCGTACATGCGGTACATGGAACCGTTGTATGCCTCTATCCGTTCGGCAGTGACCCCCTTGAACGAGGCAGCAGGAAGAATGATGCGGTCCAGAATTTGCGGCTTGTTGGAGAACAGGAGCAAGCGTTTGATCTCGATCACCGCGCTGCCGGTCTTGATATCCAGCAACTTGGCGATGGCCGCCGTCGCTTTTGCGCGTTCGCAGCTCAGCAATTTGTTGTCCAGCAGCTTTGTGCTGCCGTCCGCCGCGACGATGCGCAGGAACCTGAACTTGGTTGTATCTTCATTATGTGTCGCCACGAACGTTCCTTTGCCCTGGCGGCGCATCACGATGTTTTCCGCAGCCAGCTCGTCGATGGCTTTTCTGACCGTCCCCTGGCTGACGCCGAAGCGGGCCGCCAATTCCATCTCGCTGGGAATGGCCGTTCCCGGTGCCCACTCTCCCGAGATCAGGCTTTTGGTCAGAAGCGCCTTGATCTGCTGGTACAGCGGCTGAAAGACTGGAGATCCCATTTGTCACCCTCATCATCTGCAGAACCGGCACAAACTGCCGTGTGGAGAATCTATCACGGCCATTTTAGCCAATCAAGTGTTTTATATCTTATATAAGACACAAGAATTGCGTTGACACTGGTTTTTGCCGTCGCTAGAATCAACTGACGCCGCACCAACCGATTACCGATAGAACATGACACTTCAACAGGGGGAATCATGAACAAGCACTTTCGACCTCGCCGCTCCATGCTCTATGTCCCGGGCTGCAACACACGCTATCTGGAGAAGGCGCGCAGCCTTCCCGCCGACTCGGTTATCCTCGATCTGGGTGACCCTATATTATTTGCCGCCAAAGAAGAGTCCCGGCGCAATGTGGTGACCGCGGTCAAACAGGGCGGCTGGGGAGCGCGCGAACTGGTGATCCGCGTCAACGATCTCGACTCGCCCTGGGGGCATGACGATATAAAGGCCGTGGCCGGGATAGGGGCCGACGCTATTCTCTTCACCAATATCCAGGGCAAGGACGATGTACTGAGTGCGCTGGATGCTTTGGACAGCGCGGGCGGCAAAGACACGCCGGTGATGGTGATGATCGAAAGCCCATTGGCCGTGCTGCACGCCGAAGAGATCGCCAGCGCCTCGGATCGTATCGCCTGCATGATCATGGCCACTTCCGACCTGATCTCGCAGATGCACGCGCACAGCACAAAAGACCGCTTCCCTTTGCTGACCAGCCTGTCCATGGTCATCCTCGCGGCGCGCGCCTACAACCGCGGCGTGGTGGACGGCATCAATAGTCATATCAAGAATATGGAGGCCTTTGAGTACGCGTGCCGTCTGGGGCGCGATCTGGGCTTCGACGGCAAGTCGCTGGTGCATCCCTTACAACTTGCCTATGCGAACGACGCCTTCACCCCCAAGCCCGCCGAGGTCAACACGGCGAAGGAGATCATCAGTGCGCTGTCGGCAGCCAACGCTGCCGGTCGCGGCACGGTGGTGGTGAACGACCGGCTGGTCGAACATCACCATGTCAAAGCGGCCAAGCGCCTGCTGCACCTGAGTGAAATGATCACCAAGCTGGAAAGCTCCTATGTCTAAGCAAAGCGCCAAACACGAACCCGGACGCGGCAATTTCTTCGAGGATTTTTCGGTCGGGCAGGAATTCCGTCACGCCACCCCACGCACCATCACCGAAGGCGATTGCGCGTTCTATCTCGCCCTGACCGGCAGCAGGCATATCCTGCACTGCGCCCAACCGGTCGCGCATGCCTTGGGCTACCGCGACAAGACCGTGGACGATCTGCTGGCTTTCCACATCGCCTTCGGCAAAACGGTGCCGGATATCTCGGTCAATGCCGTGGCTAATCTGGGCTATGCCGACGTGCGCTTTCTGGCACCCGTCTATCCCGGTGATACCGTGAGCACGACTTCCACCGTCATCGGGCTCAAGCAGAATTCAAACGGCAGCAGCGGCGTGGTGTACGTGCATTCCGTCTCGCACAACCAGAGCCATATGCCGGTGCTGGAATGGAAACGCTGGGTGATGGTGCACAAGCACGATGTCACCCTGCCCGCTCCGGCTACGGTCGTTCCGGAATTGCCCGCGTTCGTTCCGGTCGAGCGCCTGCATATCCCTTCCTTTCTGGATGCCGGAAAGTTTGAGACCGCGCTGACCGGCGGGCAAAGATTGTGGGATGACTATGCCACCGGCGAGCGCATCAACCATCCGGCCGGGATGACGGTGGACGACAGCGACCACACGCTTGCCACCAAGCTCTACCAGAACAACGCGCGCCTGCATTTCGATGAACAGATGATGAAAGACACACCGTTCGGCCGCCGCCTGATGTACGGCGGTCATGTGATCTCGGTGTGCCGCGCCCTCTCCTATGACGGGTTGGAGAATGCGCTCTGCATCGCCGCCATCAATGCCGGAACCCACAGCAATCCGAGTTTCGGCGGTGATACTTTCTATACCTGGACGGAAGTGAAGGAACGCTGGGAATTGCCGGGCCGGAAAGATATTGGCGCGCTGCGCCTGCGCATGGTGGGTTTGAAGAACCTGCCCGCGAAGCAGTTGCATGAAACTCATATAGAGAAGAACGGTAAGCAGGTGTATCACCCCAACGTTGTACTCGATCTCGATTACACGATCTTAATGCCGCGCAGATAAGGAAAACATCATGTCCAATAAAGTACACCCCAACCAGGCCCTGTTCGGCGGAGAAAAACCCTTCCCCGTCATTCCCAGCTGCGAGCATTTTGCCGGTAGTGAAAAACTCATCACCAAGGCGCTGGCACTGCAAGACACTGTCGGCCCAATCTTCGACATCACCTGTGATTGCGAGGATGGCGCAGAGGCCGGGCATGAACGGGAACATGCCGAGATGATCGTGCGCGTGGTGAATTCCGCAGCCAACAAGCACGGCATGGCCGGTGCGCGCATCCACGACTACTCGCACCCCGCGTGGAAACTGGATGTGGATATTCTGGTGGGCGGCGCGGGCAAGGTGCTGGCCTACATCACCATCCCGAAATGCACGCGCGCCGCGCAGGCAGCCGAGATGATCGCCCACATCCAAAAGGTTGCCGCATCCAAAGGCATCACCCGCGAGATTCCGATCCATGCGCTGATCGAGACGCACGGCGCCCTGCATGAAGCCTACGAGATCGCCGCCCTGCCCTGGATGCAGGTGCTGGATTTCGGCCTGATGGATTTCGTCAGCGGCCACCACGGCGCCATCCCCGCCACCGCCATGCGCAGCCCCGGACAGTTCGAGCACCGCCTGCTGGCGCGTGCAAAAGCCAACGTGGTTGCCGCTGCACTCGCACACGGCGTGGTTCCCGCACACAACGTCACGCTGGACCTGAAGAATGTCGAGACCACATTCTCCGACGCAAGTCGCGCGCGCAACGAGTTCGGTTTCATGCGCATGTGGAGCATCTACCCGACGCAGATTCAGGCCATCGTGGACGCGATGAAGCCGGATTACAGCGAGGTGGCTGTGGCCAGCAACATCCTGCTGGCTGCACAGGCCGCCGGATGGGGACCCATCCAGTACGACGGCGAATTGCATGACCGGGCAACGTATCGATATTTCTGGGAGATTCTGCAAAAGGCCAAACTCACTCGGGTTGAAATTCCGGGCGAGGCGGATACGGCATTTTTCAGTTAACGAAATACTGAGCAAGTCTGTAGCTCTTTCTCTCCCACAGAGCGAGATGACTTGGGCGCGTTCCCTTAACAAAAATGGTTTGTCCGAGTTTTGTATGGGTAGCTAAAGCAAGATAGTACGATTGCATCTTTAAAAGAAGAGTCTGCTTGCCTGCTTTTGGGGCTGGTGAATGCCAAGTGTTCCCCCACCCAATCCCTCCCCCGGTGGGAGAGGGACTAAACCCCAAACCGCTTCGCTCTGACTCCCTCTCCCACCGGGGGAGGGCTGGGATGGGGGAACACTCGGTGAAAAGCCCAAGTTTTTGAACACCTGACAAATCTGGTCTTTTCCCACGCATAAGTCGGATGATCCACAATAATGGTGCCCACACTCATGCGGAGTCTGCTGCCACGACTCAAGTGTCCCTTCTAGTTCTCCCGGAAATCGCAGTTGAAATTTCCCCTCCGGAAAGCGCGCCTGAATCCCCAACTTTTAACGATCCCCCTTTGGTGTCAAAATAGACACCTTCAGAACAAAACAAATATTTTCTGATGCCTTTTGGCAAGTGGTATTTCCGTCTTTCCAATTGGTAGTTGTAATCCAGACCAGACGACCGTAGAGTCGCAAGTAATATTCAACCATCCTTAGGAGGATATATGTCCAACATCGCAACAGTACTCAAAGACGAAATTGTTCGGCTCGCCCGAAAAGAAATTCGCAACGAAACCGAAAAACTCCGAAAAGCCTCCGCGCAATACCGGTCCGAAATCGCCACTTTGAAAAAGCGTGTGGCCGTGCTCGAGCGGCAACTTTCCCGGCCGGGAAGATCCGAATCTCAGCCCGCCGTTGGCAAGACCGGCGCGGAAGATGCCACCAAGGCCCGCTTTACCTCCAAAGGGTTCAAGTCGCTGCGCAAGCGCCTCGGCCTGACTGCCGCCGAGATCGGGCACCTGATGGATGTATCGGTACCGACGATTTACAACTGGGAAACCGGGAATGCCAGTCCGCGCGAAAAGCAACTGGCCAAAATTGTTATGCTGAGAGGCATGGGGAAGCGTGAAGTTGATTCGATCCGCCAGCAACTGGCGGCTTGAGTTTCCGTGTCACATGCCGCGCGACTGTGGCGGCGTGTGACATACATGAACTTTGGATGAGATTGTGATGCACCCTTCAATCGAAGGGTGAGGTTTCGCCATCCTTTTCCAGTTGCTTGGCAAACAGCACGGCAGCCTTCACCCGCGACGACAGACTGAGTTTATTCAGGATGTGCCGCACATGTTGCTTCACCGTGTCGTAACTGATCTCCAGCGTCATCGCGATCGACTTGTTGCTTTCGCCACGCGACAGCAATTCCATGATCTCGTACTCGCGCTTGGTCAGCAGTTTGAACACATTCAAATTTTGTTCCGTGGCAGACTGTTCCCCGTGCAGTAACTCGATCATCTTCACCGTCATGCTTGGTGCAACGATCAATTCACCCGCAGCGACCCGGCGAATGCCGTCGACTACCTCTTCCGGTTCCATATCTTTGAGCAGATATCCGCGCACACCGGCCCGTATCGCATTGCGCATATCCACTTCGGAATCACTCATGGTGAGCATGACAACGGGGATGCCGCAACCTTCCTTGCGCAACTGCTCTAGCATTTCCAGCCCGCTCATGGGTTTCATGCGCAGATCCATCACCAGCAGATCGGGTTCTTCCTTGACCAGTTCGCGCAGCTCCTCAAGGGTCGCAACCGAGCCCAGCACATTGAAATCGTAGCAGTGCGTGAGCAGCTCGCTCAAACCGCGCCCCCATAATCCATGGTCGTCTA
The DNA here is from genome assembly GCA_043744345.1 of Sideroxydans sp. GTDB lineage: Bacteria > Pseudomonadota > Gammaproteobacteria > Burkholderiales > Gallionellaceae > Sideroxyarcus. The sequence continues at coordinate 13,225 of JAYTUW010000030.1, read as the reverse complement.
CCAGTACGATCTTCAGCTTTTCCGCCATATGATTTCATGTTCCATGTTTGAGTTCAGTCAATGCTACCGTCCACATAAAACCATCGTCCAGCTTCCCTTACAAATCGGCTCACTTCATGCAACCGGTGTGCCCGTCCCTGCACTTTGTAACGCGCGACGAACTCAACGATAGCATGGTCGGCATCCTGCTGTTCGTGACGCTTCACCTCAAGGCCGACCCATTTCGTCTGCAAGTCCGTTGTCAGCTCCAGCGATGCAGGGCGTGTTGACGGATGCCAGGTCGCGAGCAAGTATTCTTCGTGCAACAGGACATAGGCAGTGTAACGGGAACGCATGAGGGTTTTGGCGGTGGGTGCCGGTTGTCCGCCGTCAATATACTGTGCACAACAGGCGGAATATGGTTTTGTACTGTTGCAGGGACAGATAGAGGGGGCGGATTTGGAAGTCATGTACGAAATATATATCAAATCCGCCCGTGCTTGACCTGCCAATGGCCGCGACAGATTGGGTGCGGCTCATTGCTCCCCCGCACCGGAATGGACGGGAGAGCCACCCTGCGAAAATCCTCTAGCGCACGAACGCCTTGCGCCCCGCATACACTGCCGAATCACCCAGATATTCCTCGATGCGCATGAGCTGGTTGTATTTCTCCAGCCGCTCGCCGCGGCACGGCGCGCCGGTCTTGAGGTGTCCGGTACCCAGCGCAACGGTCAGATCGGCGATGAAACTGTCCACCGTCTCACCGCTGCGGTGCGACACCATGGCCCCCCAGTTCGCACTGTAGGCGAGATTCACAGCTGCAATGGTTTCGGTGAGCGTGCCGATCTGGTTTAGCTTGATCAGTACCGCATTGGCGGCGTTTTCATCAATTCCGTGCTGGATGCGTTTCACGTTGGTCACGAACAAGTCGTCCCCGACCAGTTCAAGCTTGTCACCCAGTTCACGGTTCAATAATTTCCAGCCATCCCAGTCGTCTTCGGCAAGTCCATCCTCCAGCACCCGGAAGGGGTACTTCTTTGCCCACTCGGCGTACATCGCGATCATCTCCGCTGAAGTGACTTTGCGCTTTTCGGTACGCAGGTTGTACAGGCCGTCCTCGTAGAAGCCGCTGGAGGCGGGATCGAGCGCAATCACCACATCTTCACCGGGACGATATCCGGCATCCTCGATGGATTTTACGATCAGGTCCATGGCATCCACATTACGTTTCAATGCGGGAGCGAAGCCGCCTTCATCGCCCACGCCGGTGGTGTAACCGCCGTCCTTGAGCACTTTTTTCAGGGTGTGGTAAATCTCGCTGCCCCAGCGCAGGGCTTCGGCGAAGCTTGGCGCACCCACCGGGGCGATCATGAATTCTTGCAAGTCCGTGCCCTGCCAATTGGCGTGTACGCCGCCGTTGAGAATGTTGAACATCGGCACCGGCAGACGGTTTGCAGCTGCACCGCCCAGATAGCGGAACAGCGGCAAGTCGCAAGACTCCGCCGCAGCGCGTGCGGTTGCCAGGCTCACGCCAAGAATGGCGTTGGCGCCGAATTTCTCTTTATGCGGAGTGCCGTCCAGTTCGATCATCGCTCTATCCACCGCGCCCTGATCGAGTGCATCCATGCCGAGCAGCGCGGAAGCAATTTCATCGTTGACATGACCGACCGCTTTTTTTACGCCTTTGCCGCCGTAGCGTTTTTTGTCGCCGTCGCGCAATTCCAGCGCCTCATGCGCACCGGTTGACGCACCGGAGGGTACTCCCGCACGGCCGAAAGAACCATCTTCGAGTGTGACTTCTACTTCAACGGTGGGATTGCCGCGTGAGTCCAGAATTTCGCGGGCGTGGATGTTGTCGATGCAGGTGTACATAAAGCCTCCTCAGAAAGTTGAATTTCGAGATCAAGCAGGGTAACCATGGCAAATTGCAGTTCTGTGTCAGTACATGCAATTGCTTACTTTACTCTCAATCAAGGAGGCGGGTTTATACGGTGACTTTTTTGCACTGACCGGCGGTCACTGTTGCCACAGCGGGGGTTCTTCCATCAACGCGATCTGCTCGCGCAATTCGAGGATGCGGTTCTGCCAGTAGATTTGCGTGTTGAACCACGGGAACGCCTGCTTGAAGGCGGCATCGTCCCAGCGCCGCGCCAGCCATGCCGAATAGTGGATGAGCCGCAACGTGCGCAACGCTTCAATGAGGTGCAGTTCGCGCGCATCGAATTCCTGGAAGTCCTCATAACCCGCAAGCACATCGCCCATCTGCCGCACACGATCCTCGCGTTCGCCGGAGAGCAACATCCACAGGTCTTGCACGGCCGGTCCCATGCGGCTGTCGTCAAAGTCGACAAAGTGCGGACCTTCCTCAGTCCACAACACGTTTCCCGCATGGCAGTCGCCATGCAAGCGCAATTGCTTCACATCACCCGCACGGTCAAAACAGTGCTTCACACCGTCCAGCGCCTGCTGCACCACACTACGATATGCCGCATCGATATCGGCCGGAATGAATCCGTTCGCCAGCAAAAAAACTCGGGGCTCGGTGCCAAAGGTTTCCAGGTTGAGTGAGGGACGTTGGTGGTAATCCCGGATAGCGCCGACCGCATGGATGCGCCCGAGAAAGCGCCCCAACCATTCCAGCGTGTCCCGATTCTCCAGCTCCGGTGCACGGCCGCCGTGTTTGGAAAATACGGAAAAGCGAAAACCATCAAACGGGTGCAGGGTTTTGCCGGCGATCTCCAGGGCGGGCACCACGGGGATTTCGCGCTCCACCAGTTCTTGCACAAAAGCATGCTCTTCCAGAATGGCTTCGTCGGTCCAGCGCGCGGGGCGATAAAACTTGGCAACCAGCGGTGTGCTGTCTTCGATGCCGACCTGGTACACGCGATTCTCGTAGCTGTTGAGGGCAAGCAGGCGGCCATCGCAACGCAGGCCGATGCTTTCGAGCGCGTTGAGCACGCAGTCGGGAGTCAGTGAAGAGAAGGAGTGATCCGGGTTTGTATCCATGAGGACAGGATACCGTCATTTCAGACCGGCAGGGTGCGCTTGCACATCACTGCAATACACCCTGCGCGGATTATTTCTTGTGTTGCTGCACGTCCGCCAATCCCAGCGCATTCCAGCCTGCATGGCCGAGCTTGCGCATGGTATCCATGTTCTTCTCGAAGATCGTCTCCGCTTCGGGAAACGAAGCTACCGCCTCGTCGATACTGTCTTCGCGTATCAGGTGCAGCGTGGGGTACGGAGAACGGTTGGTGAAGTTGGTGATGTCGTCCAATTCGGTATCGGCGAACTGGTATTGCGGGTGCATGCTGGCGACCTGCAGTTCACCCGCCAGATCAATATCTTCCAACAGTGCATCCACCACTCCCAGAAAATCGTTGTAGTCGAGGAAGTCGGTCAGCACATGCGGATGGACCAGCAGAATGGTGTCGATCTTCTCGCGGCTGGCTTCAGCCAGCACTTCCAGCTCGTTCCGCACATCAACCAGCAATTCTTCCGGCGTCCGCGCCGCGCTGACGAAGTAGCGTATCTGCCCCTTGACATGCACACCTTTGGCGAACGGGCAGAGGTTGAGGCCGATTACGGCCTTCTCCAGCCAGAGTTGGGTGGCGGCGATGGCTTGTTCGTTGGTTACGGTTGTGTTCATATTCATAACCTTTTAAAAACCGGCGTCATTGATAGAAATACTAGCCATTCCACTAAGCACGATAAAGCCGTGCAAGTGGCTGGTTATCCGGCGGAGGCCAGAATCCAGCCATTTAATTCATCCTGCGCAGCAGACGTAACAAACTGCATTACAAACTGCATTTTCAATAAATGCACTGGATTCCGGCCTACGCCGGAATGACGACCCCCTTACCGGCCGCGACCGCCGGAACGGTGTTGCGCGCCGGACGGCACAGCACCCCGCCCCGCCCCGCCCGCAGAATTGCCCGACGTCCCGCTGCGCGGAGCGCCACCGGTTCGTGCTTGTCCGCTGCCTGTGCGGGCCTGTCCGGAACCCGTGCGCGGTTGTCCGCCGACGGAACGCGGTGCGGATTGGCCGCGACCTTGTCCGCGTCCGCCCTGACCGCGGTTCTGTCCGTTCAGGATGGGTTCAGCCTTGATACGCGGGTCCGGTTCGAAACCGGGCACTTGCACCACGGTGATCTCGCGCTTGATGAGGCGTTCGATGTCGTGCAGCAGTTTGTGTTCATCGATACACACCAGCGAGCTGGCTTCGCCGTTGCTGCCTGCGCGGCCGGTACGGCCGATGCGGTGTACATAGTCTTCCGGCACATTGGGCAGCTCGTAGTTGACCACGTGCGGCAGTTCGCTGATGTCGATGCCGCGCGCGGCGATGTCGGTGGCCACCAGCACCTGCAACTTGGCTGTTTTGAACTCGGCCAGTGCGCGGGTTCGAGCGGCCTGGCTCTTGTTGCCGTGGATTGCCATCGCGGGGATGTCTTCCTTGTTCAAGTGGTCTGCCAGGTTGTTCGCGCCGTGCTTGGTGCGCGTGAACACCAACACCTGGAACCAATTGTTGTCTTTGATGAGCTTGGTGAGCAGCACGCGCTTTTTCTCGCGATCCACCGGATAAACGCGCTGTTCGATCAGTTCGGCGGTCGCGTTGCGGCGTGCCACTTCGATTAGCACCGGGTTGTTGAGCAGGCCGTCGGCCAGCAGCTTGATCTCGTCGGAGAAGGTGGCCGAGAAGAGCAGGTTCTGGCGCTGCTTGGGCAGCACGGCGAGCACGCGCTTGATATCGCGAATGAAACCCATATCCAGCATGCGGTCGGCTTCGTCCAGCACCAGTATCTCCACGTGCGACAAGTCCACGGTCTTCTGTTGCATGTGGTCGAGCAAACGGCCCGGTGTCGCCACCAGAATGTCGACGCGACCGTGCAATTGCTTGATCTGCGGATTGATGTTGACGCCGCCGAACATCATCATGGATTTGAGCGGCAGGTGTTTGCCGTACATGCGCACGCTTTCCTCAACCTGGGCGGCAAGTTCGCGTGTGGGAGTAAGCACCAACGCGCGAATGTGGCCTTTGCCGACCACTTGTTTGTCTGCCAAACGCTGTAGCAGCGGCAGGGTGAAACCGGCAGTCTTGCCGGTGCCGGTTTGGGCGCCGCCCATGAGGTCGCCGCCTTTTAAAATAACGGGAATAGCCTGGGCCTGAATAGGGGTAGGTTCGGTGTAGCCGCGCTCGGTAACGGCGCGGACGAGCTCTGAGGACAAGCCAAGAGATGCAAATGACATTGATTTTCTTTCTATTGAACAAACGGCCTGTCGTTCTGTCTGAACGCCAGTCTGAGGCTGAATGAGGGGGTACTGCGAACCGGAATCGGTAGCGACAACTAGACTGAAACGATATCGCGGCGCGCATTGTAGCACTTATGTCGCGGAATAATTGCAGCGCCTTGCTGCCCGCATTATGATGATGGCGTTGCTGACATCGCATGGTCTTGATGCGACGACCTCAAATCTGTTTTTCCAATCCAGGAGAACGTCATGAAAATATCACTTGCTGTTGCAAAGTTATTCGCACTTGCCGCGTTGCTTGGCCTCATTACGGCCTGCTCCAGCACCACGAAAGTCGAAAGCGATCTGGGTCTCAAGGGCGCGCCCGACTGGGTCAATGAAGGCACAAATATCCTGAACAACAAGGACGGACGCTTGTTCCACGGCGTTGGTTCCGCCTCCCCGACCGGCGACATGTCGCTGCAAAAATCCGTCGCCGACGACCGCGCCCGCGCCGAGGTGGCCCGTGTTCTGTCTTCTTACATGGATGTGGTGAGCAGCGACTACATGGCATCAGCCAAGTCAGGCGGGACCGGCGTATCCGAGGAAGCGGTATCGCGCCAGATCAAGAACCTGAGTAGGGTCAACCTCACCGGTGCCAGGATCATCGGTTCCTGGCGCGACGCCAAGACCAACATCATCTACTCCGTCGCCGAACTGGACATGAAGCAGGTGAAAGATACCCTGAGCGGCGTGCAGGACATGAACACCGATTTGAAACGCTATATCGAAACCCAGGCGGACAATATCTTTGACCGCGTTGCCAAGGAGAAAAAATAATGAACTGGTCACAAATCTCGACAAAGACATCCGCCTTGCTGGTGGTACTTGCATTGTTTGTTGGCGGCTGCGCCACCACGGTGGAACGCGTGGAAGTGGACAAGACGATAGACTTGAGCGGGGCGTGGAACGACACGGATTCGCAGTTGGTATCGGCGGAAATGATCAAGGATGTGCTGGCCCGCGCCTGGCTGGAGGATTTCACCCGCGGCCAGAAACGCCAACCGGCCGTGATTGTGGGTGAAGTACGCAACCTGAGCCACGAGCATATCAACGTCAACACCTTTGTCAGCGACCTGGAACGCGAGATGATCAATTCCAACCGCGTGCAGTTCGTGGCGTCTTCCACCGAACGCCAGGAGATTCGCGACGAACGCAAAGACCAGGATCTGAACGCCACCGAAGCCACGCGCAAGCCGATGGGTGCCGAGAAAGGTGCTGATTTCATGCTGAAAGGCACCATCAACACCATCATTGATGTTTCCGGTAAAACGCAACTGCGTTTCTACCAGGTGGACCTGACGCTCATCAGCCTGGCAGACAACCGCAAGGTCTGGGTCGGCCAAAAGAAGATCAAGAAACTGGTGGAGCGCAGCAAGCTGGACTACTAGCCCGCAGATGACGCTATCCTCGTCCCCCACCCTGCGCACGCGCGGGATGGAGAGTCAGCCGTCGGGTTTCGGCAGACTCTCTGTCCGGCTGGCTGTGCTGGCCTGCATCCTGGCATTGAACGGTTGCGCGACATACAGCAATTCCTTCGCAGTCATCGAACACCAGCTGGAAGGACAGCAATACGACGAGGCGCTGAAGACGATAGAGGACAGCTCAAAAGACAAGAAGGACCGCGTACTGTATCTGCTCAACAAAGGCATGGTGTTGCGCATGAAACGCGACTTCACTGCCTCCAATGAATCGCTTGAAGCCGCGAAGAATGAAATGGAGCGGCTGTATGCCGCGAGTGTCAGCGAGAACGCACTCTCCTTCGTGGTCAACGATTCGACAGTCAGTTATGCGGGGGACGATTACGAACAGGTATTGGTGCACCTTTATATGGCGCTCAATTATCTGGAATTGGGACAACGCGATGAAGCGCGGGTCGAGGTTTTGCAGGTGGACCTCAAACTGCGCGAAATCGGCGAAAGCATTCCGGCCAACAAATTTACCGAGGATGCCCTGTCGCGTTATCTCAGCGGCATGATCTACGAAGAACTGGGTGAATGGAGCGATGCCATGATCGCCTATCGCAAGGCATATGAAGCGTACAAGAAATACCAGGAGAATTTTTCCGTGCCCATCCCCGCGATGCTCAAGCTCGATCTGGTTCGGCTGGCACAACGCGAGGGGCTGACTGACGAACTGGCAACGTACCAGAAGGAATTCGGCATTGCGCCGGTGAAAAAGCAAACAGCCAAAACCGAAACTGAAGGCGAACTGGTCTTCATCCTGAACAACGGTCTGGCACCGATCAAGCGCGAGGAAGTCATCGGGACCTGGGCGCCCGGCCCCTCGGTGGTGGTGGATAAATCCAAACGCCCCGTGCGGCCTCTGCCGCCGAGGCGCGCAGCGCAAGCCGTCGCCGAATCCACCGCCCCGCCCGTGATGGTCAACATCGCCCTGCCCTACTACGAATCGCGCCGCAACCGCATCACCAGCGCGCGCATCAGCGTTTCAGGACTGCAGGCCGACACGCAATTGATGGAAGACATCGACGCCATCGCCCGCGCCAGTCTGAAGTCGCGCATGCCTGCCATCACCGCGCGCGCTGTGGCGCGGGCGATATCCAAGGGGGTAATTCAGGAGTCCGTGGATAAATCCGGACAACAGGGGGATGATGCAGCTGCAAAGCTGATCGGATCCCTGTTGGTGCGCGTTGTCGCCATTGCCACCGAGCGCGCCGATACACGCAGTTGGCTGACACTGCCCGCCAACATCCAGCTGGCCCGGCTCTCTCTGCCGCCGGGCAGCTATGATGTGACAGTAGAGCTGCTGGGCGGCAACGGACAAGTGATTGCGACAAAACTCTATCCGCAGATTCCCATCCGCAAGGAACGCAAGACCTATCTGACCCAGCATTCGATGCCTTAACGATCACGTCACCAGGAGATGAAAATGAAACTCTCTACCATTACAGCTTTTACCCTGACGCTTTTGCTCCTCTCAGGCTGCGCCAGCCAGCCGACCGTACCCGACTGGGTCGCCGGTGACAGTGCCAAATACAAGGCCGGGGAATACCTGATCGGACGCGGACAGGCCGCATCCCAGGAAGAAGCAAAAGACCGCGCACGTGCCGATATCGCCAAAGTATTCCAGGTGGCCGTGCTCGTGAACAGCGATGACGTACAGCGTTCAAAGTCCGATGCCTCCGGTGCGATGCAATTCGAGCAGCAGGCGTCGCGCCAGATCAGCACGCGCACAGACAAGATCATCAGCGGCATCCAGATTGCGGAACTGTGGCAAGACCCGGCCAACGGTAACTTCCATGTGCTGGCCGTGTTGCCCCGCCTGCAGGCCGCAGCCAGCCTGCGCCAGCAGATCGGCGAACTCGATGCCGCAACCCGCTTCCACATCGAACAATCGCGCAGGAGCGACGACTTGTTCATGAAGATCGCCGCCGCCAGCCATGCCTTCGAGGTGCAGCAGGAACGCGAAACGCTGCAAAAGAACCTGCAGGTCGTGGATATCACCGGCCGCGGCATGGATGCCCAATGGAGCAGCTCCAAACTAAAATCCGACATGGTTGAATTGCTGAAACGGGTGAGCATCGTGCCGCGTGTGTCAACCGGATCGCCTGTGGGGCTGAAGGAAATGGTGGCCGGAGCCCTGGCGCAAAGCGGATTCGTGCTGGATACCGGCGATCAACCGGCATTCGTCGTACAAGCCAGCCTGAACCTGGTTGATCTGGGATTAAAGGACGGCTGGTACTGGCAACGCGGCAACCTGGAAATCACCCTGATCGAGACCGCAGGCAACCGGATTCGCGGAACCCGTCAGTGGATCGTCAAAGGCAACGCGCAAAGCAAGGAAGGCTCCACCCTCCGTGCCATGGATCAGGCCGATGCGATACTCAAGCAGGAACTGGGCGTTGCGATCATCGAGATGGCGATTGCACGGTAGCAAGCAGCGAGTAGAAATCTCGTCGGAATTTGTTGGCTGCGGCTGGTGCTCGGTTAAAGCTAACATCCATTCCTGGAACAGAGAGCGATCGCTCCTATACAAAAAGCAGCCGTTCAGGTTTCGAAAAAGTTATCTAGGGAAGGTCTGATTAACCCCGGTTTTGTCATTTCGGCGAAAGCCGGAATCCAGTGTTTTGCGAGCATCCGCTGCGCGGATTGCCTGCTTACCCCGCTTCAAACAACTGGACACCGGCCTTCGCCGGTGTGACGAAGTGAATCAGAGGCTCTCTATGTGAAACAGACGGTCGCTGACGGGGCAGAGGTTGGTTATCTGATTACTTTTCGAGTACCTCAAGTGTGATACTCAATGGGCCTTGTGCTTCAAGTGCTTTGATACCGGCATCAAAGCGTCCCAGTTTGATGAGTCCCTTGGAATATCCGAAATCCCGGTAGAAGATCGCCAGATTGCCCCAGGGTGCGTAGTAAGTGATGTCGCCGACGTCGGGATCAATGCCTGCCGGTGCGCCTTTGGTAGAGAGCTTTTTTGGCAGGTACGCGATCTTTTCGGTGGCTTCGTAGTCGTCCAGTTTCAGCGTCAGCGGCAGCAAGGCGATGAAGTCACGGGTCGCGGGGCTATTGGTCAGGGTTGCGGTCATGGTCTTACCGTTGATCGTCATGCGAATCTTCATGGTACTGGCCTCCTGGCGCGCTGCCCGGGTTGAATGCCCTGTCCTGCTTTCCGGGGTGGCGCGGTCTTCTGCGGAACTTGCCGATACGAGACATAACAGAAACATGGCTGGCGCAAGGCGCTGCATTGAATTTCTCCTGACGGCTTCAGGTTGCGGTCTTGAGCGAAGCCATGTCGATGACGAAGCGGTAGCGCACGTCGCTCTTCAGCAACCGCTCATAGGCCGTGTTGACGTAGTGCATCGGGATCATCTCGATGTCGGAGACGATGCCGTGCTCCGCGCAGAAGTCGAGCATCTCTTGCGTTTCCGGAATGCCGCCGATCATTGAACCGGCCAGAGCGCGGCGCTTCATGATCAGGTGGAACACGTTGGGCGATGGATGGGGCGATGCCGGTGCTCCGACCAGGGTCATGGTCCCGTCACGTTTCAGCAGGCAAAGGTAAGCGTCGAGATTATGCGGGGCTGCGACGGTGTTGAGGATCAGGTCGAAGCTCTTGGCGTGCGCCGCCATCTCGTCAGCATTGCGTGAAACCACAACGTCATCGGCGCCAAGCGCCAATGCAGCCTCACGCTTGGATTCCGAAGTGGTGAACGCGACGACGCGGGCGCCCATGGCATGGGCCAGCTTGATTCCCATGTGGCCCAAGCCGCCGATGCCGACCACGCCGACCTTCTTGCCCGGCCCTGTGCTCCAGTGGCGCAGCGGCGAATAAGTAGTGATGCCGGCGCACAGCAGTGGTGCCACTGCGGCCAGTTGCGCCTCGGGGTGACGGATGCGCAGCACGTAGCGTTCGTGCACGACGATCTGCTGCGAATAGCCGCCCAAGGTGTGTCCTGGAGCGTCCGGTGTCGGGCCGTTGTAGGTGCCGACCATGTTGTCGCAATAATTTTCCTGGCCGGCATCGCATTCCTCGCAATGCTGGCAGCTATCGACGATACAGCCGACGCCAACCAGATCGTTGATCTGGAAACCGGCAACGTGGGCGCCGACTGCGGACACGCGGCCGACGATCTCGTGACCGGGCACGCAGGGAAAGAGCGTGCCTGCCCATTCAGCCCGCACCTGATGCAGGTCCGAGTGACACACGCCGCAATAGGCGATGTCGATCTGCACATCGTGGGCACCCGGCGGGCGGCGGGTGATTTCCATTGATTCCAGCGGCTTGTCGCCAGCGTAAGCGCCATAGGCTTTGACGGTCATGATGTTCTCCTTGATTTGAAATTACTTGAGCTGCGTTGAGAAGAAGCTGGTCAGCTTGTCGAACGGGATCAGGTTCACACGGTCGTAAAGATCGACGTGGCCGGCACCGGGAATGATCACCAGTTCCTTCGGCTCGGCGGCCAGCTTGTAAGCCTCTTCGCTAAACTCGCGGGAATGGGCAGCATCCCCCGTGATGAAAAGCATCGGACGCGGCGAGATCGTTTCGATGTCGTTGAACGGGTAGAAGTTCATAAATTTGACATTACTGGTCAGCGTCGGGTGTGTGGTGAGTTTGCGAGACGAACCCTTGGGGGTGTATTCACCTCGCGGCGTGCGGTAGAAATCAAAGAACTCACGCTGAATCGGGTGAGTGTCTTTGTTCAATTCATGGACTGTTCCGCTGGTGTATTTGGTTTCACCGCCAGTGAACTCCGCGTAACGTTGTTCCGCGGCCTCGGCAATGATCTGCTTGCGCTGCTCAAGGGTCTGCGAGTGGTTCAGCGCATTACGGCTCGCTGCGCCCATGTCGTACATGCTGACCGTGGCGATAGCTTTCATGCGTGGATCGATCTTGGCGGCACTGATTACAAAACTCCCGCTGCCGCAAATCCCGAGGACACCGATCCGTTGCCGGTCAACAAAAGCCTGCGTCCCCAGGTAATCCACCGCAGCACTGTAATCTTCGGCATAGAGGTCCGGTAAAACTGCATTGCGCGGCTGACCTTCGCTCTCGCCCCAGAAAGACAAATCCAGGGACAAGGTGACAAAGCCCCGTTCAGCCATCTTCGTCGCATACAGATTGGCGCTTTGCTCTTTTACCGCGCCCATCGGATGGCCAACAATGATCGCCGCGTTTTTCGCATTCCGGTCAAGATTTTTGGGAATGAAGAGATTCCCCGTGACCTTCATTTGGTATTGGTTCTTGAAGGTGACTTTCTGCATGATCACTTTGTCACTGGTATAGAAGTTGGCAGCCCCATTCGACATGTCCTGGGCGACTGCCGGCATGGCGAGGGTGGCCGCTATGCCGAGCGCTACCATTCCTGCAACGGCCACTTTCAGGAATGGGCGACATTCTGCGGTCGGAGCGGGGATAGACTGGATGATTTGACGCTCGAAGGGAAGGTGCGTGCTCATAGTCGATACTCCTTATAAATTTGGCGAGATAAGTTTAGTCCGGTCAATTACCCTTGACTAGCTAATGAATACTTAATGACAATATAAGCTGGCCTAATAAATAACATGGGAGATCGGGGCATGGCGAGACGCAACCTCAACGATTTGCTGGCTTTCGTCACGGTAGCCCGGGAAGGCAGTTTTACCCGCGCCGCAGCCGTGTTGGGCGTGAGCCAGTCAGCCCTCAGCCAGGCGATAGGCGGCCTGGAGACCCGGATGGAAATCCGCCTGCTCGCCCGCACGACACGCAGCGTGTCGCCGACGGCAGCCGGCGAGCGGCTGTTGCAGGCGATCGGCCACCGTTTCGACGAGATCGAAGCTGAACTGGATGCCCTCACGGAAATGCGCGACAAACCGGCCGGCACCGTGCGCATCACCTGTACCGATCACGCCCTGAGAACTCTGCTGCTACCCAAGCTCACACCATTGCTGCACGAGTATCCCGACATCAAGCTGGAATTCGACATCAGCTACGGCCTCAGGAACATCGTCGCAGATCGCTTCGACGCGGGCGTGCGCCTGGGCGACTATGTTGACAAGGATATGATCGCGCTTCCCATCAGCCCGCCGTTTCGGATGGCCGCCGCAGCCGCGCCGTCCTATTTCGCCAAGCTGCCGCCACCGATAACACCGAACGAATTGACGGCACATCGTTGCATCAATTTTCGTATGTCGGGTGACGGCGGCCTGTACGCCTGGGAGTTCGAGCGCGACGGTCGCAAGTTAAACGTCCACGTCGACGGCCAGCTCATCCTCAACACCTCTGACCATATCGTGGAGGCAGCATTGGCCGGGCTGGGCATCGCTTTTATTCTGGAAGACGAGTTTTCACCGCATATCGAGGAAGGCCGTCTGGTGCGCGTGCTGGAAGACTGGTGCCCACCATTCGCCGGCTACCGCCTGTATTACCCGAGCCGTCGACAGCTATCGCCCGCGTTCAAACTGGTTGTCGAGGCGTTACGTATATAGACGGCCAATCATTGGTCGGCGGATATGAA
>JAYTUW010000029.1:0-7359 GCA_043744345.1 Sideroxydans sp. | reverse complement strand
GCGATCAGGCGGAGTTCTTCCTCGACCTTTTTTTCCGCTTCCGCGGGGGTGGACATGACGACTTCGGCGCCGACATCCAGGCCTTTGTCTGTATCGATCCAGACTTCCTGTATGCCGCAGGTCTTCAATGTCTTGAGGTCTTCGTTCTCTTCGAGCAGGAATGCTTTTTTCCAGAACGGATGATCCATCCAGCTGCCGCAAATCTCGTGAACGAACATGCCGGAGCGGATATCGCGAACTTTGATTTTTTTCAGCATGAATGTTGTGTCCGGGAGCGGTGCATCATGATGTGGAATTGTAACCCGCGATACCGGCTTTATCCGAAACGCAGTTTCAAAACCAATACTGTCCCGGCCAATAGCAGAGTGATACCGTTGGCGACGATGATGGGCCAGGCACCAAGCAGGATTCCATATGCGAGCCACAATGTCACGCCGAGAGTAAATAGGGCGTACATGTGCAGGGAAATGTCTTTGGTGTGTTTGGTCTGCCACACCCGCCAGACTTGCGGGATGAACGAGCAAGTTGTAAGTGTGGCGGCGATCCCTCCAATCCAGTCCTCAATCATCATCAGTGGGCTCCGTGTTGGTCGGCACTCGAAGTCCAGAGTTGATGCGCGTCAAGCAGCAGGCGGTATCGTGCTTCGTTTGCATCCATACGCATCAGGCTTTCTGATAGTGCAGACTCGAGCGCCAAACGCCGCGCAGTCAGTGTCTCTGACAGACTAATCTCGCCCAGACTGTAGGCGCGGGAGAGCAGGTCGGCGTTCTGCCGGATGCTGGTGGCAGCTTCTTTGGCTTGCAGCCATATCTCGTAGTTGCTGGTCGCTTGGGTATGCGCGGCGTAAATGTCCGCTTCCAGCCGGCGGTTCAGGGCATTTTCGCGGTCAAGTGCAATCTGCGCCTGATGTTCGGCATTCTCGGCATTCGCGCCGCGTACCCCGAACGAAATGGGAATGGAGACAAAAACGCCGGCGACCTTCTCATTGCCGCCCATTTCATTCGAATAGCGCAGGCCGACGGTGGGGTCTGGCAGCCGGTCGGCCCGGCTGCGCCTGGCCAGCATCTGCTGGATGCGGCTTTCGGAACGCACCATCTCCAGCTCATGGTTGTCGTCCAGTATGGTTTGCTTCCAGTACTCGAAATTTCGGCTGATGGGTTGGGGTTCCGCGGGATTGATACGTTGCGGCAGGATGATCGCCGGAAACTGCCGTTTCAGTTCGTTGCCTGCCAGCTCGGCGCGCATCCTGGCTTGATGCAACGAAACTGTTGCTTGGGATACCGCCGCATTGGCCTGACTCAATTCCATGCGCGGTGCGTCACCCGCCTTCAGGCGTTTGTCCGTGGTCAGCGCTTGCTGCGCGAGGTTTTCGACTTGCTGCTGCCATTGCGCTACTTGCATTTTTTCGCGTTGCCAGTTGAACCAGAGGTGCAGCAGAGTGCGCCCGGCCTCATGGCGCGCGTCGCCCAGCGCAAAATGGGCGCGTGTCACGCCTTCCTCCCCGATATCGTAGTCGATCAGCACTTTGTTGATGAGGCGCAGCGGGCGTTCAAAGGTGACATCCCACTCTTTCAGCTTCTTTTCGTCCGCGGCGACCTGGCGCCTCGAGGAACCCGCGCGCAGGTTGAACTCGTAGTTGCCGCTTTGCCACTTGCGCTGGTTGACCTCCTCGATTTTGACCGTAGTCTCAGCATTGATCACGCTGATGTGGCTGTCCAAGGCCGAGTCAACCTGTTCGTGCAGAGGCAGATCGGGATAGTTCGCCTCGGCGGCATGGGCTGAAACGATCAGTAGTCCCAGCGGGATGAAGATGAAGTGCGCGATTCTCATGCCAGTCTTCCAAATTCTATGACCGGGGTGATCCAATAGGCGATCTCCGGATTGTGTTCTTCTTTCTTCAGGTGGGCTACTAATGCACGGGCATCGTCCAGGTTCATCACCGACTGGAAAGCAACGCGTTGCGAACGGCCACGCAGCTGTTCGAGCATGCTGGACAGCTTCTCTTTCCGGCTGCCGCCTTCCGCCCTGAAAATGGCGAATCCCAACACCCATTCCGGGTGTTCCAGTAAATGATCTACCAGCCGTTCTTCAACCGAGCGATGGCAGACCAGGGTCAAGCAGCAATTCATTTCGTTCATAGCGAACTCCTTCTGGCGTCCAGACCGAAGCGACGGTACAGGATGGGCAGCAAAAACAGTGTCAAGGTGGTAGAGCTGATCAGGCCGCCGATGACTACGATGGCCAGCGGTTTCTGTATCTCGGAACCGGGGCCGCTTGCAAACAGGAGAGGAAGCAGGCCGAAGGCCGTGATGTTGGCGGTCATCAGCACGGGGCGCAGGCGCCGCTTCGCGCCTTCCACGATGACGCGCGTGATGTCCATGCCCTCCGAATGCAGTTGATTGAAGTAGGACACCATCACTACGCCGTTCAACACCGCGATGCCAAGCAAGGCGATGAATCCCACCGAGGCCGGTACGGAAAGGTATTCACCGCTGATCCACAGCGCGAACACACCGCCCATCAGGGCGAAGGGGATATTGGTGAGCACCAGAGCGGCCTGGCGTACCGAGCCGAAGGTGGCAAACAACAACAGGAAGATCAGGCCGAGCGCCACCGGGATGACGATGGTCAGCCTGGCTGCCGCGCGTTGCTGGTTCTCAAACTGGCCACCCCAGGTGATGCTGTATCCCTCCGGCAGTTGTATCGCGGAGGATACGGCAGCTTTGGCCTCGTCCACAAAACCGACCAGATCGCGTCCACGCACGTTGCACTGGATGACGACCATGCGGTTACCGTTTTCCCGGTCGATCTTGACGGGGCCGTCGGTCCGTTCCAGCCGGGCAACTACGGACAGGGGCACACTCTGGCCGTTGGTCAGGGGCAGGGTCAGGGCGGAGAATAGCGCCGGGGATTGTTGTACGGATTCCTCTCCCCGCACCAGCAGCGGGATACGCCTTCCGTCTTCGATCACGGTGCCCAATTGTGCGCCTTCTACCTGCGTGCGCAGTGTGTTGCTGACATCGTCCACACTCAAACCCAGACGTCCGGCGGCGAGCCGGTCAATGACGACACGGTAATACTGGACGCCGTTGTTCTTGACCGTGTAGGCATCCTCGCTGCCCTTGATGCCATCAACGACGGTCACCATTTTTTCCGCCAGTTCATTGAGTTTGCCGATGTCGGATCCGAATATCTTGATCGCGACATCACCGCGTGTTCCGGTAAGCATCTCGGATACGCGCATGGCGATTGGCTGGGTGAAGCTGTACTCCAGGCCGGGGAACTCGGTCATTATTTTGCGGATATCATCGATGACCAGCTTCTTGTCGGCAGAACGCCATTCCGACTGGGGTTTGAGCACCAGAAAATTATCGGTTTCGTTCAATCCCATCGGGTCCAGTCCCAGTTCGTCCGCACCGGCGCGCGAAACGATGCCCTGAACTTCGGGAACGCCCTTGAGAATGGCAGCCTGCACCCGTTTGTCGATGTTGGCGGTCTGGGCCAGGTTGATGGACGGCAATTTTGCGGTCTGCATGATGATGTCGCCCTCATCCATCTCCGGCATGAAGGTCTTGCCGATGAAGGTGTAGACGACGCCGGTCACCAATAGCGTAACCAGGGCCGTGGTAATGACTATGCGCTCCTTGCGCAGTGCTAGATCAAGCAGGGGTTCGTAGATTTGCAGCGATTTGCGCACCAGCCAGGGCTCATCGTGGCTGGCGGTCTTCAGTACAAATGACGCCAGCATCGGGATGACAGTGAGCGACAGTAGTAGCGATGCGGCCAACGCGAACACAATCGTCAGTGCTACCGGAATGAACAGTTTGCCTTCCAGGCCCTGCAGGGTCATCAAAGGCAGGAATACGATGATGATGATGGCGACCCCCGCCGCAACCGGCGTGATCACCTCTTTCACGGCGCGGTAGATGACGTGCAGGTGCGGAATGTGCTGACGTTTCTTGCCGAGGTGACTGATGATGTTTTCCACCACTACCACGGCGGCATCCACCAGCATGCCGATGGCGATGGCGAGACCGCCCAACGACATCAGGTTGGCGGACATGCCGAACTTTTGCATCAGGATGAAAGTTATCAACACCGACAGCGGTAGCGTCAATGCCACCACCAGTGCGGCACGCATGTTGCCCAGGAACAGCACGAGCAGAATCACGACCAGCACGATGGCTTCGGTAAGGGCTTTGGACACGGTACCTATGGCACGTTTCACCAGGCTGCCGCGGTCATAGAACACCTGCGTGGTCACGCCCGGAGGAAGTTTGGGGGCGAGTTCGGCGAGCTTGGCGCGTACGCCATTGACCACTTTTTGCGCGTTTGCCCCGCGCAAACCGAGCACCAGTCCCTCCACCGCTTCGTTCTTTCCATTCATTGTCACGACGCCGTAGCGCGTCAGGCTGCCGATACGTACTTGGGCGATGTCGCTGATCCGGATCGGATTGTTGCCTGGGCTGGCAATCACGATGTTGCGCACGTCCTGCAGGTTCTTGATGCTGCCTTCGGCGCGCACCAGAAGTGCTTCGTCGCCGTCGCTCAGGCGCCCGGCGCCATCGTTGCGGTTGTTTGTTTCCAGAGCTTGTTGGAGCTGGAGCATGGAAAGTCCGCGTGCGGCGAGCGCCGTGTGATCGGGAACGATCTCGAAGCTACGCGCCAAACCGCCCAGCGAATTGACATCGGCCACCCCGGGCAGGGTGCGCAGGGCGGGGCGTATCGTCCAGTCCAGTATCGTGCGGCGTTGCTCCAGTGAAATGCCTTCCCCCTCGACGGTAAACATGAACATCTCGCCCAACGGCGTGGTGATAGGAGCCAGGCCCCCGCTTGCCCCGCCGGGCAAGTCACGCAGGGCATTGTTCAGCCGTTCGGCCACCTGCTGGCGTGCCCAGTAGATATCGGTCCCGTCGTTGAAATCAATGGTGATATCTGCGATGGCGTATTTGGAGATCGAACGCAACAGGCGCTGGTTGGGAATGCCCAGCATCTCCAGTTCGATAGGGGTGACGATTCGCGCTTCCACTTCCTCCGGCGTCATACCTGGCGCCTTCATGATGATCTTCACCTGTGTGGAAGAGACATCCGGAAACGCATCGATAGGCAGGTCGCGAAACGAGGAGATACCGGCGCCAATGAGCAATAACGTGAGTACGGTGACCAGCAGACGCTGGGTCAGCGCAAATTCGACCAATTTGGATAGCATTATTTTCCCCCGATGCCCATCAGACTGGCTTTGAGCGCGGAGACCCCCTGCACGGCGATCTTTTCATTCCCTTTTAGTTTGCTGGTGATCACACTGTTGCTGGCTCCTTCATGCAACACAGTCACGACCTCGCTGCGGTAACCACCGGCAGTTTCGATGAAGATCACGGCCTTGTTCTCTATGCGCGAGAGGGCTCCATTCGGAATACTCCATTGATTCAAAGCCTCATCCGCAGTGACAATCGTCGCTTCCACATACTGGCCGGGACGCAGGTTGCCTGCCCCTTGCTGGATCAGGGCGCGCAGCAGAATGGTCTGGTTGCCCCCACTCAGGCTGCGTCCGATGGCGGTGAGCTTGCCTTTGGCCGCATAGGCGGGAACAGTGACTTTCGCGCCGACCTTCAACCCCTGTGTGCTGGCTAGCGGAGCCTGGATCTCCAGTGCCAGCGGATCCAGCTGCGCCACTTTGAACATGGGAGTGGCCGCGTCCAGCCGCTGTCCGGAATTTGCGGTCTTTTCGAGAATCACGCCGTTGATGGGCGAGGCGATGGTCAACTGGCTGCTCAATATATTGTCTGCCTGCAATCGCGCGATGTCCGCATCGGACATTCCCGACAGTCTGAGCATCTGCTTGCGCTCGGCAAAAGCGGCATTGGTTTCGCGGTGCGCACTTTGGGTCGCCCGGTAACGGCTTTCGGAGATGATGCCGTCCTTCCATAGTTGCTCATCGCGAGCCAGATTTTCATTGGCGAGCTGGGACTGTGTGGATGCTTGCAGTAATCCGCGCTGCGCTTCCGCCAGGGCCGGGCTTTGCAGTGTAGCTAAAGGTTGGCCCTTTGTTACGGAATCCCCGACCCCCACCAATGTCTGCTCGACCATGGCGGAGAGAGGCGTGCTGATTGTGAACAATTGGTTGCCGGGTATAACGACTTGCGCCGGCATGCCGGCCAACTCCCCCTGTTGCTTGGCAGGCAGGGGTGCGCTGACGATACCCAGTGTCCTGGCTTGGCTTGTGCTGAGCTCCAGCTCGTCAGCCAAAGACATTTGCGTCAAAATCACGCACAGAAAAAACAAGTGATACCTACTCATTGATGCACCCTCCGGAATGGCATGAATCCATTCGATATATTCTAAATATTCAACTGGCGTAGCAGTAATTTGCTGATTCTATTGTTCTTCCGCGACCTTAATAGAACCTTAAATGCTGATAATAAAAGAGCCTGCGGGCAGATCAGGCAGATCGGGGTGGTGCTTGTGTCTGCGGTTTCTGAAAAGGAAGTGCAACAGTTCTGGGCGTATGGCAAGGATCGGTTATAACTTCTGGAAGGCGGGAAGGGGATAGGTGTGTCGCGTAGTAATTCGTTTCGGGAATGACAAAAGTCATATCACGCTGGTACTCGTGCGCAATACTGATCGCTTGTGACTCGTGCGACTCCAAGTGAGAACATGACAGTTCGGATGCCGATGAAATGCGCGGAATATCGTGAGTATGGATGGCGGTGTTAGTCTCAATCCCATCCACATGGGCGTGAACAAGCGGTGCGAGGCATTGCGCCAGCACAAACAGAAACAGGACAAAGATGTGTAGAAGTTTTCTCATGATTAAGCCCGGATTTTATCATGCAGGCATGACAACTTACGTGACGTAATACCCATGAGTGCCAATAGGCAAGGGATGTTCATTGAATTGTCCCTGAGTAATATCAATCGTGACGCAAACTCTTGTTGACGTGACTGCCCTACTTCTGTACAGTTCGCCCCCTTCTCAGACGCGGGGTGGAGCAGTCTGGCAGCTCGTCGGGCTCATAACCCGAAGGTCACAGGTTCAAATCCTGTCCCCGCAACCCAAAAGAGCTGAGAAGCAGAATTTAGGTTCAAATCTGGTGTGTGTAAAAATGAGTTGACGAAAGTCGTTCGCTCTATATAATGCGCACCTCTTCGCAGCCAAGGTTGTTGAGGAAGCAGTAGCAAAGTTCTTTAAAAGATAGAAGAAACAACCGATTAGTGTGGGTACCTGTATTTGGGTGATGAGATTGCTTAGGCGATCGAGTTGAACTCAAGACATATAGAAGTACTCGCACTTAATCGAAGATACGATAAAAAGTAAATTCGCTTTGAGTGAGATCTGTTGGTCCGCAAGGACTGACAAAA
>JAYTUW010000028.1:0-7435 GCA_043744345.1 Sideroxydans sp. | reverse complement strand
TGGTTATCCGGCGCAGGCCGGAATCCAGTGGGTTTGAATAAAATGCATTTTTGTCTTGCTGGATACCGGCCTGCGCCGGTATGACGGCTCATGTGTCGTGAATTATGGAAAGTACAATAGATGCGGATTTATTCGCGCGCCCCGGAAGTTATATGCGAATGAATTCGCACCTACACTGCAGGCGTAGCGCCTTGGCCTTCCATAGATTTCTTTTCCGCCCGCGCTTTGCTGGATGATTCAGTCCTGCGCAAGAATCGCCAGCATCGCCCCAACATCAACGATCTTGTCGCGCGGCGCATCGCGGCGCTCCCCGCGTGCCACCTCCACATCATCCAGACGTTTCCAGTCGCTGAACGAAACCGTTTTCACTCCGCGCTCACGCAACAGCGTGACCATGCCTTCACCATCTGCAAGTTCACGTGCTGCCTGTGCAACCCCGTCGCGGGCCATGTGCGCCACAACATGCGCTGATGCGGCCTTGTGCGAACCGATGAGCCCCTGCGCTCCCGTCCGCGCCCAACCGACCACATATTCATTGGCGATCACGGCGCGGCTCACGGGATCGACGACCCGCCCATCCTCATTGGCAACGACCCCGGTTTTTTCGTCATAGGGCACACCGCTTATGCGTTCCAGACTGAAACCGATCGCGGGCAACACCATGCCGACATCGAGAGTTTCAAACTCGCCGCTCCCGCGTACACCTGCTGTACCGTCCGGGCGAGTCTCGCGACGGTTTTTTTCCAGCTTGAGTCCGCAGACTTTACCCTCCGCGTCCGCAATCACTTCGGTCGGTGAAACGAGAAAGCGCATATGGAGTTTCTTGGGTTTTGTGCCGGGCTCCCTCTCCGCAAATGACTTCAGGACGAGCAGATTCTTTTCCGCCTGAGAAACCGGCTCGGCGGGAATATCACAACCCTCCAACTCAGCAGGATCGACCACGGGATCCGCGGCCTCCATTTCGCCGAGCTCTTTCAACTCGGTCGGCGTGAACGATGCATCGGCCGGACCGCGTCGCCCGAGGATAAAGACCTCGCGCACCCGGCTGCTGCGCAACACTTCCAGTGCATGCGCCGCAATATCGGTCTTCTCCAGTTCGGCAGGTGTGCGCAACAGGATACGCGCAGCGTCGATGGCGACATTGCCGTTGCCGATCACCGCAACACGCGGCACCGACAGGTCGATTTTGGCGTGACGGTAATCGGGATGGCCGTTATACCAGCCGATGAATACGGTGGCCGGTGTACAGCGCGGGATGCCCTCACCCGGAATGCCAAGACGGCGATCCGCCTCGTTGCCCACCGCGTAGACGATCTGGTGGTAATACCGGCGCAACTCTTCCACCGAGATGTCACTACCCAGCCGGACATTGCCAAAGAATCTGAAAGTGGGACGCGAGGCCGTTTTCTCGTAAACGCGGGTGACAGCCTTGATATTCTGGTGGTCGGGTGCCACCCCGCCGCGCACCAGGCCATACGGTGTCGGGAGGCGGTCGAACATGTCGACGTGGACAACCGTATCAGTACGTTTAAGCAGGGCTTCGGCAGCATAGAAACCGGCAGGCCCGGAACCGATAATCGCAACGCGCATGTATTTCCTCCGCGACAGACAAGGTGTGCAAACAATGCCAGCACCTTCGGCAGCCTGCAAAATCCTTTGGGCGGAATGTCGGCATTTTTGCCACGGGTGAGCTGTAATGCATTGTAGCGTCTGCGAATATTATTTCAGTGTCAGCGGGATGCTCACCCTTTGCAAAATATTTCGACAATAGACGCAGTCTGAAAATCTCAGGCCAGTATAATCCGCGACTTTTTCGGACACCCCGCCATGTGGTTCAAGAACATTTTCATCTATCGCCTGCCAGACGACTTCCACATCACCCCCGCAAAGCTTGAGGAAAAGCTGGCCCTCAAGCCCCTGATGCCGTGCAGCGGACTCGACAAACAAAGTCTGGGCTGGGTCTCCTGTCGCGGCGATGACCGCATGGTCCACACTGCCAACAAGCAGATATTGTTCGCGCTGGGCGTCGAGCAGAAGTTGCTGCCCGCTTCCATCATCAACCGCTTCACCAAAGAGCGCGTGAGCGACATCGAAGCGCAGCAGGGCTACAAACCCGGTCGCAAACAGTTGAAGGAGATCAAGCAAGCCGTCACCGACGATCTGCTGCCCAGAGCCTTCGCGGTGCAGCGCACCACCTACGCCTGGCTGGACCTGAGCAAAGGCCGCCTCGTGATTGAAGCGGCCTCATCGGCAAAAGCGGAAGAATTGCTGGAACATCTGGGAAAGACCGTGGACAACTTTCCGGTGCAGCTACTGCACACCGAACTCTCCCCCATCGCCGCCATGACCGACTGGCTGGCGGGAGAAAATGCACCGGCCGGATTCACCATAGACCGCGAACTGGAACTGCGCTCCAGCGACGAAAGCAAGGCAACCGTGCGCTATGCCAACCACGCGCTGGAAGGCAAAGAGATCCTCGCCCATATCTCGGCAGGCAAACGCGCCGCCCGCCTCGGCATGACCTGGAACGACCGGATATCGTTTGTGCTCAACGAACACCTGCAACTCAAACGCATTGAATTCCTGGACATCATCAAGGAAGAGTCATCCAAGGTCGCGGACAACGAAGATGAATTGTTTGAACTCGACTTCACCCTGATGACCGGCGAGTTGGCCAAACTGCTGAGTGACCTGACCGAGGCGCTAGGCGGCGAAGTGGTGAAGGATTAAGGAGGGGCCGAGAAAATCTGATTTATTCCCTCCCCCTTGCAGGGGGAGGGCTAGGGTGGGGGTAGACACGGTGCTATTCCATAACTCTACCCCCATCCTAACCTTCCCCCTGCATGGGGGAAGGGACTGTAAGATTATTTGTGAAACAGCAAGACTATGGTCGGCATTTGTACGTCGCAAAAGTCCGCTTGCCGAATTCAGGCGAGTCCCCTTTCACGACGGTGTCTGCACCCACATCCACCGCATGGTTGAGCGCCATCTGGTACATATTGGCTTCCACTTCCTTTTCGGCACGACCCTTGGCAAAGATGCTGAAAGTGATCTTCCCCTTGGACTGACAGTTGGCGACCTGATTCTCTTCCGCCAGGGACACGCGCTCGACTCCCTCGCGAGTCCCGATGAACTTGCTGGCACATCCGTTCAACCCGACCAGCAACGGCACTACGGCGGCGACAACCAACATTCCTTTTGATACTTTCATGGCTAACTCCCGGTCTCTTCAGTAAATAAAAGACATCCATAGCGGATGTCGAATGGCGATGCTGTAAATCAAATCAGCGGCCTGTGGATCGTTTCACCCGCTCTCAATTACGACGGGTTAGGTAGAGGCATTGCAAATAAGTTCAACGAACGGGAAGCGCTATCCCTCCAGACTCATCTGCATCTCCAGCCACCCCTCTTCCAACTCGGTCACCTTGGCTTCCAGCACCACGCGGCGCGCATTGAGTTTGGCGACGAGGTCGCTGCTGCCTTCCGCGTAACTGGCGGGGTCGCCCAATTGGGTGTTGATCTCGCCCAGTTCGGTCTGCGCTTTGCCCAGCTCGGTTTCCAGTTTGGCCAGTTTGGATTGCAGCGCTTTGCGGTTGGGTTTGGGCGCTGCGGGCTGGACGGGCTTTTCCACTTTCACCGCGACTGTCTCGCGCTTGCGGCGCGTCTCAATCCAGTCCTTGTAGTCTTCCAGATCGCCGTCGAACAGTTTGGCCGTGTTGTCCGCCACCAGCCACAGTTCGTCCGCCACGGCGCGGATCAGGCTGCGGTCGTGCGAGACCAGCACCACGGCACCGGTGTATTCCTCCAGCGCCAGCGTGAGCGCATCGCGCATGTCCAGATCGAGGTGGTTGGTGGGTTCGTCGAGTAGTAGCAAATGGGGCTTTTGCCAGGCCAGCAGTGCGAGCGCCAGGCGGCTCTTTTCGCCGCCGGAAAAAATTTCCACCGGACGTTCTTCGCTGTTGCCCGCCAGGCCGAACCGGCCGAGAAAGGTGCGCAGGGTCAGCGTGGTCTCTTTGGGGGCCAGCCGCTCCATATGCTGCAACGGCGTGGCCGCACTGTCGAGGTTCTCCAACTGGTGCTGCGCGAAGTAGCCGATGCGGATGTCCGGCGTAATCTCCAATCTGCCCTTGGTGGGTTGGAGTTCGCCGACCAGCAGTTTGATCAGGGTCGATTTGCCCGCGCCGTTCGGCCCGAGCAATGCGATGCGCGCTCCAGCGCGCAGCATGAGCTCTACGTTGTCGAAGAGTTTCTTGTCGCCATACGCGAAGCCCATACCCTCGGCGCGCAGCAGCAGATCGGGACTGCGTTCCGGCGCTTCGATCTCCAACTCGAAATGCCCGTCGCTGACATGCGCCGGTGCGATGCGCGTCAATCGCTCCAGCGCCTTCACCCGGCTCTGCGCCTGCTTGGCCTTGGTGGCCTTGGCACGGAAGCGGCGCACAAAGTCTTCCAGATGGGCGATCTTGGCCTGCTGGGTCTGGAAGGCCTGGTTCTGCAATGCGATGCGTTCGGCGCGCGCGCGTTCGAAATCGTCGTAGTCGCCCGCATAGGTGTCGATGACGCAATCGTGCACATGGGCGATGCGGTTGACCGTGGCGTTGAGGAATTCGCGGTCGTGCGATACCAGCAAAATGCTGCCGGGATATTTTGCCAGATACTGCTCCAGCCAAATGATGGCTTCGAGGTCGAGGTGGTTGGTGGGCTCGTCGAGCAGCAGCAGGTCGGCACGGTGCATCAGCGCGCGGGCCAGATTGAGGCGCATGCGCCAACCGCCGGAGAAACTGCTGACCGGACGCTGCAGCGTGTCGGACTCAAAACCCAACCCGCTCAGCAGTTGCGCAGCGCGCGCCGGGGCTCCGTAACCGTCGATGGCCTCGAAGTGTTGCTGCGCCTCGAACCAGGCCGCGTCGTGCTGTTCCTGCGCCAGCACCTTCTCCAGTTGGCGCAATTGGGCATCACCGTCCAGCACAAACTCCAGCGCGGGCTGGGTGGAATTGGCGATCTCCTGTTCGACAAAACCCAGCGTCTTGCCGCTTTGCAGCGAGACTTCGCCGCCGTCGGACTTTATCTCGCCGCGAATCAGGCGGAACAGCGTGGATTTGCCGCAGCCGTTCTTGCCGACCAGACCGATGCGCTGGTTGGCGAAAGCTTGCAGGTTTGCGGATTGGAACAGCGGGATGCCACCTTGCAGGTAGGTCAGGTTTTGAATATTCAGCATGGCGCAATGATAACAGAGGGCTACGCCATTCAGTTTCAGCCGTGTGTTTGGCTGCCGAGCCCGCGGTGATATGCGTACAATTCAAGAAACCGGTACACCGCATTTTGAATGGAGATTTCACATGGCAACCGAGATAGAACGCAAATTCCTGGTAACAGGAACCGCATGGCGCCAACCTGACGCCATTCGCTTCTGCCAAGGCTACCTGAACCGGGACAAGGAACGCACGGTGAGGGTGCGCCTGGCGGGCGAACAAGCTTTCATCACGATCAAAGGGTTGACCAAAGGCATGACGCGGGCCGAGTTCGAATATGCCATCCCGGTGGCGGATGCCGAACAACTCCTGCAGCTGTGCCACGCGCCACTCATCAACAAGCTGCGGCATATCGTGCTGCATGACGGCACGCGCTGGGAAGTGGACGAGTTTTTGGACGAGAACGCCGGACTCGTGGTGGCCGAAGTGGAACTCGAGAGCGAGGGACAATCGTTCAAAAAACCCGATTGGCTGGGGCAGGAAGTCACCGACGACCCGCGTTATTACAATTCAAATCTTGCCTCGAACCCCTACAACTCATGGCCGGAGCGCACCGGTACACGACCCTAGAGACGTAATCCGGCTGCGTGTATATACTGTTTTTCGGGGAGATTGAAACTCATTCAACTTTTTGGAGGAATCATGAACAAGCCAAACATTGCGATCATCGGTCTGGGACGCGTCGGCGCGGCATTTCTGGGTGACATGCTTCTGAAACAGAAAAACGTCAATCTGGCCTGCGTTGCCGAACAAACCGACACGCCGGCCAAGGCCAAAGCCAAAGACGCAGGCATCAAGCTCGCCACACTGGACGAGATCGTTGCCAAGGGCGACAAGCTCGATGTGATCTTTGAACTGACCGGCAGCACCGCGGTTCGCAAAGAGCTGCGCGAAAAGCTACTGGCCTCCAACAACCAGCATACCGTGATCGCCTCGGACATGATCGCCCGCCTGATCGGCTCTCTGATCAATGAAGCCGGGCTACCCGTCATCGAGGGACGCAAGACGGGGTATTGAGCATCCGGTTTCACATCCGTCGGGTTCTGGTGACGGCCTGTTCCCGGCAGCAGTTCGGATTTATATCCATTCCAAAGCACATATCCGTAAGGACGATCATGAAGATCCAATACAACAAGAACGAAGTCATCGCAGCCGCCCGATTTATCCAGGAAAACAAGCCCAGTTCAAAAGTCCCTTCCGATATTCCGCATACAGATCGGGGGTATCGGCCTGAACGCGGGGAAGTGGACGAGATCCTGATGAACATCCGTTCGTTGGCCAAAGAGAACAAGGCGGTGTTTGAGGATATCCGGCAAAAGCGTGCAGCCGGTGACACGAACATTGCCCCGCTCTGGCAAAAGTGGGTCGAGGTGATGGGTGTTGGCGGCTACTGGCTGATCGCCAACATCGAGGGGGACACGATCAATTTTGCGATCGCAGTGACACCCTGGTTCGGTGACAAACTCATCGTTCAGGAAGAAGTCTGACAGTCAACGGAACGCGCCCCGGAGCCGGGCGCGCATCCGACATGCCCGGCACAGATGGCCTAGCGGGGCAACTCGTCGTAATGACGTTCCATGATTTCAAGGGCAACGGCAAGACGTTTGGGTAGTAGCGTGCGCGCTTTGGCGAAGTCGGCGGAAGTCTCGTTGTAGAAAAGATTCACCAGATAGGAGATACCGATCGCGTCATGCAATTCGATCTCGGCATTTCCCAGCACGCTGTCGACGAAGTCGAAATGTCTGCTCAGCAACTGCCAATCGCACTGATTGATCGCTTCCTTGGATGCCGAGGTCAGCGTCGCCACCTCCAGATGCAACACCCCCTGGTCCGACTCTTCGATGTTCGCGGCCACTTCGGGAAAGTTTGTCGCGAGAAAGGCAGAAAAGCGAGATTTCCCCTCAAGACTGACCGGACTCAGAAAAGCGGTTCTTTTGGCCTCTCCGAAAGGGGTTTGCCCCGTTGAGGATTTGGTGCTGCCGTAAGCGCGCCATGTACCAGTACGATCTTCAAATTCCATCATGACCTCCTTAAAGAACCTCAGACGTGAGTGGCATTCTGGAGTGCTATACCTCAAGAGTCAAGGCATTGAATAATATTGGCTATTCTTATAGCTACGGAATCAATCATTGGCGCGGCCAACTTTGCCATGCATCACAAAGTTGTAGGGTGCGCCTGCGCAC
>JAYTUW010000027.1:0-28918 GCA_043744345.1 Sideroxydans sp. | reverse complement strand
GCGCCAGATAGCGCAGCAGTTCCAGTTCAACCAGATGCTTGAGCACATCGGCATGGTTGCCGGCGTGAAAAGCGTGGCGGTAACTCAGCATGAAATTTCCTTACGTGTTGACGCGAATCGATTCGCTGATGATCATCTTTGCGAACTAATTCGCACGGACGGGATTATGCCAGCGGAGCGGTCACTCCGCATGCAAGGCCTCCACCGGATCGAGCCGTGCCGCGCGCATGGCGGGGACAACCCCCGCCGCCAGTCCGATACTCACCGCGGTGAGTTCGGCTAGCACGGCGAACAGCCAGGGCGTGTGCACCGGCAACGCGGGAAACAGCAGGTGCAATCCCTGCGCGATGCCCACCCCCAGCGCCAGCCCCATCAGTCCGCCCAGCGCGGACAACAGCATGGCCTCACTCAAAAAGAGGGTCAGTACCTGCTTTTCGCGCGCGCCAAGCGCACGCAGTAGGCCGATCTCGGCGGTGCGTTCGGTGACGGCCATGGTCATGATGGTGAGGATACCGACGGCACCGACCAGCAGCGAGATGCCGCCCAGCGCACCGACCGCGAAAGTGAGGATGTTCAGCACCGAACTCAGCACCTCCAGCGCCTGCTCCTGCGAGATGATGGTGAAATCCTCGCGCCCGTGCCGCTCGGTCATCCTTTCCTTGATGAGTTTGATCATGGTTTCCGCGGGGACATCGGCACGGTAGCTGACATTGACCTCCATCAGGCCTGGCCGGTTGAACAGCTCCATGGCGCGTGCCGCCGGGATGAACACCGTGTCATCCATGTCCATGCCGAGTATCTGCCCCTTGGACTCCATCACGCCGATCACGCGGAAACGCTGTCCGCCAACGCGCAGGTACTGACCCAGCGGATTCGCCCCGGCGAATAGCTCCCGCTCGATCTTGGCCCCGACCACCACCTGCGCGCGCGCCTGTTCGTTGTCCGCATCCGTCCAGAAGACACCGCTCTTCACCTTCATGGTGAAGGCACTCGCAAAATCCCGCCCTTCGCCCAGCACCATGGTGCGGCGCGACCTGCCGTCGCTGCGCACCCCGGCATTTCCCACCAGTCCGGGAATGACATGCTCCACAAAAGGCAGGCGGCGCAGGGCATCTGCGTCTTCCAGCGTGAGCGGCCTGGACGAACCGAAGATGCCAACATTGCCGCCCTGCGTCTGGGTCTTGCCGGGCTGCACACTGATGATGTTGGTGCCGAACTGCGAGAACTCGCTGAGCATGAATTGGTGCAAGCCCTCGCCGATGGAGGTAAGCAGGATCACCGCGGCGATACCGATGGCAATGCCCAGCCCGGTGAGGAAGCTGCGCATCCGGTAAGTGAGAAAACTGGATGAGGTGAGCGTGATCAGGTCGCGCAAAAGCATCGCGTCACCTCCCCGCCAGTGCCGCCACCGGATCGAGTCTGGCCGCGCGCCGCGCGGGCCAGACGCTGAACAGGATGCCTGTTCCCAATGCCGTGGAACAGGCCGCAACCACCGCCCACCAGGGCGGGCTGACCGGCAGACTTGGATAGATCTGCCCGATGATCATGCTGCCCGCATACCCCAGCACCAGACCGGCAATGCTGCCGATGGCAGAGAGCAGCACGGCCTCGGCGAAGAACAGCAGACGTATCTGCCTGCCCGGTGCGCCCAGCGCCTTGAGCAGGCCGATCTCCTTCACGCGCTGTGCCACGGCGATGAGCATGACGTTCATGATGAGCACACCGGCCACGGCCAGGCTGATGGCGGCGATGCCGCCGACGGCCATGGTCAGCGTGGTGAGGATGCGGTCGAAGGTGGCGAGTACTGCATCCTGCGTGATGACGGTGACATCCCGTTCGCCGCTGTGGCGTTGCACCATGATCTCTTCCGCGTCGTGCCTGGCCTGTTCGATGTAATCGCGGCTCTGCGCCTCAATCAGGATGCGGAACAAACTTGAGGTGTTGAACAACTGGTGCGCGGCAGCGACCGGGATGATGACCAGCTCGTCCGTGCGCATGCCCATGGATTCGCCCTGTTGCGCCAAAATGCCAATGACGCGAAAACGCCGGTCGCCCAGCCGCACCCATTGCCCCACGGCCTGCTCGTTGCCGAACAGTTCCTGCTTCATCTGGTTGCCGAGCACGCACACCGGGGTGCTTTCACGGATGTCGCCCGCGGGCAGGAACCTGCCGATGCCGATGCTCATATGGCGCACTTCCAGCATCGCGGCAGTGGAACCCGCGACCACCACTTCACGATTCAGCGCACCGCGCGACAGCGTGGCCGAACCCACCGTCAGCGGCGCGATGCGCTTGATGGCACGGCTGCGCAACAGTGCCTGTGCATCGTCCAGCGTGATGTCGCGCGGCGTCTGCCCCGACATCAGGCCGGGACCGATGCCCGCAGTCTCGGTGCGGCCGGGCAGCACGATGACGAGATTGGTGCCTAGAGATGAGAACTGGTCCACCACGTAGCGCCGCGCCCCCTCGCCCAGCGCGGTGAGCACCACCACCGCCGCCACGCCGATGGACATCGCCAGCATCATCAGCAACGTGCGCGTCGGGCTGCCGCGCAGGCTGCCATAGGCGAACTGGAGGGTGTCGGTGAGCTTCACTTCCCTGTCATTCCGGCGCAGGCCGGAATCCAGCTAATCGAGCAAGCCCCGCGCAGCGGGACAAAACCCAACTGCATGTTGAATAACTTCACTGGATTCCGGCCTGCGTCGGAATGACGGCCTATCAGGGAACTTGGCTTCATCTTCTAATTCGCCCCATCGGAAACAATGCGCCCGTCCAGCATATGTATCTGGCGTTTCGCGCGCGCACCGATCTCGGCATCATGCGTCACCACCACCAGCGTGATGCCCTTATCCATCAGCCCTTCCAGCAGCTTGAGCACTTCCCAGCCGGTGGTGCGGTCCAGGTTGCCAGTGGGTTCGTCGGCCAGCAGAACGGTGGGGCTCATCACCGTGGCGCGGGCGATGGCCACGCGCTGGCGCTGGCCGCCGGAGAGTTGGTCGGGTTTGTGATCAGCGCGATCCGCCAGGCCGTAGTTCTGCATCAGCACCCGCACCCGTGCCTTGCGCTCCTCAACCGGAATGCCCGCGAGAATCATGGGCAACTCAACGTTTTGCGCGGCGGTGAGGCGCGGCACCAGATGGAAAGATTGGAACACGAAGCCGATCTTCTCGCGGCGTACACGCGCCTGTTGCTCGTCGTTCAGCTCGGTGACGTTGCCTCCATCCAGCCGGTAGGTGCCCGAACTCGGCCGGTCAAGCAGGCCGAGCATGTTGAGCATGGTGGATTTGCCGGAGCCGGACGGCCCCATGATGGAAATGTATTCGCCCGCGCCGAGCTTGAGGTTGATGTCGCGCAATGCGGCGACTTGCTGGTCGCCGACGCTGAAGGTGCGGCAGACGTTTTGCAGTTCGATCATTTTGCGGGTTTGGCTTCTTCCGCCACGACGCGCACGCCCGCCTTCACCCCGGCGCGATCCAGCGAAAGTACGATCCGGTCGCCTTCTTCAAGGCCGGACAAGACCTCGGCATATTCCCAATTCGACAGGCCGGTGGTCACCTTGCGTTCTTCCAGCTCGCCGCTGTCGCCATAGAACAGCACGCGGTTGCCTTCCAGCAGCGTCTGGGCGGGAATGCGCAGCACCCGCTCGCGTACCTCATGGATGATCTCCACGTCGGCGCTGTAGCCCACCAGCAGATTTTCCTTTTCGGCGAACTTGTCGAACTCGACTTCAACTTCCACCGTGCGCGCCTGTTTTTCCAGATCCAGCACATACGGGGCAATGCGGCGTACCTTGCCAGTGAAGGTGCGACCTTTCATCGCGTCCAGGGTAATTCGGCTGCGCTGCCCGACCTTGAGTTTGGCGGCATCCACTTCGTCGATGGGCGCGCTCACATACATGCAGCTGTCGTCGATAAGGTCGATGGCGGGAATGGTCAGGATGCCGGGCGGGGACGGCGTGGCGTATTCGCCCAGTTCGCCGCTGATGTCCGCCACGATGCCGTCGAACGGCGCGCGCAACACCATACGGTCCAGTCCGGCACGCGCCAGCTCGATGCGCGATTTGCTTTGTTCGATGTCGCCCTTGGCCGAGGCGCACGCGGATTGGCGTGCCGACGCATCGGTGATGGCGCGGTCCAGTTGCTGTGCAGAGATGAACCCCTTGTCGCGCAATTCCTGCGAGCGCTCGGCATCGCGACGGGCGGCATCGGCCATGGTGCACACTTCATCCACCCGCGTCACCGCGACCTTAAGTTGCTCCCGGGCCAGGCTCTCCTGGGCATGCAGATCGTTGTTCCACAACTCCAGCAGCACTTCGCCCTTCTTGACGCGCTCGCCTTTTTTCACGCGCAGTTTGGATATCTGGCCGCCCGCTGACGGCGACATCTTGGCGCGGCGGCAGGCATTCACCGTACCCGCCCGGGTGTTGCTCACCGAGGCTTCCACGGTGCCGCGCTCCACTTTTTGCAGAACGACCGCAATGGGTTTGCTGCGCGTCAGGTAGGTGCCCCCGACCACCAGACCGGCAAAAACGAGACCAAAGATTGCGAACTTGAGGTATTTCGGGGGGAGACTGCCGAGTTGCGGGAAAGTCATTGCTGCTCCTGACTGTTCACTGCGAAATAAAACTGGAAGGTGGTGCCGATGACCGGAATCGAACTGGTGACCTACGCGTTACGAGTGCGTTGCTCTACCGACTGAGCTACATCGGCCTTCCGCTGCGGATTATAAGCGGAGAGCCCTCCCAGCGGCAACGCTTAAGGCTCCTATCTCCAAAGATAAGGGGAAACATCGAACGGCTGAGGCGTTCCATTGATAGTGTTCAGCAATACTTCCACAGCCGCGGGTGACATGGTCACGCCGTAGCGGAAATGCCCGCTGTTCATGTATAGATTGGGCAGATGCGGATGACGGCCGATGGTGGGGATGTTGCCGGGTGATGCCGGTCGCAATCCGGCCCAGTGTTTGACGAGCGGCATGTCGCGCAGAGACGGCAGCAATGCCACACCCCGTTGCAACAGCATCTGGTGCACTTCGACGGAGGTGGATTTGTCGAAGCCCACGTCTTCGCGCGTGCTACCCAACAACAGATGCCCGTCGCGACGGGGGATCAGGTAGATATCGTCCTGCAGCAGGATGTGCGGCAGGGGCGGCGTGTCGAATTTGAACAGCAGCATCTGGCCGCGTATCGGCTTGATCTCGGTCTTCAGGGCGTGTTCGCCGAGCAACACTTTGCTCCAGGCACCTGCGGTCACAATGTAGTTATCTGCGCTGAAGTTGCCCTGAGTTGTTGCCAGGTGGCTGACCTTGCCCGCTTCGGCCACGATCTGCCTGACTTCGCACTGTTCGATGAAACGTCCGCCCAGCATCTCGATGCGCGCCCGCAGGGATTGCAACAGTCGCGGATTGCGGGCCTGCGCCACATCCGGCAGCAGCACCCCGCCAGCCTTTTCTTCCGCTCTTACGCCATGTTCGGCACACCATTTCATGGCGGCTTTCACATCGACCGGAGGCAACACCAGCATGCCGCAGCGGTTGTATTCGGGATCGATACCGGTGGTCTTGTGCAGCATCTCGGCGACGTCGCCGAACAGGCTCATCCCGCGCAGAGCCAGCCGGTTGACTTCATCGGGATAGTCCCAGGGACACAACGGGCTCAGGATGCCGCCGCCCGCCCAGGAGGATTCGCGGCCGTACGCCCCTCGCTCCAGAATGGTCACTTCGTTGCCCTGTCGCAAGAGCCCTTCCGCGGTTGCCATCCCGAGCGCACCAGCGCCTATCACCAGATTCGAACTCACTTGGTTAGCCTTTCGTTTTTGGCATTCATTTTCATTTTGCTCACTTCAGCCTGCCAGAGACTTGGGCAAAGGGAATACCACATCCTCGCGGATACCGTCTGCTTCGCGCACAGTGGTCGCGCCCAGTTCCTTCAGGCGTTCAATGACTTCCTGCACCAGCACTTCCGGCGCGGAGGCACCGGCGGTGATCCCGACCCGGGGTTTGGCTTGCAACCATTCCGGCTTGAGTTCGCCCGCGTTGTCGATCAGATAGGCCGGCAAACCGAGGTTCTTGGCCACTTCGCGCAGGCGGTTTGAGTTGGAGCTGTTCGGCGAACCGACCACGATGACGAGGTCGCATTGTTTGGCCAGCATCTTGACCGAATCCTGCCGATTCTGCGTGGCATAGCAAATATCGTCCTTGCGCGGCCCGGTGATGAATGGGAAACGTGTCCTCAGAGCGGCGATGATTGCGCTGGCATCGTCCACGGACAGCGTGGTCTGGGTCACGTAGGTCAGGTTCTGTTCGTCCTGTACATGCAGCGTCGCCACATCGGCCGGTGTCTCGACCAGATACATGCCGCCGTTGCTCTGCCCCATCGTGCCCTCCACTTCGGGGTGGCCTTTGTGGCCGATCATGATGATCTCTTTGCCCTGCTGGCGCATGCGCGAGACTTCGATATGCACTTTGGTGACCAGCGGGCAAGTGGCGTCGAACACGGTCAAGCCGCGCGCTTCGGCTTCGCGCCGCACCGACTGGGGCACGCCGTGCGCGCTAAAGATGAGGATGCTGCCGGTCGGCACGTCGGCCAGGTCTTCGATGAAGACCGCGCCCTTGGCTTTCAGGCTGTCCACCACGAATTTGTTGTGCACGACTTCGTGGCGCACATAGATGGGCGCACCGTGCAGCACCAGCGCGCGCTCTACGATGGCGATGGCCCTGTCCACACCGGCGCAGAAACCGCGCGGATTAGCGAGTAGCAGTTCCATGTTCCTTGCCTGTAAAGCTGTCCCAGATCAGCAATGCCGCACCGCAGGTGATGGCCGAATCGGCCAGATTGAAGGCCGCGAAGTGGTAACCGCCCCAGTGAAAATCCAGAAAGTCCACCACGTAGCCGTACGCGATACGGTCGATCAGGTTGCCCAGCGCACCACCAAGGATGAACGCCAGCGCGAAGCTGAACAGCAGTTGCGACTGGTGCTTGCGCAGCAGCAGGGTGATCCACACCGAGGCGACGATCGCGATGCCGCTGAACAGCCAGCGCTGCAGGCCACCCGCATGGTCCAGGAAGCTGAACGCCGCGCCAAAGTTATGCGCCAGAACCAGGTTAAAAAAAGATGTGACGGCCATGCTCTCGCCGTAAGCGAAGTGGCTGTTGATGGCCGCCTTGCTCAACTGGTCAAGCACGATGACGACGACCGAAACCAGCAACCAGCGCTTAAGCATAGCGGCGCGCCTCGCCCTTGCCGAACAGGTTGCTCACACAACGCCCGCACAGCGTCGGATGGGCGGCATCGCTGCCCACATCCTCGCGATAGTGCCAGCAGCGTTCGCATTTCTGATGTGCGCTCGGCGTGACTTTGATCTCCAGCTCGCCCTCGCGCAGGTGTACGTTGGCGCGCGAGGTGATGAACACCAGACGCAGATCGTCGCCCAGTCGGGCCAGCAATTCATAAGTGTCTTTCGGCGCGTACACATCCACCTCGGCCTGCAAAGCGGAACCGATGGCATTGGCGCTACGCTGCTCTTCCAGTTTCTTGTTCACCTGCTCGCGCACGGCACGGATGTCTGTCCAGGAACTTACTTCTGCGCCTTTCAGTCCGGAATCCGGCAGCTTGTACCAGACTTGCTCGAAAATGCTGAGATCGTCCTTGCCCGTCAGCGTTGACCACACCTCTTCGCCGGTAAAACTCAGGATCGGCGAAATCAAACGGGCCAGCGACTGGGTGATGTGATACAGCACGTTCTGCGCGGAGCGGCGTGCTTTTGCATTCTCACCGGCGGTATACAAGCGGTCTTTCAGAATATCCAGATAGAAACCGCCCAACTCCTCCGTGCAGAAACCTTGAAGTTTCTGCACCGCGAAGTGGAACTCGTAGCGATCATAATCGCCGCACACGTCGTCCTGCAGCTTTTGCGTCAACGCGAGTGCATAGCGATCGATTTCCAGCCATTGATCCACGGGCAGCGCATCGCGCTTGATATCAAAGTCGGCGATATTCGCCAGCAGGAAACGCAGCGTGTTGCGAATGCGGCGGTAGCTGTCGGTCACCCGTTTCAAGATTTCTTCCGACAGGGATATCTCACCGGAATAATCGGTCGAGGCGATCCACAGGCGCAGCATGTCCGCCCCCAGCCTGTTGCAAATGTCCTGCGGCTCGATACCGTTGCCCTTGGACTTCGACATCTTGTGGCCCTTCTCGTCCACCGTGAAGCCGTGCGTGAGCAATTGTCGGTATGGCGCGCGTCCGTCTATCGCACACCCCGTCAGCAACGAGCTTTGGAACCAGCCTCTATGCTGGTCGGAACCTTCCAAATACAAGTCAGCAGGAAAGGCCAATTCCTCGCGCCTGCGCAGCACGGAGAAGTGCGTCACACCGGAATCAAACCACACATCCAGCGTGTCGGAGAGCTTGCGGTAATGGACCGCATCTTCGCCGAGCAAGTCCACGCTATTCAGACTGAACCAGGCTTCGATGCCGGATTTCTCGACCAATTTGGCGACCTGTTCCAGCAATTCAGGCGTGCGCGGGTGCAGTGCCGTGGTTTCCTTGTGCACGAAAAACGGCATCGGCACGCCCCAGTTGCGCTGGCGCGAAACGCACCAATCGGGCCGGTTTTTGATCATAGCTTCGAGGCGCGCCCGCCCCCATGAAGGGAAGAACTGCGTCTGCTCGACGGCCTTGTTCGCCAAGTCGCGCAACGGCTCGCGCTCTCCCTGAGTCATGCCGATAAACCACTGCGGTGTGGAACGGAAGATGATGGGCGTCTTGTGGCGCCAGCAGTGCGGATAGCTGTGCTTCACTTTTTCCTGATGCAGCAAGTGCCCGCTGGCGTCCAGCGCCTGCAACACGATGTCGTTGGCCTTCCATACAAACACACCGGCCAGCGGCGTACCGCCGACCGCAGGCGTGGTAGAAATGAACTTGCCGTCGTCGCCCACCGGGTTCTCGTTCGGCAGGTTGTAGCGCTGGCCGACCACATAGTCGTCCACGCCGTGCGCGGGGGCGGTATGCACCAGTCCGGTACCCGCTTCCAAAGTGACGTGTTCACCGCAGATGACTGGCACGATGCGGTCGTAGAACGGATGCTGCAGGGGCAAACCTTCCAACGCAGATCCATAACAAGTAGCCGCAACACCATCACCGCGGTCATTGCTGCCGCCCAATTGGTAACGTTTCAGGCAATCGGTTGCCAGATCGAACGCCAGGATCAGGTAGCCCTTTTCCGTCTTGATCAGGTCGTATTCCAATGCCGGATGCACGCTCACGCCCTGGTTGGCGGGCAGGGTCCACGGCGTGGTGGTCCAGATGACTGCATACACTTTGGCACTGCCCGGCAAGGACACGCCGAACGCTTTGCCGACCGCTATTGTATCTTTCACCTCGAAGGCGACATCGATCGCCGCCGAAACCTTGTCTTCGTATTCGACTTCGGCTTCAGCCAATGCGGACTGGCAATCCAGGCACCAGTTCACCGGTTTGCGGCCCTGGTACAGGTATCCGCGTTCATGGATCTTGCCAAGTGCGCGAATGATGTCGGCCTCGTTCTGAAAATCCATGGTCAGGTAGGGATGATCCCAGTCGCCGATGATGCCCAGGCGGATGAAATCTTTCTTTTGGCGTTCGACCTGCGCTTTCGCGTATTCGCGGCACAATTCGCGGAACTGCGATGCGGGTATCGCCTTGCCGTGCTTCTTCTCCACCTGCAACTCGATGGGCAGGCCGTGACAATCCCAGCCCGGCACGTAGGGCGCATCAAAACCTGCCAGCGTCTTGGATTTGACGATGATGTCCTTCAGCACCTTGTTTACCGCATGACCAAGATGAATATCGCCGTTGGCGTAGGGAGGGCCGTCATGCAGGATGAATTTCGGGCGGCCTTTTGCCGCCGCACGAAGGCGCTGGTAGCGCTGTTGCGCCTGCCATTGCGCCAGCATCAGCGGCTCGCGCTTGGCCAGGTCGCCGCGCATGGGGAAGGTCGTGTCGGGGAGATTCAGGGGGTACTTTTTCTTGTCTTCACTCATGCTCAATAAACCATTTTTTTGCATTTTCAACATCCAACGCGATCTGCCGCGTCAGCTCGTCCAACCCGTTAAATTTCTGTTCGTCGCGCAACTTCTGCAGGAATTCGACGCGCAGATGCTTGCCGTATATCTGCTGCGCGAATTCGAACAGGTGTACTTCCAGTACCGGTTTTGCATCCTGCTTCAGGGTCGGCCTCACGCCCAGACTCGCCACCCCCTGCAGCACGCCCAGTCCCTCGGCATGCGCCAACACCACATAGATTCCCTTGAGCGGCGGCTGATTGTGTTTCAGCTGGATATTGGCCGTGGGATAACCCAGTTTGCGCCCCGTGGCATCGCCGTGCACCACGCGCCCGCTGATGCTGTATGAGCGGCCAAGGTATTCCTTTGCAGTGCGTATCCGGCCCTCTGCGAGAGCGGTTCGCGTTGCCGTGCTGGAGATGCGTACCCCGTCATGCAGCACGGTGCTCACCGACCACACCTCAAATCCGCGCTCCGCACCGATCTTTTGCATCAGGGCAAAATCGCCCGCCCGCCCACTGCCAAACCGGAAGTCATCACCGATCAGCACAAATTTGGCATGCAATTTTTCATTCAAAGCATGGATGAAGTCCGGGGCGGTCTTTTGCGCGAACAGTGTGTCGAAACGGCACACATGCACCCTGTCCACGCCCATGTCCGCAAACAGTTCAAGTTTCTCGCGCAGGCTGGTGAGCCGCGCCGGTGCCTGCTGCGGCGCGAAGAATTCGCGCGGGTGCGGCTCAAAGATCACCACGGCCGATTGCAGCCCGCGCGCTGTCGCCACCGATTTCAATTCGTTGATCAGTGCCTGATGCCCAAGGTGAACACCATCGAAATTTCCGATGGTGACCGCTGCCGTCCGGGTATCGGTAGAATATAGTCCGCGTAGAATCTGCATAAGCTGCGGATTATACCGTGAGATGGGCAGCCGAGCCCCAACCGCACAAGGAAACCATGTTGAATTACCCCCAAGTGGCTCTCGAATTCATGAACCGCGACCATGCCGAGTTCGTTTCCCTTCACACCGGACTGCTTGCCCGTCTTGGAGCTCAAGCTTCGGGAGCCGAGGTGAATGCACTACTCGACGAGTTGCTGCAGCACACCCGCCATCACTTTGCCGAGGAAGAACGCCAAATGCAGGAAACCCGGTTTCCTCCCTACCCCATCCACAAAAGTGAGCATGACTCCGTTTTGGCCGACATGCTCACCAGGATCAACCAATGGAAACAAGGAAGTAACCGGGATGCCCTGCGGGATTGGCTGGAAGGACCAGTTAGTGACTGGTTCATCAACCATGTCGAAACCATGGATTTCGTGACGGCGGGATTCATCAAGGCGCAGAGTGGGGAACGGAAATGACACAGAACATAGACACCGCCCGACTGTTCGAGCATGCCGCCTTCGCCGACCAGCTCAATACCCTGCTCGACCTGCTTGACGACAAGGCCCCGGAAAGCAGGATCGGCGAACAACTGCAATGTCTGCAGCAGCAATTGCAGCAGCAGTTCGCCACCGAGGAACAAGCCATGCAGAAGGCCGGCTTCCCCGCCACTGCAGAGCACAAGAAACATCATGACCACGCGCTGAACAAGCTGTCGCAACGCGTCAGGCAATGGCAGCAGGGCCATGGCCGCAAAGTTTTACTGGATTATCTGGAGAATGAACTTGCC
Source organism: Sideroxydans sp. (assembly GCA_043744345.1). Lineage (GTDB taxonomy): Bacteria > Pseudomonadota > Gammaproteobacteria > Burkholderiales > Gallionellaceae > Sideroxyarcus. The sequence continues at coordinate 17,206 of JAYTUW010000027.1, read as the reverse complement.
GAATGGTTCGTCAACCATGTGAACATGCGCGACTATATCGCGGCAAAGCACCTGTCCCTGCCGCACCAGGCAAATACTTAGCCCTGTGCCACGCGCCTTATCTCGGATCAAACAGCGGGGATAGTTTCCGCAAAGTCGGTTTCATCAGCAGATCTTCCTTGACCACATGGTCGATCAACCAGCCCCGCAAAAAATTAGCGAAGTGCTCGACCACTTCCGGTGACCACTCCTGCATCTGGCCGATTTCCGTTTTAACTTGGTCGAGTTGTTTGTTCAGCGCCTCGTGAGACTGGTTCAGGCCGGGCACCTGCTCGTATCCTGCCGCTTTTGCAATTTTTTCTTCACGTGCAAAATGCGCTTGCGAATATTTGGAAAGACTATCCAGCGCAGCCGTCAGACTCTTGAGATCCCTGGTAGTCATACCCTGCTCGACCCGGTTGATGATATCGATGAGATACCGGTGATCGGAGTCGATCACATCGTTGCCAACACTCAATTGTTCCCGCCATACCAAGCTCATTTTGATCTCCCGAACTGGTCGCCTGCCTGCTCAACGATATTATAGGTAACGCGCGGTCACTGCGTGCCCTCCCTACGCCGTCCCCCCCACTGTCAACCCGTCGATGCGCAACGTGGGCTGCCCCACCCCTACCGGCACGCTTTGCCCTTCCTTGCCGCAAGTACCCACACCGGGATCGAGCGCCATGTCGTTGCCAATCATGCTCACGCGCGTCAGGGCATCAGGACCGTTGCCGATCAGTGTCGCCCCCTTGACCGGGTAGGTGACCTTGCCGTTCTCGATCATGTACGCCTCGGTGGTTGAGAACACGAACTTGCCGCTGGTGATATCCACCTGCCCGCCGCCAAAATTCGCCGCATACAGACCATGCTCAACGGAGGCGATGATCTCGTCGCGGGTCTTGTCGCCGTTGAGCATCATGGTGTTGGTCATGCGCGGAATGGGCAAATGCGCAAAGGATTCGCGTCGTGCGTTGCCGGTCACCGGCACGCCCATGAGGCGCGCATTCATGCTGTCCTGCAGGTAGCCGCGCAGGATGCCGTCCTCGATCAGCACGGTGCGCTGCGTGGGGTTGCCCTCGTCGTCCACGTTGAGTGAACCGCGCCGGTCCTTGATGGTGCCATCGTCCACTACCGTCACGCCTTTGGCCGCCACGCGCTCGCCGACGCGACCGGAAAAGCTGGAACTGCCCTTGCGGTTGAAATCGCCTTCCAGTCCATGCCCCACCGCCTCGTGCAGCAGGATGCCGGGCCAACCGCTGCCCAGCACCACGGTCATGTTGCCTGCGGGAGCGGGACGCGCATCCAGGTTGATGACAGCCTGATGCACCGCTTCTTTGGCATAGCCTTGCAGGACCGCTTCGCTGAAATAGTCGTAGCCGAAACGCCCGCCGCCACCTGCCGAACCCTGCTCCCTGCGCCCGCCTCCTTCAACAATCACCTGCAGCGAAAGGCGCACCAGCGGGCGCACATCGGCATTCATCAGCCCGTCGTTGCGCGCCATCAGCACCACGTCGTACTCGCCGGAAAGATTGGCCATCACCTGCGTGACGCGCGGATCAAGCGCGCGTGCAATACGCTCCAGACGCTCCAGCAACTGCACCTTCTCCTCGGCCTTCAGGGTGGCGATGGGGTCTTGGGGCAAATAGAGCGCGTGCCGTTTCCCCGGGTTCAGATGTGCGGACTTGCGGCTACCACCCTGGCGGGCGATGGCGCGGGTGGCCAATGCGGCATCTTCAAGCGCGGCCAGCGTGATGTCGTCGGAATAGGCGAACGCGGTTTTTTCACCGCTGATGGCGCGTACACCGACCCCCTGGTCGATGTGGAAACTGCCGGACTTGACGATGCCTTCTTCCAGCGACCAGCTTTCGGCGCGGCTGTATTGGAAATACAAATCGGCATAATCGACCCGATGCGCGAGCATCTTGCCGAACACCTGTTCCAGATGGTGCGCTTCCAGTCCGTGTGCGGTAAGCAGCGCACGTTGCGCCAGTTGCAGGGTCGAGCTCATTTGTCGCAGGACAATGTGCGGTGCGACAGTGCCGGCAGACTCTTGCGCAGACTTTCCTGATAGCCGGGATTCACTTCGGCGATGACCACCCCGGAACCGCGCGGCAATTCGTCCATGACGCGCCCCCAGGGATCGACAACCATGCTGTGGCCATGCGTCTCGCGACCGCTCACGTGGTAGCCACCCTGTGCGGCGGCGATGACGTAAGACAGGTTCTCGATGGCACGCGCACGTACCAGCGGTTCCCAGTGCACCTTGCCGGTGGTCGCCGTGAAGGCGGACGGCAGGACGATGATGTTCACGTCCTTCATGGCGCGGAATATCTCGGGGAAGCGCAGGTCGTAGCAGATGGCCAGACCAATACGCCCGAAGGGACTGTCCACGACCACGACCTTGTCGCCCGCTTCGATGGTGCTGGCTTCGTTGTAGTGTTCGTTACCCAGCGTCAGGTTGAACAGATGGATCTTGTCGTAGCGGGCAACCTGGGCGCCGGTCTCGTCGAACACCAGGCAGCTGTTGAGCACCTTGTCCGGAGACTTCCCTGCCAGCGGCAGCGATCCGATCAGCCATATCTTGTGTTTGCGCGACATTTCGCTCATGAAGCTCTGTATCGGCCCCTGTCCCGGCTGTTCGCGCACTTTGAGCTTGTCCTGCTCGTTCATGCCCATGATGGCGAAGAACTCGGGCAATACCACCAGCTTCGCCCCCTGCTCGGCCGCATTGGCGACCAGACGTCGCGCCTCGCTCAGGTTGCCCTCGACCTTGGGACCGGAGGCCATCTGAATGGCGGCCACCTTGAATGCGCTGAGTTGCGCCGCGATGCGGGATTGGGTGTTGTCGAGTGAGGACATTTTCGATGGCTTTCTGGTTATCGGTTATTCAAGTGCTGCGGTTCATTTTGTTCCAAAGTCATTCTCCGGTGAACGGACCGTTCTGCGCGGGCTTGGATCTTGAGACTTTTTCCACCTTCGGGTCCGCCCAGCTCCCGCTGACATTGTATTCAAACGACACCAGCTTATCGAGGGGATCGCTCAAAATCTTGTTGGCCAGCAATACCCCCACTCCAACCACCGGACCGGCAGCAAATGAGAGTAAAGACACGTTGTCTCCGATGGTGGGCATGATGCGCACCTTCAGGTTCTGGGTCTCGCGGTTAAGATCCACCTGACCGTTCATAGTGACCTTGGCTGCCGAACCTGTCAGTTTCATATCGCTGGTCATCAGCAGACCGTTCACGATTTGGGCATTGCCGGTGATGTTTTCAAACTGAAAACCGTCGCTGAACACATCGGTAAAGTCGAGCGAGATACGCTTGGGAATGGACTGCAGACTCAGCACCCCGAGCAACTTCAGTGTGCCAACCTTGGAATCGTTGAGCTTGAGGAAGCGGCCCTTGCCCACTTTCAGGTTTATCGCTCCATTTAACTTGGCATAGTCGAACGTATCCGGTGCGCCGGACCAGCGCAAATCGCTTTCCAACGTGCCGCTACCATCCTTGAGACTGTCCGGATAACCGGAACGCGACAGGATCTTGCCGGCATCGCTGATATCCACCCGCAGCTTGATCAGCGTCTGCTCCGGTGCCGCCTGCCATTTGCCGCTCATGTTCAGCACACCGTCCGGATTGGTGATCTGCAGACTGTCCAAATTCACATTTCCGCCGGTCTCGCTCAACGCCATTTCCAGCCTGCCGAGCTGGCGGCCTTTATAGGTAAGCTTCTCGACCGCCACATCAACCTCCGGGAACCAGCTATTGTCCGGGGGGGCTTTCCCGCCAGCGACTGTCTGCGTCTTTACCGGCGATTCGGCATTTCCCTCACCCAGCATTGCATTCTTGAAGCGCCCGAGCAATTTGCCATCGCCCTGGGGCTGCCAGATCACATCACCGTTCAATTCCCTTGAGGCCAGCCGCAAACTGAGCAAACCATTGCGGGCGCTTCCCTTGATACCCAGTGCATTTACCGTATTGCCGTAACCGGTCAATTTATCCACACTGATATCAATGCCCGCCACATTGGGCAATACGCCATCGCCACTGGAGAACACCCCCGAACCGCTCCACCCTTCGAGCGAAGCCTGCGGCAACTTGCCGATGATCCAGATTCCTTCCTTGCCGCCCGGAACCGTGGATCCACCCAGCCCGATACGCCCACGGCGGGTGTTCCACACTCCGTCACTGTCGACGATACGCGCCCATTTGGCATCCAGCACCGCGCCGTAGCGCAGGCTCAGTGTTTCCTGTGTCAAGCTAGTGCTCTTTTGTTCGAAGTGCGCGGGGACGCGTTCATTGGCATTCTTTGACAAAGGCGCCGGCAGATCGGAAACGATACCCTGCAAGTCCGAATCCACCGTGACATCGACCAGCTTGTTGTGCACGCGGATGTCGGCATTCCAGTCGGCACTGCCATGGACCCGGCTCCATATCGGATGCGGGTTCAGCACATTCTGGCTGTCGAGATCGAGTTTCCCCCGGCCGCTCGCGACCAGCGCCCCCTGCTCGCTCAGTATCGTCAGATGTGCCGGGCCGCCCAGTATCTGGGCAGCAATATCCCCCGCATTCACCGTCGACTCGGTAAACATCAACACACCATTCACCTTGCGCAGCAAGGGGATGTTCCCGCCAAAATCAACCTCGTTGTTCACAAAGCGGTAATCGCCGCGCACCCTGACCGGGGCTTCTCCGGTCAGCGGAATATCGAGCTGCACATTCAGTTTTCCGTCGCCGCGCGCCTTGATGCTTTCGGTGAACCCGTCCAGATAGCCGTTGACGGGGCTCTTTGCGATGTACTCCAGACAATTCTGCGTCGATTCGGCCGCCTCGCCGCGCACCTGAAGCAGCAGATTATTGGCCAGCAGATCGGGGATGCTCACCTTGATGTTCTGCAGATGAGCGCCATTGGTCGCGGCCGTGACCGCCCCGACTTCCAGCTTGTTTCCCTCTATCAGCAACTGCGTCTGCGCCTCTTCGAGCCTCGGCCATCCCTTGAGGAAGTCCAACTCCACCCCCTTGGCCCGGGCTTCCAACCGGAAAATGCCGTGTTCGTTCCCGACAAAGGGAAAATCACGCAGATCCCCGCGCAGTCGCACACGGAACTTGTCCGCCTGCCCGCCTTGCAGCGCGGCCTGCAACCAATCGCGCGTTTCCTTGTTGACGGCCGGCACCGGCGTGTAATGCGCGGTACGCTTTACAGCGACGCGACTCATGTCGACCGTGGCATCTATATATCCCGGGCCCTCCGCCTCGGCCTGATAACTGCCGTAGATTGTTCCTGACAGATCGGCATTGGCAAGTTCGACATTGCTCAGTTTGATCTCCAAGCCGCGCGTATTGCGCTGCCAACCCAGCCGGGCCGTGAGTGTGTCAAATTCGACCGGTTCGTCAAACAATTGCAGCGCATCAAGCTTGAACCTGCGACTGTTCAGCGTAAGCGTTCCGCTGCTGTCCACACCGTCCACTTTTCCGCTCAGACCCGAGAAACCGGGCATATCCCCGACACGGCGCATCGACAGACCGTCAAAACGCGCCTTTACCTCATACCGGGCGATGGCGCCGGCACTGCTTTGCCACTGCGCCTGCAGATCGGCAATTCGCCCGCGCGGCGAAGTATCGGCTATCTGTTGTTTCAGTGCGTCACCCAACGGCAGATAGGACGTCAGAATACTGATGTCGGCAAGTTCCAATGTGTTCGCCCGAATTTCACCGGAAGCCAGTTTTCCGTCCTGATCATCCACAAGGCGCAGGTAAAAATCGGTCGGCTTCAATTTGAAACCATCGCGCATCTGCAGCGAGAGACGCTGTGTAACGACCTCAAAACCGCGATCCAGAAGATGCCAACCGATGCGTCCGCGCAACTCGCTCAGATCAAGCTGCGGCAATTCCTCCGACAGTCTGGCCTGCACACCCGCCAAGGCTACGTCACCATCCACGCTGCGCAACTGGCCGCCTTCCAACCCCAGCCACAATCGCAAAGCGCCCTTGCCGTGTTTGAACGCTTTCGGCAGGGTCACCCAGAGTTTCCAGGCGGGCACGTCGGCATAATCAAGCTGGGTATAGAGTTGCCCTTTCCATTCGCCCATATCGCCAAAACTGTCACCGGTGAAGTTGCCGCGCACATCCAGACGGGAGGCCAATCTTTCGGGAGCCGATGCCTTGACCGCAAAGCGGTGTCGACCGTGCCGGTTGTCGATACTCAGATCAACCTGCTCCAGCACCAGTGGCGGCGCTCCCCGCAAGTCGTCCTGCCAGGTAACGCGCCCGTTTCGGATCAAGACCCTGGACTGGTGCAGCAACCAGTCCGAACTGTTCTGCCGACCGGCGGATTGGGTATCAAGTGCGAAACCGGCCACATACCATATGCCCTGCGCATCACGCCGGACCGTGAGGTCCGCACCATCGACCAGCAGGGTCTGGAATCGCAACTCCAGCGTGGGCAAGCTCGTCCATGCCACCGTATTTTCCAGATGTGGCAGGCTCAACACGACACGCCCCTGCCTGTCGAGTATTTGCACGTCCGACAACAATAGACGCGGACGCAAGCCATCCCAGTCGGCACCAATCTTGCCAATGGTCAGCGGCTGCCCGAGGGCTGCACTTGCGGCGGCGGTGATCTGTTCGTGATAAAGCTCGATGTTCGGCAAAACGCGGTAACGCAGAGTCAGCAGCACGATTGCACCGGCAATGACCAGTAATGAGGTGAGTTCCAGAACGATGCGCGAGAAGCGTCCCTTCCCGCGCCAAGTGCGTAGGAGAGAAGATTTCAGCATCGCGCTTGTTGAAGGTATGGCAGGTTGAACAAAAGGGGCATGCGGAACATGAAGAACCTATAATGCGGCACAAAGGACAGTCTCTCCATTTTAACCCGAAGCCCCGGTCATGAATACCGAAAACCCTCGCCCTGAAGCCGATTTCGACCATTTGATCCGGCATGCGCGACACTGCAGCCGTTATCTCGCCCGTTTGCTGGATGTGGAGCCGGAACTGCTGGTTTGGCTGCGCGAACATCACTTATCCCCTTGCAATAAAGAGGTCATTGCCGAATGGTCGCAAGCGCTACCAGCGGAGGATGAAGTCCCGCTTTCAGGCGCACTGCGCAGTTTGCGCAAACGCGTGATGCTGCATGTTCTGACCCGGGATCTTAACGGCCTGTCCGATCTGGACGAAGTGATGCGCAGCATGACCGCACTGGCCGAGATCAGCGTGCGCCGCGCCCAACACTTCGCGATGCAGGCGCTGGTCGGGCAATACGGGCAGCCCGTCGGCTCCGAAAGTGGAAAGCCGCAGCATTTGCTGGTGATTGGCATGGGCAAACTGGGCGGCGGCGAACTGAACGTCTCATCCGACATCGACCTGATCTTCGTCTATCCCGAAGACGGCGAAACGGACGGACCGCGGACTTTGAACAACCACGAGTTCTTCAACCGGCTCGGGCGCAAGATCATCTCCCTCATCAACGATCTCACCGCCGATGGTTATGTATTCCGGGTCGATATGCGCCTGCGCCCGTATGGCGACAGCGGCCCCTTGACCATGAGTTTTGCCGCTCTCGAGGAATATCTGGTCGCGCAGGGCCGCGAATGGGAGCGATATGCCTGGATCAAGGCACGGGTCATCTCGCCGGAGAATTGCCTATACACATCGGAGCTGGAAAAGCTCGCGCAACCTTTCGTGTTCCGCAAATATCTGGATTTCGGCGCGTTCGACTCCATGCGCAAGCTGCATGTGCAGATCCGCGCCGAAGTCGCGCGCCGCGACCGGCACCACAACATCAAACTCGGGCGCGGCGGTATCCGCGAGATCGAATTCATCGCGCAGGTGTTCCAGCTGATACGCGGCGGCCGTGATGCCCGCTTGCGCATCCGCCCCACACAACTGGTGTTGCAGCAGCTTGCCCGGGACGGCGAACTGACCGCCGGGGTGGTGGAACGGCTCGGTGAGAGTTATGTCTTTCTTCGCAACCTGGAACACCGGCTGCAATATCTGGATGACCAGCAGACACAGGAATTACCGGAATCTCCGGAGCTGCAAGCCATCATCGCCACTTCGATGGGTTATGACGACTTCGAGTCGCTGCTTGCCGTCCTCAATCCGTTGCGCGATTTCGTCAGCCAGCAGTTTGAGAAAGTATTCGGAGAGAAACAGGAGGCAACGGAATGCACCTGGTGGCACGACGGCGCGAAGCCGGAGGAACTTGAAACCGCGCTCGTAACACTCGGCTTCAGGGACGGTCCCGCCCTCGCCGAAAATCTCCTGCAGTTCCGCAATGGCAGCCGTTACCAGCAACTGCCGGAGGCCAGCCGTCACCGCCTGGATGCACTGGTGCCGCGGCTGGCCGAATTATGTGCCGAGACGTCCAACCCCGACGAAGCATTGCGGCGCACACTGATCCTGCTGGAAGCCATCGCCCGTCGCGCCGCCTATTTGGCCTTCCTCGCCGAATATCCGCAGGCATTGCCCCGCCTCGTGCGTCTGCTCGCCGCCAGCGCGTGGGCATGTGACTACCTGACGCAGCACCCCATCCTGCTTGACGAGTTGCTGGACACGCGCGAACTCTATGTCGCGCCGGATTGGGCTGCGCTGGATATTCAACTTGCGAGCCAGCTCGAAGCCCACGCAGGGGACACCGAGCGCGAGATGGATGCAATGCGCCAGTTTCAGCAGACACAAACCTTTCAATTATTGGCCATGGATCTGCAGGGTCTGCTGTCCCTGGAAAAACTGAGCGACCACCTGAGCGACCTCGCCGCCCTTATCTTGCGCCATGCACTGCGTCTCTGCTGGCGCGATGCCCGCAAAAAACACCGCGAGGACGCGCGCTTCGCCATCATCGCCTACGGCAAACTGGGCGGCCTGGAACTGGGATACGCCTCCGATCTCGACCTGGTATTCCTCTACGACGACGAACACCCCGAAGCGGGCGAAATCTATGCGCGCCTGGCGCAGCGCATCAACACCATGCTATCCAGCTACACAGCATCCGGCCGCTTGTACGAAGTCGATCTGCGCCTGCGTCCCAACGGGGACAGCGGACTGCTGGTCAGCTCTATCCGGGCATTTGAAGAGTATCAGCACCAACATGCCTGGGTCTGGGAACACCAGGCGCTGACCCGCGCCCGCTTCTGCGCGGGAGACCCCGATGTCGGCGCAAGCTTTACCCGCGTCCGCAAAGAAATCCTGTGTATGCCGCGCGACGTTGCCAAACTCAGGCTGGACGTCATGGAAATGCGGCAAAAAATGCACGACGGTCATGTAAACAGGACTGCGTTGTTCGACATCAAGCAGGACAAAGGGGGCATGGTGGATATCGAATTCATCGTGCAATTCCTCGTCCTGGCCCATGCAGCAGACCACCCCGAACTCACTGCCAACCGCGGCAATATCGTTATCCTGGATATTGCCGCGAAACTGGGATTGTTGGATGGGGAAACCTGCGGCAAGGTGCGCGAACTGTATAAGGAGCTGCGCAGGATTCAGCACCAGATGCGCCTGAACAACCAGACACCGTGCCGTATCGAGGCGGGCCGACTCGACACCACCCCGGTGTTGACCCTGTGGAGAACCCTGCTGGAACAGCCTTAATTGGAGCCGGAAATGGGCACGCCGGATGCGGGCAGTTGAAAGACATTGCCGGTGTGCTGCCCGACACGTCCGATAAGGCGGTACGATGTCATCTCACCCTTGCCCTTGATGTTGAGGATGTTGGGCGGCTCGAACAGAAATTCATGGCGCAGACGGTTGTAGGTCAGCTTGTCGGTGAGGATGTTTCCCTCTTTGGCATCGTCGGTAAGACGGCTGGCGATGTTCACCGTGTCTCCCCACAAGTCATAAATGAAGCGTTTGGTGCCGATCACCCCCGCCACCACGGGACCGGTGGCGATGCCGATGTGGATGCCGAGCTCGCGTTTGACCAGCACCGGGTGTCTGGCGACGAAATCCAGCATCTCGATCGCCATGTTCGCCATGTCTTCCACGTAATCCGGCCGCTCACGCGACAACCCGCCCACCACCATATAGGCATCGCCTATGGTCTTGATCTTCTCCAGTCCGTATTTTTCGGAAAGCTCGTCGAAACCTGAAAAAACCGTATTGAGCAGCCCAACCATCTGCTCCGGAGACATCTGCTCAGTGAGCTGGGTGAAATTGACCAGGTCGGCGAACATGACCGTGACATCGGCATAGCCATCCGCGATCAACCCCTGGTTGTTTTTCAGGCGCTCGGCGATATTGGCGGGCAGCACATTGAACAGCACCCGTTCGGATTTCTTCTGCTCTTCCTCCAGCAGGGCGTGCTGCTGGTCAAGCTGGGCCTTGATCTTCTCGGTCTCAATCACGAAATATCGCACCAGAAAGTACAGGATGGATGACATCGCCGCGAAGTTGAGGGCGAAGAACACCCCGATGGTATTGAGCGGTATACCGGTAGCCGAACCCACACTCAGGTAGTAATCGAAAAATCCCGACACCGCAGTCAGCACGATGTAAGCAAAGAACCAGGGAATGGACTCCTTCCAGCCCGATACGACCAGCGCGCCTATCGGGGCCAGCAACGCCCACAATGCCACGCCGCTGGATGTGACCGAACTGCCTATGCTCCATTGCATGATGAACGGGGCAAACAGGAACAGGGTGAACTGAATGAAGCGGAGCACCTCGAAGTTGCGTGTCCGCATGTAGTAGATCAGGGAACCCACCGAGATGACTTGGTAACCCAAGGGCACGTTGCTGGAAAAATTCAAGCCCATCATCCAGTAGATCGCCAACCAGAACATGACTGCGAACGTCATGAACGCAGCCGCGAAGATGAGCAGGCTCTTGCGCATCTTGTCTTCCTGTGAATCCGTCATTTCCGGCCTGATTTCCTTTGTAGCGATGTTCTGCACCATTCCGCCCCCGAGTCGCCACCATATAGGACGATGATTACATGTTACGGTGACAAAAGGAATAAGCAATAAAACCTGTTCCAGACCATCCATTGGGAGCCCGCCCTTCATTATCGGGACAGAAACGGCTAGAATCGTAACCTTCGCAACATCATTACGAATTAAGGAAATCCAATATGTCCATGTCCGACCGCGACGGTTTCATCTGGTACGACGGCAAGCTCGTACCCTGGCGCGAAGCCACCACCCACGTACTCACCCACACTTTGCATTACGGCATGGGGGTGTTCGAGGGGGTGCGGGCATACAAGACGACACAGGGCACCGCGATATTCCGTTTGCAGGAGCATACCGACCGCCTGTTCAACTCGGCCTACATCTTCAAGATGAAGATGCCGTACGACAAGGCCACGCTGCTGGAGGCCCAAAAAGAAGTGGTGCGTTCCAACAAGCTTGAGTCCTGCTACATCCGCCCCATCGTGTTCTACGGTTCCGAGGCGATGGGCATCGCCGCCACCGCCATCAGCGTGCACGTTGCCGTGGCGGCATGGCCGTGGGGAGCTTACCTGGGCGAAGAGGGCATGACCAAGGGTATCCGTGTAAAAACCTCCAGCTTTACCCGCCATCATGTAAACATCAACATGTGCCGTTCCAAGTCCGTCGGCACCTATACCAATTCCATCCTGGCTCACCAGGAAGTGGCCCATGACGGTTACGACGAGGCGCTGCTGCTGGACGTGGACGGTTATGTGGCCGAGGGCGCGGGCGAAAACATCTTCATCGTGAAAAAGGGCAAGCTGTACACGCCCGACCTGACCTCCTGCCTGGAAGGCATCACGCGCGACTCCATCGTCACGCTGGCCAAGGACATGGGGCTGGAACTGATCGAGAAACGCATCACGCGCGACGAGGTGTATTGCGCCGAGGAAGCCTTCTTCACCGGCACTGCCGCCGAGGTGACGCCGATCCGCGAACTGGACAACCGCACCATCGGCATCGGATCCCGCGGCCCGATCACAACAAAACTACAGGCTGCCTTCTTCGACATCGTCGGCGGAAAAAATCCAAAGTACGCCGACTGGCTGGCGCACGTCTGATAACAATAACCACCGGGGGAAGCATGTCCAACGATAACACTGCACAACCGTACGTCGAAATCAGCGCGGAAGCGCTGCCCCTGTTCTGCCCGACCCCGGCGGTGAGCCTGTGGAGCGGACATCCCCGCGTCGCCATCCCCGTGGACAAACTGGGGGAGGCACGCTGCCCGTATTGCGGCACCCTCTACAAGTTCAAGGGTGAGTTGCCCAAGGGACATCATTGAAGCGCAGAATTTTTCCTTTCTCGGCAGCCGCTTCCAAATGAAAAACATCCTGATCGTCGCGCCAAGCTGGGTGGGTGACTGTGTGCTGATGCAACCCATGTTGCAGCGGTTGCAGCAGCGTCATACGGGTGTTCGCCTTGACGTGCTGGCCCCCCCCTGGACGGAAAAACTCCTGCGCCAGATGCCGGAGGTCCACGACGTCATCATCAACCCCTTCCCGCACGGCGCTTTCAACTGGTCGGCCCGCCACCAACTGGGATCGGAATTGCGTGCCAGACAATACGACAAGGCGATCGTATTGCCCAACTCGTGGAAATCCGCACTGGTTCCCTTTTTCGCCAATATCCCGGTGCGTACCGGATTCGTCGGCGAGATGCGCTACGGCCTGCTCAATGATGCGCGCAAATTGAACAAGACTGATCTGCCGCTGATGGTGGAGCGTTTCTCCCAGCTCGCCGAAGCCCCGCAGGGTGACATTCCGCGCCCCCTTGCGAAACCGCGCCTGCAGGTCAGCGAAGCACAGTTGCAAACAGTGTTGGCAAAATTGAACCTGTCGCGCGACAAGCCCGTTGCCGTATTCTGCCCGGGGGCCGAATACGGTCCAGCCAAGCGCTGGCCACCCCAGTACTACGCCGAACTGGCGCAGTACCTGCGCTCCCACGGCTACGTGATCTGGCTGATCGGCTCCCCCAAAGACAAGGATGTCGGCGATACCATCGTCGCCCTGGGAAACGAACCGTGCCGCAACCTGTGCGGTACAACGGATATCGCCGAGGCTATCGCGCTGATCTCGTGCGCCGACCTCGTCGTCAGCAACGATTCCGGCCTGATGCACATCGCGGCCGCGCTGGACAGGCCGATGCTGGCGATTTTCGGCTCCAGCAGTCCGCAGTTCACGCCCCCGCTGTCGGATCAGGCACAAGTGCTCAAACTGGATATGTCGTGCAGTCCCTGCTTCAAGCGCGAGTGCCCGCTGGGACATTTCAACTGCATGATCAAGATCCCCCCGAAAGAAGTTGCAAGACACATCACCCTGCAAACGAAATAGCGATCTTGGCAAGCGTTCCCAAAGATATCTTCAAGGCATATGACATCCGCGGCATCGTCGGCAAGTCTCTGACCAACGACATCGTCGAATCCCTCGGACACGCCATCGGCTCAGAGGCCGTCTCTCGCAAACAGCACAGCATCGCCATCGGCCGCGATGGCCGGTTGTCCGGCCCCGAATTCGCCCAGGCACTGGCACGCGGTATCCAGAAAAGCGGTGCCAACGTTATCGACTTGGGAATGGTCGCCACACCGATGGCTTACTTCGCCGCCTTCCAGCTCAAGACGGATTGCGCGGTGATGATCACCGGCAGCCACAACCCGCCCGATTACAACGGACTGAAGATGGTGCTCGCGGGTGAGACGCTGTCCGGCGATACCATTCAGAAACTGCACCTGCGCATCGAGACCGACGACCTCGCACAAGGAAAAGGCAGCTACTCGCAATACGACATCGCGCCGGAGTATCTGGCGCGCATCATCAGTGACATCAAACTGGAACGCCCGCTAAAGATCACGGTAGATTGCGGCAACGGCGTGGCCGGCGATTTCGCCGCCAAGCTGTATCGCGGCATCGGCTGCAGCGTGACGGAGATGTTTTGCGATGTTGACGGAAACTTTCCCAACCATCACCCCGACCCTTCCGAGCCGGGCAATCTGCAAGACCTGATCGCCGCACTGCGTGACAACGACAGCGAGTTGGGGTTGGCCTTCGACGGCGACGGCGACCGCCTGGGGGTAGTCACCAAAGACGGAAAAATTATTTTTCCGGACCGCCAATTAATGCTGTTCGCTGCTGATGTATTGAGCCGCAATGCGGGCGCCGAGATCATCTTCGACGTGAAATCCACACGTAACCTGTTCCCCTGGATACGCGAGCATGGCGGCAAACCCACACTTTGGAAGACCGGGCATTCTCTTGTAAAGGCCAAGATGCGCGAAACGGGTGCTTTGTTGGCAGGAGAAATGAGCGGCCACGTATTTTTCAAGGAGCGCTGGTTTGGCTTTGACGACGGACTCTATGCCGGAGCCAGACTTCTGGAAATATTGAGCAAAGTGGCCGATTTGAATTCCACGTTGAATGCTCTGCCGGACGCGGTCTGTACACCGGAACTGCATATCCACACTGCAGAAGGCATAAACCACACACTGATCGCGCGCCTGCGAAAGGAAGCCAGCTTCACGGGTGCCAAAGACATCATCACTATCGATGGTCTGCGGGTGGAATATGCCGATGGCTTCGGTCTGATGCGCCCTTCCAATACCACTCCGGTGATCGTGTTGCGTTTCGAAGCGGACAATGTTGCAGCCTTGCATCGCATCCAGGATGATTTTCGCCGCATATTACTGACTGCCGCGCCGGAGTTGTCGTTGCCGTTCTAGGTTGTGCCGGTATCAGCGGGGATTGACGCGCCGATCAACAACGGCGCTTGGTCGGGAATGATGCAACCCCTTGCCGCTCAACCAGCCGAGATCGGCGAGTTCGTGCAAGAGCTTGGTGAATTCGGCATGGTTCGCGGGTTTTTTTACAAAGCTGTTGGCGCCCAGCTGGTAACTCAACACCACATCGGCCGGTTCGTGAACTTCGGAAAACACCACGATGGGCACGTCCTGCAACCTGGACTCCATGCGCAAGGTGCGCAGGACGGCAAGTCCGGCCAGTTTGGGAAGCTTCAGGTCCAGCATGATCATGCGCGGCATCGAATAGCCCCGTTCGACCGTGTCGGTCAGCCATTCCAGTGCTTCGCCCGCGTCGCGCGCCACGGCAAGATGCAGATCCTCGGGGCAGCTCGCGACTGCCTGCTGTATCAGCAGCACTTCGGCCTCACCGTCTTCGACCAACAGTATCGTTTCGTTCGCTTGTCTGAGCATCGCCTGCCACACCTTATCTTGATAAGGAAACCTCGGCGCACTACTGCCTGCGTTTCCATCCCAATGCGTACCCTACACTAGCGGTATGCTATTTGGCAACCGTCTAAAACAACGAATAAACAGTGATTTCCGAGCGTTTTCGCTCAGAGTTTAGGTTTCACCCAAGCCGGAACAGAGGCCAATGCGGCAGACAAATGCTCGGGCTGTGTGCCTCCGGCTTGCGCCATATCCGGGCGTCCACCGCCTTTGCCACCAACCTGCTGGGCAACAAAATTCACCAGTTCGCCCGCCTTCACCTTGGCCGTCGCATCGGCAGTCACCCCCGCAATCAGGCTGACCTTGCCATCGCTGACTGCCGCCAGAAGGATCACCGCGGACTTGAGCTTGTCTTTCAGCTTGTCCATGGTCTCGCGCAACACCGCGGCATCCGCACCTTCCAGCCTGGCTGCCAGCACTTTTACGCCGTTGATGTCCTGCGCTTGGGAAACCAGTTCGTCGCCTTGAGCAGAAGCCAGCTTGGATTTCAACGCGGACAGCTCTTTTTCCGCATCTCGCAACTGTCCCTTTAATTTCTGGACCTTCCTTCTCCCTTCAGAAGCCTGTTCAGAAGATTGGATCGTTCCGGACTCCAACTCAAAGGCTAGTTCCTCAATCTCGTTCTGATAAGACTGAAACAGTTCGAGAGAAGCATTTCCTGTAATTGCCTCGACGCGGCGCACACCCGCTGCCACGCCGCTTTCCGCCACGATCTTGAACAGGCCGACATCGCCCGTGCGCTTCACGTGCGTTCCGCCGCAAAGCTCGATGGAAGAACCGATGTCGATCACGCGCACCACGTCGCCGTATTTCTCGCCGAACAGCATCATCGCGCCGGTCTTCTGCGCATCGTCGATCGCCATGACTCGTGAATGACATTCTGCATTGGCGAGAATCTCGGCGTTCACGATGGCTTCCACTTTGCGGATCTCCGCATCGCTCATCGGCTGCGTATGCACGAAGTCGAAACGGGTCTTGTCCGGATCCACCTGAGAACCCTTCTGCTGCACATGGCTGCCCAGCACTTCGCGCAATGCCTTGTGCATCAAGTGCGTTGCGGAATGGTTGCGCACGGTGCGGCTGCGCGCCGACACATCAACCTTGGCGATGACGCCGTTGCCTACCGTCAGCTTGCCTGTCTTCACCACGCCGTGGTGACCGAACACGGTCGCCTGAATCTTCTGCGTGTCTTCCACCGCAAAGATGCCATGCACACTGCGCAGTTCGCCGCTGTCGCCGACCTGGCCGCCGGATTCGGCGTAGAAAGGGGTGTCGTCCAGCACCACCACGCCCAAGTCGCCTTCGTTCAGCGCATTCACGGACACGCCGTCCTTGTAGAGCGCGAGAATGTTGCCTTTGTGTTCCAGGGTGTCGTACCCGTGGAAAGTCGTGGCCGGACCGTCATACTCAAGGTTGGCAGCCATCTTGAATTTGCCTGCGGCGCGGGCTTGTTCCTTCTGTTTTGCCATCGCGGCGTTGAATGCAGCCTCGTCCACTGTGACGTTACGCTCACGGCACACGTCTGCAGTCAGATCCAGCGGGAAGCCGTAGGTATCATGCAACTTGAATGCGGTCTCACCGTTGAAAACCGTGTTACCCGCCTTGCCCATCTCGGCCAGATCGGCCTCGAGAAGCTCCATGCCGTGTTCGATAGTCTGAAAGAAACGCTCTTCTTCCTGTTTGAGGATCTCCATCACGCGCACTTGGGCTGCAGCCAATTCCGGATAGGCCGTACCCATTTGTTCGACCAAGTCTGGAACCAACTTGTAGAAGAACGCGGCACGCGCCCCCAGCTTGTAGCCGTGGCGGATGCCGCGGCGAATGATGCGACGCAACACAAAGCCTCGACCTTCGTTTCCGGGGATTACGCCGTCAGCGATCAAGAAGGAGCAGGCTCGGATGTGGTCGGCCAGCACGCGCAGCGATGGCTGATCAAGATTGCTCTGCTTGGTCTCGCGCGCCGCGGCTTTGATCAACGCCTGAAACAGGTCGATCTCGTAGTTGGCATGCACATGCTGCAACAC
>JAYTUW010000026.1:0-29396 GCA_043744345.1 Sideroxydans sp. | reverse complement strand
TTGAAAGACAAAGCCACCTTCGCCCGGTAAGAAGTCACCTTGCCGTTTTCAACCACCATATCCAATTTGATAATCTCCGCCACCCTCAAATCCCGCAAGGTCTTGGAGGCGGCGGCCACCGCGTTCGCGGCGGCATCCTCCCAGGATTTTTTGCTGGTACCGACCAATTCGGTAATACGATAAACGCTGTCTTTAGCCATGATCGTCTCCTTTGTTATTGTTGAACTACAGGTAATGAATGGTGATGCAGAGCTGTAAATTACGCCTAACCGCAATACTCTGCATGCTTTTTGGACCAGGGGCATTTAGCTTCCGTTCAAGCCCCAATAATCCATTAGCAGGCTGTTGAAATTCGATTTGAAGTCTTCTGCAGGAGCCAGCTTGCTGGCGAAAGTGCCTGATTTTGCATCGCCAGCAAGCTGGCTCCTACATAAGTATTCCGAAATCAGTCGTTTTTCAACAGCCTGCTAAATCCCCCTCACTCCCCCTTTGTCAAAGGGGGAAGCGTGCAGCGGCGCTATGGCGAGTTGTGGTTCTCCCTTAAATACCTGTTTCCATTAGTGCATCCTTTTGGTACAATCCGCGCCGTTTTCAGATGGGCTTCAGGCCCGTTTTTTATTTGTGGGTACGAATATGGATGTGGAGAAGCTGGTAGATACGACGCTGGCCGGTATGGGTTACGAGCTGGTAGATCTGGAGTTGTCCGGGCGCGGATTGATGCGTGTATTCATGGACAAGCCGGATGGTATCGCGGTGGAAGACTGCGAGCGCGTAAGCAATCAGTTGGTACGTCTGTTTACGGTGGAAGGGGTTGAATACGAACGCCTTGAAATATCTTCACCGGGTCTTGACCGGGTGGTCAAGAAAGAAGCCGATTTCGTGCGTTTTGCCGGGCAGAAGCTGCAGGTCAAGGTCCGCGTGCCGATGACAGGACGCAAAAACTTCGTCGGCATCATCGGCGAGTTGAAAGATGGGATATTGCAGTTGGATGTGGATGGCAGCCCGGTAGGTATCGAGCTGTCCAATATGGACAAGGCACGTCTGGTGCCTGTTTTCTGAAGCAGTCGGAGAAAGCTATGAGTCGTGAAGTTCTGTTGTTGGTAGATGCCTTGGCGCGTGAGAAGAACGTGGACAAGGAGATCGTGTTTGGTGCGCTGGAATCGGCCTTGGCCTCCGCCACCAAGAAGCGCTTCTCGGAAGAAGAAGCCGATGTGCGCGTGAGCATCGACCGCCAGACCGGCGAGTACGAGTCGTTCCGCCGCTGGCAGGTGATGGACGACGAGACCTTCGAGACGCCCGAACTGCATATCAAGCTTGAAGAAGCCCAAAAGCGCGATCCGCATATCCAGATGGATGACTTCATTGAAGAGCAACTGGAGAACATCGACTTCGGCCGTATCGGCGCACAAGCGGCGAAACAGGTCATTTTCCAGAAGATTCGCGATGCCGAGCGCGAGCAGATCCTGGCCGACTTCATGGATCGCAACGAGCATCTGGTGTCCGGCACCATCAAACGTATCGAGCGTGGCAATGCCATCGTCGAGTTTGGCAAGATCGAAGCACTGCTGCCGCGCGATCAGATGATTCCGAAAGAGAACCTCCGCGTCGGCGACCGTGTGCGTGCTTATCTGTTGCGCGTGGATCGCACCGTGCGCGGCCCGCAGATCATCCTGTCGCGCATCACTTCGGAATTTCTGACCAAGCTGTTTGAGCTGGAAGTGCCCGAGATCGAAGAAGGTCTGCTGGAGATCGTCAGCGCGGCCCGCGATCCCGGTTCGCGCGCCAAGATCGCGGTGCGCAGCCATGACCAGCGCCTGGACCCGATTGGCACCTGCGTCGGTATGCGCGGTTCGCGCGTGCAGGCCGTGACCAACGAATTGGCGGGTGAGCGTGTCGACATTATCCTGTGGTCGGACGATGCGGCGACTTATGTCATCAACGCACTGGCACCGGCTGAAGTCGGCAGCATCGTGGTGGATGAAGACAAGCACAGCATGGATGTGGTGGTCGAAGAAGAGAATCTGGCGCAAGCCATCGGACGCGGCGGTCAGAACGTGCGCCTCGCCAGCGAAATGACCGGCTGGGAAATCAACCTGATGACGGTGGAACAATCCGCTGAGAAGAACGAGCAGGAATTCTCCAAGATTCGCGACCTGTTTGTAGCCAAGCTGGATGTGGACGAGGAAGTCGCCGACATCCTGGTGCAGGAAGGTTTTAACACGCTGGAAGAAGTGGCTTACGTGGAATTGGAAGAGATGCTGTCCATCGAGTCCTTTGACGAAGCGACGGTGAACGAACTGCGCAGCCGCGCACGCAATATATTGCTGACGGAAGCCATCGCCAACGAAGAGCAGGTTGAGCACAACATCGAAGATCTGCTGAAGATCGAAGGCATGGACGAAGAGACAGCACGCACTTTGGCAGGCAAGGGCGTCGGTACTCAGGAGCAGTTGGCTGATCTGGACGGCGATGAGCTGATCGAGATGACCGGAATGGATGCCGAGCGCGCCAATCAGTTGATCATGACAGCACGTGCACCTTGGTTCGTTTGAACCGGAAGCACTGGTAGTACAGGGTATTTGTAGTCTGGTATAGGTTAAGGGGTCGTAATGGGAAAAATGAACGTCGCGCAATTTGCTGGTGAGCTGGGACTGCCGGTCGAGCTGCTGTTGGAGCAGTTGCAATCGGCTGGCGTCTCCAAGCAGAAAGATACCGACACCATATCGGAGCAGGATAAATCGCAGCTGCTGGAACACCTGCGCGGAGCGCACGGCGGCGGCAAGAGCAAGATCACACTGGTGCGTCGCGAGACCACGGCGATCAAGAAGGCGGACAGTAGCGGCAAGTCGCGCACGATCCAGGTTGAAGTCCGCAAGAAACGCACCGTTGCAGCCCCGGCGGCAGCTCAAGCTGAGGAAGCACCTGTAGTCGCACCGGTCGCTGTGCAAGCGCCGGTTGTTGAAGAAGCCAAGCCAAGCAAGCCGGCCAAGAAGGGCCTGGACGAGAACGAACAAAAGATGCGCGCAGAAGAAGCGCGTCTGCAAGCCGAACTGGCTGCCCGTCAGGCGGCCGATGTACAAGCCAAGCAGGAACGCACAAAACGCAAAGCTGCTGCTGCCGCAGAACCCGCACCGGCACCGGCACCGGTTGCGGCTGCTCCTGTGGTAGAGGTCAAAGCGGTTGCAACTGAACCCGCAGCCGCGGCAACGGCCGCCGCCCCGGCTGGTACTCCCGAGGGGACTTTGCACAAACCCACGCTCAAGCCGGGCGACAAGGTGGCGCGTCCCGCCAAGAAGATCGACAAGCCCGCTGCTCCCGTCAAGGACAGTCCGTGGGATGAAAAAGGACACAAGAAGCGTCCGCCGTCGCGCAGCACCGATACCCGCGCCGGATTGGGTAGTCGCACCGGTGGCAGCGCGATCCGCACGCCGCGTCACGACAAACACAGCAAGCCGGAAGCCGCGCATGCCTTCTCCCTGCCCACCGAGCCTATCGTGCAGGAAGTGATGGTTCCGGAAACCATCACCGTGGCCGAACTGGCGCAGAAGATGTCCATCAAGGCCGCCGAGATCATCAAGACACTGATGAAAATGGGTTCAATGGTCACCATCAACCAAGTGCTGGATCAGGAAACCGCGATGATTCTCGTCGAGGAATTGGGCCACAAGGCGGTACCCGCCAAGCCGGACGATCCCGATGCCTTCCTCATGGAAGCAGTCGACCATGGCGATGTGGTGCTGGAATCTCGTGCGCCAGTCGTGACCGTGATGGGTCACGTCGACCACGGTAAAACATCCCTGCTGGACTATATCCGCCGTACCCGTGTGGCGAGTGGCGAAGCGGGCGGTATCACGCAGCATATCGGTGCGTACCATGTGAATACGCCGCGCGGCATGATTACCTTCCTCGACACGCCGGGCCACGAGGCGTTCACCGCGATGCGTGCGCGCGGCGCGAAAGCGACCGACATCGTGATTCTGGTGGTGGCGGCGGACGACGGCGTGATGCCGCAAACCAAGGAAGCGATCCACCATGCAAAGGCGGCGGGCGTGCCTATCGTGGTGGCCGTGACCAAGATCGACAAACCGGATGCCAATTCCGAGCGCGTGCGCCAGGAGCTGGTGGCCGAAGGCGTGGTGCCGGAAGATTGGGGCGGCGACTGCATGTTCGTGGAAGTGTCTGCCAAGACCGGTCAAGGCATCGACACCTTGCTGGAAGGCATCCTGCTGCAGGCTGAAGTGCTGGAACTGAAAGCACCGAAGAACTCCAGCGCCAAGGGCGTTGTCGTTGAAGCCCGCCTGGACAAGGGCAAGGGCGCCGTGGCGACCCTGCTGGTTCAGTCCGGCACCCTGAAACGCGGCGACGCGATCTTGGTCGGTTCCGTGTCGGGCCGTGTGCGCGCCATGCTGGATGAGAACGGCAAGACCATCAACGAAGCCGGTCCTTCCATTCCGGTGGAGATTCAAGGTTTGTCCGAAGTACCGGTCGCCGGTGCCGATTTCCTTGTCCTGGCCGATGAAAAGAAGGCGCGCGAGATCGCGTTGTTCCGTCAGGGCAAGTTCCGCGACGTGAAGCTGGCCAAACAACAAGCCGCCAAGCTGGAGAACATGTTCGAACAGATGGGCGAGGGCGAAGTGCGTACCCTGTCGCTGATCGTGAAGGCGGACGTGCAGGGTTCTCTCGAGGCGATCGCCAGTTCCTTGCAGAAACTGTCTACTGCCGAGGTGAAGGTCAATCTGATCCACAGCGGCGTGGGTGCGATCTCGGAATCCGACGTTAACCTGGCGCTGGCTTCCAAAGCAATCATCATTGGCTTCAACTCGCGTGCAGATGCAACGGCGCGCCGTCTGGCAGAGTCGTCCGGCGTGGACATCCGTTACTACAACATCATCTACGCGATGGTCGACGAGATCAAAGCGGCGCTGTCCGGCATGCTGGCTCCCGAGAAAAAGGAAAGCATCATCGGCATGGTTGAGATTCGCCAGGTGTTCCACATTTCCAAGGTGGGCACGATCGCGGGTTGCTACGTCACCGAGGGTATGATCAAGCGCTCTTCCAGTGTGCGTGTGCTGCGCAACAACGTGGTGATCCATTCCGGTGATCTGGATTCGCTGAAGCGCTTCAAGGATGATGCGAAGGAAGTTAAATCCAACTTCGAGTGCGGCCTGTCCCTGAAGGGTTACAACGATCTGCAAGTCGGCGACTTCCTCGAGGTGTTCGAGATCGTCGAGGTGGCGCGCGCGCTTTAATGGCAAAGGACTACGCACGCACAGACCGCATCGCCGAGCAGATCCAGCGCGAATTGGCCCAGCTGATTCGCCTGGAGGTGAAGGATCCGCGTGTGAAGAAGGTCACGCTGACGGGGGTGGAAGTGACCAACGACCACGCCCATGCCAAAGTCTTCTATACATCACTGGATGGCGACAGCCCGGAGTTGCTGCAAGGTCTGGAGCGCGCTGCCGGTTTCCTGCGCAGTCAACTGGCACATGCCATGAAGTTGCGCATCACCCCCCAGTTGCACTTCACGTATGACGCCTCCGTCGAGCGTGGAGCGCATCTTTCCCACTTGATCGATCAAGCGGTTGCGAGTGACAAAAAAGACTGAACGCGTAGCACGTATCAAAAGGCCGTTGGATGGTGTTCTGCTGTTCGACAAGCCGTTGGAGCTTAGCTCCAACACTGCCATGCAAAAGGTGCGCTGGTTGTTTACTGCCGAGAAGGCCGGGCATACCGGTACGCTCGATCCCCTGGCCACCGGCTTGCTGCCCATTTGTTTCGGCGAAGCCACCAAATTCACCCTTGCCTTGCTGGATGCCGACAAACGCTATCGCGCGACGATACGTTTGGGACAGCGCACGACCACGGGCGATGCAGAGGGCGAAATCACCGAGACGCGTCCTGTCGCAGTCACCGAGGCGCAGGCGCTTGAAGTAATGGCGCAATTCCTGGGTGAAATCCGGCAATTGCCGCCTATGCACAGCGCCATCAAACACCAGGGCAAGCCGCTCTATGAATATATCCGCAAGGGCGAAACCGTGGAGCGTGAACTGCGCACGGTATTTATTCGCGAACTGGTCCTGGAGCGATTGCAGGGTGACGAACTGGACTTCAGCGTGTTGTGCAGCAAAGGGACTTATGTCCGCACGTTGGCCGAAGATATTAGCGAGAAGCTGGGGTGTGGCGGGCATTTGATCGCCCTGCGCCGCACCGGGATTGGCGAATTCAGCCTGGATCAGGCCTATACCCTCGTACAGCTTGAGGACATGGACGCGGCGCAGCGCGACGGCTGCCTGATGCCGGTGGACAGACTGGTGCAGAATCTGCCCAGTCTGGAGCTGGATGATGTCCAGGCCGGTCGGCTTGCCCAAGGCCAGAGGCTGGGCATGAGCGATGCACACCCCGACGGAAAACGCCGCTTGTACAGCTCCGGGCAGTTTATCGGGATGGGCGATCTGGAGGGCGGGCGGCTGTCCCCGAGCCGGCTGTTGTCCAGCGTGGCAAAGGCGGCTGCACAGCGCGAATCAACTTGAGCGGAGACCCCATTCAGGGGTAGAATGCCGCACTTTTTATTGGAGAGAGAAGCCTAATGTCTATTACCGCCGCACAAAAATCGCAAATCGTGACTGACTACCAGCGCGCCAAGGGCGATACCGGTTCCCCCGAAGTTCAAGTAGCCCTGATGACGGCACGTATCAATTACCTGACCGATCACTTCAAAGAACACAACAAGGATCACCACTCACGTCGTGGTCTGCTGCGCTTGGTGAGCCGTCGCCGCAAGCTGCTGGACTACCTGAAGAGCAAGAATGAAGCAGGTTACAAACAGCTGATCCAGCGCCTGGATCTGCGCAAGTAACAGGTTTTGCAAGCGGGTCGCGAATGCGGCCCGCTTCGTTTTGGATGTCGAAACACCACGCTGGTAACGGCCACTCGGTCACGCATTTACATTGGAGAGATATCTTGAGTCACTATAAAAAAACCCTGAGTTACGGCAAACATCAATTGACCCTTGAAACCGGCGAGATCGCGCGCCAAGCCAGCGGCGCAGTCATGGTCAGTCTGGATGATACCGTGGTGCTGGTCACCGTGGTGGGTCGCAAGGATGCCAAACCCGACCAGGATTTTTTCCCGCTGACCGTGGAATACCAGGAGAAGACCTACGCGGCCGGCAAGATCCCCGGCGGCTTCCTGAAGCGTGAAGGTCCGTTGCGCGAGAAGGAGATTCTGACTTGCCGTCTGATCGACCGCCCGCTGCGCCCCCTGTTCCCCGAGAGTTTTTACAACGAAGTGCAGATCGTGGCGACCGTGATGTCGTCCGATCCCGAGATTGATTCCGACATCCCCGCGATGATCGGTGCGTCCGCCGCACTGGCCATTTCCGGTATCCCGTTCGACGGCCCCATCGGTGCGGCACGCGTGGGCTATGCCAACGGCCAATACCTGCTGAACCCGACCAAGGAAGAGTTGACCACTTCGGAGATGGATCTGGTGGTTGCCGGCACATCCAAGGCTGTGCTGATGGTTGAATCTGAAGCGCAACAACTGTCGGAAGAAGTCATGCTGGGCGCGGTCGTGTTCGGCCACGAGCAGATGCAGGTTGTGATCAACGCCATCATTGAAATGGCGAACGAGGTCGGCCAGGACGACTGGGACTGGACTCCGGCTGCCAAGAATGAAGCGCTGATCGCCAAGATCAATGCGCTGGCCGAGAGCGACCTGAAGGCCGCCTACGCCGTGCGTGAAAAACAAGCCCGTACCCACAAGGTCGAAGCGATTCGTACCAAGGTCTCCGAAGCATTGGCGACACCGGAATTCGAGAACGTCTCCAAGAACGAGATCGGTGAACTGTTCAGCGCGCTGGAAGCCAAGATCGTGCGCGGCCAGATCCTGAGCGGCGAGCCGCGTATCGACGGTCGCGACACACGTACCGTGCGTCCGATCACCATCCGTACCGGCGTGCTGCCGCGTACCCACGGTTCGGTGCTGTTCACCCGCGGCGAGACACAGGCCATCGTGGTGGCGACGCTGGGCTCCATGCGCGATGCACAGAAGGTTGACGCGCTGCAGGGCGAGTACAACGACCGCTTCATGCTGCACTACAACTTCCCTCCGTATGCCACCGGCGAGACCGGTCGCGTGGGTTCGCCCAAGCGCCGCGAAATCGGCCACGGCCGTCTGGCCAAGCGTGCGCTGGTTGCTGCGCTGCCGACCGAGGAAGAATGCGGCTACGCCATCCGCGTGGTATCCGAGATCACCGAATCCAACGGTTCCAGCTCCATGGCTTCCGTGTGCGGCGGCTGTCTGTCCATGATGGACGCGGGCGTGCCGCTGAAGACGCACGTGGCCGGTATCGCCATGGGTCTGATCAAGGACGGCGGCCGTTTCGCCGTGCTGACCGACATCCTGGGTGATGAAGATCACCTGGGCGACATGGACTTCAAGGTGGCTGGTTCCGAGCAAGGCATCACCGCTCTGCAAATGGACATCAAGATCAACGGCATCACCAAGGAAATCATGCAGGTCGCGCTGAGCCAAGCCAAGGAAGGCCGTCTGCACATCCTCGGCATCATGAAACAGGCAATGCCTTCCGTGCGTCCCGAAGTCTCCGACTTCGCGCCGCGCATGATCAAGATGAAGATCAATCCGGAAAAGATCCGCGACGTGATCGGCAAGGGCGGCGCGGTGATTCGTGCGTTGACCGAAGAGACCGGCACGACCATCGACATCGACGATGAAGGTAACATCACCATCTCCTGCGTGAGCGGCGAGGCGGGTGAACTGGCCAAGAAACGCATTCTGGACATCGTGGCCGAAGTCGAAGTGGGTAAGGTTTACGAAGGTCCCGTGGTCAAGTTGCTGGACTTCGGTGCGCTGATCAATATCCTACCGGGCAAGGACGGTCTGCTGCACATCTCGCAGATTTCGCACGAGCGTATCGCCAATGTCGCCGATCATCTGAAAGAAGGCCAAGTTGTTAAGGTCAAGGTACTGGAACTCGATGACAAAGGCCGCATGCGTCTGAGCATGAAGGCGCTGGTGCCGCATTCCTCGGATGCTGCTGCTCCGTCTGCCGAGTAAGTCAATCAGTATTGAAGTCTTGCAAGCCCCGCCTAGCGCGGGGCTTTTTACGTCACGACTGCCTTCGCATGCATTGTAGGAATTTGTATCAGTACCCCCGGTTCTCGATTTTTGCTATAGGGTAGAGGCCGTGACCACAATATCTTCAATATGACCGTGATTCGATACCGTTTATGCTTGGCCTTGCTGCTTTGCCAGATGGGATTTTTTCCGATGGCGGCACATGCGGGTTCCGATCCGCTATCGACCGAGGATGACGTCGTTTCCGCAGCCTTTCCGCAGACAGCCGATCCAGCGCTTTGCGACCGGGAAAAGATCAATAAGCCTCTTGCCCTGACCGATGTGGTCGATCTGACCCTGTGCAACAACCCCCAGACACGCGCTGTATGGGCAAGTGCGCGTGCCCAGGCGGCGAACGTCGGCGTGGGTATGTCCGCCTATTTGCCTACCCTGTCCGCGCAAGGCGGCGTGTCGCGCAATCACTCGAATTCGGCCGGAACAACAAGTAGCTACAACAGCCGTAGTGCCAGCCTGACCGCAAGCTACCTGCTGTTTGATTTTGGAGGGCGTTCAGCAACGCTCGAGAATGCAAAACAACTTCTGGTGGCGGCGAATGCGACGCGGGATGCAACGCTGCAGGCAAATTTCCTGGGTGCGGTTCAGTCCTATTACGCGTTACTCTCGGCGCGAGCCAGTGTGGGTGCCCTGCAAGTTGCAGAAGCGTCAGCCAGAGAAAGTCTGGCTGCGGCGGAAGCTCGCTATGTTGCCGGAATCGTCACGCCAGCCGACAAATTGCAGGCACAGACGGCTTTGTCACAAGCCAGACTCAATCTGATCACAGCTCAGGGCAACGCGCGCAGCGCGCAGGGAACGCTGGCGAATGTCATGGGTTTCGATGCGAGTAAGTTCTATTCGCTGGTGTCGATACCCGCGTCAACGCCCGACCCGGTTGCCGAACAGGATATCGGCAAATTGATCGCGGAAGCGCGCAGGAATCGCCCCGATTTGCAGGCGGCAGAGGCTCAGATCAAGGCGGCAGAAGCACAGCTCGCCGCAACCCGTGCAACCGGATTACCCACGGTTAGTCTGGGCGCCTCCGCCGGAAACCAGGCAATTTCCGGATCGGCCGGAACCAACACGGGCAGCATAGGCATCACGCTCAACGTGCCCTTGTTTACGGGGACGCGCAACACTTACCAGAATAAAGCAGCCGAAATGCAGGTGGAAGGCAAGGTTGCGGCGCGCGACCTGCTGGCCAACCAGGTCGCATTGGACGTGTGGAAGGCGTACCAGAATCTGCTGACCAACAGCCAGTCGTTTCTTGCTGCCAGTGATCTGGTGGCGTCTGCCGAGCTGTCTGAACGCATGACGCTGGGGCGTTACAAGGCCGGGGTTGCGAACATGTCCATACTGGATGTGCTGAACGCGCAAAGTACACTGGCCGGTGCACGACAGCAGCGGGTGACTGCGCTGTACAACTTTCAGGCAAGCCGGTTGGCGCTGGCACAGGCCATCGGCCAACTTGATCTGACCCGCTTGGATGCAGGCAACTGAAACAGGAGTTTGGAAATGCATATAAATATGACAAAGAGATTATCCTTGGGAGTGCTCCTGTTGCTGGCGGTTGGTGCTGCCGTCTGGTGGTTCATGCCGACCAAGTCCCCGGCGGAAGGGCGCTACGCGACCGCTGTACTGGAGCACGGCGGCATCACGCAAAGCGTCGCGGCAAATGGAACGTTAAACCCGGTGGTGCTGGTCAGCGTTGGCAGCCAGGTTTCAGGCATCGTCCAGAAGCTGTATGCCGACTTCAATGGCAAAGTCAAAGCGGGCCAGGTGTTGCTGGAACTCGACCCGACACTGACGCGCGCGCAATTGCAGCAAAGTGAAGCGAACCTGGCAAGCGCCCAGGCCTCGCTGGATTTGGCCCAAGCCAATGAAGCACGGGCACGCGGACTGTTCGCGCAGGAATATGTGACACGGCAAGATCTGGATGTGGCGGTGCAGGGGCTGAAAGCGGCCAAGGCGCAGTTTGATGTGGTGCAGGCACAGGTGGTGCGGGATCGCAGAAACATGGACAACACCGTGATCCGCTCGCCCGTTTCCGGTGTCGTCGTGTCGCGACTGGTCGATGTGGGGCAGACTGTGGCTGCTTCGCTGCAATCGCCGACCTTGTTCACGATTGCACAAGACCTTTCACACATGCAGATCGACACGAGCTATGCAGAGGCGGACATCGGCAACATCCGTGTCGGACAGCCTGCGACATTCCGGGTGGATGCATTTCCCAACCGCACGTTCCGCGGCGAGGTGAAGCAGGTGCGTTTAAACCCAACCACGCAGCAGAATGTGGTGACCTATGATGTGGTGGTTTCCGTGGACAACCAGGATCAGGCGCTGATGCCGGGCATGACGGCGTATGTGAGCATTATTGTCGCCCAACGCAAGGAAGTGCTGCTCGTACCCAATACGGCATTGCGATTCAGACCTGCCGATACGGGCAAAACGCGTACCGGCGGCGACAAACCCAAGGGCGAGGGGCGCAAGGGGGATGCGGCACCGATGGGTACCGTGTATGTGCTGGAGAACGGCCAGCCCAAGGCGGTGCGCATTTCAGTGGGTATCACCGACAACAAGTTGACCGAGGTGCTGGGCGGGGAGATCAAGGACGGCGATGCGGTCATTGTCGAAGATCGCCAACCGCCCGCCAAGGCCAACGGCGGTCCCGGCATGAGATTGTTCTAGCGGTGCACAAACAATGAGCAACGATCCCGTCATCCAGATTGAGCGGCTATACAAGGAATATGTGACTGACGCCGGAACGGTGCCGGTGCTCAAAGACGTATCCGTGTCGGTGATGCCGGGCGAGTTCGTCGCCATCATGGGACCGTCCGGTTCCGGAAAATCCACCTTCATGAATATCCTGGGTTGCCTCGATGTGGCGACCAGCGGCACGTATCAGCTCAATGGTCGCGACGTGAACAAACAGAGTCGCAATGAACTGGCGCTGCTGCGCAACCAGGTGATCGGTTTCGTGTTCCAGGGCTTCAATCTGTTGCCCCGGGCGAGTCTGGAAGACAACGTAGCTTTGCCTTTGATCTATCGCGGCACGCCGCGCGCAGAACGCCTGGTGCGCGCCAACGAAATGCTGGAAAAAGTTGGACTCGGGAAATACAGCCGATTGCGCCCCAACCAGATCTCCGGCGGGCAGCAGCAGCGTGTCGCCATAGCCCGCGCGCTGGTCAACCAGCCCAAACTGCTGCTGGCAGACGAGCCGACCGGCAATCTGGATACGCGCACCAGCCAGGAGATCATGGCGCTATTCAGCGAGTTGAACCAACGGGATGGCATCACGGTTGTCCTGATTACGCACGAGCCGGATATCGCCACGTATGCCAACCGTCTGGTGCGCTTGTCCGACGGCCGCATCGTGTACGACGGGGCAGTCGAACATGCGGCACCCGAACATCTGGAGAAGACATCGTGATCGGTCCCATGCTCAGTGAAGCCTGGATGGCGATGTGGGCGAATCGCCTGCGTACCATTTTGACCATGCTTGGCATGGTCATCGGTGTCGGGGCAGTGATCCTGATGCTGGCCGTGGGGCAGGGTGCGCAGCAGCAGGTACAGGCGTCCATCGCCTCCATGGGCAGCAACCTGTTCATCATTCTGTCAGGTTCCGCAACATCCGGCGGTGCACGCATGGGCGGGGGTGCGGCACCGACGTTAACCATCGGTGATGCGCTGGCAATAGAGGAATTGTCCGCGGTGACGGCCGCCGCCCCCTCGTCGCCCGGAACGGCGCAACTGGTGTATGGCCCCAATAACTGGAGCACGCAGATCACCGGGACCACGCCGAGCTTTTTGACCGTGCGCGATTGGCAACTGTCCTCCGGTTATCCGTTTGCCGACTCCGATGTGCGTTCGGCAACCCAGGTCGCGCTGCTGGGACAGACCGTGGTGCAGAACCTGTTTGGCGACGAAGATCCGGTGGGCAAGACAATACGCATCAAGAACAGTCCGTTTGTCGTGCTTGGCGTGCTGGCGGGGAAAGGGCAAAGTCTGGATGGGCGCGACCAGGATGATACTGTGTTGATTCCGGTGACCACGGCGCAACGCAAGGTGTTCGGCACCCGCATCGGCGGCGCGGTGCGGTTTATCATGGCTCAGGCAGAGTCGGACGATGCGATGACCAGGGTAGAAAACTCCATCAACGACCTGCTGCGCCAGCGGCACCGTATCCGTGAGGGGGCCGAGAACGATTTTACCGTGCGCAACCTCACCGCCATGGCCAATACCGCTGCCGAGACTGCCAAAGTCATGTCCATGATGCTCGGCGCCATCGCCTCGATCTCACTGTTGGTGGGCGGGATCGGCATCATGAACATCATGCTGGTGTCGGTCACCGAGCGCACGCGCGAAATCGGTATCCGCATGGCCATAGGCGCGCGCGGCAGGGATATCCTGCTGCAATTCCTGCTGGAAGCCATCATCATTTCTGTCGCGGGCTGTCTGATCGGGGTGCTGCTCGGCGTGGGCGGAGCAATGGCGGTGCACCAGTTGACCGGGATGGAGGTGATGGTGACGCTGTCTTCCATTGTGACCGCATTCTGCGTGGCGGCCGCCGTCGGCATCTTTTTCGGCTGGTATCCGGCACGCAAAGCATCTATGCTTAAGCCGATTGATGCTTTGAGGTTCCAGTAGATGGAGACGAGTCTGACAAGAATGATGCGCGGTGCTGCTTTATGCATGATGCTTGCGCTCGCCGCGTGCGGGGGCAATACCTTCAGGGTCGGGGGCTCGATCAGCGGGCTTTCCGGCACCGTGGTGCTGAAGAACAACGGCAGCGATAATCTCAGCGTGTCAGCCAACGGAGCGTTTACCTTTGCGCCCAGTTATACCGGTGGCAGTGCCTACAAGGTCACCGTATTCGCCCAGCCGGCGGGACAGACTTGTACCGTGGCAAACGGCAGCGGTACCGTGAACAGTGAAATCAAAAGCGTAAGCGTAACTTGCGCGAATACCAGCATGCCCCGTTTGGCTTATGTGGCGAATTCCGGCGGCAACTCTGTTTCGCAATATGGCGTGGGCACGGGCGGCGCGTTGACCGCGCTGTCGTCAGCGACAGTCGCCACGGGCACGAGCCCGTACTGCATCGCCATTGACCCCGCAGTCAAGTTCGCCTATGTGGCGAATGCGGGGAGCAACGATATCTCCCAATATTCCATTACTGCCGACGGGGCGCTTACCCCGCTGGCTGCGGGGCCGGTTGCCGCTGGAACCAATCCGCACTTCGTCACGGTCGATCCCAAGGGAAGGTACGTGTATGTGGCCAACACAGGCAGTGACAGCATCTCCCAGTACACGATAGCGACGGGGGGCGAGTTGACGGCGATGACCAACGCGACGGTTGCAACCGGGATAAATCCGTCTGCTGTTGCGGTCGATTCATCGGGGAAATACGCGTATGTGGCGAATTCGGGCAGCAGCAGTATTTCGCAATACGCCATTGGCGCGGATGGGGGACTGACTGCTTTACCCGTCGCAACGGTAGCTGCGGGCACATCACCCGATTCCGTGTCGATCGACCCATCCGGAAAATATGTGTATGTGGCAAATTCCGGCAGCAGCAACATCTCGCAATACACAATCGGTGCGGACGGTGGTCTGACGCCGATGGCTATTGCGTCGGTTGCTTCGGGGACGACGCCATACTCGGTCGTTGTCGATCCTTCCGGAAAGTATGTCTATGCCGCGAATACGGGAAGCAACGGAGTGTCGCAGTTCACGATCGGCACGGCGGGTGCATTGACGGCCATGAGCACGCCAATGGTTGCCGCCGGGAGCAACCCGCGCGGGCTCAATGTTGATCCTTCGGGGCAGTATGTCTATGCCGTCAACTATGGCGGCAACAATGTAACGCAATACACTGTCGGCAGCGGAGGAGCGCTTGCGGCCAATTCCTCTTCGGTTGCGGCGGGCACCAACCCCAATTTTATCCTCATCGTGAAATGACGCGGAGCGACGTGCCGATATTGGCTTAAACTCCGCGACTGCTGGCATTGGCTAGCGGAACCAAATTCCCGAAGGGCGATGAATAAAGATGATCGAGTTTTCCACCGAATGCAGATTGTGTCCGCGTCTGGCAACATTTCTCGACGAAGTCAGAATCGCGCAGCCCGAATATTTCGCCAAGCCCGTGCCTTCATTCGGCAAGGCCGGGACATCGCTGCTGATTGTCGGTCTGGCGCCCGGGATGCACGGGGCGAACCGCACCGGGAGGCCTTTTACCGGAGACTATGCGGGTGATCTGCTGTATTCCACGCTGCACAAATACGGGCTGGCCACGGTAGCGGAGCCTCTGGACTCCGCCAAACAGGCCAATCCCAAGCTTTCACTAAAGGGGTGCCGCATCACCAACGCTGTGCGCTGCCTGCCGCCGCAGAACAAGCCGGAGCCGGCAGAGATCAAGCAGTGCAACTCCTATCTGGTTCAGGAGCTTGCCGCCCTGCCGCGCGGGGCGGCGGTCATGGCACTGGGAACCATTGCGCATGAGGCGGTGTTGCGCGCAAGTGGACACAAGGTCAAGGATTTCAAGTTCGCCCACAACGCGCGGCACGAGCTGGAGAACGGCCTCAAGCTGTATGACAGCTACCACTGCAGTCGCTACAATACCCAGACTAGGCGTTTGACTGAAGCGATGTTCCACCAGGTCTTTGAATCCATCCTTGAGCACCATACCCTTCGATCCTGAATCCCCCCCGCCCAAACCCTCTACCGGAGGGGAGGGGAGCGAACGACCGAAAAACGAATTTTCAATCCCCGAATTCGTCGCCTCGCTGCCCTTGCAGCCGGGCGTGTACCGCATGCTGGACGAGGCCGGGCAGGTGTTGTACGTGGGCAAGGCAAACCAGCTCAAGAAGCGCGTAAGCTCATATTTCCAGATCAGCAACCTGTCGCCGCGCATCCGCCTGATGGTGTCGCACATCGCCCGTATCGAGATCACGGTGACGCGTTCCGAGGCCGAGGCGCTGCTGCTGGAAAACAATCTCATCAAGTCGCTCAAGCCGCGCTACAACATCCTGTTCCGTGACGACAAGTCCTATCCCTATATCGTGCTCACCGGAAGCCCGTCCCCGCGCCTGACTTATTACCGCGGTGCGACAGACAAGCGCAACCAGTACTTCGGCCCCTATCCCAATGCGCAGGCTGCGAAGGAAAGCGTCAACCTGTTGCAAAAGGTGTTCCGGCTGCGCACCTGCGAAGAGGGCGTGTTCAACAACCGCACGCGGCCTTGCCTGCTGCACCAGATCCACCGTTGCAGCGCCCCCTGCGTCGGTATCATCAGTTCCGTGGATTACGCCACCGATGTGCGCAATGCCGGGCTGTTGCTGCAGGGCAAGTTCGATGAGGTGGAGAAGCGCCTGCGCACCGCGATGGAGCAGGCTGCGGAAGCCATGGAGTATGAACATGCGGCTGCGCTGCGCGACCAGTTGCAGGCTTTGCACACCGTGCAGGAAAAGCAGTTCGTGGAGAGCGGTCGCGACACCGATGCCGACATCATTGCGGTGGTCGAGCTGGAAGGTGCCTTGTGCCTGAATTTTGCGGTTGTGCGCGGCGGGCGGCATTTGGGTGACAAACCCTTCTTCCCGCAGAATGTACAGGGGCAGGACGGTGTTGAAGTCATGGAAGCATTTCTGGCGCAGCATTACCTGGAAAGCAGCGTTCCGCCGCTCATCATTACCAGCCTTGAGATCGTCGACGAGACTTTGGAGCAGCTGTTGACCGAGCAGGCCGGTCACAAGGTACAGATCCGCCATGTTGTGACGGGCGAGCGGCGGCAGTGGCTGGAGATGGCGCAGGCCAATGCATTGCTGGCATTGCGCCAGCAAGCCGGACTGCAGGCCGGGCAGGTGCTGCGGCTGGAAGCGTTGCGTAACGCATTGGCGTTGCCCGACCTGAAACGCATAGAGTGTTTCGACATCAGCCACACCATGGGCGAGGCGACTGTGGCCTCTTGTGTGGTGTACGACGATATGGCCATCCGCCCGCAGGAATACAGGCGCTACAACATCAGCGGCATCACCCCCGGCGACGACTACGCCGCGATGAAACAGGCTTTGCAGCGGCGCTACCAGAAGCTGCAGGTCGGGGAAGGCAAGCGACCGGATTTGATCCTGATTGATGGCGGGGGAGGGCAACTCGGTATGGCGGTGGAGGTGATGACGGAATTTGGCCTCACCGACATCGCGCTGATCGGTGTTGCCAAAGGGGTTGAGCGCAAGCCGGGAATGGAGCAATTGTTACGACCTAGCGTGGAAAAGCCGTTACAATTGGCGGCAGACAGTCCTGCCCTGCATTTGATTCAGGTAGTTCGCGATGAGGCGCACCGTTTTGCGATCAGCGGCCACCGGGCAAAACGCGGCAAAGCGCGCACCACTTCATCGCTGGAAGACATCGAAGGTGTGGGCGAAAAGCGCAGGCGCAATCTGCTCACCCATTTCGGGGGGCTCAAGGGCGTGCAGCAGGCCAGCATTGAAGAATTGTCGCGGGTGGAAGGGATCAGTCCGGCACTCGCGGAGAAAATTTACCAGCACTTACATTGAAGATGCCCCTCAACATACCGAATCTGCTGACCTGGTTCCGGATAGTGATGATCCCCGTGTTCGTCGCGGTGTTCTATGTCTCCGACGAAACGCTCAGTCTGCATCACAAACACATGTTGAGCACCTTCATTTTCTGGTTGGCAGCCCTCAGCGACTGGCTGGACGGCTATCTGGCCCGCGCACTGAACCAGGGTTCCGCCTTCGGGGCCTTTCTGGATCCGGTGGCGGATAAACTGATGGTGGCGGCTGCGTTGATCGTGCTGGTCAAACTTGGTCTGGTCGAAGTCTTTATCGCCTTTATCATCATAGGTCGCGAGATCACGATCTCGGCCTTGCGCGAATGGATGGCGCAGCTGGGGAATAGCAAGAGTGTGGCCGTATCCATGCTGGGCAAATTCAAGACTGCATTCCAGATGATCGCCATCCTGTTTTTGCTATATCAGGAACCTGTATTCGGTATTTCGACCTTGTGGTGGGGGAATATGCTGATCTATCTGGCTGCAGTGCTGACGCTGTGGTCCATGGTCTACTACATGATGCTGGCGATGCCGCAAATACTGGAAAAATCTCGCAATCAAAATTGATTTTTGGCGCTCGGTCTGTATAATGCCGCGCTCTCGGGGTGTAGCGTAGCCTGGTAGCGCGCCTGGTTTGGGACCAGGATGTCGGGAGTTCGAATCTCTCCACCCCGACCAGGTTCAAGTAGTATGAAGTTTGTTGGTTGCCGATGAATTGTGCCCGTAGCTCAACCGGATAGAGCACCAGCCTTCTAAGCTGGGGGTTGCTGGTTCGATTCCAGTCGGGCACACCAATAAACATGACGATTCAACGGTGGCTGTAGCTCAGTTGGTAGAGCCCTGGATTGTGATTCCAGTTGTCGACGGTTCGAGCCCGTTCAGCCACCCCAAATTCATTACGTTTCATCGGTAGCGCTCGCTAACTTTGTAAGATGAAATGCATTTTTTGTAAGATCATCTCACTGCTTTTGCTTTTCTCACCGCCCGGCGGTCATATACCCTAGCCGGAATGCTCTCAGTTAAATGGCCCGTCAGTTCACTTGCTTTTCTGCCATCCTCAATCAGATCCGTTGTGGCTTTCGCACGGATATCGTGGAAGGTGAAGTGTTCATTCCCCTCGGCAACCCATTTGTTCATGATGCGCTTCCACATCGATTTGAAGCCGCTGGATGTGTATGGCTGGCCGTGCCGGTTATGAATCAGATACATTGAGGTGACCTTGCTCGGCAATGCAAGGCACTCGTCCACCGTTTCGCGTAGCGCAGGCGTCCATAGCACCATCGTCGGCGCCCCGCGCTTGCGTTTTCCGAACGTAATGCCGTCATCACCAATCTGAGATTTATGCAGGCGCAGAATCTGTCCCTGCGCTTTGCTGGTTAGGTAGGCCAAGCGTGCAGCGAGAGCTACGCGCAATCCGGCGTCGCTTCCCTTTCTAGGGTTTTCATCATCAAGGTGCTTATTCTCCCGGCAAAATTTGATGAGTCCAGCCATCTCATTATCATTCACCAGGCGCGTACGAGACTCCTCCTCGTTGCGTTCAACACCTATACAGGGATTGTCTTCAACGATTCCCTGACTGCGTGCCCTATTGAAGGCTGCCTGCAAGAATGACACTTCTCTATTTGCTCGTACCGGTGATTCTTTACCGCGAAATTTATGCAGATATGACCACACATGCGGCGGTTTTAGGTCTTTGGGCTTCATCGAACCGAATGCTATTTTGAGCTGGACGATCTCCAGTTTGTTGCTGTCGAGCGTATTCTGCGATCTCTTTCCTGCCTTGACCAGTTCTTCAATTTCTTTAAGATAGTCATCGAGCAGTTCTCCGATTGTACCAGCGATGCTGTGTCCTTCTTCGCGCTCTAGCAGTTTGCGCTTTGCTTTCAGGAGATCGTGGCCGAGATTGACGCGCTCGTTGCTGGCCGTAATGGTGTAATAGGTGTCCTTGCGCTTGCCTTTGTAGACGTACAGGCGCGGGGGGAGTGACGATGCAGTTTTTCTGCGACCTACCAATTATTTTTCCTTTTTCTGTTGCCAGTGTGAAAAGTCAGGCTTGGTCAGCGTCATCTGATCTATGCCAGACAAACCTAAACGTTGTTGAACATATGCGCGCAATACTCGGGGTTTGCCATTGGAGGTGCGCTCGTGTGGATAACCATGATTTTTTAACCAACATAGTTGGTAGTGAGCAATCTGATACCCGGTCAGTTCAGAAATTTCAAGATGAGTTAGAAATAAGCTCATGCTACTGGTGCCCAATATTTGTAATCATAATGAAAGGTGAATATTTCCAAAGCAAAATATCTATCTCAAATAAGTGAGTGAAATTTCAAAACGAAAGTGTCCCAGTTCCTGCGATAGAATCAGCAATGCATCTTGATTGATTTGTGCCGGACTCCACTTGGGATTAATCAGTCCAAGCTCTTCGATCAATTTTTCCAGCCTCCATTTTGAGTAACTATGTCTAAGGCCGTGCCCACCGGTGGAATACCCAAGTGCTCTCTGGCTGGACGAAGTGAAGCTTTGGCTCCAGGCCTGTCCAAATCCAATTTCATAATGAGAAAAATAATATATGCCTCGATCTATCACTCTTCGAGGGGGAATTCGTCGGGCCTCCAGTTTTTTTGCTAACCATAAAGGAACTGCAACAACTCGTATCAATCCGCCTTTTCCGACGACGGTGTACAGTCGGTGTTCTGGATATCCCAAGAATCGACGTAGATCCCATGTGCGATGTGAGGAGGGGGCTCTTTCCCCCATTGGAAGAATCGTCGCTGCCTCGTGCGCTCGAAGACCACAATACAGTGCAAGGTAGGAGGTCAAGGAGTTCTTTTCACTCTGATGAAACAAAATTGCACTGACCTGCTCATACGAATAGCTACGTTTCTCTAGAACTGAGATTATTTGCGAACGTATACACGGCAATTTCTGCTGATAGATGAGCTGAAGTGCCTGCCGTTCTTGGTCGATCGTCTTTTGTTTAACCCACTCGCTTCTCTCCTCCAAGAATTCTGTCAACACTCGGATGCTTGAAAAACGGTCTGGGTGAATGTTGTTAAAATCACACCAACAAAAATAGTTAAAAATGGCTTGGCGATAGCTGCGCTCCGTTCCAAGCGAGGTTATAACTTTCAGTTTTTTTGCATTGGCTTTGTCTACACCATGCTTTGTGTGCCGCGCAACGACTCGTTTGGCTTTCTGCTTCATCTTCATCATAGCGAAAACACTTTCTGAATATATCGATGGATCGTACTGCGGTTGCAAACAATGGACCTGCGCGCAAGCTGCACTCGTATCGTTTCAAGCGGTTTGCCTTGAGACCACCACCGGATGATGTCGTTTTTTTCCCTCTCCAATTTTGATTTACGATTACGTGGCCTTCTATTCGTCATATTAATTTCCTCTTCGTGTATTCAACAGAAATCACTACTCTAAAAAATGGTTCTGTAAGACCATCCTCAGCGTATATACAGCGCAAAGGTCGCACTCCCTTTCGGCAGCGCTTTTGCCCAATTTCCTCTGTGTTGAGGGCGCGGGGTGGGCGCAATGCTTTTGAATTTAGTTTTCCAGGAATCGGGTGGGTAAGTCGATGATCGAGAATTCAGAATGAACTCTGAGAGGATCAACTTATCGATGCGGCCAGGTTATGTCTGACTGAAATAGCTTGCCAAACTTCCAAGTGGCAAGACTTGGCACGAAAAACTTTACTTGGTCGGATCGTCAGTTGGTTGACTCACATGCCTTGAATGACATTGTCGAGCGAAGTGATGTTGATGTGTCGAGGGATAGCAGGTGCTAACGGTGAGATTGCATTTGTAAAATGCAAACGCCTGCTATACATCGATTGTCCCAAAGGACTGGTTTTGAATGGAACGGATTTGAAATGCAGCGTAATGTGCTGCGACAATTTTCTGCACAAGACAGAAAAATTAAAACCGAACGTGGTCGAGTATGCGCTCAAGTAATAAGCGCAGACGCTACCAGCTCGATTTTTTGACGCACCAATACAGCGGGTGCTACAGATGCCTTGCGGCGATTTGAAATGCTGTAACTCTTTAAAGACTTCAGCGGCAGTCGCTGTGAATCGTAAACAAATATTTTTGGGCTGGCAAGCATTATTGGGTTAAACGCAACAAAATCTTTATCGCGCCATAAAGGATCTTGGTTCAGCCATTAGAAAAGACCATGGTCTGATTTTAGGCCAGTTGTTGCGCTTAATTTGAATCCATTGTTCATCTTAACCTTGCGCTGATTGATGAATCTCATCTCTGAAACCCTGACACAGCCGGAAACATAAAAGAAATTGCAGCAAAATCTCTTTCCTACTTCAGCGCGCATTGAACTGCCAAATAATTCAATTTTATTCGTCGAGAAAGTGGTATCTGAAATATCACGAATATTGGTTTTCAAAGCTTGGTCCAGGTCTTAACTACGTCACTTTGCGAATTGCCCCAAACAAAATATCCATCGTCGTCGATTGGATCGCTTTTACTCATGCGTGGGGTAAGGAGTTCATGTTTTCGATGTTATTCAAACCATTTTGAGTCATGGCTGCGGTTACATTATCTCTACTGCAATTTGTTTAGAGACTCAAAAATATGGCGAAAATATCAATCAAACAATCTTGTCCAATATCTCCATGGGAAAGGCCACATTACATTCAGCGTGGGGAGGTGTCGGTATATTTCTCTAAAGCTAATATGGGCAGAGATGGTCCCCGCTTGCGTAATATCGAAATATTGTCGAAAAGAATTGGACTAGGTGATGCAAAGGGGAGCTCTGAATGAACATTATCGCGACCCGCATCTTTGCAATTCTTGTTACATCGACCGCCACGGTGATGTCTGCGGTAGCTGCACTTGAACGCGGCGGCACAATATTAGATAGAGTATTGTGGGTAGCGATTTCAGTTGCAGTCTGTTTAGGCAGTCATCTTATTCCCTCAATCATAAAAACAAGGTGGTCATGGTTGTTGTGGATGTTCTGCTTACTGGGCACGGTATACAGCCATATTACTTTCTTGACTTATTCCAGTTTGCGGGCGGGTGACGAGCGTTCAAATCATTCTATACAGAAAGCCGATGTAGAGCGCCAAATCCAAATTACACGCGAAGCGCTTTCTTCAATAAGTGCTCGCCCGATCGCTACGGTATCGGAACAACTTGCCATAACCACAGGTTGGAGAAATCGTACTGCCTTGCAGGCCGAATTATCTGAGGCCAAGCGCGCCGCAGCACTTCAAGACAATTTGGTAATGCTGGCGAGTAGTGCAACAGTAACAAGAGAAGCAACCGCTACTGATGTTGTTACTGGTAGGATAGCTAAAATCACGGGAGGTAACGAGGCCAGTATCAACTTGGTAACTGGCCTTTTTTATTCGAGCCTGTTGGAGTTTATGGGGGCTTTACTTTGGTACCAAGTATTGCGGGATCATCAATTGACCAGCACGCGTTCGGTCGAACGCAATTCACTTGCGGCGCTTGAACTGGCCGTCAGAACTGGAGGAATCAAATCCACCGTCAAGGAAATTCGGACTTATTTAAGATGTAGTCAAGGCAGAGCGATGGAATTACACCGCACGTTGAAGTCAAAATCGCTAAACCAGTGACTGGATGACATGACTCAATATCTAAGTGAAAATACTGGTGTATGCCGACCACGAGAATCTGAATTTATCGCAATAAATGTGCGGTTTCTAACTATCATCCTGTTGCGTGTAACGAAGTAAACTTGGATTGTAATCACTTGTATTGGTAATAGAAAGTTAGAAACAAACACCCTGACACAGCCGGGATGAGAGTAGAGACAGTAGATATGGATGGGGCATCGATAATTCAAAGTTGTTTATAATGGTCACGCACATATATTTCTAAATATCGTCCCGACAAAACTTGGCAGGCACAACCGAAAATCATGACCCGCTCCGAACTTATCGAACAGCTTTCCTTTAGCCATCCTCAACTCACTCTCAAAGACATCGAACTAGCCGTCAGCACATTCATTGACGGGGTAAGCCATGTGCTGGCCAGTGGAGGCAGGGCTGAGATACGCGGATTCGGCAGTTTCAAACTCAACCATCGGCCGCCACGCAAGGTGCGCAATCCGAAGACAGGCGAAGCCGTCTTGGTGCCGGCCAAGTATGTCCCGCATTTCAAGGCCGGCAAGGAGCTACTTGAACGCGTCGACATGGATTGACTGTCAGTGCAGATAATTGGCTCCAGCAAAAGTACTGGCTGTAAATAGACTCATCTGCGCAACCGCCCGCTGGAATAACACATCAAATTCTGCGATCACCGGATGTGACTGGCTGACTTCCAAAGGGGAAAACGGTTCATCATGCTGTTCGCGCGTCAGGATATTCATGGAGTTGATGGCGGTCAGTGCATTTTGGGTCGTGACCTCCATCAGGCAGAGCTTGCGACTTCCAATCCGTTCACCAATAAGCCCATATACGACAAATGAACGCTCATCATGTCGCGCGATTCCATCTTGAATTTCTTTGTTGATGCCCTCGCGTTCTGCACAGTCGACCAATTCAGGATCCTGCATCATCAGGTTGCGGATAAAAATCACTGAGATATGACTATAAGTTGTCACCTGCAATTGCCGAGCGATCATGGTGAATTCAGCTGCGAGACCGTCAAACAAGACATCATCATTGTCTGCGGCAATCATTGCGTGATGGTAAAGGTCCCCGGACACGGTTTTGATCCTGAAACCCACAAAGTAGCAGTGCCCACAATCAATCAGAGACGTTGGCTTGCTGCGGACATCGCGCAGAGGCTGGGTGTTATGCAGATGAGAATGTCGAAATTGCATTAGTGATTTCAATCCACGGCCCCTTTCATCGTTGTCAACTGCAATGCTCAATTCCATATCAGTAGGTAAGCGACGTATAGCGGCGTTGCAATGACAAAGAATGCTGCCACCCAATCCAGGGCATCGAATCTTAGAAGCTGCTTGGGTTGAACGTCAGTAGGGGAGATAGGACGGATTGAGGTGCGGTGCATGTTTGTGCCTTTCAATCGAAAGGCACAAATTAGCAAAGTCCAACAATTCCCAAAGAACTATTTGATGTATTGCAGAGAATGCGATGCACTGCGTCCATTACGGACAGCGAGGGTTACATGGGCCAATGATTATTGGCGGAGATGAATCTCATTTCTGCTTGATAAACAGATCACTGACATCAACTTTTAATATTACCGCGATTTTGAGCAGCACCAGAACTGATGGATTACCCACCCCGCGCTCAATCTGGGAGATATAGGTGCGATCCAACTCGGCCTCCAAGGCCAGCGCTTCCTGCGACAATCCCTGCGCCAGGCGCAACGCCTTCACGTTGTTTCCCAACACCCTGCAAACCTGAGCCATGCGCTTTTCCATAAACGCAACAATGAGTGCTTCGGGATTGACAGTCCACGGAATATAATCTACAAACAAACCCTTCGTAAAAATGGGTTGGAATGGAAATCAAGCTGAAATTAGGCATTTGCTGAAAGGAATATACATGCCCAACGAGGCAACCAAGCGGTTAACAATGGTCACACTTGTGGTACTTATTGCCGGTTGCGGGATGTTCGGACCGAAACTGTCTCCTGAACAACTGGCCGGCATGGCAACGATCGAACATGCTGATTTCTATTCGTTACGCTCAGTTGACTCGGAGAGAATATCTCGATATCCAGTCTATGTTGCCGCGGGTATGCATTCCGTCGAGATGGAAGCGAATTGCCAATACACCAGTTGTCCGTCTCAAACGTACCGGTTCTATACCAAACCCGGATATATCTATCGCATCCTGCCAAATAACTCAGTTGCCGTCCTGGACCGCAATGATCGGTATCAAAGAAAAATTGATGAACTCAATCCTGTGAATCGCGGCGGGGTGATCGAATACGTTAATCGCACGGGCCAGACGGACTATGTGCGAGAGGTTGTCATTGAGGCACAAGCAGAAAAAGCAGCAATACTGGAGCGCAGAACCCGGCAACTCCCAATGGTCAGGAAAGTGGGTAGCAAGATATGCCAGCTTCACGGACATATCTTGACCATCGGATTTGTCGAATCAATCACCGTTGAAAAAATCCAGATTCGAGAAGTCGATGCCGTCGTGAATGAGAATCGCGATGTTCATCTTGGAAGCTTCACCCCGAACATCATCTGGGATT
The DNA here is from genome assembly GCA_043744345.1 of Sideroxydans sp. Taxonomy (GTDB): domain Bacteria; phylum Pseudomonadota; class Gammaproteobacteria; order Burkholderiales; family Gallionellaceae; genus Sideroxyarcus. The sequence continues at coordinate 3,527 of JAYTUW010000026.1, read as the reverse complement.
CTCCGCTTAATTGGGATTTGTGCGAGTAGCCTAATGTTCGGCTGCCATGACCGGGCACGTCGAGCGGAAAGTGCAACTCCGAACGATGACTCCGTGGCATAACAAGAGGAAAGGTAGGAATCGAATGTCGAGAAATTATATCAAAGCACTGGTGTCGTCCATGATCGGATTAGCCGCCCTGTCAGGCTGCGCCATGATGGGAGATGGAATTCCACCCGAGAAATTGGGTGACTATGCCCAGATCGTGTCGCGGGTTGGCCTGCGCGGAAGCAACATGGATACACAGCCCCGTTCCATGAGCGGAATTGAGAACACAGCCAACATCAGTTGGGTCAATGGCAAATCCATCTTCCCTGCACGAGAAAAGATAAACGTGCTTCCGGGAGAATACGAATTCCAGGTTGGACTTGGGTGCGACAATTCCGCCACCTGCAGACCAGGCCGGGTCTATAAACTGGTGGTCAAAGCGGGTTATCGATATGTGATTACACCCGATGCGGTCTATGTAAGCGACAGAACCCAGCCTCGAACAAACTCAAACGAGCGTATCTATCAGTGAAAATTCATTGGCGTTACCTCAAGGCTGGATATGGCCTTGAGGTAGGGGTGCGCACTTAACATCAAATTCTTCTTTGGCAATTTCCGGTTTTTGCTATCTTCATTGCATAACGCATGGAGAAATATATGAACCCAAAAAATAGCTTGTTTGAGCCTATACCCAAAGCGGACGACAATATGCCCTTGGCGCATGAGATCACTCAATTGGCTGATCTGTTCGCAGAGTTCAACAGCGTCAATGCATTCCTATGCAGTTCGTTTACCAGCATCATGTCCAGCAACGAACCAATGAAACCAGAAGTCATTCAAGGAGCAAAACAGTGCGCTGAGGCAATTCAGGCGAGAGGGCAGGAGTTGAAAGATGTACTTGAGCACATCCGAAAACATTCGCAAATGGAGAGGAATGGTTGAGCAATACCAATTCCTGGATCTGAGTCCATCAGTTGTATCTACTTTGATTCGGAAGCAGGAGGAGAAATGCAATTCGAAAACGGTTTCTTGGTTTTGGATGATGGGGAAAGAAGTTTGTTGTCCGCAGTGTCGATGAACGACATTAATCCGCAATACCCCGCAGCTGAGTTCGTTGGTTCAATGGCTGAAATGAAGGCCGAGGCTGAGACATATATCAAGCAGATCGAAATCAAACAAGACCTAGCCCAACGTGATGCATTGAAGATAGAGATTATTATTCTGCTGATTGAGACAGTAGATAGCCTAGCTGCGAAAGGGTATGAAGCGGCGAAAGCCGCTGGTACCCCTATTCAATGGCAATAGGGTGCGAGGCGGCAAAGAAGAACATCAGAAGGCAGTATTGATTCGGATCGATGTTGAATGAGATACCTGAAAATTTAACCTGAAAGGATAATCATGATGAAGTTGATATTGGCGTTGGCGATGTTGTTCGGATTTGGTGTAGCACAGGCAGATGATGTGAAAAATCAAGATGAGCCGGTTCACGTAACTTTAGTATCGGTAGACACGACCCATGCTGGAGCCAACGTAAAGATCTCGCCAAACGACTACCCTAAAGGCGTATTCGTTCGGGTGAAAGAGATGTTTGGCGAGAGGCCCGTTTCTGCCTCCATCTTTGCGGGGAAGCTTCGTGCCCAAGGTTTTAAGATTGTTGAGAAGTTCGAGGATGCTGATGTCGTATTCACCATCAGAAGCTCAACACTGAACTTCAAGGATATAGATGCAAATACTGATTCTATCGCCGCAAACAAGGCTGATGGTGTTGCAGGGCTGGTCGGCGCGGCAGTATTAACAGGCGGGTTAAGTTTGCTCGTGTCGGACTACTCATTTTTGAGCAACAAGAAGCCGGTGTACACAGACATGACAATCCGGATTGAACCCAGCAAGGAAGACAAATTCACATTAACGACCGCGGCAATCAAAACAGATGCAAGTAACAGCAAGGTCACCCGAGTTTCGTTTGAAATCATGGCAGATGAGTGGATAAAAGCGCATTTGAGCAAAGCGGAATCTGGGCAGCCGGCAAGTGCTACTGGCTCAGCGACTTCCCTGGTTGAAGCTGCGGCAGCAAAGAAGTGAAAGCGAAAATATTCGATTCACAATGCTACTAGTTAATTTTGATCGTTCATTTAGAGGCTAGCTGAGGCCCCAAAACTCTATGAAATATTTTGTATTTGTCTGGTCCGGCACAATCGCAGTGCTTATCTATATGCTGATCGAGCAACTCGCAAACAACTACTTGAATGCTACGGGGTATGTAGATCCAGAGCCAAGTGACGAGGAGTTTGATCCCACGTTTTCTAACGATCCTTTCAGCTACGACTATAGGAATCCCAACAATGTCGGTCATGGAATTGCATACGATGACGATTGATGATGAAACAAAGCGGCAATTGATCAAGATTCGAGGTTATCTATGGCTGTTCGTTGTATTTGTTATCGGCGGCTTCCTTGGCCTTGCTTTGTACATTCAAATTAGATGACAAATCCGAGCAATTCGGAGAGCAACAGCCGATTTCTCGCAACACGAGTTCCCCAACACCCAAATATCCCTTTGGAAATTTCTCGACCTCTGTAAATTGAGGGCTGGCTGAGTGTGGGATAGATGCTTCAGGTGTCCTGTGCAAGCGTCTATATATGGAGTGTTAACGTCATGGTTTCCAAGGGCAGTGTGGTTCTGCAGTTTCCAGTGCGAAACAAATCCAGCAACTCCGGCCCCAAGCTGCTTCAGCGACGAAAGAACGCCGAATACCGAAGCCGCGAGTACCTGACGGGGCAGGAGGTATCCAAGCTAATTGATGCGGCAGCACGGGAAGGGCGGCACGGCTTTCGAGATGCGACTCTACTCCTGTTGGCCTATCGCCACGGACTGCGCGTCACCGAACTGGTCAATCTTCATTGGGATCAAATTGATTTGCAATTGGGGCTAATTCATATAAACCGTCTCAAGAATGGCGACCCCAGCGTTCACCCATTGGGGGATGCAGAAGTGCAAGCACTATCCAGACTCCGGCGTGAATATCCAATGCTTCGTTACGTCTTCTGTAGCGAACGCAAAGGTGCACTCTCGCCGGATGCTGTTCGCAAAATGCTTGCCCGGGCTGGCAAGGTGGCCGAATTGCCATTCACCGTGCATCCACACATGTTGCGCCATGCCTGCGGCTACAAGCTTGCCCAGGATGGGCAAGATACTCGTGCAATCCAGCATTACTTGGGCCACAAGAATATTCAACACACTGTCCGTTACACACAGCTTTCATCAGAAAGGTTCAAGGATTTCTGGAAGGACTAGAGCCTCGGCCTGGTGTAAGGAGTGAGGAAAAGCGATGCTATTCGGGAGAGATTGAGCTTTGCGCCATGCCAACATATGAGCCACGAGTGAATTGAATTCACTTGGTTTGGCCTATCCCCAGTTTGAAAGACACCTAGATAAGGTGTTTTAATCAAACTGGAGGTGGCAAATGGTAAAGAGAAGGCAGTTCAGCAAGGAATTCAAG
>JAYTUW010000025.1:0-29482 GCA_043744345.1 Sideroxydans sp. | reverse complement strand
CCTCGATGCGCAGGTTCTTCACCGAAAGCAGGCGCAGATCGGCGGGCACCTTGTCGCCGGACTGCAAAAAGACGATGTCGCCCGGCACCAGCGTCTCGGCCGCGATCACCACGCGCTTGGCGTCGCGCATCACGGTGGCCTCGGGCGAGAGCATGCGGCGGATGGCATCCATGGCTTTTTCGGCCTTGCCTTCCTGAATGAAGCCGATGACAGCATTGATGAACACCACGCCGATGATCACGCCGGTATCCACCCAGTGTGCCAGCAGCGCGGTGACGCACGCCGCGGCCAGCAGCACGTAGATCAACACATTGTGGAATTGCAGCAGGAAGCGCAGCAGGGGGCCGCGCCGGTTGGCGGGTGTGAGCAGATTTGGGCCGTGCTGTTCAAGTCGGCGCGCCGCTTCGGCATGACTCAGCCCTTGTTCGGTCGATTCAACTGCGGTCAATGCAGCCTGCGGCAGAAGATGATGCACGTTGCCCATGGGGAGTTCCGGAACGGTCAATGTTCCGTCAATAATAGCCCTTGAGGCAGTGAGTACCTATGCTTTTATGGGAAAAGGAATGGCATTGCCGAGTTTGGATGAGTGGTGTTTATTGGGAGCGCCGACGTCTTCGTCGGCATCAAATTAAACAACTGCCGACGGGACGTTGGCGCTCCCGGCATGCTTTTTCAGATGCATCACCAATGCCGCATCCATCATCGCCAGGTGTGTATCGAACCACGCCATCAAGCCCTCCCTGACGTAAGCGCGCACCAACGGCAGATGGCCGCGCTTGAGTGTGCGGTTCAGCTGCTGCAACTCGCCCAGCACTCGATGGTGTTCACTTTCGTGTTCGGGCAGTCCGCGGTACTTGGTGGCACGCATCAGCATACCCTCGGCTTTGAAGTGTGCGGCAGTGTGAGTGACCAGCGCCTGAAACAGGGCCGGGAATTCCGCATTGTCGGCAGCAATGAGCGCGGCCACCTGGTCGATGAATTCGCGATGGGTATGATCCATCTCGTCCATGCCAAGAACATGGCGCGACTCATCCCACTTTGTCTGATGTTTACTCATCGCCGCCCACGTGTAGGGTGCGCTTGCGCACCAGATAAATGCGGTGCGCAGGCGCACCCTACAATAAATCGCATCGGATATCTGCTCATGCCGCCGCGAGGCTGCCGTTCCAGCTTTGCGCGGCGGTGAGGAAGTCGGCGATGTCGGCATTCACGATCTCGACGCCCATCTTGCCCAGGTAACGTTTCTCCTTGTCGGTGGGGTGCGGGATGAGTGCCCAGCCTGCCGGCTTGTCCGCGCCGAACATGATGTCGGAGAACACCATGCGGTCGGTGTCGCGGTTCAGGCGCATGCCGAGCAGCAGGTAGCGCTTGTTCTGGCGCATGCGTTTGACGAAAGAGGGGATGGCGAACCCGCCCATCAACTCGGTGATGTAATCCACAAAATCGGCATCGGAGGCGATGTAATTCGATTCCGGCAACGGCGTACCCAGCGGCTTGAACAGGATGGGTAGACTGGTATCCACGGCTTCCTGCTCGATGGCGGAGTAGCTTGTGCCATCGTACTTATAAAGACGGAAGCGGTATTCCTTGCCCGACATGCGCGCGATGCCGACAATCAGGGTGTGCGGGGTGGTTGCATATTGCTTCTGGAGTTGCGTGTCGCGGTTGGCATCGACGATGTAAGGCAGCTTTTGCTGTGCCAGCCAGGCATGCAGGGCGGAGGTGCTCCACTGTGTATCGCGATAGGTTGCGTCCAGGAATTTGTTGACCGCCGAGCGGCCGCGCTTCAGTTCCACGTTCATGGCCGCACGCGGGAATTCATACATCAGCTTGGGCGCCATCGGCTGGCCATTGTTCATGGCGATGATCAGGCTGTCGCTGTCGGCGGGGATGGCCTTGCCCGTGGCCGGGTCGATCACGCCGTTCAGCGCGCCTGCGCCGAGGTAGGGGACAACGCTGCCGTCGGACAGACCGGTGAAGATGGATTCGAATGCAATGCTCATCGGGATGACTCCTCTTGTGATTGATGAGTACTCATTCGCAATAAACGGGCCAGAGTGCAGTTCCAGCATTGGCGCGGGTTGCAGCGGGGCAGGGCTTGGAGGAAACGCGACAATTCCAAATAGCATGTCGGACAAGGGGGCGGGGGTAGGGCTGCCGGACGAGGGGGCGGCCTGCGCGGGAACGGCAAAGCCGAGTAATCCAGCCCCTCCCTAAAGAACCGAAAAATTCGATGGACAAGCACTCACCCATATCAAATAATCCGCCCCTGAATTTCACCCCGTTTTCGTTATCCTTGGATATTTTAAAATCATGAACTACCTGAAGATCGCAATCCTGTTCGTTGTCGCTTACCTGTTGAATCTCGCCGCCCCGACCCTGCTTGAACGCATGACCCATCTGGGGGGTACCGAGACGGCCATCGCCAACTCATTGTGGTGCCTGGGGCTGTTTCTGGTGTTTGGCTGGGCTTGCAGCAAGTTCGCCGAAGGCACCGTTTTTCCCAGCTTCACCCTGCAGCTTCTGGTGGGTATCGTCCTGCACGATGCATTGGCGCCCATCGCCTCGGAAATCATGCTTGCGGTGGTGGTGTGCACCGCGCTGGCGGCCATCATCCTGAAGGGCGGCGGTGACGAGGTAGACCGCCGCGATTTTGTGAAGATCGCCTTCCCCACCATCATGATCGCGCTGGTGGGCTACCTCATCACCTTCTTCGTCATGTTCCCCATCCTGCTGGCGCTGGGACTGGACGGCAAGACCGCGGCACTGCTCTCCGCCATCATCGGCTCCACCGATCCGGCGGCGCTGATCCCGACCCTGAAGGCCATCGTCTTCAAGGACGAATACAAGCGCCTTTCCAACATCGCGGTGGCTGAAAGCGCCATCAACGATGCGGTGGGCGCCATCTTTACGGCGGCCACGGCGGGCATGATCCTGGCTGGCAGTTCACTGGATTCGATGAGCGGTCTCTTCTCCGGCCTGTTCAGCGCCGAGAACATGATGCACCTCGGCGGCCAGTTCCTGTTCGGCGCCATCGCCGGTGTCATCGGCTGGGTCGCGATGTACGGTTACGAAATATACAAATCGCGCGACAACTCACGCGACGTGGGTGAGACCGCCTACGACTTCGCGATGGTGCTGGCGATCCCGCTGGTCACCTTCCTGCTGGCGCAGATGATCCACGGCAACGGCTTCCTGGCAGCTTTTCTCGCGGGTCTGCTCGCCAATTACAACCATGGCAAGGAATACTTCCACAAGACCCTGCACACCATGGAGATCAAGATCGAGAGTATCGCCAAGCCCACCATCTTCATGATGGTCGGCCCCTTCGTCTCGCTGGGGAACCTGTGGGAGACCGCTGTCCTGGGGCTGCTGGTGTCGCTCGCTTTCATCCTCATCGCCCGCCCCGTGGCTGTCTTGCTGTCCATGCTGCCCACCAACCTGAGTATGAAAGACAAACTCTTCCTGAGCGTGGTGCGCGAGACGGGTGTGATACCGGTGGTGCTGGCCGTCATTACGGTTGCGCAGTTCCCGGAAATGTCCCGGCTCATGCCGCTCACCGCCTGGGTGGTCATCTGGACCCTGACCCTGCTGCCCGCGCTTACGCCGTGGTGGTCGAAGAAGCTCGGCATCGTGAAGTAAGCGGAAGGGCGCGACGCCTGTGGGTGTTGCGCTTGGTTTGAACAGCAGACAGTCCTGATTTGTTTTCTGTAGGGTGGGCACGTTTCTGCGCCCACCCTACTTGGCTACTGCGATGGGATGAATTCGGTAGGGTGTAATAAGCGAAGCGCATTGCACCGGATGTGTGAAATTCCTAACGGCGCAATGCCCGTTGGTTATTGCGCCCTACGCGAGCTGCTTCTTCCACAAAACAGACGGATTACAAAATTCACCACTTATCAGAATGGTCTGTAGGAGCCAACTTATCCAACAATGAACGTAACCTCTTTGCTTTAGCACTCGGCACTTTGTCATCTTCAATGGCGCCCAAAACTCCATTGGACAGCCTTTCATAAATGTTCAATTGAGCTAGTTTGTCTAGCTTCCTAAATGCTCCTTGAACGGATTGTGGCTGGCACACAAATATGTGCCCCAAGGCTAGATCAGGCAATTCAGAGGCGGAGTTTACGGTGCGGAATATAACGTGAATGATCTGGCTAACAAGGTCTTCATCCGCATTCTGACATGCTAATACTATGGCGCTGGAAAGTGCTTCCTCGAATTGATTATCACCGAATGCTTCGACTTCGTCCCGAAGCTCATCATAGGGCTTGCCAGAAACCTTTCCCTTGCCAGGACCAACGGAACTGACGAAATCATCGTTGAGATTCATATATTGGTTGAACGTAAGGAGTACTTCGTCACGGCCCATTGTTGCCGCATGAGAGCCGCTATTAATTGCCAATAACAAACCTATGGTCAATCCGGCGCTTTTAGTGATGTTCAACAATATGTTTTTATCACTCATATTTATGGAATTAGGAGCATCCCCGAACGGCCGCTTCTGGCCGAAAGCGGCCATTTATACATCCTGAAATCTAACAGTAAGTCGCACTATTCCCAACAAGAAAGAAGATATAGTGGTTCGAATGGGGTCAGCATCGCAATACTCAATCACGCCACCCGCGCGCTCTGCGCATGCAACTTGATCCCCAGCGCATTCGTCACTTTCAGGATGGTCGCAAAGCTGGGGTTGCCTTCACCCGATAGCGCCTTGTACAGGCTTTCGCGTCCCAGCCCGGTTTCCTTCGCCAGTTGCGTCATGCCTTTGGCGCGGGCGATGTTGCCGAGTGCCTTGGCGATGAAGGCGGCATCGTCACCGGCTTCTTCAAGGCAGGCTTCAAGGTAGAGCGCCATGTCTTCATCGGTCTTAAGGTGTTCGGCGCTGTCCCATTTTTTCAGTTTGATCTTTGCCATGATTACCTCCTAAATCTGCCGCGCGATTTCGAGCGCGGTCTTGATGTCTTTTGTCTGGCTGGATTTATCGCCGCCTGCCAGCAGGATGACGATCTCCATTCCGCGTTGCGTGAAATAGATGCGATAGCCCGGCCCATGGTGGATTCGCATCTCTGAAACGCCCTCGCCGACGGGTTTGCAGTCACCGAAGTTTCCTTCCTCTGCGCGGTCGATGCGAACCTGTATGCGACGCGCAGCCTGCCGGTCCTTCAAGCTTGTGAACCATGCGTCGAAGACTTCCGTGGTCAGGATTGACTTCATGGATGGAGTGTATTCTTTGGGATACGTTGTGTCAATTCGACTGCGCCATGCTGCTGCTAATACGCCGCAATACTCACTTCATACAACCCGCCGATTACCGTGTACTCATCCTCTCCCTGCAGCATTCCCGGCAACACCGCGCGCAATAACGTAGCCAACTTCATCTACGAGACGATAACACTGCTTCCCGAGGAGCACACACTGGATGTGCTCAGCGGTATCGCCACCGCCTACCCGAACGCGTTCTATCTGATCTCGCGCAAGAATTTGCCCGCATTTACAGACCGGATAAGAAATCTCGCTTCGGAGCAGGATTACGACAGGTTGGTGCTGAGCTTTGGTGTGCGGCGAACCAGCCCCCGATTCTGGACGCTGAGTGACGAGATCAATGCCGAATACGGACGCACCATGCCGATAGAGGCCGGACTGCTCGACTACAGCCGGTTGGAGAGCCGGTGAACCGCGCGTACCTCACCTGGTTGCGCCCGGTGCCGAAGTCACCTGAGGGGTGATACTCAGCATGTCCACGAGGTCGCCGTTGAGATCTATGATTCCGGTCAGCACGACATTCTTGGTGGTTACCGGCAAGTAATGCAGTTCTTCTTTCTTGTTCCCAGAGCGACTGAGGTATTTTTCCAACGTTTCCTTGTCCCCGTCCGGCAAGCTCAGCTCGGCGAGCGGACGGCTGGTTTTGAGGATAAGGTCGCGTTTGTCAGCATAAGGCACGTAGTATTTTGGCAGATTCTGGATGCCGAGGCCGAAAACCTTGGCAAAGGTGATATCCGAAATTCCGGCCTTGTCTGTTGGGGGTTCCGTTGCGACGAGGACAGGCCCGGTGAGGCTGAGATGGCGGAATTTTTCGAATCGGGCTTTGGCAAGTTCCCTGAAATCGATTTCGCCAGCAATGACCACCGCGAATTGCTGCCCAGTGAAAACGGTAAATGCCGGGCGAGCGACGTACATGGTGTTGACGCCGTAGAGTAATGCGCCCAGTTGCAAGGCGATTACGATGGCCAGATCAACAATCAGCCACTTCTTGCGCGTGTCGAAAATAATGAGCGTGATCAACGGGCCGAGGGCGGTATCCACGCCGACGATGAGCACGAGAAGGAGACTGCCGCCCATCGCTGCAAAGAACGGCCCGGGATACCACAGGAACAGCATCACGCACAACACCACTGCGGCGATGGCGATGCTCATAGCAAAGTGGATCGATGCGGCTTTGTAGCGGGAGATATTTTTTATGGCAAACAAGATGGTGTCTCCGGAAGAGTTATCAAGATGAATATGAGCGGGAAAATCCTAAGCCATTACAGGTGAGAATGTAAATACCCTTGGCTTCAAGCTTCAGAACCCGCCATTGTGTAATCAATACGCCGCAATACTCACCTCATACAACCCGCCAATCACGGTGTACTCGTCTTCTCCCTGCAGCATCCCCGGCAACAGTCGCGTATAGAAGAACACCTTTGACAGCGGCACATGCGCCGTCAGCAGGTAATCCCCGAATTCGTCGGCTCTGTCCAGGTTGGCGGTGAATGAACTCAGGCTGTTGAACAGCACGACGCGGTGTCTGTCGTCCAGGATAGCCAGTGTCTCGTGTTCATCCACCCGGTTCACGCCGCGATACAGGGTGAGATGAGTCTTGTCTTTATGTTTGCGTGCCAGTTCGTATTGGCAATAGGTGTAGAGCAGGTCGAACTGCGCTTCCAGGGCATTGGTTCCATATAAAGCCGCGGCGCGCATCTCCAGGTAATGCCGATAGGCATCCCCGGACAGGTCGCGTATCGGGTGTTCGTGATGTCTGGGCAACAAACCGAAGCGCGATTCCACCCAGCCTTTCAGTGCAGCACCTTCGCGGCCGTCCGCATCGAAGCTCCAGCCGCGCACCATGCGCAGGTAGTCGGCCTTTTGTCTCTTCTGTTTTGACTTCGCGCTGTAGCCCGCCTGTTCCGGTTCGTCCAGGTAGAACGAGGCATTCATATGCATGGTGAAGGCATCGGCCCTTTCCTGTGCATCTTCGATCTTGTCCAGCAGTGCAAACATGCCGTGATGAAGCTGGGCCACGCTGTCCAGTTCCAGCGGGACCGGAAAACGCTGGAAAGTGAGCCCGCCCAGGATGTCGGCAGGGAGATTGCAGCGGTTGATGGGCAGACGCGCCGAGCGGGGCAAAATCGGCGGAATGCTTGTAGCCACTCCTACAAAGGCCTCGTTTTTGTTTTGTTGCACATCCGCCAATGCACTTTGCCCCGTTTTGCTTTTCTTATGCATTTCAATGAGATGGGTGTGTATGGGTGGGGTGGCACGGAGCTTGCGATGTACAGGGTGCGAGCGACAGTTTTCAATCGCAACTTAAATTCTGAAACTCTAAGGAGACTAACATGGCTCTGCGTCAATGCGCAATTTACGGGAAGGGTGGTATCGGCAAGTCCACTACAACCCAGAATCTGGTAGCGGCTCTTGCTGAATCCGGCAAGAAGGTAATGATCGTCGGCTGCGACCCCAAGGCTGACTCTACTCGTCTGATCTTGCACTCCAAGGCACAAAACTCCGTGATGGAATTGGCTGCTGAAGCCGGTAGTGTCGAGGATCTGGAACTGGAAGACGTGTTGTCGGTTGGTTACGGCGGCATCAAGTGCGTTGAATCCGGTGGACCGGAGCCCGGTGTTGGTTGTGCCGGCCGCGGCGTGATCACCGCCATCAACTTCCTGGAAGAAGAAGGCGCGTATGACGATGCACTCGATTTCGTGTTCTACGACGTGCTGGGTGACGTGGTGTGCGGCGGTTTCGCGATGCCGATTCGTGAAAACAAGGCGCAAGAGATCTACATCGTTTGCTCCGGCGAAATGATGGCGATGTATGCCGCCAACAACATTGCCAAGGGCATCGTGAAGTATGCGAACTCCGGCAGCGTGCGTCTGGCCGGCCTGATCTGTAACAGCCGCCAAACCGACCGTGAAGATGAACTGATCATGGCGCTGGCTGCAAAGTTGGGTACGCAAATGATCCACTTCATTCCGCGCGCCAACTCTGTTCAGCACGCCGAGATCCGTCGTATGACCGTGATCGAATACGATCCTACAAACCCGCAGGCTGACGAATATCGTGCACTGGCGAAGAAGATCGTGGAAAACAAGAAGTTTGTTATCCCGACCCCGATCACCATGGACGAGCTGGAAGAATTGTTGATGGAATTCGGCATCATGGAAGTTGAAGATACATCCATCATCGGCAAGAAAGCCAGCGAAGTGGCAGCTGCCTGATAAAAGCTCTTGAGTGCGACGGGTTGTAACTGTATGACCCGTCAATCTTACCAAATTGAAACTCTGACAGACTCCACATATTGGTGGGTCATTTAAGGAGAATGAAATGACAGCATTAACACGCGAAGAAACCGAAGCCCTGATTCAAGAGGTGCTTGAGGTTTATCCGGAGAAAGCAAGAAAAGATCGCGAGAAGCATCTGGCGGTCAACGATCAATCCATTGAACAGTCCAAGAAGTGCATCACCTCCAACCGCAAATCGTTGCCGGGTGTGATGACTATTCGCGGCTGCGCTTACGCCGGTTCCAAAGGCGTGGTGTGGGGCCCGATCAAGGACATGATTCATATTTCCCACGGCCCGGTTGGCTGCGGTCAATACTCCCGCGCCGGTCGTCGTAACTACTACGTTGGCACCACGGGCGTGAATACATTCGGCACAATGAACTTCACTTCCGATTTCCAGGAAAAGGACATCGTGTTCGGCGGCGATAAAAAGCTCGCCAAAGTGATGGTCGAAATCGAAGGTCTGTTCCCCTTGAACAAAGGCATCTCGATTCAATCCGAATGTCCTATCGGTCTGATCGGCGACGATATCGAAGCTGTTGCGAAAAAGACTGCAGCAGAAACCGGCAAGCCGATTGTTCCGGTGCGTTGCGAAGGTTTCCGCGGCGTGTCGCAATCGCTCGGTCACCACATCGCCAACGACGCGATTCGTGACTGGGTTCTGCCGCGCCGCGAAGGCAAGGCATTCGAAGGCACACCGTACGACGTGGCTGTGATCGGCGACTACAACATCGGCGGCGACGCATGGTCTTCCCGTATTCTGCTGGAAGAAATGGGTCTGCGCGTGGTTGCGCAATGGTCCGGTGACGGCACCATCGCTGAAATGGAAAAGACACCTTACGTCAAGGTCAACCTCATCCATTGCTACCGTTCGATGAACTACATCGCGCGTCACATGGAAGAGAAGTACTCCATTCCCTGGATGGAATACAACTTCTTCGGCCCGACCAAGGTTGCCGAAAGCTTGCGTGCAATCGCCGCGCTGTTCGACGACAAGATCAAGGAAGGTGCCGAGCGCGTTATCGCCAAGTACCAGCCGCTGATGCAAGCCGTGATCGACAAGTACAAACCGCGTCTGCAAGGCAAGCGCGTCATGTTGTACGTCGGTGGTCTGCGTCCGCGTCACGTGATTGGTGCTTATGAAGATCTGGGCATGGAAGTGGTCGGTACCGGTTACGAGTTCGGTCACGGCGACGACTACGATCGCACCATCAAGGATATGGGCAATGCGACGCTGCTTTATGACGATATCACCGGCTTTGAATTCGAAGAGTTCGTCAAACGCGTCAAGCCAGACCTGGTCGGTTCCGGCATCAAGGAAAAGTTCATCTTCCAAAAGATGGGTGTTCCATTCCGTCAGATGCACAGCTGGGACTACTCCGGCCCGTACCACGGCTACGACGGCTTCGCCATCTTTGCCCGCGACATGGACATGACTTTGAACAACCCGTGCTGGGGCAAGATGCAGGCACCGTGGTTGAAGAAGGCTGATTCCGAAGCGGAAAAGAAGGCTGCGTAAGAAACAAGCGGGCGGTGGCGACGCCGCCCATCTATCAATCTGTGCCGGCATCTGCAAATTGGCAGTGCGGCTAAGGAGATAAAAATGCAACAAGCTGATGACATCAAACCCTGTTATCCATTGTTCCGCCAAGATGAATACAAGGAATCGCTGGCCAACAAACAGGACTCTTTCGAAGAGCGCCATGAAGCCGACAAGGTTCAGGCAACCTTCAAGTGGACGACCACGATGGAATATCGTGAGTTGAACTTCAAGCGCGAAGCATTGACCGTTAACCCGGCCAAGGCCTGCCAACCTCTGGGCGCCGTGCTGTGCGCACTGGGCTTCGAGAAGACCATGCCGTATGTGCACGGCTCTCAAGGTTGCGTCGCTTACTTCCGCACTTACTTCAACCGTCATTTCCGCGAGCCAATCTCTTGCGTGTCCGACTCCATGACTGAAGATGCAGCCGTGTTCGGCGGTCAGAAGAACATGATCGACGGTCTGGAAAATGCCATCGCTCTGTACAAGCCGGAAATGATCGCCGTATCGACCACCTGCATGGCGGAAGTGATCGGCGACGACTTGAACGCGTTCATCCTGAACACGAAGAAGGCCGGGAATATCCCCAACGAGTACCCTGTACCGTTTGCGCATACCCCGTCGTTCGTGGGTTCGCATGTGACCGGTTGGGACAACATGTTCGAAGGCGTGATGCGTTGCTTCACCGTGAACAGCATGGAAGGCAAGGTCGCCGGTTCGAACGGCAAGATCAACATTGTTCCCGGTTTCGAGACTTACCTCGGCAATTTCCGCGTTATCCATCGCATGCTGGACGAGATGGGCGTCGCGCATACCATGCTGAGTGACCCGACCGAAGTGCTGGATACACCGGCTGACGGCCAGTTCCGCATGTACGCTGGCGGTACGACCCAGGACGAAGTGAAGGATGCCCCCAACGCCACCAACACTTTCCTGCTGCAGCCGCTGCAATTGGACAAGACGCGCAAGTATGTCGAGGGCACCTGGAAACATGACGCACCGAAGATCAACATCCCGATGGGGCTGGAGTGGACCGACGAGTTCCTGATGAAGGTTTCCGAAGTCACCGGCAAGGAAATCCCGGCATCGCTGGTCAAGGAACGCGGCCGCTTCGTCGACATGATGACCGACAGCCACACCTGGCTGCACGGCAAGAAGATCAGCCTGTACGGCGATCCCGACTTCGTCATGGGCATGACCAAGTTCCTCACCGAACTGGGCATCGAGCCGCTGCATGTGCTGTGCAACAACGGCAGCAAAAAGTGGACGAAGGCGATGCAGAAGATGCTGGACGAAACTCCCTACGGCAAGAACACCCAGCTGTTCGCGGGTGCCGACCTGTGGCACTTCCGTTCTCTGGTGCTGACCGAGAAGCCCGATTTCATGATCGGCAACTCCTACGGCAAGTTCATCCAGCGCGACACGCTGGCCCTGGGCAAAGAGTTCGAGGTTCCGCTGATCCGTATCGGCTTCCCGATCTTCGACCGTCACCACCTGCATCGCGCCACTACACTGGGCTATGAAGGTGCCATGCAGATGCTCACCACACTGACCAATGCAGTGCTGGAGCGTCTGGACGAAGAGACCCGCGGTATGGGGACGACCGACTACAACCACGACCTCGTTCGTTAATGAAGCCCCTCCCCCGCCGGGGGAGGGGTTGGGGTGAGGGAAGGCTCTTCAATTGGAAAGCGCCCCTCACCCCAGCCCTCTCCCGGTGGGAGAGGGAGTGATTCGGGAGCAGTAAATGGCAAACATCATGATCCAGCGCGGCAGCAAGACTGAGTATGTGTTTTACCTGCCAAAGCGCGACCTCGAGGACGACATCGTTTCGATGGAGTTCGACACCCCGGAAAAGTGGGGCGGCGAGATCAAGCTGAACAACGGCGGGTGTTATTTCATCGAGCCCCAGTCCAAGCCTGCCAAGTTGCCGATCTCGTTGCGCGCCAAGCGCCTGGATGCGGCAGAGTAAAGAACAAGGAGAAATATCATGGCATATCAAATTAATGCAGATTTGTGCACCTCTTGCGATGACTGTTTACCCGACTGTCCCACGGCTTCCATCAGCGTGAAAAAGGGTATCTACAAAATCAATGCAACCGAGTGTACCGAGTGTGAAGGTGATTTTGACAAGCCGCAATGCGTGAAGGTGTGCCCGATCAAGGGTTGCATCACACAAATAGCTGCGTAGCAACTTCCGTCCACGGTGCGCCAATCGAGCCGCGGACGGACCCATTGAGTAGACCGGGCGCCGTGTGGCGTCCGGATGCAGGCTGAAAATACGAGGTAACGCCATGACAAACGCCGTCATCACAAAAATCGCAGCCCTGCGCATCGCGCAAGCCGCGCGCGCCCTCGCCGACGTGAACGCCGGTGCCTTTGCGGCGAAGCTGGGCGACAAGATCGGTTTGCCCATCACCGAAGAAAAACTGGCCAAGGTGACCGTGGCCGACATCAAACTCATCCTTTCCGGCGAAGAGACTGTGGAGCCGGATGTGGACGGTGCCTCCATCAAACTGGCCGTACGAATCCTGTGGGGTGCCTCCGACGAAGCCGAGAATTTGCCGCCGCTGGCTGCCTACAACGAGGGCGACATGCCCGGCAGCTTGCGCGTGGCAGTTGCCTCCAATACAGAAGAAAATCTGGACGGACACTTCGGGTCCTGTCCGCGCTTTTTGATCTACCAGGTCGGTCGCGGCGAAATACGACTGATCGCTGCCCGTTCTACCGCCATCTGCGATGATGCCGATGACAAGAATGTGGCACGTGCCGAACTCATCAAAGACTGCCAGATCGTTTACGTGCAGTCCATAGGTGGACCGGCTGCAGCCAAGGCAGTGCGCGCCAATATCCACCCTGTTAAAGCACCTGAAGGCGGCAAGGCCAGCATCGCCCTGCAACGCCTGCAGGCCGTGCTGGATGCGCCTCCTCCCTGGTTGGCCAAGATACTCGGCGTGGAAGCAAAATCGCTGATCCGCTACAGCCAGGCGGAAGAAGAGTAGGAGGAACCATGATCGTTCCCGAGACACTGGATCAGATCGCCAGCGCCACCGCCTTGCTGGGTGACTTGAACGAACAGTCCATGGCAACGTTGAAGAAGACCTGGCCCGACCTGAGCTTCACCTTCTGCAATGACGACGACATGCCCGCGCGGCTGCCGGCTGCGTTGAAGCGCGAAGGATTCAATCTGTATCTGGTCAACGGCAGCGAACACTGCCTGAGTCTGACCGACGACCCGCTGCATGCTATCGGTGTCGTGGTGGCTTGTGTGGATGAAGCGTAGTTTGATTGTGTGATCCGGAGGACTCCGGGTCACGTCTCGTCAGTGCCGTAGTTGTAGGGTGCGCTTGCGCACCAGAGCAAAATGGTGCGCAGGCGCACCCTACTCGAAATCTCGTTGTCGGATCAGCCAGAGCGAGTCAAGACTCATTCCCGCAGGATGAATAGCCGATACCTGTGCCCCGCCAATCTTCCGGGTCATGTCTCGTAAGACAGCAACACCACCTCAGCGGCTTCCAGTCGCAACGGAACCAACGCCTGATAAGCCGCCGAGTTGTGCCAGTTTGCCAGGGCTCCCTTGTCCGGGAAACGGATGACCACGATATCGGAATACGGAAGTTCACCCGAAAGCGCCGCGACCTGCTTGCCGCGAAAAGTGAGTTCGGCTCCCCAGGGAGCCAGCGTGGCCGGAACCAGATTGCGATAAGTGTCCCATTTTTGCGGGTCTTTGATCGTGATGTGGCCGACGAGGTAGGCAGTGTTCATTTGTTGAACTCCTGAAGTGGATGCGGTGGATGCCGGACTATCTAACGCGTGCACTCGCAAGCATCGCGGGTACGATGCGCCGGTGCAGCGGAACCACGAACAGCATATACACGCGACCCAGAAGATTGTGGATGTGCACCACCGTGGTTGATGCCACAGTTTGCTTGCCGTCATGCGCGAGTTTGCAGATCGAGACTTTCACATCAAGATGCTTGTCCGAGTCGCCCATGATTACTTCGTTGTCCGTGTTCGACAGCAGGGTGAAGATGCCGATCCGGTCGCCGACGCGATACGCAGCGGCTGGCTTGTTTTGGCGGATGGAACCCAGGCCGCCCAGATTCTTGAGGCCGAATAACAAGACGACCCGGTTGCGTATTCCCATCAGAAGATCAATCCATGCAGGCGTCTTGCCTATGACGCCGAGATAGATATCCAGCGCCGAACGCCCGGCGTGGTCAATCGGCATTTCGTAGCAATCGAAGAAATCGGCACCGGATAATTGCTTTGCAATCTCGCTGGCGGCGGGTACATCGATGGGAGTGATTCGCGGCATCATGAACTCCTAGCGAATGATCGCCATGACCAGTGAAAGAACAAAGAATGCCCAGCCGAGATATTTGAAGACATTGGCAAACAGCGTGTAGTTGCTCTCGTTGTTGCGTTTGTCATAGTGGTCCACCACCACGGAAAGCATGACCATGCAGGCACAAATGATTGCGCCGTACATGATCCAGGCCGGAACATCATGCAAATGGACACCTTTTGAGCGTTTGCCGGGAATGTACAGATCGTTCACCCATACCCCGTATGTACCGTAGGCAAACAACAGGATTGAGAACGCGGTGTTCTTCAATCGCTCATCGGCTGGGATATGGTTGGGGGTGTAGAAGAAGTCCTTGCGCATCGCGTTGGGTCTCAAATCAATACGTCATGCTTGTTTATTCGAGCGTCTACTTCTTGTCCTGGGCCATCTTCACCCACGCCGCATTGAAAGTTGGCGGAATGGCGCCCGGCTTCATTTCCGGACGGCTATCCATCAGGCAACCCGCGCCGTAAACCTGGTAGAACCATTCCCTGAACTTCAGCATGCTGGCGGGATTCATTACGCAGGCTTTCTGCCCGAAGGGGTGGCCCAGCTGCAGCAGCAAGTGGCCGATCTCATGCGCCAGATACGCGCCGGAAAGCTCGGCAGCATCCACTTCGGAATACTCATCGCCGCCGCGCATGCGCTTGCTGATCTCGGAACCATCGGTGAACGGGAAAGTGCTCCAGAACACATACGAACCGAATTTGCCCGTGCGGCTGTACGAGGTCGTGCCCACTGTGACGCCGCCGCGGATGGCGGAATGGATATCCACGCCGTAATACTCGGCACTGGCGAGGAGTTGGTTGGTGATCACCACATCGTAAGGCAGGTTGCCATAACCCAGCGTGTCCCAGTAAACCCACTCGTTATACGCGGAGGCATCCAGAACCGGCGCGCCGTCGAGCGCGCTTACATGCTGCCACGCTTCCAGCCGCTCCAGCATGGTGTTGGCCAGCAGGTCCGCGAACGAAGTCAGGTCTTTCGGTTGTGCTTCGGCGGGCAGGTAGGGCTTGGCGAAGGCGAGTGCTCCATCGAGCTTGGTGCCATGTTCGTTGAGCGTTGCGTGTATGCCCTCGGCGAGCAGATGCCTGTCGCCCTTGCCGGATTTGAAATCGTAGATGGAATCCTGGCGTGCCGCTTTAACGGCAGGCGGGATGAGCGCAAACAGCGAGTCGATGCCGGTCTCCGGCGCTTCAGTGAATTCGACATACACGCCGAAATTCTTCCAGACCGTCAGCTGCGCGGATGCCAGCATGATCTGCATCTGCTCGGGCGACATGCGCGGAAGGCGCGGGTTGTTGGCCTGCACGACACGGATCTGGACGGTGCTGCCCGGCTTGACCGGCTGCACGGACGATTTTTTCCAATCGTCGACGATCTCTTCCTTGCAACCCAGGAGCAGCAGGAGGATTCCAAGACCGAGGTACCTTAATCGCAAATCATGCTCTCCGGACAATGCTGGGAAACGGCGGTGTGGTGCTTGAGTCGCTCAGATGGAAACACGATTCGACACTTCAATCAAGTTCGTGTCGGAATCGTGCCGGTAGTCTCTTCACAGTCCCAACAGCAGCAGCACACCCGCCGCCGTGGCCAGGATCGCCATGACCGTGCCCATGCCCGAGAAACTGAGATGGAGGATATGCGCCAGCCCGGAGATGATGAGCCAGAAAGCCAGTAGAACAACGCCGATAGTTCTTTTCATTGGGAATACCTTTAAGTGGGATCTTTGGAGCTCAAGTCCAAGGCTAACAATTTTTTAGGGATTTGTATTCCACAAAAGCGATGGGGTTGGTGCTGGGCAGGAAGACGCCCCGACTGCAAGCGGTCGAAGCGAGTCAGCGCCACCTGGAAAGTGTCTTATCGATCTGCATTGAAAATCGCTCGACCTGGGCATCGCTCAAACGCTCGCTTTTGTAGATAGACAGCATTTCCAGGCGGCAATTGGGGGCGCAAGTCCCGAGGATCGCGGTCTTCAGCACGCGCTTCACCGGTTGGCGCATCACCAGCCAGTCCACCCACCGCGGGGAGCCGAGGGTGGTGATGACCAGTACCTTTTGCAGTTTATGCAGCCGCGGCTGGATGGGGCCGAGATCGCTTGCGTGATCGTAAGCGATGCCGGGTGCCCACACCCGGTCGAACCATCCTTTGAGAATGGCCGGGAAGCTGAACCACCAAGTCGGGAAGCACAAGACAAGTGCTTCCGCCGCAAGCAACCGGTCAACTTCCGGTTGAACTGCAGCGGAATCGTAGCGCTGGTCGTAGTAACTGGCCCGTTCCGCGACCGTCAGCGACGCTGCAAATTCGTTGCGGTAGAGATCTTCGATCTGCACTTCGTGCCCTGCTGCCTGCAGCGTTGCAATCGCCTTGGCGGCGAGCGCGTTGCACAGGCTAACCTGCAAAGGGTGGGCGATGACAACAAGACATCTCACGTGTTCGTTTCCTTCCGGATGTCAAAAACCGTATTCCCGCTCCACGCGGCACACGCGAACCCGGAACGCAGCATACCAATCCTTGGCACGGCTCTGCGCCAGCCGGTGGTCGACGTTCTCCTTCCAGGCTTTGATCGCCTCCGGGCTGGACCAGTACGAGACCGTGATGCCCAGCTCCTGCCGCGCACTCTCCATGCCCAGAAAACCGTCTTGCTGTTTCGCCAGGTCGGCGATGTGTTTCGCCGTTTCGGCGTAGCCATTGTCTGCATCCGTGCGGATGGAGGTGAAGATCACGGCGTAGTAGGGCGGCTTGGGGGTGGCGGCGGGGGCGGGCATCTGCATTCCTTATATAGGTTGGTCACCAGTTGTCATGGCGTTCGCGGCGCTCCTGCCGGTAGTTGGTCACTTCAAGGCGCATGCCATCCGGGTCTGAAAAATACGTCGCCCAGTAGTCGGGGGCATATTCGGGGTAGTTCTTCGCCTCGGAAGCGGCGATACCCGCGGCGCGCAATTGTCTGGAGACGGCGACGACATCCGCTATCGAATCCACACGCAGGCAGAAGTGGTGCAGGCCGGGGGAATATGGATCGTGAGCCGAAGAGATTTGAGCAGGCCGCAGCACATAGCCGAAATGGCGGTTGAAATACTGCACATGCGGATCGCCGCCCAGGGTGAATTTGTTCTTGCGGAATTCCAGGACTCCCAACAACACCTGATCGTAAAAGACTTCCGACCGGTTAAGGTCGGAGACGTTGATGTAGATGTGGTCGATTCCGGTGACTGCGGTCATGGGTTTTAATTGTAATTAGAAAGAATGACGATTTGTGGGCTGGATGTAAACAGGGCTACCTTGCAATTTCATTGAGGGTGTCCGCTGTGTGCCCAAAGCAGTCGGTCGAGTTTCTCAAAACGGACGTTCTGCAATACAGCAATCAAATTTTATCGCCCACTTACATGCAATACACCGGATTGAATGGTTACGTCGCTTTTTCCGTTGATTGGAAAACTTCGCTGTAGTGCCTTCTTCTTTCCATTTGGACAGTTCTGCTCAATTACTGAAAATATCACTCTACCTGGCTTTGGATTTCGGTTAAAAACGTATCCCTTTACATCCGCCGCTTTTTTAATTCCGATTTCCGGCCTTCCGCAGAGACCACTTTCCATGTCGAATGAATGACTATATAGCCCTCGGACAGCGACATCGCCCATGTTAGAAACTTCAAGAATTTGATAATCGCTATAGCCCGAACCATGTGTTCCTGATCCTGTGAATACTAAATAGTATTTTCTGTCCGGGACATCAGCATCCAATTCTCTCATCCACTCAATGAAGCCGAAAATTATATGGTGTTCAATTTTCTTTCCAGTGTCGACATAAAAAAGGCCGGAAGCTATTGGTGCGCTTTTGATTTGATAAAGAAACTGATTCTCTCCAAACTTTCTATATTCCGATATTTGATCCAAGGCATTCGGCCATTCCGATGCTCTGATGTATGCAACTAGGGCTTGTACTTCTTCGGATTTCGAGTCAAAGTTTTGGAAATCTTCACTTTGTTCGGCTGGTACTTGTTCAGTGCGTGGAGTAAACGGGGCATTAAGCTTTTCTATTCTTGATAAATACGCGCGTTTTAAGCAGCCATCATCGTTGCATTCACTTCGAGTGTGCTTTAACCATTTCCTTTGGTCAGAAGTCACTTCTTCACCTTTGACGAGAAAAGCATCTTTGTAAGCTTTATCCATTTCCGAATCCAGCTCGGATAGCTCCTGATTGTTGCAGATCATTTTCTCAATCTTTGTTGATGCTTTCATGCAGTCAAAACTAGCCGCATGTGCTGTAGTTAGCATAAAGGCACCCGCAATAATCCACAAAATTCGCCTCATTTCTATCCTTTAAGTCATGCTGCAATGTCTGCTGTTGAGCAAATGGGATAACCACCTCGACTTGCCGATATTGGGACAAAGCAGACAAGCCTCACCGTACCTGCACCAGCAAGTATGGTCAATACACCTGAAGGCCCAGATACTTTTCGCTCCTTCCCTCACCTTGCTATCATGGCAACCATTCAAGTCAGGAGTCGAGTAATGCAAATTTCATTGCGTAGCCGTGCCGCCGCTATCCTGTTGCTGTGCGGGCTGTTGAGTTCGCCGGTGCGGGCGGGTGAGGTGAATGTGGCGGTGGCGTCGAATTTTGCTGTGGTGATGGAGCGTCTGGCACCGCTGTTCCAGAAGGAAAGCGGGCACACGCTTAAGGTCACCGCGGCGGCCAGCGGCAAGTTGTATGCGCAGATCAAGGGCGGGGCGGCTTTCGATGTCTTCCTCTCCGCGGATGAGGAGACGCCCAGGCGTCTGATGCAGGAAGGGTTCGCGGTCGGCGGGTCGCGCTTCGTCTATGCCACGGGCAGGCTGGTGCTGTGGAGCGTGCAGCCCGGTTTGGTGGATGACAAGGCCGCAGTGCTCAACAGGGGCAACTTCAATACGCTGGCGATCGCGAACCCGATCAACTCTCCTTATGGTGTGGCCGCCAAGGAGACGCTGACAAAACTGACCATGTGGAACTCAATCCAGCGCAAGCTGGACAAGGGTGACGATGTTGCACAGACCTGGCAGATGGCTGCGAACGAAAGAGCTGATCTGGTCTTTATCGCCCTGTCGCAGGTCATGCGGGACAGCAAAGTAACCACGGGTTCATGGTGGCTGGTGCCGCCCGAGCTGCACAATCCCATCCGCCAGAGTGCGGTGTTGCTGACCGGTGCGAAAGATCCGGTCGCAGCCAAGGCATTTCTTGCGTCCCTGAAGAGTGAGAAAGCGCTCAAGGTTATGCGCGGTTTCGGGTATGAATTTCCATAACAGACGTATTCCGTCCGGCTTGCACTGCTTTAGCAGCTATTCCCGTCGTTTTCTGATAGATTGAAATCAGAAGGACACTTCAATAATCGCAAGGCAATGCGCTCCCGGAGCAGACCGGGCTGCCAGCTAAGGGACGGTTGTGAACAAGAAGATATGGTTTGATCCGGAAGGTGATCTGGATGCATTCTTCCGCAATATGGACGCCGCCGTTGCAGCAGGCGCTCGCAGCCTGTTCCTGCTTTCCTGTGTCGCCAATGACTTTCCCGTAGACACCGTCAATCGCAAACTGGCCGGTATTCCCATCCCGGTGTTCGGCGGAATCTTTCCCCAGCTCATCCATGCCAGGATCGCCACCAAACGGGGTACGCTGGTGTGTGCGCTTGATGAAGTCGTCACCGTGCATCACGTCGAACATATCAGCGATCCGGAAACGGACATGGCTGCGCAGATCGCCAGGTTTGAGTCGGCCTTGCAGGACATGCCGACGATCATGGTGCTGGTGGATGGAGTGGCGCAACGGATCGGTGCCGCGCTGGACGCAACCTACGATGCGCTGGGCGTGAACCGTCACTATCTGGGCGGCGGTGCCGGTTCGATCGAATATATCCAAAAACCCTGCCTGTACAGCAATGCCGGTTTGCGGGAGGACGCTTTGCAACTGGCGGGGCTGCCGCTGCAGAGCCGGGTTGAAGTGGGGCATGGGTGGCAGGTGTTGTCCGGGCCTTTTCTTGCGACGTCGAGCGAGCATTCCACAATACACGAGCTGGATTACCGCCCCGCTTTCGAGGTCTACCGCGAGGAGATCGAAAGGCTCAGCGGGCAACGATTCGACCAGCATCCCTTCCTTGAAATCGCCAACAATTATCCCTTCGGGCTCAAGAAGTGGGAGGGCGAGATCATCGTGCGTGAGGCTGTTATCAGGCAGGGCAACAGCCTGGCCTGTGTCGGCGAGATACCGGACGGTGCATTGCTCTATATTCTCACCGGCGATGTGGATGAACTCATCCGCACCGTTGGCGACGTGTCCGCGCGTCTTCATCCCGATGGGGGATTTGTGGTGGCGTTCGGCTGTATCGGCCGCGAGATGCTGATGGGGGAGCGCTATCCGGAAGAAGTTGCGGCCATGTCCCGGGAGTTGCCCGACGACATGACGCTATTCGGCGTGCTCACCCTGGGTGAAATCGCGGGGCGCGACGAGGGGTGTCTGGATTTTTACAACATGACGGTCGTGATGGGAGCATTGGCTGGTGGAAAAGCCCCTCGATAAATTCGATCTGATCGCCACCCAATACGCGCTGTCCATGTTGGTGGGGCGCGAGCTCGACCTGATCGGGATGTGGCGGCAGTTCCTTCCTTACGCGCTCAAGCTGCTGGGGTGCCGTGCCGGGCAACTCTGGATGCGGTGCGCGCTCACCGAGGCGGGCGAGGAATTCAGCTACAGTTATCCGCGCCTGTCCTTTGCGGACCTGCAATCTTTTCCTTTGGTAGCGCACGCGATCACGGCACGGAAATGCGACGACATTCAGCGTGCCACGGAAGGTTTGATCGAAGAGTCGGGCTTGTTCTACCACCTGCTGCCGCTGGGCAAGAACGGTTTTGTGGTGTTGCAGCGCACTTCACCCCTGCCGCGCCATCTGCAGCAGATACTCAAGCCGATACTGGCGCGACTGGCCGATTCCAGCCTGGCGTGCATGCAGCATGCATTCACCGAAAAGGCGCGCCGCGACAACGAACGCGCGCGCATCGTCTTCGAGTCGATCGGCGATGCGGTGATTGTGACCGATGTGGATGGACGGGTGGAACATCTCAACTCAGTGGCGCAATCCATACTCGGCTGGTCGCAGCAAGAAGCGGCAGGCATGCCTTTGCGCGAGGTATTCAAAGTATATGACGCGCAGACGGGAGCATCCGCGCTTGATCCCCTGGAGAAGGTGTTGCGCGAGGGCAACACCGGCGAATTGAAGATCGACACGGTGCTGCTCACGCGTGACGGGCGCAAGGTGCCTGTCGAGGACTCGGCGGCACCCGTGAAGGATTTGCAAGGCAGGATCAGCGGCGCGGTGCTGGTGTTTCACGATGTTACGGAGCAGAAGCGTGCCCAGCAACAGATCGAACGCCAAGCCAATTACGACGATCTGACCGGCTTGCCCAACCGCAGATTGTTCGCCGACCGGCTGGAGCAGGCGGTGAAGGAATCCCACCGCTCCGGCTTGCCGCTGGCCTTGCTGTTCCTGGATCTTGACCTTTTCAAGGAGGTTAACGATACGCTGGGACATAACATGGGCGACCTGCTGCTGAAGGAAGCGGCGCGGCGCCTCACCTGCACGGTGCGAGAGTCGGACACTGTGGCACGGCTGAGCGGGGATGAATTCACAGTCCTTATCACCGGCATGGCCGATCTGTCCAATGTCGAGCGGGTCGCCGAGAATATCTGCGCCACGCTGGCAGAGCCCTATCAATTGGGTGATGAGCTGGCGTTTATCAGCGCCAGCATCGGTATCACGCTTTATCCGAATGATGCCGCGAAAACAGACGACCTGCTCAAATACGCCGACCAGGCCATGTATGCGGCAAAAGCCGCCGGACGCAACCGCTTTCATTATTTCACGCCCGCATTGCAGCAGGCAGCCGAGAATCGCATGTGGCTCGCGCGGGATCTGCACAGTGCGCTGTCAGAGCGGCAGTTCGTCGTCCACTATCAGCCCATCATCGAGATGTCGACCGGGCATGTCCACAAGGCCGAAGCACTTATCCGCTGGCAGCATCCGCAACGCGGCTTGGTGAGCCCGGACGAGTTCATCCATATCGCCGAAGAAACCGGCATGATCAACGAGATCGGCGACTGGGTTTTCCGGCAGGCAGCGGATCTGGTTCGGCATATGCGCATGAACGGACATCCCGCATTCCAGATCGGGGTCAACAAATCGCCGGTGCAATTCCATTCCGACCGGGACAGTTTCAGCGCCTGGCTGGATTACCTGAAGCAACTGGGTTTGCCCGGAAACAGCATCGCGGTGGAGATCACCGAGGGGTTGCTGCTGGACAGCAATGTGACCGACCGTCTGCTGGCCATGCGCGATTCCGGCGTGCAAGTGGCGCTGGATGATTTTGGTACCGGTTATTCGTCGCTTTCCTACCTGAAGAAATACGACATCGACTACCTCAAGATTGACCGCTCGTTTGTGCATGACATGACGGACGACCCGGACGACCAGATCCTGTGCGAGGCGATCATCGTCATGGCGCACAAACTCGGTTTGAAAGTCATTGCCGAAGGCGTGGAGACCATGCGCCAGCGCGACCTGCTGTTTGCCATGGGCTGCGACTACGGACAGGGCTTTCTGTTCTCCAGGCCGCTTCCGGCGCTGGAGTTGGAAAGGTTGCTGGCGTAGGACGCGACTGGATTTTCTGGTTATAACGATTCAACGAATTTGATCAGCGCATTACGCTCGTTTTTCGTCATTGACTTCACCGCGCGGGTTGATGCCGCCCCTTCGCCGTCATGCCACAGCACCGCCTCCAGCAAACTGCGCGCACGCCCGTCATGCAGGAAACCCGCGAGTGGTTCGACCTTCTTTGCGAGTCCGATGCCCCACAGCGGCGGTGTGCGCCACTCGCGACCGCTGGCGAGATAGTCGGGCCGGTGGTCGGCCAGTTTCTCGCCCATGTCGTGCAGCAGCAGGTCGGTGTAGGGATGGATGGTGCGGTGGGCGAGCGCGGGATAGCGGGCGAACTCGCCGGTCTGCAACTCCGGCACATGGCAGGCTGCGCACTGCGCCTGCTCGAACAGCTTTGCGCCGCGCTGCACCTGCTTGTCGTCCGGGTTGCGTTGCTGCGGCACGGCGAGTGCGAAGTGATAGAACTCGGTCGCGTCCAGCTGTGCTGCGTTCAACTCCGGCTTGCCTGCGGAAGGTGACTTCAGACAGTCGGCTTGCGCGAGCATGCAGTTCTCCTGCGTGAACAGCGGCGAGGTGATGCCCAGGTCGCCGACCATCGCCCCGGCGATCTGTTGGCGCAGGTTGGACATGTTGGCCTTCCAGCCGAAGCGGCCCGCCACGGTTTTCTTCTGTGCTTCATCCCACACGTAATTGACCTTGCCCTTGATGCCCGCCGGTTTGCCCACCGAGGCGAGCGCGACCAGCGTGCTTTCCGGCACGGCTTCCAGCAGCCCCAAGCCATATAGCGGCGAGCCGATGCGCGACGATGTCATCAGGTTTGCGGGCATCGGGCCGTAGGCGAGATCGACGAAGCGGAATTCGGGCTGGCGCAGTTTCACCTTCTCGCCGTCGCGCAACGTGACGGTGCGCATCGAGTAATGCACCTCGGCGCGGCCTTCGCCCGCCACGCCGGGCACGCCGTTTTCGTTCAGCTGTCCGCCATAGGCCGAGTGCGGCAGCGGCCCGCCGTGCGGGTCGCGCCCCGGTACGCTCAGGCGTACCAGCATGGCGCGCATCGGCTCGGTTGCGGTCTCGGGCGCGAAGCCATGCCCGTTCGCCGGATGGCAGGCGATGCAGGAGAGGCGGTTGTAGAGCGGACCGAGGCCCGCGATCTCGCGGTTCTCGCTGGGCGGGATGACCCACACCTGCCGCACCAGTCCGCGCCCCTGAAGGAAGCGGGGGCGGTCGGCTTCGGCCATGGCAGGGAAGGCCTGGGTATAGGCTTCGCGTGTGTTGTCGTTGACGGCAATGGCGGCGTCGTTGGCATAAGCGGGCAATGCGGATACGAGCAATATCAGGGCGAGACGGTTCATGGCTTTTCTCCCGCGATGTTCAGCGCGATGCGCGTGGCTTCGGCGTAGTGGGCGGCGATGTCGGCGTCCCATTGCTTGGTGATGCCTTCGGTCTTGCTGTCGCGGTCGATGAACAATTGCTGCAGGGCCGTGTCGTTCACCTGTGCGAGCGTCAGCGGCAGCCAGTCGGCATGACGGCGCGCCTCAAGCAGGCGTGCATCACCGGGCGCATTCAGTTCTGCGCGGCGCAGTGCCTGGTGCATGGCTTTCAACTCGGCATGGTGGCGCGTGATGAGCGCGTCGAACAGGGCGCTGACCAGATCCTGCCGCTGCAGGCCCGCGTTGGTATCGTAGTCGTAGGTGGCGCGCCGGGCGGACGCGAAGGGATCGAAATATCCCGCCGGTTTGTTCTTGTAAACGGCGGGGCGCACCGGCAGCTTGCGGATGTCGGGATGGAACAAAATCTTCTGTCCCTCATCGGAAAGCACAAAAGACACGAAGGCGCGCGCGCCTTCCAGGTTGGCCGCCTCCTTGAAGATGGCGACATGCGCGGGCGAATAGCCGACCTTCTCGGGATAGGTGTAGCGTATCGGCTTGCCGTTGGCGATGGCCGAGACGGCAAAGAAATCCATGGTCATGCCCACGGCGTAACGTCCGCTGCCGATGTCGTCGGTGATGAAGGTGGCACCGGCGTCGGCCAGCACCGCATTGGCCGCGATCCCGCGCAGCACCTGCCAGCCTTGTTCCCAGCCATAACCTTGCAGCATGGTGTCGATGAGGATGGGCGCGTAGCCGACCCTGGAGGGGATGGGCAACATCACATGCCCGTCGAACGCGGGTGCGGTCAGCGCCTTCCAGTCTGCGGGCAACGGCAGGTGCAGGCGTTCCAGTTCGGCGGGGTGATAAGCCATGCCGTAACCGGCGGTCTCATGTGCGACGTAGTAGCCATCGGCATCGGAGATGCGGAAGCCGCCGATCTTCTGCGGCAGCCCTGCAAGGTCAATGTCGAGTTTGCGGAACGCACCTTCCTTCGCCAGCAGCGCGAAGTTGCGTTGCGCGGGCGTCCAGTACACGTCGGCCGGGCTGTGCGGCTGGTGCAGATAGCTCATCGCATCGCGCGATTGCCGCCACTGGAGCTCGATCCGGTATTGCGGATATTTCTTCTCAAAGGCGGCTTCGAACTGCGAGATGACTTCCTGCGGGTAGCTGGAAACCACCACCACCTTTTCGGTGGCGGCGGCCAGTTGCGACAGCAGCAGGAAGCAGACAAAGACAATTTTCTGTGCGTGCTTCATGTTCGTTCTCCTAGAACTTCATCGAAACATTGGCGAACCAGGTGCGTCCCGGATTCGGGTAACCGTCGGCCAGCGAGTAGTTGCGGTCGGTCACGTTGTTGATGCCCGCTTCAGTTGCGATGTCCCTGGTGACGCGGTAAACCGCTTTCAAGTTCAGTGTCGTATAACCGGACAACTCAACCGTGTTCGAAGCCCAACGGCTGCTGTTGTATTCGGCGAAGGTGATCACATCGACTGCCTCAATTGGGTGGAGCAAGGCATGCGCCGTCAGCTTGTGACGCGGTACGCCGGTCAGCCTGGTTGCCGGATCTCTGATGTTTTTGAGCGCGGTCAGGGTGTAGTTGCCGCCCAGCTCCGCCCACGAAACAACCGGGCTGTTCAGACCAAGCTCAATGCCGGACGATTGCACTTTGCCGATGTTCTGCATTTGGCACTTGCTTGATGCAGTACAGCTGGTGGAGCCGGGCTGGTAAGCGGTCTGAATCTTGTCGGTGATATCGCTGTAGAAAATTGCTGCCTCAGCTTTTGCTTCGTTCCAGGGCGCACCTTGATAGCCGATCTCATAATTCACCGACTGTTCCTGGCGCAGAGCCGTATTCTCGTTGTAGGTGTTAAATCTCGCCGAGTACCTGTCCTTGATCGTGGGTAGCCGCGACTTCTGGGCGATGCTTGCGTAGAAACGGGTGTCGGAAGTGACGTCGTAGAAGAGACCGGCTTGGCCATTGGTGGCCGTCTTCGCACCGGGCAGGGCGAACGGACTGCCCGGTTTGTAAACTTCCTGCGGCTTGAGGGTGTGCCGGGTGAGGCCGAGCGAGAGCAACAGCGCGGGGCTGATCCAGATATTGTCCTCCACGGCGTAAGAGGTCAGCGTGTCCTGGAATGACTCCGTAATGGTCGATACGCCATCGCGGGCGATGTGTTTATCCACCTTGTAATGGGTGACAAACTTGATTTCCTGTCCGGACACGCGGGTCGTGCTCAGTTCGACAGAGCCGCCACGGGTTTTGTCGTCGTAGGTACTTTGGTTGGCGGCGGGATTGGTGATGGCCGGATAAGTGGCGTTGGCATAGATGTCCAGTCCGTTGCCGTACTTGTCCACATAGAGCCTGACCTTGAGTTTCTCTTTGTCGCCCATTGAGGTATTGGACAGAAAGTAGAGGCTTTCCTTGTCCCAGAACGGCCACTTCCAATAGCGCGCCGACGCGGGGATGGTGGACGGAGGCTGTCCCTTTTCTCCATTCTGCTTGTAGTAGCTGAGCGCGTATTCGTCGCCGGCATTCGGCGTCAGCCCCACCTTGAGGGAAATCTTGTCATCTTTGCGATAGGAATTGTTGCGCGCACCGCCATCCTCGGTAGCAGTTGGCGTAAAGCTGGAAGACAACGGGTAGCTGTCGCTCTTCAGGTAAGAGGCTCCGGCCTGCAAATACCACAGCCCCTGATTGGTACCGAAGTTCGCCTGTGCCTGCCGTTCGTTGCCGGAAGCAAAACCAACCGAGGCATCCCCCTCGAAGCGCTCTTTGGGCTTGCGCGAGATCAGATTGACCGCGCCGCCCAGTGTGTTGGGGCCATAGGACACCGAGCTGAAACCCTTGGATACCTGGATCGAGGAAAGATCGGCGGTGGTAAAGCGGTTCAGGTCAACATAGCCGTCATACGGCACATAAACCGGGATGCCGTCGATGAACAGCGGGACCTGACGCGCATCGAAGCCGCGTACGTAAATCATCTTCTCATTGCGCATGCCGCTGTTGGTCAGCGTGACACCCGAAAGCAGGTTCATCGCATCGCCGACATTGCTGCGATTGAATTGCTGCATATCTTTCCGGGTCACGATGGTCGACACCTGATCCGTGCCGATCTCGCCGACCTGCGGATGGGGCGCGGTAACTGTAACTTCGCCCAGACTGAAGTTTTCAGCCGATGCAGATGTCGCCAAAGCCAGCATGCAAGCTAGCCAGAGTGTTTTTCCCATCCAATTTATGTTCATTTATCGCTCCTATGTATAATGTGTTCGGTTATGTAATTTGGTACATAACGCAAAGCCATTTCAGCAAAGGGCGTGCCAAGGGGGTGGTTTGCGATGGGGCGTGGGATTGGGTTGTGGCGAGCCGGGTCGTTGTAGCTTCCGGGTTGTAACGAACGCACCAATTTGTTCAAGAGGCTACAAAACAGGGCGTTTCAGGGGGGTGCCAGGATATTGGCTGGTTTCACCGGAATCAAATAGTGGCGGGGGTGAGCGAGCGAAATGCACGAGTTGGCATCGCTTTTGCTCACCGTTAGGTTGTACAGAGTTATAACAAGTGAGGACAGCATGACTCAATCAGTGGCAGAAAAGAAAACGGCCAAGAAAGCGGAATCCGGTGTTGTGTCCAAATTGAAAATCGCCAAGGGGCGGCGCTGGGATCATCTGGAATTGCTGGAACGTATTGATGCGACGGGCTCTATAACGGCAGCGGCGAGTGCGATGGGCATGAGCTACAAGGCGGCGTGGGAAGCGGTCGAGGCGATCAACAATCTTTCCGAGCAGCCGCTGGTGGAACGCAAGACCGGCGGGGCCAAAGGCGGCGGCACAACACTTACCGTTTATGGACGCCGCGTGGCCGGTGCCTATCGGCGCCTGGAGCAGGAACGCGAACAGGTGCTGAAAAAGCTCGCGGAGGTGATGGACGATTTTGACGAGTACTACCATTTGATCAGGAGATTCGATATGAAAACGAGTGCGCGCAACCAGTTTCTGGGTACGGTGAAGAGCATCAAACTGGGCGCGATCAATGCCGAGGTGGTAATGGAGATCGGCGGCGGCGACATGTTGGCAGCGGTGATCACCAATGAAAGCGTGAACCATCTGGGGTTGAAGATCGGTTCGGAAGCCTATGCGCTGATCAAGGCGCCGTGGGTGATCGTGACGACATCCGAAGGTTTCAAGACCAGCGCGCGCAACGAGTTGCACGGCACAGTGGTGCGTTGCCAGGAAGGCGCGGTGAATGGTGAAGTCATCATCGAACTGTCCGGCGGCAAGAGCGTGGCGGCAATCGTGACCAACGACAGCATCAAGTCGCTGGGATTGAAGGAAGGTGTAAAAGCGGCGGCGCTGATCAAGGCATCGCACGTTATTTTGGCAGTCAACGCTTGAGAGCAACTCAAAACAGTTCGTCACACTGGCGAAGGCCGGTGTCCAGTTGTTGGAAATCACTGGATTCCGGCTTTCGCCGGAATGACAAAACCTGAATTTATATTCTTATCACAAGGAGAGAAAAATGAAGTCGGTCAAGTTGGGTTTGTTGGGCGCACTGTTGGCGACGGTGGTGCAGGTGGCGAATGCGGGCGAAGTGACTGCTGCTGTGGCGGCGAACTTCACCGCGCCGGTGCAGCAGATTGCGGAATTGTTCCAGAAGGAGACCGGCCATACGGTCAAGTTCTCGTTCGGTTCCAGCGGCAAGTTCTATTCGCAGATCAAGGAAGGCGCGCCGTTCGATGTGTTCCTGGCTGCCGATGAAAAGAATCCCAAGTTGCTGGAGCAGGAAGGTCTGGCGGTCAAAGACTCGCGTTTCGTTTATGCACTGGGCAAGCTGGTGCTGTGGAGCGCGCAACCCGGTTTCGTGGATGACAAGGGCGCCGTGTTGAGCAAAGGCAGCTACAACAAGATTTCCTACGCCGACCCCAAGCTCGCGCCTTACGGTCTGGCCGCGCAGGAGACGTTGCAGAAAATGAATCTGTGGGACAAGGTGCAGAGCTAACTGGTATCGGG
>JAYTUW010000024.1:0-2398 GCA_043744345.1 Sideroxydans sp. | reverse complement strand
GAGTCGTGCTGTATTGGCGCGAGTGGGATGCTGCGGGGCAACCGTGGAAGTTCGGCGGCGTAGTCGCCGACCGCGCAACGGGCGCACCAGCGTTCATTCAAGGCAAATTCGGATCGGGCGACCACATGAATTTTGAGGTGGTGTTTCCCAACGACGACCGGCTCGAACTGCGCTGGCGCGACAACAGCCCGTCGGGCGGCGAGAACTGGAAGCCGGGGGGAGTGGTGACAAGCAGGGCGGGTCTCGTTAACGCGGTTGCGATGACGCGCGGCGGCCAGCACGACCAACTAGATATGCTTACCCAAGAATGCTGGGAGTGTGTGTTTCAGTATTATCGCTTTCAGGAGAAGAGTGGCGAACGCGTGTACCTGCGGAACGGCTGCCTTCGCATCCATGAAGGCACCCTGGGAGAAAGTTATCCCGACCCAGGCAACGTACCGCCGCAGTCGTTCAAGATCAATCAAATCACCGGCAGTTGGGATGCCCAGCTGAAGGAAAAGACGCTGTCGGTGACGCCTGACCCCAACATCCGCGGCACCGATCTGGGTGCGTCGTTCGAGCACAATGGCAACCTGTACTTCCTGTTTGGCGACACGCATTGGCGCGGAAGCTTTCCACCGGGGACGGCGGATGTCATGGCGTACACGCCGGATACCGATCCCTGGAATGGGGTGAGTCTGTACTTCCACAAGTCGTATATGGAAGTGCGCTTCCCCGGCATGCCAACGGGCTTTAATCAGGCTTTGCATGGCGAATACGACGTTCCGCAGGATGGTTTCAGCCTTCGTGGACACATCTTCGCCTTCTTCAGCACGGATCACTTCACAAATGGGAAGGTCATGGGACGTTCTGTGCTGGCACGCTGCTATCAGGCGGTGCCACCAATCGAGACGTCGAATGCGTCACGACCGCTGACGTTCCAATACCTGACCGAGTTTTCGCGCTATCGGTTCATCAATGTGTCGCTTCAATATGCGAGCGTCGCGGCGAGTCGCCGGTGGGGACTGCCGGATGGTCGCGAAGGGCTGCTGATCTGGGGGACAGGTGCGTATCGCATGGATCACATCTATCTGGCCTTCCTGCCGCTGGATGATGAAAACCTCATCGATGTGATGTTGAGCAATAATGAAATGCCTCGCGGACGCCTACCCGTCCTGTACTATCGCGGACGCGATGGCGGACAGCCGCTATGGAGTAAGGACGAACGAGACGCCGCGCCGATGTTCTATCCGGCGGCTGTTGGCGAGTTGTCGGTGCGTTGGGATGCGACGATGCGGGCCTTCGTGATGATGTATATGTCTGGCCCGGAGGACCCGATCGGTCCTGCGGTGCAGATCCGCCTGAGCCGCACGCCTTGGGGTCCGTGGTCGAGACGCCGGATGGCATTCAACTGGATACTCGACGGGTTGGGGTTTCGCAATCACGGGGCAGGCGGCAGCTGGTTCATCCATGTCAACTCGGAAGAACTCGGCGGCGATGATTTGTTAGGCGACGACATCATCGGTGGTCGCAGTCCCAAGGAGGGCGGCGCTGCCTACGCACCATACCACATCCCGCGCTACACGCGACGCGACAGCGGGGCGATTCAGCTGTTCTATGCGCTTTCGACCTGGAATCCCTATCAGGTCGTGCTGATGCGGCACCCGATCACCGAATGGGATCGATACTGGCTGCTCGACGGTTTTCGGTTCGGGGAATTTGTCAGAGCGGTTGTGTCCAGACTGACCGCGTTCATCGTCGGGGGTGGCCGCTCGCGCACAGCTGCTACAGCCACCCCTCCTGCGTCAGCCGGCTCGTGGTACGGAGGTGGGTAAAGACGGCCACTCTGTGTCAAAGCTTCAACGTTTTACTGCCAGTTGCGGTGGGGTACTGGCGCCTTGTGTTCTGGTAGGTCACGCATCGAGAATATCAAACGCACCGCGTTCGCAAATATTTGGGCAAAAAAAGCCTCCGCCGCGCCTAACAACGGCATGCACCCCGACGCCCCATAACGAACTCGCTCATGTATCTTGTGTAGGGGCGCGGGTGATGCCGGGCGTTAAGCAATTGTGAGGATTGTGTATGAAGGAAAAAGATCGCCGAATTGTCGAGACGATAGCCACAGCAATTACGTTCCTTATTATCCTGCCAACGGTGACAAGAAGAGAGAGACGCATATAAGAATGACGGCATGTGGGGCGACCACACACGGACTTGTCGCACTACGGCAGAATGTATGCAATGCAAATCGAAGTTGTTGATTCGCTTGCGACCGTCCCGGCGCAAGAATGGGATGCTCTGGTGACTCTGGCCGGTGGCAATGTATTTCTCTCGCATGCTTACCTGCACGGCCTGCACGCGACGGGTTGCGCTACCGCGCGCGCCGGTTGGCAGCCGTGTTATCTGATCGCTCGCGAAG
>JAYTUW010000023.1:0-8012 GCA_043744345.1 Sideroxydans sp. | reverse complement strand
GCAGGACAATCGTGCCTTACAAGAGCCGTCTGATCAGAATGAGTTCGAAGGTCTGGTGGGAAATAGTGCACGGATCCAGGACGTGTTTCGCATGATTCAGCGTGTCGGACCGTCCGATGTGCCGGTCTTGATCACTGGCGAAAGCGGCACGGGAAAGGAATTGCTGGCCCGCGCCCTGCATCGCGCCAGCCGTCGCGCGGAAGGTCCTTTCGTTGCGATCAACTGTGGTGCCATTCCCGAAGCGTTGCTGGAGTCGGAATTGTTCGGCCACAAGCGCGGCAGCTTTACCGGCGCCTACGAGGATCGCATCGGTCTGTTCGAGCAGGCCGACGGCGGCACCATTTTTTTGGATGAGATCGGCGAGACTTCGCCCCTGTTTCAGGTCAAGCTGTTGCGCGTGCTGCAGGAAGGCGAGATTCGCCCGGTCGGCAGTTCGCGTTCGCGCAAGGTCGATGTGCGTGTACTGTCCGCGACCAACCGCGACCTGGAGGAAGAGGTGCGCAAGGGGCGCTTCCGCGAGGACCTCTATTACCGTTTGACCCAGTTCGTGTTGCCGATGCCGGCCCTGCGCGACCGGCCGATGGATACGCCCCTGATCGCGCTGACGCTGCTGCGCGAGGTGGCAGCATCGCTGGGCAAGGATGTCCAGGGGTTCTCGCCGGAAGCGCTAGAGTGCCTGGATAATTACCAGTGGCCGGGCAATGTGCGCGAGATGCAGAACGAGATCATGCGCGCCGTGCTGCTGTGCGACGGCGAGTTCATCGGCGCCCACCTGTTTTCGTCCAAGGTGCTGCGCGCCGCCCCTGAAGAGCAATCGCAGGACATGAGCATCCTGGCCGGTCTGGACGGCAGCCTCAAGGAGCGCATGGAGGCACTGGAGGCGCGCGTGCTGCGCGAATGCCTGATCCGCCACCGCTGGAACAAGACGCGCGCCGCAACCGAGTTGGGGCTCTCACGCGTCGGTCTGCGCAGCAAGCTGGCGCGGTATGGGCTGGAGAAGAAAGGTGAATGATTTTCTGCGACTGCGAACAATCCAGTCCCCTCTCCCGCAAGCGGGAGAGGGGTAGGGGAGAGGGGCGATGAGACACAACCAATTTCTGCGGTATGCACTGACCCTCATCCCCGGCCCTTCCCCCGCTTGCGGGGGAAGGGAGCAAGCTATGGCTCTTAGTCTGGAGAGGGGGCAATAGTGAAAAGCAATCTTCAATCTCCCCCCCTCAATCTTCTCTGGCTGCAGTCCGGCGGTTGCTGCGGCTGCACGCTGTCGTTGCTGAATGCGGATTGCCGCAATCTGATCGACACGCTGAAGGACTTCGGCATCAATCTGCTGTGGCATCCGTCGCTGTCCGAAGAAAGCGCAGACGAGGCGCGCGCGATCTTCGACCGCTGCGCCAGCGGCGAGACGCCGCTGGACATCCTGTGTCTGGAAGGCGCCGTGCTGAAAGGTCCGTTCGGTAGCGGAGGTTTTCATCACACGACAGGCAACGAGTCGATGATGAACCTGATCGGCCGTCTGGCCAAAGTCGCCCGGCACACCGTGGCGGTTGGCAGCTGCGCGGCTTACGGCGGGGTGACGGCAGCCGGTATCAATCCGACCGATGCCTGCGGACTGCAATTCGACATAGACCAGCAGGGCGGCCTGCTCGGCGAGGATTACCGTGCCGCGGGTGGCCTGCCCGTGGTCAATATTGCGGGTTGCCCGACGCATCCCAACTGGGTGATGGAAACGCTGGTTGCATTGGCGCAGGGCGACCTGTTCGAGTCGAATCTGGATGTGTACCGGCGTCCGCGCCTGTATGCCGATCATCTGGTGCACCACGGTTGCAAGCGCAACGAGTTCTATGAGTTCAAGGCCAGCGCGCACAAGCCTTCCGATCTGGGCTGCATGATGGAACACATGGGCTGCAAAGGCACGCAGGTGCATGCCGACTGCAATATCCGCCTGTGGAACGGCGAAGGCTCCTGCACCCGCGGCGGCTATGCCTGCATCGCCTGCACCGAGCCGGGGTTTGAAGAACCGGGCCATCCGTTCGGCATCACCCCCAAAGTTGCGGGCATTCCCATCGGCTTGCCGACGGATATGCCGAAGGCGTGGTTCGTGGCGCTGGCGGCCTTGTCCAAATCGGCGACACCGAAGCGCGTGAAAGAAAATGCGGTTGCCGACCACCAGGTGGTGACACCCGCCAACAAGAGGACACGCCTGAAATGAGTCGTCGAATAATCGGTCCCTTCAACCGTGTTGAAGGCGATCTGGAAGTGACACTGGATATCGAGTCTGGGCGTGTGCGCGCGGCGTATGTGAATTCGCCCATGTATCGCGGTTTCGAACAGATACTGGTGGGCAAACATCCGCAGGATGCGATGGTGTTCGTGCCGCGCATTTGCGGGATATGTTCGGTGGCGCAATCGGCCGCGGCGGCGCTGGCGCTGGCACAGGGCATGGGCATACACCCCCCGCCCAACGGAAGGCTGGCCGCCAACATGACGCTGGCCGCGGAAAACCTGGCCGATCACCTGAGTCATTTCTATCTGTTCTTCATGCCGGATTTTGCGCGAGACGGCTATCGCGATCGCGCCTGGTTCGCCGATGCCCAGTCGCGCTTCAAGGCGACGAGCGGATCGGCCGCGGCGGATGTGTTGCCGGTGCGCGCCAAGTTCATGAACGTGATGGGCTATCTCGCGGGCAGATGGCCGCACACGCTTTCCGTGCAACCCGGCGGTTCGACGCGCGCGCTGGAAGAAGCGGAACGATATCGCCTGAGAATATTGCTGGCCGAATTCCGCAGCTTTCTGGAACACACTTTGTTCGGCGACAAGCTGGAAGCGGTGGCCGCGCTGGATTCGGAAGCGGCACTCTATGCCTGGATGGAACCGCGCGCGCGCAGCGCCGACTTTCCGCGTTTCCTGAATATCGCGCGCGATCTGGGCCTGCAGCATATCGGCCGGGCCACGGACCGCTTCATCAGTTACGGGGCGTATGCGGACGGCGATGCGAGCGTGTTTCAGTCGGGTCTGTGGGCCGACAACAGGTTGCAGGCACTGGATGTCGGGGCGATCCGCGAGGATGTGACGAGCAGCTGGATGGCGGGTGATGTCGCGCTGGCACCGCAGGAAGGGCGCACGCTGCCGCAGCCCGACAAGGAGAATGCGTATTCCTGGTGCAAGGCACCGCGACTGGCCGGGCAAGTGGTGGAGACCGGCGCACTGGCCAGGCAGATGGTGGCCGGGCATCCGCTGCTGCGCGATATGGTGGGACGCCACGGCGCCAGCGTGACCGCGCGGGTGGTGGCGCGCATGGTCGAGCTCGCTCTGGTGGTCCCGCAGATGGAAACCTGGTTGCGCCAGTTCTTGCCCGGGGATGCATATTGCTTCCCCTCGCTTGAACTTGAAGAAGCACGCGGCGTCGGTTTGATCGAGGCCGCCCGCGGCGGCCTCGGCCACTGGCTGGATGTGCGCCACGGGAAAATCTACAATTACCAGGTCATCGCGCCGACCACCTGGAATTTCTCGCCGCGCGATGCGGCGGGCGAACCCGGTGCGCTGGAACAAGCGCTGGTGGGGCTGGAAGCGGAAGAAGGCGGTAACTCCGCGCCGCTGGCAGTGCAACATGTGGTTAGGTCGTTCGACCCGTGCATGGTTTGCACGGTGCATTAACTTAATTCCCTCTCCCGCAGGCGGGAGAGGGTTAGGGTGAGGGGTGGTAAGAAACCACCAATTTGGTTGGCTGAACACCCCTC
This sequence comes from Sideroxydans sp., assembly GCA_043744345.1. Classification (GTDB taxonomy): domain Bacteria; phylum Pseudomonadota; class Gammaproteobacteria; order Burkholderiales; family Gallionellaceae; genus Sideroxyarcus. The sequence goes on along the minus strand of JAYTUW010000023.1, from coordinate 4,275 downwards.
ATCCCCAACCCTTCTCCCGCTTGCGGGAGAAGGGAGTAAATGCTGAAAGGATAAATATGGAACGCTTCACCATCTCGCTCGATGAAAAACTCGCCAGCGAATTCGACAAGCTGATCCGCGAACGCGGCTATCTCAACCGTTCCGAAGCGGTGCGCGACATGCTGCGCGGCAAGCTGGATACCCTGCGCCTCGAAGAAAAACAGGCACCGTTCTGTGTGGCCAGCTTGTCCTATGTGTTCAACCACCACGAGCGCGATCTGGCCGAACGGCTGACTGAAATCCAGCATGACCATCACGATCTGGTGGTGGCTTCCACGCATGTGCATCTGGATCACGACAATTGCCTGGAGACGGTGATGCTGCGCGGCAAGACCGATGTGGTGCGGCGTTTCGCCGATGCGCTGATCGCCGAGCGCGGTGTGCGCCACGGGCAGATAAACCTGGTTCCCGTGGACGAAGATGCCGGGCATGGCCACGGTCATGTTCACAGCCATCCGACGACCTGATTCAAATAGAAAATGAGCACACGCCAGACACAACCCGCCCGACTCCCAGTCCCGAACGAGATGGATCCGTTTTCGGAATCCGCCTGGATAGATGTCGTGCGCTCGATGGACGAGGTGTACAACGAGCTGTTGCAATATGAAGTGGTGCTGGAACAGAAGAATTCCGAACTGGAAGAATCGCAGCAGTTTATTTTTAGCATCCTCACTTCGATGTCCGACCTGCTGGTGGTGTGCGACCGCAACGGCGTGATCGAGGAGGTGAATCATTCGCTGCTCGCGTTCACCGGCAAGACCGAGCAGGAAATGAAGGGGGCGAAACTATCCTCGCTGTTTGCGGACGAGAACGACTGCACCATCGCCAAGCGCGTCATCTCCAGTCTGACGACCGAGCCAGCGAACGATGTGGAGCTGCAGTTCCGCACACGCGACGGCAACTCCACGCCGGTCGCGCTCAATTTCACGCCGCGCATGTCGGCCACCCAGAAACTGCTGGGCGTGGTGATCACCGGGCGGCCGGTGGGAGAGCTGCGACGCGCCTACCACAAGCTGCGCGAGGCGCACGACCAGCTCAAGCGCACCCAGCAACAGCTGCTGCAGTCCGAGAAGATGGCCTCGCTCGGCAAACTGGTGGCGGGTGTGGCGCATGAGTTGAACAATCCCATCAGCTTCGTGCTGGGCAACATGCATGCGATGCAGCGCTACACCCCGCGCTTCAAGAATTATCTGGACGCCATCCACACAGGCGCCTCGCGCGAGGAACTGGCGAAGATGCGCGCCGAACTGCGCATCGACCACATTCTGGATGATCTGGCGCCGCTGCTGTCCGGGGCGGTGGAGGGCGCCGAGCGCACGCGCGACATCGTGGACGGATTGAAGCGTTTTTCCGCAGCGGACAGGGATGAGAATATCGACTTCAATCTGGCCGAGATCATCGAGCGCTCCGTGCATTGGGTGACGCGTGCCACGTCGATGAACTTCAAGGTTCAACTGGATATGCCCAAGGATATGCATTTCTTCGGTTCCCCCGGCCAGATACAGCAGGTGATCACCAACCTGGTGCAGAACGCCGCGGACGCCACGGAAAATCTGGCCGAGCCCGCACTGACCATCACCGCCAGGATCGATGATGAGGATATCTGCATCCTGTTCCGCGACAACGGCCCGGGCATCCCGGATCAGGCAATGGGCAAGATTTTCGATCCGTTCTACACCACCAAGCCGGTCGGTAAGGGTACCGGGCTGGGTCTTTCAATCAGCTACGGCATCATCGAACGCCACGGCGGGCAGCTTTCCGTGAGCAATTCAGCGGAAGGCGGGGCCGAGTTCAAAATGTGCCTGCCGCGCTCGGGCCGGTAAGCAGGCCGATTCAGTCCTGCTTTGTGGCTTGAATTTCAGTTTATTGGATAAACAGAATGAACATGACACCCTTGCGGGTCGCGGCGCTCACGGCACTCACCATGATCGCCTTCGCCGCCAATTCGCTGTTCTGTCGCATGGCGCTCAAGGAGACGGCCATCGATCCGGCCAGCTTCACCAGCGTGCGCCTGATTTCCGGCGCGGCGATGCTCTGGCTGCTGATGCGCTGGCAGAAACAGGCTCCGCTTGCGCACGGCAGTTGGCGCAGCGCGCTGGCATTGTTCGTCTACGCGGTGGCGCTGTCGTTCGCCTACCGCACCATCAATGCCGGTGCGGGTGCGCTGATGCTGTTCGGCGCGGTGCAGGCGACCATGCTCATCGCCGGATTCATCGCAGGCGAACGCATGAGCGGATTGCAGACCACAGGTTTCGTGGCGGCGGTGGCGGGCTTGCTGATACTGGTGCTGCCCGGCGTGGAAGCGCCGTCCATGCTGGACGCGATATTGATGCTGGCCAGCGGTACGGCTTGGGGCGTGTATTCCATGTTCGGCCGCGGGCAAGCCAACCCGGCCGCCGCGACGGCGGGCAATTTCATCCGTGCCGTGCCGCTGACGTTGTGCCTGTCGCTGGCCGCCTTGCCCTGGCTGCATGCGGATGCGCGGGGTGCCTTGTATGCCGTGCTGTCGGGCGCCGTGAGTTCGGCACTGGGCTACGTGTTGTGGTACCGCGTGTTGCAGCATATGCGCGCGATGACCGCTTCGACGGTGCAACTCAGCGCACCGGTGATCACGTCGATAGGCGGGATCGTGCTGCTCGGCGAAGTCCTCACTCGCGACCTGGTGGTCGCTTCGATATTGATCCTGGGCGGAATCTGGATGGTGGTGCGTTACCGCACACGCTGAGCGGCTGCAGGGGCGATGTTTACCCGCAATTGAACTGGGCAGGCTCGCTATACTTTTTCAAACTACTTTGCTGGGTCAAAAAATATAGGGAATGACTGGGGGCGGCTTCGTATTCACTTACTTAACCAGCCAAAACATATTGTGATGCTGACCCAATTTACTCTTTCCATTTGCTCTTAGTTCTCGATTGAAGCCAAACAATTACGATGCTGAAGCGTTTAACGCTGTGCGATACTGTCCCCGTTAACGGCTTTAACGCTTGAAGAAGCAGTCGCTGTTGATAGTGGTGAACATTGAAAATGGCTTTGGCAATTATTTAGACAAAGGATTTGGTTATGAAACAAGAGTTGCGATTTGGTTTTTCTTCTGCACTTGAACTTGTAGTGTTGTTTTCGGCATCCATCTTGTTGCTCAGTGCATGTGGCGGGGGCGGGGGAACAGGTGGAGGTAACAATGGAAATAATTTCGGGAATAACAATTTACCCGTTATTCCAAGTCAAACTGGATCGGTTAGTGCTGTCTTTGTTGCAAATGGCATTGGTCAGGGATTTTTCATTGAATACGGCGGTGGCAATATGGCCGGTAATGCTACTAGCTTTGTACAGGCTACGGGAGCACTGTCCAGATTGTCGGTCTATGCGCATTCTGGATCGCCTGCCGTCACGCAAGATATTGCCGGGGATGCTGATTTTGTGCTGGGTCGTTGGGTATGGGGCACAGTCACTAACACTACTACCAGCGCAGTCCTTGAGACTATGAATGGTTCAATGGCCAACAACGCTTGGCACTATGTTCTGGTGAATAAACTCAGCGTGTTGCCCACCTCTGGCACTATGGTGTGCGATTCGGGCACATTTACTCACCCTTCGTACATTGTATATGGAAGCAGTAGCGAAAATGTGGCTGTGACCACTGGTAGAAATGCCTCGTTGAGTTTTTCCGCTTCGGGTGCAAGTTACGCTTTTACACTGGACACAACCATGGGAGCTACAACCCATACGATAAATTTCAGTAAAGCCAATACCGGGCTGGGGGTTGCATCGATCGGGAATGGATTTGGGAATGGCGTTGCCGGTGGTTATGGCTTCCTCAGTGATGGTGGTGGCGGAGCCATTCGAATTAGCGGGATATATGAAAACAATCAAATTGCTGGAATCCGCTACTTGGGGACTTATTCATTCCGATGCCAGTGATCAAGATAAATAGTTAGAAATCGAAAATCGCCAGTGACAGGACTCGGGTGTAAGCAGGGTATGACTGGGGGCGGCCTCGGATTTGTATTCAACTTACATAACCAGCCAAAACATATTGTGATGCTGACCCCATTTGCTCCTTTTGCCTTGCATGAAGTCTGATGTTCGATTGCAAGACCCCGAACGCCCAGAACAATTTCAATGCCGCCCGCAATAATTGCTTACAATCCGCAAAGAGTGGCTTTATTCCAATGTTGGCACTCCGACTTAACTCAGGAGAATGTCGCATGCGTTTTTACTTAACAGGTTTAGCCCGTC
>JAYTUW010000022.1:0-30993 GCA_043744345.1 Sideroxydans sp. | reverse complement strand
CGCCTACCTGATCATGGCGGCGCGGGCACTTGGGCTGGACGCGGGCCCGATGAGCGGTTTCGATGCGGCCAAGGTCAACGCCGAGTTCTTCCCGGACGGTCGCTGGAAAGCCAACTTCATCGTCAATCTCGGCTATGGTGCAACCGAAGGCGGCCATCACCCGCGCGGTCCGCGTCTGGCGTTCGAACAAGTGGCACGAATCGAGTAAGGAGAATATATGTCGACCCCAGTCCTGCATTACATTTTTGATCCGTTATGCGGCTGGTGTTATGCCGCCGCACCGCTGGTGGCTGTTGCACGCAGCATCGGGGGGCTGCAACTGGAGTTACATGGCGGCGGCATGATGAGCGGTGCCGCCCGTCGCAGGGTGACACCCGATCTGCGCCAGTTCGTCATGGAACATGATCATCGAATTGCGAAACTCAGCGGCCAGCCATTCGGCGATGCGTATTTCAACGGGCTGCTGCGCAATGAAAATGCAGTCCTCGACTCAACTCCGCCGATCGCGGCGATACTCGCGACCCAGGCCTGTGGAAGGTCCGGAGCAGACATGCTGGTGGCATTGCAACGGGCGCACTATGTTGAAGGCAAGGTGATGTCGGATACAGCCTGTCTGCATTCGCTCGGCAGTGTCTTGGGTATCAATGCGGGGAATTTTGCGACAGAACTGGACCGGCAACTGCAAGGCGCGGCGAACGAACACATTCAATCAAGCCGACAATTGATGCGGCAGGTAGGCGGCAATGGATTCCCTACAATGGCACTGGAAACGGAACGGGGATTTATGCGGCTCGATATCGGCAGCTACTTCGGTCAGCCGGAACAATGGCAAGAACTGCTGCAATCTCAGTTGCGAAAAGAGGCTACGATTTAGTCATGCGACTAATTGCAGCGCATAAGTGCCCAGACTCATCCGATCAAATCGTATCTACAAATGAAAAACTCCCTTATTCCGTAAGGGAGTTTTGGATGTGGTGCGCTCGGCGGGAGTCGAACCCACGACCCTTGGCTTCGGAAACCAATACTCTATCCAGCTGAGCTACGAGCGCTTTGAACGGCGCGCAGTATAGCTTTTTTTTGCCCGGCCCGCCCGCGCCGGATGCCGCAAATGATGCTATCGTGCGCGGCATGAGTTTTAGCAATCCCAGCCCCGAAGAGATTTGCAGATTGTTGCGCGAGGTTCACACCATCGCCGTGGTGGGGTTGTCGCCCAATGCGTCCCGACCCAGTTTCGGCGTAGCCAGGGCGTTGCAGAGCTTTGGCTACCGCATCCTGCCTGTGCGCCCGCTGGTGGAGGAAGTCCTTGGCGAGAAAGCCTATCCCGACCTGGAAAGCCTGCCCGAACTACCGGATATCGTGGATGTGTTCCGCGCTTCCGAGCATGTACCCGCCATCGTGGACAGCTGCATCAAGCTGGGCATCAAGCGGATCTGGCTGCAGGATGGAGTTGTCCATGAAGAAGCCGCACTGCGTGCCCGGCAAGCCGGGATCACCGTGGTGATGGACCGCTGCATGTACCGCGACTACACACAATTGTGCAAATGAGCCCGAGTAGTTCATTAGCCAAACCACGTCATTCCGGCGAAGGCCGGAATCCAGTCAAAATAACTACTCTGCGAAGCAGACAAAACCATGCTGTCGGCTCGCTTGCGCGAGAAATATTGGATCATCTGGATTCCGGCCTTCGCCGGAATGACGGCCTAATGGATTATCCCAAATGAAAAGAACACGCTGCGCCTGGTGCGGAGATTCCGAGTTGTACCAGTCCTATCACGACACCGAATGGGGTGTGCCGCTGCACGACGACCAAGCCCTGTTCGAGTTTCTGATCCTGGAAGGCGCCCAGGCCGGCCTGAGCTGGATCACCATCCTGAAGAAGCGCGAAAACTACCGCGCCGCCTTTGACGGCTTCGATGCCACTCGCATTGCCCACTATGGCGCGGGTAAAATAGCGTCGCTGCTGCAGGACCCGGGCATCGTGCGCAACCGGTTGAAAGTGGCCGCCGCAGTGACCAATGCGCAGAAGTTCCTTGAAGTACAGGCCGAGTTCGGCAGTTTCGACCGGTTCATCTGGCAATTCGTGGATGGCAAACCGAAGGTGAACAAATGGCGCAGCATGGCCGAAATACCGGCCAGCACAAAGGAGTCGGATGCGATGAGCAAGGAGCTCAAGCGGCGCGGTTTCAAATTCGTCGGCAGCACCATCTGCTATGCGCACATGCAGGCGACCGGCATGGTCAACGACCACACAACAGACTGTTTCAGACATAAGCAAGTGATGAAATGACGATTAAATTCACCAAAATGCACGGCGCAGGTAACGATTTCGTTGTACTCGACGGCGTACGCCAATCCATCGGACTTTCTCCCGAACAGATCCGTTTTATCGCTGACCGCCATTTCGGCATTGGCTGCGACCAGATCCTGCTCGTGGAAAAATCACAGCGCGACGACGCCGACTTCCGTTATCGCATCTTCAACGCCGACGGCAGCGAGGTCGAGCAATGCGGCAATGGTGCGCGCTGCTTTGTGCGCTTTGTGCACGAGCAGAAGCTCACCGGCAAGCGCGAGATCGTGGTCGAAACCAAGAGCGGGCTGATCTCGCCAAGCCTGGCCGAGGACGGTCGTGTGACCGTGAATATGGGCGCACCCATCTTCGAACCTTCGCGAATCCCTTTCGTCAGCGACAGCCATGACGTGATACAGCCCCTGCAACTTGCGAATGAGGCCGTGCAGATCACCGCCGTGTCCATGGGCAACCCGCATGCGGTGCAAGTCGTTGCGGACATCGAGACTGCGCCTGTCGCCGTGCAGGGTCCGCAGATAGAACATCATCCGCGCTTCCCCAAACGCGTGAACGCGGGGTTCATGCAGATCGTGGACCGCGAGCATATCCGTCTGCGCGTGTTCGAGCGCGGTTCCGGCGAAACACTATCCTGCGGCACGGGAGCCTGTGCGGCCGTGGTCGCAGGCATCCGCCGCAAACTGCTGGACAACACGGTGCAGGTCACCACACGCGGTGGCTTGCTGACAATCACCTGGGCGGGTGAACACTCCCCGGTGATGATGACGGGGCCGGCCATCACCGTATTCGAAGGCCAGATCAACTTGTAGAAGGCAGGACTGAAATGAGATCAGAAGACGTAGCGCAATATTTGCAGGACAACCCGCTGTTCTTTGAAGAGCATGCGGAGATGCTGTCACAGATCAACCTGCCCCACCCGCACGGCGGCCGCACCATTTCGCTTTCCGAGCGGCAACTGCTCACACTGCGCGAACGTGTGAAGGAACTGGAGAAAAAGCTGCACGAGCTGCTTGAGTTCGCCAAGGAGAACGACGCCCTGCAACTCAAGGTGCACCAGTTCAATTGCGCGCTGTTTGGCCCGCACGACCGCTCCACTCTGCAGACCACCGTCGTGCACAACCTGCGCGACATCTTCGCCATTCCGCATGTGGCGCTGCACCTGTGGAAAGACGAGCCGCCCAGCCCCGAAGTGCTGGCGTTTGCCGATCAGCATCTGCAACCCGTCTGCGCGCACCACGCCGTGCATGACACGCTGCCGTGGTTCGGCGAATCTGCAGAGCATCAGCGCTCGTTCGCCTATCTGCCCCTGCGCGCCCACGGCCAGACCATAGGACTACTCATCCTCGCCAGCGAGGACAAGGAACGCTTCTATCCCGAGATGGGCACGCTGTTCCTGCAACGCATCGCCGAGACGCTGGGCAGCGCGTTCAACCTGCATGTTTAAAATTCAATTCAATCTTCTTGTTTTCGTCACACCGGCGAAGGCCGGTGTCCGGTTGGTTAAGTGCACTGGATTCCGGCTTTCGCCGGAATGACGCACATCTGGTGGCGCTCATGTCGGTTGCCCCCTCGCCCGCCCCAACAGAACTGCAAGGCTATCTTGCCTACCTGCATAACGAGCGCAATTATTCCCCGCTGACTGCCGAGAACTACGCGCGCGACATCCGTCGCCTACTGGCGCTTGCCGGGGAAACTCCGCTGCCCGACCTCAAAAGCCACCACATTCGCCGCTATATCGCACAGCTGCACGGCAGCGGACTGGGTGGACGCTCGTTGGCGCGCATACTTTCGGCGTGGCGCGGTTTCTACAGTTACCTGATGCGCGACCACGGGTGCAAGAGCAACCCCTGTGTCGGACTGCGCGCACCTAAGGCACCCAAGACCCTGCCGCATGCGCTATCGCCCGACGAAGCCGTGAAACTGGTGGAGATGCCCGTTGCAACACCGATTGATGCACGCGACAAGGCGATGTTCGAGTTGCTCTACTCTTCCGGACTGCGACTGGCCGAACTGGTGAGCCTGGACCCCATCGACATGGACTACAGCGATGCCTCGGTGCGCGTCACCGGCAAGGGCAACAAGACACGCATCGTGCCGCTGGGCAGCCATGCCATCGAGGCGCTGCAGGCCTGGATGAAGGTGCGCGACCAGATCGCCAAGCCGGACGAAGTTGCACTGTTCGTCGGCAAGAAGGGAGAACGCATCTCGCCGCGCACCGTGCAATTGCAACTGCGCCAGCGCGGCATCACCCAGGGCATCGCCAGCGGCGTGCATCCGCACCTGCTGCGCCATTCCTTCGCCACGCATGTGCTGCAATCCTCGGGCGACCTGCGCGCCGTGCAGGAAATGCTGGGACATGCCAGCATTTCCACCACACAGGTCTATACTCACCTCGATTTCCAGTACCTCGCCAAAATCTACGACGGTGCGCATCCGCGTGCCAAGAAAAAACATGAGCCAAACAAAACCTAAACACACTTCGACACCGCACCGCCAATCCCAAGGCGGCAAAGATTTCCGCAAACGCGTGCAGCGCCACAAGCAGGACGACAAGCCTGCGCCGCAACCAGCCGCCAAACCCCGCACAGGCGCGGCCTCCGCCAAGCCCGGCATCATCCTCAGGGCAGGGCGCGAGAAATCTTTGCAACGCAGACACCCGTGGATATTTTCGGGCGCGGTCGAGTGCATCGACGGTGCACCAGCGAGTGGAGATACCTTGCCGGTACGCGATGCGGCCGGAAATTTCCTGGCGTGGGCGGCTTACAACGCCGACTCGCAGATCACCGCCAGGGTTTGGTCGTGGCATGAGAAGGATGTGATCGACAAAGCCTTTTTTCGCAGCCGCATCGCCGATGCTTTGGCTGCCCGGCGCTCGCTTGGTTTGCTCCCTCGCCCGCAAGCGGGAGAGGGTCGGGGTGAGGGGAGTGCGCCCAGCGTTGAGACCCTCACCCCCAGCCCCTCTGATGGAACTACTAGCCAATCGACTAAGCCCGCAAGCGGGCAAGTCGCTGGTTATCCCGCTTGCGGGCGAGGGGAGCAAGGCAACGGCACGCGCCTCATCCACGGCGAGTCGGATGGACTGCCCGGCCTCATCGTGGACAAATACGGTGACGTGCTGGTGATGCAACTCGGCAGCGCAGGACCGGAACATCATCGCGAGACATTCGCCGACATCCTGCAGGAGCTCTGCAATCCGGTCTGCATCTACGAACGCTCGGATTCCGACGGACGCGAACTGGAAGGATTGCCCAAGCGCAACGGCGTGCTGAGCGGCACGCTACCGGATAACGTCGAAGTAATCGAGAACGGCTTGCGCTTCGCAGTGGATATCGCGGCAGGACAGAAGACCGGCTACTACCTCGACCAGCGTGACAACCGCGCACTGACCGGCACACTGGCAGCCGGGCGCGATGTGCTCAACTGCTTCTGCTATACCGGCGGCTTCTCGCTCTATGCGCTGCGTGGCGGTGCAAAATCGGTGTTATCCATCGACTCCTCGCAGGAAGCGCTGCAACTGGCGCAGGGCAATGTCGCGTTGAACGGATTGGATGCCTCGCGTGCCGAGTGGCAATGCGCCGACGTGTTCGAAGCCCTGCGCAAACTGCGCGACCAGAACCGCAAGTTCGACCTCATCGTGCTCGATCCGCCCAAGTTCGCGCCCACTGCCGCGTTTGCCGAGAAGGCATCGCGCGCATACAAGGACATCAATTTGCTCGGTTTCAAACTGTTGCGGCCGGGCGGCTTGCTGTTCACTTACTCGTGTTCGGGCGGCATCAGCGACGATCTGTTCCAGAAGATCATCGCGGGGGCGGCACTGGATGCCGGGGTGGATGCGCAGATCGTGAAGAAGCTGCATGCGGCGCCGGATCATCCGGTGCTGTTGAGCTTTCCGGAGGGGGCTTATTTGAAGGGGTTGGTATTGCGGGTGGCTTAGACGTTACCGGCCAAACTGACTGAAGGGTGGGCACGCTGTGCCCACCCTTTTTAATTTACATCTTCACCACTTCCAGCCCGTTCTTTTCCCAGGACTGCATTCCGCCCTGCACGTTGCTGACTTGAGTAAATCCGGCCGACTGCAATTGACCCACGGCGATTCCGGAACGACGTCCGGAACGGCAGATCACCACGATGGGCTTGTCTTTATATGTTGCGATATCTTGCAAACGCGCGCTCAACTGCCCCAACGGGATCAATTTTGCATTCGGTGCATGTCCGGCAGAAAACTCCTCGGGCTCGCGCACATCCAGCAACAGTGCACCTTCCTTGCTCATGATCTGCGCCTGCTTCACATCGACGCCATCCGCTGCCTGCAATTGTTGCACTGCCAGAAATATTCCCAACACTGCGACCACACCCCAAAGTATCTTCGATTTCATGCTGAACTCCTGTTCGTTAAGTGAAATGACTCAACCCCGCCTATAAGCCGGGAACCCGCTCTGTACCCAACCCATCATTCCGCCGCGCAGGTTGTACACGTTGGAGAACCCCTGCTGCTGCATGAACATGCAGGCCTGCGCAGAGCGCGCACCGCTGCGGCACACCATCACCAGTTTTTCTTCGCGGGAGAATTCATGGATCTTGGCAGGCAGCGTGCTCAATGGCAGCGCCTCGGCTTTGGGCACGGTACCGTGGGCGATCTCTTCCATCTGGCGCACGTCGATCACGCGGATGGCGTTGTCGGGTGTGCTAACCCACTTGGACAGCTCATGGGCGTCGATTTCTTTTACGTTCATTCCAAACATGGCGGGACTCCTTTGTTAGCAATGTCATTATATTAGCACATTCTAATATTGATACAACCCCGGGAATGGGCGGGAGATACTAGCCACCAATTGCACCCGGCCAGCGTTGGGAGCGCCGACGTCCCCGTCGGCAATTGATGCCAGATGCTGACGAGGCTGTCGGCGCTCCCAACACCCGTCTTGGGTTGTTTCCGCATGCAACATATCCTTCACAGGCAGGTAGAAAATGTTCTCAAATAATGCCGTGGTGCGTTTCTTATTGCTGTAGTTACTGCAGGACTCAACCTATCCCGCAAACACGATAAATAATTGTCTGGCGATATGGCTGGAAAACGTATTTCGAATATGCTCAGACTTTAGTCTGAGAAGTGCAACCCCATTGGGGTTAGGGCGCGCGCCCTTTGGTGTTGGGGCGCAATCCCGTTGGTGTTCTTTGGCCCGCGGCCCCTTAAGGTTATCCTTGCGCCGTACTGTAGTATTCACCCAGGTTGATTTAATCGGGTCGTGTCCATGAGTGATTTGAACGGGGGGGATGCCGGACGGCAGGTCATGTGGCCCGGCTTTTGGCAACCTGGCCGGACGTGTGTGGACTACATCGTCTTCACCCATCCCTTGCTGGCCTTTTCGGCAGAATGCTGGTTGGGCAAGGTGTCTCGTATGCGTGCGCTGGGCATTTGCGAGGACACGTCATTCGGGGTGGTTACAGTGCGCGGGGCGTGGGGCTTTTTCCAGATACCGGCAGCGGGTTTTCCAGAACTGAAAATTACTTTCTTTCAGTCTGGCGAGGAAGCGGATCGGGTACGTTTATTGAGGGTGCTTGCCAACATTTTGGGGATGGAGTGATGAGCGAAGAAGAAAAAACATTACGCATTAATTTGCCCACGCTGTTTGAGCGTGTCAATGAACGCCGCCGTGAGCAGGGCATGCCGGAAGTGGAGCCCGCCATCATGGCGGTGCGAGCCAGCATCAAGTTCGCCATCCGCCAGCAGAAGTTCGTGGACTTCAAAGAAGACAAGATCGACATGGACGAAGGCGATGCCGGGGCGCTGTGCCAAGCCCTGGGCGAACTGTTCAATGTCGACCTGAATGTCGATGAGCACGCCGGAAGCCCGACAAGCGCAAGCGTCACCACGCCGCCGAAAGTGCCGGATCAGAATTTGAACAGCGACGACGAGACTCGCTACGTGCTACCGATGGTCGAGTTTTATGCTTCGATAAACCGTGAGCGCCGCGCCAAGTGGTTGCAGCCCGCCGAGCCGGCGGTGATCTCGGTGCGTACCGGCATCAAGTTCAGCATCATGCGACGCCGCACGCTGAATTTTCGCGAGAACAAAATGATACTGAGCTACGCCGATCTGCGCGTGCTCGACGAAATCGTCAAGCAACAGTTCGACGTTTCGTTTGCTGGCGGCCTGATCAGTATGTGCAAGGCGGCTTCTCCTGGCGAGAGCGACGAATCAGAGACCGTGGCAGCCCCCGCCAAAGGCTTGTTCGGCCGCCTGTTTGGCGGTTTGAAGAGCAAGCCCGCGGACCGCGACAAACCGTCCAACCACCATACCCATCACTATTCGCTGGATACCAGCAACCTGTTGTTGTCGATCATCACCCGCCGGGCCTATCTGGGCCACAAACCCATCAAACCGGACAAGATCAGGAATCGCTGCAGCAAGGCCTTCTCGGCCGAGCTGGAACTGGAAGTGGACATGGACGACGAGCAGATCGCGCTCAGCCCGGAACAACTGGATGCCTTCGCTGAAATCATCCGCAACGAGTTCGAAATCATGTTTGATGATTTCGATGATTTGCTGGGCAACAAGACGAATAAATAATCCGGAATCGACAGGAGAAGCAATGAAAGCCGCACCCGAATATCAGCATGGCCAGACCTTCATCGGCGGACTCAACCACGTCTACCACTGCAACCACTACAACGCCCACTTGCAGATGTCGGTGCTGCTGGCGGAAGGCGTGGAAGAGGGTTTCGATCCGCGTCAGCTGCTGCGCGACAGCGCCACACAATTGGTGCAACTGCTCAAGAAACGCGGTTACAGCGAGCAGGATCTGCGTGACGAATTCACCTGGTGCGGCTTCGGCACGCTCAAGGATGTGACGGACAAGCAGGTAGAGATGCCGGGCTCACACTACGGCCAATCCACCTATCTGCTGGGCTCGGCCGAGAAGTCCTGCCATTTCAGCGCGGGCTATCTGCAAGGCATCAGCAACCGGGTGGTGGTCGAGACGGCCTGTCGGCATATGAAAGGCCGCACCGACGTGTTCGAGTACGGCGCGCCGATAGCGGCCATGGCCGACCCGCTGGTCAATGCACCGCGCTTCACACCGGTGCCCGCGCGCTTCGACTTCCCCGGCTGCGAGGTGAAAGCCACGGCGGTCGACGAGAATGCCATCATAGCCACCGTCGCTACCCTGCCGCTCTTTGGCAAGCCGCTCAGTGAGCAGGGCGATGGTCTCATTCCGGCATTCGGTGTGGTGCTAACCAATCACTATGCCGATTACTACAACCTGATCAGTTATGAAACCTATCGACGCATGATCGCCGCCGGCGTGCCGGCCGACATGACCCGCGAAGCCTTCGTGCAGTGCGGCCACGTGTGCGCCTTCAACACCTTTGGCGGCATTATTGAAAGTCCGGAATTCCACGCCCTCGTCGTGCCCTCCTGCAAAACCGTGGAGGACTGGGTGCATGGCATAGTGGCGGTGATCAACGCGCTCGGTTGGGGCGCCTGGCGGGTGGAGAAGATCGTGCCCGGCAAGGAATTGGTGATCCGCATCTACAACTCTTACGAGGGGGTGGGCTACCGTCGTCTATATCCGCAGGCCACCGAAAAACAGTTGTCGTTCCTGGCGCTGGGCGCAGTGCTCGGGCTGGCCCATTTGTTCTGGAAAATCGACATCCGCCAGCGGCCGGGTCTTACCCAGGATTTTTACTTCAAAGTCTTCAACTCGCAGCAGGGATACTGGAATGTCGAACAAACCCAGTCGATTGCCTGCGGAGACGAGTTCGACCGTATTGTCGCCTGGATTTAATCCCGACGGTTTGTGGAAGGTAGACTCGTATCGAGCAGGAAGCGAAACGGGTCTGCGACTGAGGTCTCTCCTCAAAGTTGCAGCGCGTAGCGTGCAGTAAGTGAGCGCATTGCACCAAAGCAGTTAAATGACCTCCGGCAAAGCCGGAGACCTATTGGGTGAGACCTCAAAGAGGCCGAAAAATCGTAAGCCACTCATGGCTTCTTCCCGAATATGCCCATTCAATATGGCGACCCATGCCGTCATTGGGTGTGAAAGGATTCCTCATCCCCGCAATCCATTTCCTTGCCAATGACTTTGAGCTCGTCACACTTCTGGCGCTCAAGTTATCGGTTTCATGTTCGCGACAAGCTTCGCCTTTCAACGACGTACGGTTGCCTCTTCCTGGCGCGGGAAAGCTTGTTTGGCATGAGGAAATTGATCTCGTCCGCGATGCTGATGCGCATACAATATTCCCCGCCGTGGTTGGTGGCGAATTCGGTCACCATCAAATAGTGTATGACGTCAGTCAGCGTCAGTTCGCGCGGCACCGGCCATGAGGCATAGCTCTCCTGTGCAAATTTGAGAATCTCATAGGCTGCCGCTTCATCGCAATTGTTACGCGCCATCACCAACAGTTTGAAGCGTTTTCGCTCACCGAGCGCCGGGTGATCTGCCAAAATCTTGCGGTACAGGGCGATCAATTCCTTGCATGTATTGACCGCGATGCGCCTCTCCTGGCGCGTCTGCCACCATGTGGCAATCCACGCGCGTATGCCGGAATTTTCTGTCTGGCATTCCGGTTCTTGCAGGGCTTGAGCAAGTGGTGGGCTGTCCACGCGCCTATGCTCCGCGTTTTCAGTTGCCATCGGCACGACTGTGATGGGTGGAGTCGCAAGCTTGCTTAATCCCGATGAGATAAAGTCCGACGCTTGTGTGTAATAGCCAAGCGCGATGGCTTCGATGGCAACGAAGTGCGACGGATCCGCCTTGAAAATCGAGCAGCAGGTATCACTGCAAAAGTAGAACATCGCGCCTCCATGGACACAGCTGTCCGGTGATTTTGCACTTATCGCCGCGCCACATACCGGGTCCGTCAGTTCCAGTTCTTCCAGATTTTCCGTTTGCATAGTCTTCCCCCTGCCATGTGATTTGTCTGAGGCCGCACGTCCCTGCAATGCCGCGGGCGCTGGTAGCGTTTTGCCGTTGATGGCTGAAAGCGCTGCACTCATGCAAACACGGAGAGGCAGCTGTTTATTCCAGGGTGAAGCGAATATGTTCTGTACTTCCCCTTTTTGCATGAGGGGGCTCAGAATTCGGATTCTTGCAGTATTATTCCCTTTGACAACAGGGCACCTTGCGGCCTTGGGCTAGATTTATATCCGATTGACGCATGTTCGCCTGCACGGGTAACTTTTACAGTTGACACATGCAAGGCGATTTATTCAATCTAATCCGATCAGACAGTGCACCAGGATCAACCATGAACGATATGCCCGAACTCAACTTTACAGTACCCGCATCCGAGCCGGCTTCAGCCGCAGACTACGACGCAAGCGGTGCGCTGGAATTCCTTGCCTCCGCAGGGAGCATGTTGAATATTGCGGCAGGACAAACGATTTTCGTCGAGTACGAAGTGAACCCTCAGGTCTTGCCCCAGCGCGACATGATGTACTTCCTGCTGCAAGGAGAAGTAGACCTGACAGTCAACAAGAAACTGGTGGGCGTGGCGCGCCCCGGAGAAATACTGGGCGAAATGGCACTGATCACGGAAATGCCCAGAACGGCGACCGCCACCGCCATCACAGAATGCAGATTCCTCACGCTCACCAGGGACCAACTCCTGAAAGCACTGGAAGCAGCGCCTGAATTCGGTCTGTTCCTGATGAACATCATGATCACGCGTTTGCGCAACACCATCAAATTATTGAGTGCCCGGGGAAAACTTTCCAATGCCGGGAGCTCAAAAGATTCCGCCATTTTCGACAAGACATTGCTGGAAAAACTGAAAATGCTGCTCGACAGCAATGCGGTCATGCGCTATTCGAAAGGCGATGTCATCGTAGAGGAAGGCCAGACAGGCATGCTCATGTATGTAGTGCTGGAGGGCAGCGTGGATATTTCGATCAGGAATATCGTTGTGAGCGAGATCGGGGCTGGCGGCATGTTCGGCGAAATGGCATTGATCGCACCGAACGAGCGCGTGGCCAGCGCCAGCGCAAATACCGATTGCGTGTTGCTGGCGATCAATCGTATCGTGTTTCTCGGTCTGGTCAGAGCGAATCCCAAGTTCGCGGTTTCCATGCTCGGTGCGGTGGGAAATCGCGCCAGGTATATGGCGACGTTACTTGCGTAGCTGTAGTAGTCGCATCACCCTGCCTGACTAATACCGCGCCCCCGCAACCGCATCCATCGGAAATGCCTCATTGATTCGAGCCAAGTCTTCCCTGGTCAGAGTCACATCGAGTGCACCCAGATTTTGTTCCAGATTGCTGCGGTGTTTTGTACCCGGAATGGCGAAGACATCCTCACCTTTCGCAAGAACACGTAGGGTGCAATAAGTGAAACGCATTGCACCATTAACACTCCATCCGGCGCAATGCCCGTTGGTTATTGCGCCCTACCGCGCTGTTTTTGCTTGCGAACACTGCTGAAACATATTGTGATGCTGACCCCTTTTTGCTTTGTTTGGCTTTTACTCTGGGCTCGTTTAACTTTTCTTGAACTGATTAATCCAAACTTTGTTCTCATACAACGTTGAGCGATTGATCCTCTGGTCTGGCTTTGTAAATGCTTCTCGCAAATGTTCGCGAATAGTGTCATATACCGGTTGCGGCATTCGTTGGCTAATTGTTATTTTGGTTATCAATTTCAAGTCAAAAGGTATCTCGTAGCTATCTCGCGAAGAATTTCCTGTCCATATAATTCTAAATTCCTCCTCACAACGATACGGCCATCTTTTAGTAAAGGGGATGTCATCAACATCAATGATCCCCCCGTCTGTGATTTCTCGAAGTTTCTTGTACTCCACTTGACGGCACTGAATACCCTTAATATTCAAAACGAGATCAATCAGCTTTTGTGAGTCGAATTCAATGCAACAACCACTGGCTCCGTCTGCGAACGTCTTCCAATGATGTATGGTTTCATCGCCATACGAAAAGCAAAGAGCAAATATATTTCTAAGCTTCTTTCGCTTCTTGTATTCCAGAATTATTTCAGAATCATTCTTATCCTCCCAAGAATTGGGATCAAGCAATGCCAAACGTTTCCGCTTCAACATATCGAGCAACACTGGAAGTGTCGTGTAGCGATTTAGTCTTTTCATTTTTCTTCCCAATCAATGTGCCTCATCCAAATTTCCCCCTTCCCTGGGGAGGGCAACTTGTTGCCCTCCATGTGTTTTTGATTTTCGCCGTTCCATCCCCTGTGCGCCGCTGAGTAGCGCAGACTGGTCAGGGGTAGTCCGACGCATATGTTTGAGCACGTGACCGCGTAGCGGGTCGTGCGAGTTTATGCGGAGGCCTGACCAGTCGAGCAACGCAGGGAACCCCGAAGGGGCGGCGCGCTGGGGTCGCCTTTTCTTTGGCTACTTTCTTTTGGCGAAGCAAAAGAAAGTAGCTTGCTGTCGGGCAACCCCCGACGGTGTTGGTTCTAACTGGATTCCGGCCTCCGCCGGAATGACGGAGCGCTAATGCGCCTCATCCCAATTCCCGCCCTCGCCCAACCCCACCTCCAACGGCACCTTGAGTTCGGCAACATTGCACATCAACTCCCGCACTTTCTCTTTCACGAGTGAAAGTTCAGCATCGGGCACTTCCAGCACCAATTCATCGTGCACCTGCATGATGAGCTTTGTTGTCATTTTTTCTTTCTCCAGCCAATCCTGCACCGCGATCATCGCCAGCTTGATCAAGTCGGCGGCAGTCCCCTGCATGGGGGCGTTGATGGCGGCGCGTTCGGCGGCTTGTCTTCTCATGCCGTTGGCACCGTTGATCTCCGGCAACCACAACCTGCGCCCGAACCAGGTCTCCACATAACCCTGTGCCTTGGCCTGCTCGCGCGTGTCGTCCATGTAGCGCTTAACACCGGGGTAGCGCGCGAAGTAGAGGTCAATGTATTGCTTGGCGGCGCTGTTCTCGATGTTGAGCTGGCTGGCGAGGCCAAACGCCGACATACCGTAGATGAGGCCGAAGTTGGTGACTTTGGCGAAGCGGCGCTGCTCGCTGGTCACGGCATCCTGCGCCACGCCAAATACTTCGGCGGCAGTGGCGCGGTGGATGTCTTCGCCATTGGCGAATGCTTTCAGCAAGCCTTCGTCACCGGACAGGTGCGCCATGATGCGCAGCTCGATCTGTGAATAGTCGGCGGAGACGATGCGGCTGCCTTGCGGTGCAATGAACGCTTCGCGGATGCGGCGGCCTTCGGGGGTGCGGATGGGGATGTTCTGCAAATTTGGATCGCTGGAGGCCAGACGCCCGGTGACGGCTACAGCCTGCGAGTAGCTGGTATGCACGCGGCCGGTCTTTGCATTCACCATCTGCGGCAGTTTGTCGGTGTAAGTGGATTTGAGTTTGGCCATGCCGCGATGCTCAAGGATGATCTTGGGCAGCGGGTAATCGAGGGCCAGTTCCTGCAGCACTTCTTCGTCGGTGGAACGCGCGCCGGTGGCGGTCTTTTTCTTGGAGGGGATGCCGAGCTTGTCGAACAGGATTTCCTGCAACTGTTTGGGTGAGGCCAAGTTGAACGGCTGACCGGCCAGTTCGTATGCCTGCTTCTCGATGGCCATGATCTTCTCGCCGAGTTCGTGGCTTTGTCTGCCGAGCATGGCGCTGTCGATCAGCACGCCGTTGCGCTCCATCTTGAACAGCACCTCGCGCGTGGGCAATTCGATGTCGCGATAGACATAATTCAAACCGTAGGAGCCAGCTTGCTGGCGAAGATCATTCGCGGCTGAAGCCGCTCCTACAGCTTGGCTCTGCAACTGGGGGGATAACACCTGATGCAATTGCAAAGTAATGTCGGCGTCTTCCGCCGCGTACTTTGTTGCCGTCTCCAGATCGACCTGGTCGAAACCGATCTGCTTGGCACCCTTGCCCACCACATCGGTATAGCTCACCGTCGCCAGCCCCAAATGGCGCAAGGCGAGGTTACCCATCTCGTGCGGTTTGTGCGATTCCAGTACGTAGGATTCCAAAAGCGTGTCTTCGGCGATACCGGCGAACGCGATTCCGTGATTGGCGAAGATATGCTGGTCGTATTTAAGGTTCTGGCCGAGCTTTTTGTGCTGCTCGCTTTCGAGCCAGTGTTTGAGTTTATTCAGCGCGTGGTCGCGGCCGAGTTGGTCGGGAGCGCCGGGGTAATGGTGTGCCAGCGGCAGGTAGGCGGCTTGGTGTGCCTCGATGCTGAAGGAGATGCCGACCAGTTGCGCGGTCATCCCGTCGAGGCCGGTGGTCTCGGTGTCTATGCTCACCAAGGGCGCGGCCATGAGCTTTTCCAGCCAGACGTCGAGTTGGGCGTCGGTGAGGATGGATTCGTAGTTGGAGGTGTCGTTTGCCATCGAGGGCAAAGCGGCTTGTTCGAACTGACGCTGGTCTGACTCCCTCGCCCGCGGGCGGGAGAGGGTTGGGGTGAGGGACGATGCGGCGTCACCAATTGAACTACCCTCACCCCCGGCCCCTCTCCCGCTTGCGGGCGAGGGGTGACTGAGTTCGCGCATCAGGCTGCGGAAACCGAAGCGTTCGTACATGGCTTTCAGTTTTTCGGTGTCGGTAACCGGCGCAACCAGTTCGTCGAAACGTCGGTCCAGCGGCACATCGCATTTCACCGTGACCAGTTGCTTGCCCATGGGCAGCCATTCCAGCGCGCTGCGCAGGTTGTCTCCGACCGCGCCTTTCACCTCGGCGGCATGAGCGATCAGGTTGTCCAGCGTGCCATATTCGGCAAGCCATTTGACGGCAGTCTTGGGCCCGCACTTGTTAACGCCGGGCACGTTGTCGACCGTGTCGCCGACCAATGCGAGGTAATCGACGATGCGCTCGGGCGGGACGCCGAACTTGGCGGTGACGCCGGCGATGTCCAGCTTCTCTTCACTCATGGTATTGACCCACAGCACGCGCTCGTCGACCAGTTGCGTGAGATCCTTGTCGCCGGTGGAGATGATGCACTTGGCGCCGTTGCGCGAGGCTTGCTGCGCCAAGGTGCCGATGACATCGTCGGCCTCGACCCCGTCGATCATCAGGATGTTCCAGCCTGCCGCGGCCACCAATTCGTGCAGCGGAGCTATCTGCGCGCGCAGGTCATCGGGCATGGGCGGACGTTGCGCCTTGTATTCGGGATACCAGTCGTCGCGGAACGTTTTGCCCTTCGCATCGAACACGCAGGCGCTATAATCTGCCGGGTAGTCGGCACGCAGGCGGCGCAGCATGTTGAGCACGCCCTGTATAGCTCCGGTGGGCTCGCCTTGCGGGCTGCGCAGGTCCGGCATGGCGTGGAATGCGCGGTACAAGTAGGACGAGCCGTCCACCAACAACAATGTCTTCATGCTTTAGAGGTCCGAGATGAACAACGATATGAAACTTCCGCCCATGCAGTCGCCCGAGTTGATGCAGTCGAAAGAGTCCTGGCGGGTGTTCGGCATTATGTCAGAATTCGTGTCTGCGACCGAACGCCTGCGCGATATCCATCCCGCCGTCAGCATCTTCGGCAGTGCACGCACGCCGCACGACCATCCCTACTACAAGCTCACCGAGGAGATTGCGCGCCTGCTGTCGGATGCCGGCTTCGCGGTCATCTCGGGCGGCGGCCCCGGTGTGATGGAAGCGGCCAACAAGGGTGCGTTCTACGGCAAGTCAGCCAGCGTGGGTTTGAATATCCAATTGCCGCACGAGCAGCACAACAATCCGTACCAGAACATCAGCCAGACGTTCCATCACTTCTTCACGCGCAAGGTGATGTTCGTCAAATTCGCCAGCGCCTACGTGGTGATGCCAGGCGGTTTCGGCACGCTGGACGAGCTCATGGAATCGCTGACGCTGGTGCAGACCGGCAAGACACGGCGCATGCCCATCATTCTGGTTGGCAGCAAATTCTGGGGCGGCATGGTGGAATGGTTCAAGAGCAGCCTGCTGGAAGAGCAGATGATCAGCGCCCATGACCTGGACCTTATCCAGGTCATCGACGAGCCGGATCAAGTGGTTGCCGCCATCTTTAAACACTACGAGACGCGCGGTTTCGAGCCTTCCGCCGCGGAACGCGAGATGCAACTAAACCTCTAAGTCATATCGAATAGAATCAGCCCATTCAATCCAACCGGGAATACATCATGCGCCCACTATATTTCTTTACCCTTGCCTGCCTGAGTATGAGTGTCTATGCCGCGCAACCGGAAAAACCGGCCAAGGCCGATGCGCCCCCCCCGCCCCCGATGACAGCCGACGATTCGCTGGATGAGCCGCAAGTGACCATCATCAAGCAGACCGAACAGACCATAGAGGAATTTCGCGCCAACGGAGTGCTCTACATGATCAAGATCACCCCCAAGCACGGCGTGCCTTACTATCTGGTGGATGACCGCGGCGACGGCATGTTCGCGCGCCGCGACAGCCTGGACACCGGTCTGCGCGTACCCCGCTGGGTCATCAAACGCTTCTGAAGCTAATCCTTCCGCATGGCCGTTTTCACTTCTGTTTCCGAGGCAGACCTGTCTGCCTGGCTTTCCAATTACTCGCTGGGGACACTGCGCGAACTTGAGGGCATCCCCGAGGGCATCCAAAACACCAATTATTTCGTCACCACCAGCCAGGACCGGTACGTGCTGACACTGTTCGAGAAACTCACCCCGGTCGAACTGCCGTTCTTTCTCAACCTGATGGCGCACCTCGCGCAGCACGATATTCCCTGCCCGCGCCCGATGGCGGACCGGAACAATCGCTTGCTGGGTGAACTGAACGGCAAACCCGCCTGCATCGTCAGCCGCCTTTCCGGCAGATCGGTGACACACCCGACAGCTGCGCAGTGCGCGGCCATGGGCGAGATGCTGGGTCGGATGCATGTTGCCGGACAGAGTTTCGGCGGGGAAATGCTCAATCCGCGCGGTGCGGCCTGGCGTTTTGAAGCGTCTGAAGCAGTTAAGAAGTTCCTGTCAGCGCAAGATGCTGAATTACTGCATCGCGAAGTCGAATTTCATGCGAAGAATGCGCTGGTGGATATCCCGCGCGGGGTGATCCATGCAGACCTGTTCAAGGACAACGTGCTGATGGAGGGCGACCGCGTCGGCGGCCTCATTGATTTTTATTTCGCCTGCACCGGCAGCCTGCTGTATGACGTTGCCATCACGGTCAACGACTGGTGTCTGGATACCGATGGGAAACTGGACGAGGTACGCACGCGGGCCCTGCTCAACGCCTACCACGCGGCGCGCCCCTTTGTTGCAAGGGAGGCCGCACTATGGCCGCAGGCATTGCGCCTGGCGGCACTGCGCTTCTGGATCTCGCGCCTGTACGACCTGCATTTGCCACAGGATGGCGAACTGGTCATTCCGCGCAAACCCGAACATTTCAAGCATATTCTGCAGAATCACCTCAACACGCCACAGCCTGTCTGGCTGTGATCACATCAAATCCGCGCGCTGGCCTTGCGGATCTCGGCATCGAGTTCCGTATAGTTCATGGTGACCGGGAATTGCGGGAACTCGCGAATCACGTTCTCCGGCGGATGGAACAGGATGCCGGCGTGCGCCTCGCCCAGCATTGCCGTGTCGTTATATGAATCTCCGGCGGCGATGGTCTTGAACTTGAGTTCCTTGAAGCGTTTCACGGCTTCGAATTTCTGGTTCGCCATGCGCAGGTGGTAATTGACCAGTACGCCGTTGGCATCCGCTTCCAGCTTGTGACAGAACAGCGCCGGCATGCCCAGTTGCTTCATTAGCGGCATGGCGAACTCGTAGAAGGTGTCGGACAGGATGATGACCTGAAAGCGCTGGCGCAGGTCGTCGAGAAAATCCTTGGCACCGGCCATCGGCCCCATCTCCGAGATCACCTTCTGAATATCCGGCAGTCCCAGCTTGTGCTGTTTCAGGATATCCAGGCGATATTTCATCAGTTTGTCGTAATCCGGTTCGTCGCGTGTGGTGCGGCGCAATTCCGGGATGCCGGTGCGTTGCGAAAATTCGATCCAGATCTCCGGAACGAGGACACCTTCAAGGTCGAGACAAACGAGTTGCACGGTAGGACTCCATATATATAGTGGGGCGGGACGCCGCGAGGGCGCGATTCTACCATCACCGAATTGTTTCCGGCCATGCGACGGCAAGCGAAGACGCCATACAACCCTGTCACACTCAGCGGACTGCCGGAAATCACATTACAATGGCACAGATAAACCGTACCGCAAGCAAAGGATCGAATGGAAATCAGGAAACATAACGCCGCACGCGGCTGGCTCTGGGTCAAACAGGGCTACCAGCTCATCATGATCAGCCCGCTGATGGCCATCACCCTTGCGCTGATCGGCGCACTGGTGATGTTTACCGCGATCAAGACCCCGGTGCTCGGACCGCTGCTCGCTGTGCTGCTGATGCCTGTCGTCATGGCCGGTTACATGCGCGTGTGCCGTGCGCTGGAAGAAGCGGAAGAAGTCGAACTGCCCCATCTGTTCGAGGGCTTCAGGAAACATGCCGGTCGCCTGGTTGCACTGGGCGGATTCTCCATGCTGGGCTTGCTCGGCGCTTCCGCCGCAATGGTGTTCATCGGGGGTGATGCGCTCGCGACCCTGCTGGACAGCTTCAAGTCCGCCAACGATCCGCAGTTGCTGGTGGATGCGATGTGGACTGCCGGATCGGGTGTGGCGTTCAGTCTGCTGGTCGGTTTCAGCCTTGTGTTTGTGCTGATGCTGGCATTGCAGTACGCACCCATGCTGATTTTCTTCAACGATGTACCGCCTGTCGCGGCCATGCGCGCCAGCCTCTCCGGCTCGCTGCGCAATATCATCCCTTACACCGTTTACAGCATGATCATGCAGGTCGTCGCTCTGGTGCTGAGCATGCTGCCCTTCAATCTGGGCCTGATCGTTTTGCTGCCGCTCGGTCTCACTTCGCTGTATGTGAGTTACCGGAACATTTTCCCGTTCGCGCATGAACTTGCCGCGCCCGCACCCGTTTCCCAAAATCCGGAGGTTTGACCATGCAATATGAAAATGCCACCAAGGACGAAGTAAAGAAAGCACAATCGCCCCACAATTTGTTCATCACGGGATTGTTCATGTTCGATTTGCTGATGACGCCGGCAATACTGGCACTCAAGATCGGCTTCATTGGACTGCTCATCCCGCTGGTGTGCTCAGGTTCGCTCATCGCCTACATCTATCTGCGCAGCAAGAAGACCACCACCTGGTTCGTGGATATGCACTGGAAGCTCGCCTTCACACGCGCCCAATGGCTGATGACCGCTTACGCGGTTTCGGGTGCATTGATCCTGATCGCCTGGCTGATCAGCCTGGCCATGTCAGATGCTCGCATGGGACACATCATCTGGACGGCGCTCACGCGCGTCGGCCTGATGCCGACCCTGATTATGGTGCTGATCACCGCCGTGATGGAATTCAGCGCATCGGCACAGGCCATCAAGCACGAGGTACCGGACAAACTGGCCGCGAAGTTCCCTCCGCCTGCCGCCTGATCACTTGGTCTGAAATTCCTCGAATGCGTGCATCACCTCGCCCGCATACATCAGTGACGGACCGCCCCCCATATACACCGCGACAGCCAGCATTTCGTTGAGCTGTTCGCGGGTGGCACCCAGCCGAACCAGTGTCCGCACGTGATAGGCGATGCAGCCTTCACAACGCGTCGCCACCGCAATGGCAGTCGCAATCAGCTCCTTGTCCAGCGCCGAAATGACGCCTGCCGTCATCGCGGCTTTCGACATCGCATCGAAGCCGGTCATGGTTTCCGCCGCTTCCTTTCGAAAAGCGGCCAGCGGCGGGTTCAGGTGCTGGATGAGTTCCTTGAATGAATTGCTCATGATGATCTCCTGTCGTTATTACTGAAAATCATTGGTCCACGAAAGACCCGAAACCGATCGACCGTTTATTTCGTGAATTTGCTCAATCCGCAGTAACAAACACCGCAGCCTGTCCGTGAAAGCCGCCGCCAGCATCAATCAGGTTCCAGATTGTGCAATCGGCGATCATGAAGCGCCTGCCGCTCTTGGCGATGCGCATGCCGGAATAGCCGTCAATGCAACCCTGTTCCGCCACTGTGCGCAGCGCCTTTTCACGCGCTTCCTGCAGCATTGGTTCGGCAGAAAGACGCGATGGCAAGCGTGCGAACTCGTCGAAACTCATTTCAAACAGTTGCAGTGCCAGACAGTTGCCGTAGAAAAATATGGGATCGGCTTCGGTGCCGTGCGCCACGATGGCACGCGGTGCGTTCCAGAGGACTTCTCGAAGCGGCAGCCTAACCGTAGGAGCGGCTTCAGCCGCGAATTCTCCATTAACGGCTAAACCCTTCGCGGCTGAAGCCGCTCCTACGGTGGGGGGAAATTCGATCAAGGCCTTGCCGGTAAGCCGCTGGTAGCTTGCCACGATGAGCCGCAAGCGCTCATCCAGCCCGGTATCAGACGGCGGTGAGTTTTGCATATTCCAGCGCAAGCCATTTGCTGCCCGCGCGCTTGAAATTGACCTGCACGCGACCCTCGTTGCCGCCGCCTTCGGTATCCGTCACCACTCCCTCGCCGAATTTCTGGTGAAACACGCGCTGGCCGATACGCCACATTGAGTCGGGGGAAACGTGCGGCTTCGGAGGTGCAGAACTTGCCGCGAACGCGTTGACGTAGCTGTTGGTCTCATAACTGCTGGTCGCAAACGTCCTGGGAGCGCTGAAACGCGGCGTGATCCACTGCAACAACGCTTCCGGCAACTCGCGCAGAAAACTCGACACCCTGCCGTAGTGCGTCTGCCCGTGCAGCATGCGTCTTTGCGCGAAGGTAAGGTACAGCCTCCGGCGCGCGCGGGTGATTGCCACATACATCAGGCGGCGCTCTTCATCCAGCCCGCCGTCCACGTTCTGGCTGTTCTGGTGCGGGAATAGGTCCTCTTCCAGGCCGGTGATGAATACCGTGTGGAATTCCAAGCCTTTCGCGGCATGCACTGTCATCAAATGCAGCGCATCGTCGCTGTCACCCGCCTGGTGCTCGCCCGACTCCAGCGAGGCATGCGTCAGAAAAGCAGTCAGGCTGTCATCTTCATTCTCATGCACGAACAGCGTCGCGGCATTGATGAGTTCGTTCAGGTTCTCCAGGCGTTCTTCCGCTTCGCGTTTTTTTGCACCGGTCTCGTTTTTGTATTGATCCACCAGCCCGCTGTGTTGCAGCACGTGATCCACGATCTCCGGCAACGGCAAACCGGCAGTCGCGCTGCGCAGCGCCTCGATCAGCCCGACAAAGGCGGTCACCTTGCCGCCCGCGCGTGCGGCCGCATCCCACAGCGTGGTGTTGTTGACCCGCGCCGCCTCCTGCAATTGCTCGATACTGCGCGCGCCGATACCGCGGGTGGGAAAGTTGATGATGCGCAGCAGCGAATTGTCATCGTCCGTGTTTTCCATCAGACGCAGGTAAGCCATGGTGTGCTTGATCTCCTGCCGCTCGAAGAAGCGCAGGCCGCCGTACACGCGATACGACAACCCGACCGACACCAGCGCATGCTCCAACACCCGCGACTGTGCGTTGGAGCGGTAGAGCAGGGCCATCTCGGTGAGACGCACACCGTCCTTTTGCAGCTCCTGAATCTCATCCACGATGAATTTCGCCTCATCCACATCCGTCTCGGCTTCATACACGCGCAACTGCTCGCCGCCGCTTTCCGACGTCCACAGATTCTTGCCAAGGCGGTTGCGGTTGTTGCTGATGAGCGCGTTTGCCGCATCGAGGATGTTGCCGTGCGAGCGATAGTTCTGTTCCAGCTTGATCACACTTTCGACATGGAAGTCGCGCAGCAACTCCTGCATGTTGCCGACATTGGCACCGCGAAAAGCGTAGATGGACTGGTCGTCGTCCCCTACTGCAAAAAGTGCAGAGGTCGAAGATTGCCTTTCACGTTCGCCTCCTCGCCCGCTTGCGGGAGAGGATTGAGGTGAGGGACCGTGCCCCGCGAGCAATTTCAGCCAGCGATACTGCAGCGGATTGGTATCCTGAAACTCGTCCACCAGAATATGTTTGAAGCGTTCCTGATAATGTTCGCGCAGCGCTGCGTTTCTCGACAGCAGCTCGTAGCAACGCAGCAGCAGCTCGGAAAAATCCACCACCCCCTCGCGCTGGCATTGCGCATCGTATTCGGCGAACACTTCCACCTTGCGCCGCGTGTAGGGATCGTAGGCTTCCACTTCATGCGCGCGCAGTCCCTGCTCCTTGCTGCCGCTGATGAAGTTCTGCATCTCGCGCGGCGGGTATTTCTCGTCGTCCACGTTCATCGCCTTCATCAGGCGCTTGATGGCGGATAGCTGGTCGCCGGAATCGAGGATCTGGAACGTTTGCGGCAGGTTCGCCTCGCGGAAATGCGCGCGCAGCATGCGGTTGCACAGGCCGTGAAAAGTGCCTATCCACATGCCGCGCGTATTGATGGGCAGCATCGAGGAAAGACGTGTGACCATCTCTTTGGCCGCCTTGTTGGTGAAGGTCACCGCGAGAATGCCGGACGGCGAAACCTGTCCGGTGCTGATGAGATACGCGATACGTGTGGTGAGCACGCGCGTCTTGCCGCTGCCCGCACCCGCAAGAATAAGCGCGGATTGGGCGGGGAGTTCGACGGCGGCACGTTGTTCGGGATTGAGGCCGGAAAGCAGGGATGGATT
Source organism: Sideroxydans sp. (assembly GCA_043744345.1). Lineage (GTDB taxonomy): Bacteria > Pseudomonadota > Gammaproteobacteria > Burkholderiales > Gallionellaceae > Sideroxyarcus. Next base: position 7,076 of record JAYTUW010000022.1, on the reverse strand, counting down.
CATGGGCGAATTATCCCACACGGTGGCGGCATGGCATGCGTAGCCGGCAAAACATTAGTGCCCTACACGTCATACCGGCGGAGGCCGGTATCCAGCAAAGCAACAATGCATTTTGTTCAAATTCACTGGATACCGGTCTCCGCCGGTATGACGGATTAGACGGGCTTATCCCTATTTGTATTCCGAATATTTCTTTGAACTGCCACGCACTTGGTCAGCAGGGTATTTCTGCGCATTCAACACCAGCTTCTTCTCCACTGCCGCGATCAGGTCCAGCTTGAGTTTTTCGGCCAGGCTGATTAAGTAAACCTGAATATCAGCCAGCTCCTGTTCGACTTCGGCGAGTTTTTCCTGGGACAGGTTGCTGCTTTGCTCTTCGGTCAACCACTGGAAGTGCTCCACCATCTCGGCGGCCTCGACGATGAGTGCCATGGACAGGTTCTTGGGAGAATGAAACTGATCCCAGTCGCGTTCGACCACGAATTGGCGCACTTTTTTCTTTATTCGTTCAAAATCCGTATCAGCCACAGTCATTCTCCAGCCCGTTATTGGTGAATTCATTGTGACGCAGCAGCCTTACTAAATCAATTTGACCGCAAACAAAACGGGGATGCGTTACCGCATCCCCGTTTTGCTGCTGACCGGATTGAATCCGGCGGAAGCTATTTGCCGATTTTCTTCTTCTGGATCATGTCGTGCATGATGGGCGCGAGGATGATTTCCATCGCGTGGCTCATCTTGCCGCCGGGCGTTACCAGCGTATTGGCACGGGACATGAACGAGTTCGGGATCATGTTGAGCATGTAAGGGAAGTCCACACCCTTGGGATCGCGGAAGCGGATGACCACGAAGCTCTCGTCCGGTGTCGGGATGTCGCGCGCGATGAAGGGGTTGGAAGTATCCACCGTGGCCACGCGCTGGAAGTTGATGTGTGTGCGCGAGAACTGCGGGGTGATGTATTTGATGTAGTCGGGCATGCGGCGCAGGATGGTGTCCACGGTCGCTTCGGCGGAATAGCCGCGCTCGGCCTTGTCGCGGTGGATTTTCTGGATCCACTCAAGGTTGACCACCGGCACCACGCCGATGCCCAGGTCAACGTACTTGCCCGCGTCATATTTGTCGTTCTTGGCCAGACCGTGCAAACCTTCGTAAAACAGCAGATCGGTGCCGGATTCGATGTCTTCCCACGGGGTGAACACGCCGGGCTTGAGATCGGTCACGTTGAAATGCTTGTTGTGATCTTCCGCTTCCTTGTCGCTATGCACGTAGTAACGGCGTTTGCACATGCCGGTATCGCCGTAGGTCCTGAACATCTCTTCGATTTTGTCGAAGCTGTTGGCTTCGGGGCCGAAGTGGCTGAAAGTATGGTTGCCGGCCTTGGCGGCTTCGGCCGACGCGGCACGGAAAGATACGCGATCCAGACTGTGCAGGCTGTCGCCCTCAACGACGGCGGCGGTGATGCCTTCGCGGCGGAAGATATTCTCAAACGCGCGCTTGACGGTGGTGGTGCCTGCGCCGGACGAACCGGTTACTGCGATTACTGGGTGCTTTAAGGACATATGCCACTCTCCTGAAGAAATTAATACAGACTATAAATTTTTTGGACGGTAATATTAGCAGAACACCCAGCATGCTGCTAACAGACTGTTAACGCCCACCTTGACGGGGTGCCTTACCGATATAATGTCGGCCTATTTTCGCCCAGTATTCATAAAACAACGGTCATCATGCAACAAAACTACACTCCCAAAGAAATCGAAATCGCCGCCCAGCAACAGTGGGAAGCCGCGCAAGTGTTCCGCGCCGGGGAAAACAGCCCCAAACCCAAGTATTACTGCCTGTCGATGTTCCCCTACCCCTCCGGCAAATTGCACATGGGCCATGTGCGCAACTACACCATCGGCGACGTGCTGAGCCGTTACCACCAGATGAAGGGTTTCAACGTGATGCAGCCCATGGGCTGGGACGCGTTCGGCCTGCCCGCCGAAAATGCCGCGATGGCCAACAATGTGCCGCCCGCCGCCTGGACCTATTCCAACATCGAGTACATGAAGCAGCAGCTGAAGTCGCTTGGGCTGGGCGTGGACTGGTCGCGCGAAGTGACCACTTGCAAGCCGGACTATTACCGCTGGGAACAATGGCTGTTCACCCGCCTGTTCAAGAAAGGCGTCATATATAAGAAGACTGCCACGGTGAACTGGGACCCGGTGGATAACACCGTGCTGGCCAACGAGCAGGTCATTGACGGGCGCGGCTGGCGTTCGGGTGCGCTGGTGGAAAAGCGCGAGATTCCCATGTATTTCTTCCGCATCACGCAGTATGCAGACGAATTGCTGCAAGACCTGGACACGCTGACCGGCTGGCCGGAGCAGGTGAAGACCATGCAGGCCAACTGGATCGGCAAGAGCTACGGTGTACGCTTCGCCTTCCCGCATGAGCTGGACGGCAAACAGGAAAAGCTGTGGGTATACACCACGCGCGCCGACACCATCATGGGCGTGACCTTTGTCGCTGTTGCCGCTGAACACCCGCTGGCTACGCGCGCCGCACAGGGCAATGCCAAGCTCGCCGAGTTCATCGAGGAATGCAAACGCGGCGGCGTGGCCGAAGCGGACATCGCCACCATGGAAAAGAAGGGCATGGACACTGGCCTGAAAGTCACCCACCCGCTCACCGGGGAACAAGTGCCGGTATGGGTCGGCAACTATGTGCTAATGGGCTACGGCGAAGGCGCCGTGATGGCCGTGCCGGCGCATGACGAGCGCGATTTCGGCTTTGCCAAGAAATACAACCTGCCAATCAGACAATCCATTCATGTAAATACAGCTGAAGACATACTAGCCGCTGTTGAAAAGGAGATTCGAAAAGCAGCCCCAGAAGCCACAAATGCTCAAGTTGCCGAAGGAGTAGATTCGACTAGAAATGTGTTTACGGATGAGTTCTGGCAGGAGTGGTACGCCGACAAGGAAAAGGGCGTGTGCGTGAATTCCGGCAAGTACGATGGTCTGAATCTTGAAAAAGCTGTGGACGCCATCGCTGCCGACCTCGCCGCCAAAGGCCTGGGCGAAAAGAAAGTGCAGTTCCGCCTGCGCGACTGGGGCATTTCGCGCCAGCGCTACTGGGGTTGCCCCATCCCCATCATTCATTGCCCGACTTGCGGCGATGTGTCTGTGCCGGACGATCAACTGCCGGTAAAGCTGCCGGAAAACGTGGTGCCGGACGGCGCAGGTTCGCCGCTGGCCAAGATGCCGGAATTCTACGAATGCGCCTGCCCGCAATGCGGCGGCAAGGCTCGCCGCGAGACAGACACCATGGATACCTTCGTGGAGTCGTCCTGGTACTACGCACGCTACGCCAGCCCGCAATGCGATACCGGCATGGTGGACAAAGCGGCGGCACAGAAATGGCTGCCGGTGGACCAGTACATCGGCGGCATCGAACACGCCATCCTGCACCTTCTGTACGCACGCTTTTTCCACAAGCTGATGCGTGATGAAGGCTTGGTGCAAGGCGACGAACCGTTCAAGAACCTGCTCACCCAGGGCATGGTGGTCGCACCCACATTCTACCGTGAAGAAGCCTCCGGCAAGAAGTTGTGGATCAATCCTGCCGACGTTGAAGTGGCGATGGATGCCAAGGCGCGCCCCATCGGTGCAAAATTGATCGCCGACGGCCAGCCTGTCATCATCGGCGGCACGGAGAAGATGTCGAAATCGAAGAACAACGGCGTCGACCCGCAAGCGATCATTGATGCCTATGGCGCGGATACCGCGCGTGTGTTCATGATGTTCGCCGCGCCGCCCGATCAGCAACTGGAGTGGTCGGATACGGGCGTGGAAGGTTCGTTCCGCTTCCTGAAGCGCGTGTGGAAAGCGGTTCACGACCATGTCGAAGGCGGCATCGTAGCGGCTTACAGCAGCGGCGAACTGAGTACTGCCGCCAAAGCGTTGCGCCTGCAATTGCATCAGGCCATCCAGAAGATCGACGACGACTATGGTCGCCGCAAGACCTTCAACACCGCGATCGCGGCCATCATGGAGCTGCTCAATTCTTTGGCCAAGTTCGAAGAAGATACGGCTACGGCGCGCAGTCTGGCGCAGGAAGTGCTGGAGAATGCGGTACTGTTGCTGTCGCCCATCGCGCCGCACATCGTGGACGCCTTGTGGAGCGAGTTGCGCCCCGGCAGCAAGCTTGTGGACCAGTCTTTCCCCAAGGCCGACCCGGCAGCACTGGTGCAGAACGAGATCGAGCTGATGATCCAGGTGAACGGCAAACTGCGCGGCAGCCTGCTGGTGGCCAAGGACACCGACAAGGTGGCACTGGAACAGCTTGCCCTCGCGCACGAAGCGGTGCAAAAACAACTGGCTGGAGGGACGGCGAAGAAAGTCATCGTCGTGCCGGGCCGCCTGATCAATGTGGTGATCTGATGACCAACGCAACCCGCGCACTCTTGTTGTTGACGATGCTGGTACTCACCGCCTGCGGCTTCCACCTGCGCGGCAGCAACCTCAAGGATGTGCAGTTCGCGTTCAAATCGCTGTACCTGAAAGCACCCGGCGAAACACCTTTCGTTGCCGATCTGCGCCGGATATTGAAGGCGAACAAGATCGAACTGACACCCGCCGCGGACAAGGCGGACCTGGTCCTTGAAGTCGTCTCCGAGCAGACCCTGAAACAGATCCTGTCTCTGTCCGGGGCCGGCCGTGTGCAGGAATACCAATTGTTCTACCGCGTTTCGCTGCGCGCCTACGACAACCAGCAGAACGACTGGCTCCCCGCCGACGAAATATCCCTGTCGCGCATCTTGCCTTATGACGATGCGCAGGTGCTCGCCAAGGAGCAGGAAGAAGCCTCGCTGTACAAGGACATGCGCAACGATGCGGTGTCTCAGGCCGTGCGCCGCCTGAACCGGGCCAAGCCGCAACTCTGATCCGATGAGAATCTCCAGCGAAGACCTGCCGCAACACCTGAAAAAAGGCCTGGGATCGCTGTATGTGATTCATGGCGAGGCGTTGTTGTTGGCCATCGAGGCGGCGGACGCCATCCGCTCCGCCGCGCGCGAAGGGGGTTACAGCGAACGCGAGACACTGATCGCGGAGCAGGGTTTCAAATGGGCCGAGTTGCGCAACAGCGCACAGAGCATGTCGCTGTTCTCCGAGCGCAAGGTCATCGACCTGCGCATTCCTTCCGGCAAGCCGGGGGTGGAAGGAGCACAAGCCCTGCAGGACCATTGCGAGACGCTTAATCCGGACACGCTCACGCTGATCTCGCTGCCGCGTCTCGACGGCACGGCTATGAAGAGCAAATGGTTCACCGCACTGGAGCAGCATGCCACCGTCGTCAGCGCGGATGAGGTATCGCTGGCCGCCCTGCCCGCCTGGATCGCAGCGCGTCTGAAACGCCAGGGACAGACCGCTGATGCGGACACGCTGGCCTTCCTGGCCCAGCGTGTGGAAGGCAACCTGTTGGCCGCCTTTCAGGAGATCCAAAAACTCGCGCTGTTGTTCCCGGCAGGACCACTCACCTTCGATCAGGTGAAGGATTCGGTGATGGATGTGGCGCGTTACGACGTGTTCAAACTGTCCGAGGCGATGCTGGCAGGGGATGCCGAACGCTATGTGCGCATCCTCGACGGTTTGCGTGCCGAAGGAACGGCCACCGTGCTCATCCTGTGGGCGATCGCCGAAGATATCCGCACACTAGCCAAGGTATCGCGCGCCATGCAGCAGAACGGCAATCTTTCCGGCGCGCTGCGCGATGCGCGGGTGTGGGGTGTGCGGCAAAAACTGGTGGAACGCGCAGTGCGCCGCTTCTCGCCAACCTTCGCCGAGCGCGCCTTGCGCCAGGCAGCGCAAATAGACCGGCTGGTAAAAGGGTTGCGCCAGGGCGATGTATGGGATGAACTGTTGCAACTGGGCGTGCGCTGCGCACGGGCGGGGGCCAGATGAACGACCGTGAAGTCCTGGTGGTCATCACAAATACGCCGGACCGGGCGACCGCGGAACGCATCGCGGATCGTCTGGTCACACAGGGCGTCGCGGCCTGCGTCAATATCCTGGGAGGATGCACTTCGGTCTATCACTGGGATGGCAAGCTCAACAGCACCGAAGAGGTACCGCTTCTGATCAAGACTACGCGTGAAGCTTATCCGCAACTGGAAGCCGCATTGCGCAAGCAGCATCCGTACGAATTGCCGGAAATCATTGCGCTGCCCGTGAGCGCCGGTCTGCCGGAATATTTGAACTGGGTCACCCAGGAAACAAAACCAAGGAACCAAGCATGATGCGTCGCCTGTTGTTGATCTTGTTAGTCTGTATCGCCCCGCTGGCTCAGGCGGATCTGCTGTCGTTCGGCAGCAGCAAGCCAAAATTCCTGCCCGCAGACCAGGCGTTCTCACTGGAAGTGCATGCCGTCGACCAGCGCACACTGCTGGCCAGCTTCAAAATCACGCCCGGCTACTATCTGTATCGCGACAAGACCACTTTCAGCCTCGCCGACAGCAAAACCAAAATCACGCGCGTATCTCTGCCCAAGGGCGAAACCAAGAACGACCCGAATTTCGGACAGATCGAGGTATATCACCAGTCTTTTCAGGCCGAGATCGTGCTGGAGAAGGCCGATGCGAGCAAACCACTGGTACTGAACGCAAGCTATCAGGGATGCAGCGACAAGGGGCTGTGCTACCCGCCCATCGAGAAGACGCTGAATATCGAACTCACCCAAACACTCAGCGAAGCACCGCTGCCTCCCGTCGTGACTCCCGCCACTGCAACGGTGAAGGTGCCGGATAACGAAAACACGCAGATCGCCCGACTCTTCAAGGACGGCAGTTTCTGGCTGATCATTTCATTCTTCTTTGGCGCGGGTCTGCTGCTCTCCCTGACACCCTGCGTGTTCCCGATGATTCCCATTCTGTCGGGCATCATTGTCGGGCGCGGCCACAAGATCACCCATATGCACGCCTTTGTTCTGTCTCTGGCTTACGTGCTGGGCATGGCGCTCACTTATGCGATCGCCGGAATAGCGGCGGGTTATTCCGGCGGCCTTGTATCCAGCGACTTGCAAACTCCCTGGGT
>JAYTUW010000021.1:0-8171 GCA_043744345.1 Sideroxydans sp. | reverse complement strand
TTGAGTCCCGCGACATCCGTTTAGCCAGACCACTTAAGACTTCATCGGGCCGGAGCAATAGCGCGACCAAGTTTGCCCGTGCATCACAAAGTCAGCTTCAAGATCAATCGCACTGCACGCGGCTCGGCCGGATGCGAGTGCACATCGTTCACCGGTGCAATTTCGCCTTTCAGCTGCGAGGCATAGTAATAGTCGATATCGCTCACTTGCGTGTTGAATAGGTTCAACACTTCCATGCTGAGCCGGAGTTGTCTGGTGACACGATAACCTGCCAGCAGATTGACCAGGGTGGATGACCTGGAGCGCACACTGTTGTCTTCGATGAGCGGGCGCGGACCGAAGTAGCGCAGACGCAGCCCGCCACTCCAGGGTTCGCTTGCCTGCAGACTCACGCCGATCGAGGCGGCTTGCTCGATGGCGCCGGGGATGCGATTCCCGGCGGGATCGCTATCGGTGAAGCGTGCGCTGGACAGCGACACATCGCCGTCAATCAACAACCATGCGTTCGGGTTCCAGTAGTTCGCCCACTCCACGCCCTGGCGGCGACTGGGTCGCGAGGCGCTGGTGGTACCTGCATCGCCCACGAAGATCAGCTCCGAGGCGATATCCAGTCGCCACAGCGTCAGGGAAGTTTGCAGACCGGACAGCAAGGCACTGCGCATCCCGACCTCATATCCATTGGCGCAGGCCAGCGGTTTCACCGGACTCAACGCATCGCCGGTGCATTCCCCCGCCGCTCCCGCACAGCCCGGCCTCGCACCCAGACGCGGATCGGGATTGACGGTAATTGTGGTGCCGCGCGCATCGTTGCTGTGAAAGCCGGAACCGGCATTCAGGTAATACTCTGTCTTGTCCCAGGGGCCGAACACCAGCGCAAGTTTGGGCGAGACGATGGCATCGTTTTTGTTGCCCGAGTTGGCCGGTGTGTTGCTGGTGACATCGAACTGGTAACGGTCGGCGCGCAATCCGAAGACGGAACGGAATTTTTCCTGCCACTGGATCTGTGTCTCGCCCCATACGGAAACACTGGTCTGCACCACCGCGTCGTCGCGCACCGTGCCCCAGTTGTTGCGGTTTTCAGTGAGGAACACCGCCACCTTGCCGATATCGTCGCGGCGCACATCGGTGCCGAGCGTCATGCCGACCGGCATGTCGTGCAGGCTTTCTAGCCAGCTGTGCGTGACACTGCCACCCATGATCTTGCGCTGGTCGGCTTGCAAGAACTGGTCGCCATGCACCGCATCGGTGGCATAGGTAAAGTTGGACCACAGGTTCAGGGCATAGTCGATCAGATACACGTTCGCGCGCGTGGTACCGTTGGACCCGGTACGCGCCCACTCGCCCGAGGCGCTGTAGCGGTGCGTGTTGCCTCCAGTGGTGGGATCCAGACTGCCGTAACGCCCTACCGTGCTCATGGCGCGTTGCGCGATCTGGTCTGTCGCAATCCACTGGGCGTCGTAGCCCAACAGCGAAACCACCCAACCGTCGTCGCGCTGTCCCTGCGAATAGCGCAGCACCACATTATCTTTGCGCAGATGTTCCGGCACCGTCCACGGGCCGTCGTTGTGATAACCCTCGGCCGCAATCAGCAGATTGCCTTCCTTCACTGCCGGTGATGCCGCCGCCAGCACGCGCGAAAAACCGCCGCTTCCCATGGTTACTTGCGCAAACGGTTCTTCCAGTTTGCGCACATAGTCGATGCGCGCCGAACCCGCCGACGAGAAATCGCCGTCGCCCGCGTAGTAAGTGCCTTTGCGGTATTGCACGCGGCTCACCAGTTCCGGGATCAGGAAATTCAGGTCGGTATAACCCTGCCCGTGCGCATGCGTCGGCATGTTCACCGGCATGCCCATCAGCGAAGTGGCGAAATCGGTACCGTGATCGAGATTGAAACCGCGCAGGTAATACTGGTTGGCTTTGCCGTCGCCCGAGTGCTGGCTGATGATGAGGCCGGGCACGACTTCCAGCACCTCGGCGGGACGCAGCAATGGGCGATTTTCCAGTTGCGCGGCAGTCACCGTGCCCTCGCTGGAGGTCGAGGCTATGCCCAGTTGCTCGGTGGCTTTGGCGGTCACCGATACTTCGTCCAGCGTCGGGATACCGGCCGCAAAGGCGCGTTGTGTCGGAAGCAACAATGCCGTTATGACGAATAATATTTTCTTCATAACCATTCGCGTCACAAAATTATCAATAAACAAATACAGGGGAAATCAGGCCGGTGCAGTAACGCGCTGCTGGCTGTAGCGCGCAAACAGGAAACTGAGGGCGACCACCGCGACGATGGAGCAGCCGATGAACAACTCGCGCCCTTCCTGCCAGGAGGAAGCTTCGGGGAAGAAGCGGCGCGACAACCCCAAGGCCGCCACGAACAGGCTAAGCAGAGCCACGGTCACGCCCATGACACGCGAAGCGGCGCGGGCGGTGGCGTCGGCGCGCTGCAACAGGTGCGAGATCCACAGCCCGTTGGCGGCATCGGTCACCATCATACCGAGCATGAAACACACCGCCAGCAGGAACGCGGACATGACCCCGCCGTATTGCGTGGCGGTGGCGGAGAACAGCATGGCTTGGGAAAGAGTGTCAAACGAAAACGCGAACAGCGAACCCACCAAGGCGATCAGCACGGGATGGCTGGCATGCCTGAGCTGGCCCAGCCAGCGACCCTTGAGGCCGACCATTTGCACCATCTCATGCGCGGGCGTGGTGAACACCGCATACAGGTTGAGCGCCCCCAGCGAGAGCAGGAAGAAAGCCGACACCCAGGCGCCGACATCGTCCATCCAGGCCGGCACTGCACCCTGCTGAAACAGGAAGCTGGTGCCCACCGCGACGATGCACACCACCACACCATGCCCCAGCGAAAACAGAAAACCGCACAGGCGCGCCAGTTTTTTACGCCCGGCGGCGGCATTGAAACGGGTCAGCCCGTCGATGGTGGCGAGATGGTCGGCGTCCATGCCGTGCTTCATGCCCAGCACAGCTGCCAGCATAATCAACGGATAAATACTGCCATGTATGCTTTCCATAACACCCCCCGTAAGAAGATTTCATACATTCTCTTACAAGATTTATGCCAGGGAAAGCGAATAAACCACGTTGCAGTAGGCCTACTCGCAATGTAACGACAACCAACTGATTTCATTTACCAAGAATAGACAGACAAGTAGGTAGCTGAAGCTTTCCGGGCAGAATAAATGAAGATAGGGAGACGGCCTCAGGAAAATACTGGAAAGCAGCTTACCGCTTTACTCCCGGCCTATTTCCGCTTTGCGCGGCAGGCAGCTTGAACTTGGATGCCTGGTTGGGGGTGGGGGGTGAAGTGACAAAACATTTGTACACATGGGCCAGCGCAGGGATCGACTGCTTGCCACTTAATATAAATACTTATATATTGTTCAAATGAAGCCACTCAAGTTCACCGGTTCCAGCGAAGACGACCTGGCAGCCTTCCCGAAGGAAGCCAAAGGGCTGGCGGGAAACGAACTCTGGCAAGTCCAGCTGGGTTTAATGCCTTCAGACTGGAAGCCGATGCTGAATGTGGGCGTGGGCGCATATGAGATACGCATCCATGTATTGGGCGAGTGGCGCGTGATCTACGTGGCGAAATTTGCCGATGCGGTTTATGTGCTGCATGCCTTCCAGAAGAAAACGCAGCAAACACGCAAGGAAGACATTGCACTGGCGGCCACCCGCTACAAGCTACTCAAGGAGAGTGCGAAATGAAAAAAGAAAAACTCAAAATCACCGAATCCAGCGGCAATGTATTTCTAGATCTGGGTTTCTCGCCGGAAGAAGCCACCATCCTCGCCATGCGCGCCCAACTCATGGGCGAACTGCGCATCAAAATCCGCGACATGGGATGGACTCAGGCCGAAGCCGCAGAAATACTCAGCGTCTCCCAATCCCGCGTCTCCGACCTGATACGCGGCAAGTTCGAGAAGTTCAGCCTGGACATGCTGATCACACTGGCCACGCGGGCGGGTAAGAAGGTTGAACTCAAACTGGCGGCGTGAAATTGTGGTCTGTCCTTGAGATTTCTGAGATTTTCAAGAAATGGCGACCGGAAGGTCGCCATTTTCACATCGTCGCCCGAACCCGAGTAACTTCACTTTTTGCGCTGGCGCGCCGCAAAAACCTGGTTGGATTTGCGCCTGATCAGCCGCTTGTCGGTGCCCTCTGTCAGTTTGGGTTTTGCCAGCATGTTCTTGACGGGGATGATCTTGGCATCCTTGTACTCCTTCACAAACCTGGCGAGCTTGTCTGTTGTTAACTGAATCAACACGGGCGCGCTTTTGATGCGGCACTCGGCGAGGTTTTGCTTGATGGCGAGAAGGCGTTCGTCTTGTTTGGCGCTCTTCTTCTGGCCGGAAAGGATGTTCAACGCATAAGGTGTCAGCGTGTAGCCGCCATCCTGCGGGCTGATCAGGCCGAATTGCGAGAGCCGATAAAACGCATCGGACAGCTTGGCAGCGGTAGGAATGGCGCCCTGAGCCAGATCAATCGCCGCGACGATCTCAATCAGCTCGGCCGGGCGCCGCTTGGCGGCAAGCGACATCGCCAGCAAAAAGATCGCATCAAAATCGTGGTCTGGGCGCATCGGATAACCTTGGTATGAATTATGAATTGATAAAAACAAGCGGCAGGGACGAGAGTGTAATGGTTTGCGCTACAGAACCCCAAGTTATTCGTTGAGGTGGATAGCATGGTCAGGGTTCTTCAAGCACACGGGATCAGCCTTGCCCTTTGATTCCCACTTGTCTTGGCAATCAATTGCGATGCCATATCACACACGAGTTTGACACCGCCCCCATCCCTCCCCTACAGTTCAGCCCACTTGCAACTCTGCTCCACGCACATCACGCCGCACGAACGGCGCGAGGCACACAGCAGATTCCCCGGACCAGGAGCTGGCGCAAGAGAATGAACCCGCATCTGCGGGCGCAGCCAGCACACGACACAAGGGGAAGCACTGAACATGATCGCATCAGTGGCGCAAATCGAATCAAGGATGTTTCTCATCCGTGGGTACAAGGTCATGCTCAGCCAACACCTGGCCGAATTGTACGAAGTCGAGCCACGGATGTTGAATCAAGCGGTCAAACGCAATCTCGAACGCTTCCCCGAAGATTTCATGTTCCAACTGAGCCCCGATGAATTCGCCAACTTGAAATCACAAATTGTGATTTCAAGTTGGGGCGGCCTCCGCACCGCCCCCTACGCCTTCACCGAACAGGGCGTTGCCATGCTTTCCAGCGTCCTGCACAGCGAACGTGCCATCCAGGTCAATATCGAGATCATGCGCGCCTTTGTGCGACTGCGGCAGATGCTGGCCGGCAATGCCGAACTATCCCGCAAACTTGCCGCACTGGAAAAGAAATACGACACGCGATTCAAGGCCGTGTTTGAAGCCATCCATGAATTGATGGCCCCGCCGGAACCCAAAAAGAAACGCCCCATTGGCTTTGCGCCTTGGGAAAAGAAATGACACAGCCAGCCAATAAAAAAACGAGCGAGAAGATCGCCAATGTGCTGGGCATCGCACCGGTGCAATTGGCGGTTTGAAAAATATTTTGATGCTGCCCCCATATCACTGGTATAGAACCCCAAGTTAATCGTTGAGGTGGTTAGCATGGACAGGGATCTTTCAAGCACACGGGATCAGCCTTGCCATTTGATTCCCGCTTGTCTTGGCAATCAATTGCGATGCCATATCACACGCGACATTGACACCGCCCCCATCCCTCCCCTACAGTTCAGCCCACTTGCAACTCTGCTCCATGCACATCACGCCGCACGTACGGCGCGAGGCTAACGGCAAAGTCCCCAGAACGCGAGGCTGGCGCAAGATGGAATCCCGCACAGGCGGGATGTAATACCAGCAGCGCACTTGTTCGACAATGGGGAATCACTTGGCAATAAATCTCACCGCCATTCATTGCTCAACCGCGATAAATCGTGATCTGTCCCAGATTGTTTCAATCCCGCGTCTCCGATCTGATACGAGGCAAGTTCGAAAAGTTCAGCTTGGACATGCTGATCACGCTGGCTACGCGGGCGGGGAAAAAGGTCCAACTCAAGCTGGCGGCGTGAAAACGTGGTCTGTCCCCGAATATTCCTGGAATAAAAAACATTCGGGGATAAACCGAAGATTTTGGAATCAGCACAGTGCAATATCAACACTACAAAGGCAGCATCTACGACCTCGTTTAGCAGAGTTTAATGGGCCGGGTTCGAGTTTATTATGATCAATAGGTTTCGTACACGCTGCAAGACTTGCGGCCACAATAATACGTTACGAATTACTCTTGGCACTGAGGAACATCAAGAGCATACCTTTTCCTGCGCTGGCTGCGGACTGACTAACAGAGTGTCCTTAAGTATTGATTTTGAAAATCGAACGCCACTAATATTTGGCGGCATTCCTACGGAAGAAATCCCTGAGCAATTAAGGGCAATGTCCCAGCCTACGGCCCAATTTCACACACTCGAAAATTGCATCCAATGTGAAGAAGAAGGAACCATCACGAATTTGGATCCTAACTTCCTTATACCGAGCGATCTTCTTCACCAAGACCGCGTATTTTCGTGGATGCTTGAAGCTCGAAAGATTGGAATTCAAAATAAAAATATTGCTAGTTTGCCCTCACCGCATATCAATGACATCATCATGAGCATCGGTGGTGTTCGACAACTGAGAAAGGGAATCGCAACGTTAGCCAAAGCTTGGGTACTAGTACGTGCGGGCCGTAATGATTTGAGCGAAAAAATAGTAACTGAGTTCTGCACCTCTGTAGGAATCATTGAGCAACTGTCGGTAAATCAATTTGCTGCAGCGTGTGCAGAGCAGTTCAACGGCAATACACGCAAGCCCGAAATTACTTCCATGGTCGATGAGGTTCGTGCATGTGCAGAAAATAATCCAAGAGAGTTCATGAGATTACATGCGTATCTATCACGCAATTTTGAAGAAATTCTTTCCAAACAGATTGATACTCTTGTGGAATACTCAAAAGGGTATGACCAGTTTTCCCAAACACTAGTTTATGCAATCCGTGGCACTAGTATTAGCGGCGACGTAGTGGCGTCATCCAAGGATTTGCAGGCAGTTAGAATGTTTTATGGAAACTGCTTTGAGGCGTTGGCTGCAGGATTCGATCTCCCAGCCTGTCTCAACAACATTATCAGTGGTCGCGCCTACGATGAGTTTGAGTCGATGAACTTACGGAAGTATCTAACAATCAACAAAGCAAACCGAGCGAGACCGTTTGCAAACAACCACAATTTTTCACACCTATTCGCAGAATTTGACAGTACGTTGCGAAACTCATCTCATCACGGTGCTCTACGACTTTGTAATGCGCACCCGGAGTTTTTGGAGTATCGCTCGGGAGATACAGGAATATGGAAAAAAATCTCCTATACTGACTACCTATTGAAGTGCAACAGGATTATGATCTGCGCGATGCAACTACTACTCCTTCAGGTGATTGTATTTGAAAGCGCCTCATGAATTTAGGTGAGCTAATGAGCTAAAGGAGCTAAAGGAGCTAAAGGGGTCAGCATCACAATATGCTTTGGCTGGTTAAGTAATTGAATACGAATCCGAGGCCGCCCCTCAGTCATTCCCTTTGTTTTTTTACCAAGTAAAGAAATCGAGGGTCAGGTCTTGCAATCCAGCGCAAGCGCATTTTCGCAAGAGTTAAAACAAACTTGCGGCCGCCTTTTATTTTCGACTTATTTTTTACGCTTGGGTGCTGCGCTTTTGGTTTTGGCCGGGAGCGGCACGGGTGTCCTGGAGGTCAGTATCTTGCGTATCAAAGCGACACGACCGGCATCTGCCTCTGAAAGTTTCAGTACCTTGTGTATCTTTTCTTCCTGTTCAAGCCTGCGTGCAGCTTGCTCTTCCTCAGACAGATACTCATCCAGTTGGCTCGGGGGATTTTCGCCGCTCTTGGTGATCTCGGCCATTTCATGCCAGTTCCGGTAGCCATAGAGCATGGCAGTCCATTCCTGGCTGGTTGAAAGCTTGGTCGCGGGGAACAAGGCGCTTAGATGTTGTGCGACTCGTTTGGGACGGGCTAAACCTGTTAAGTAAAAACGCATGCGACATTCTCCTGAGTTAAGTCGGAGTGCCAACATTGGAATAAAGCCACTCTTTGCGGATTGTAAGC
>JAYTUW010000020.1:0-2557 GCA_043744345.1 Sideroxydans sp. | reverse complement strand
GGCCGTTGTTCTGGATCTGTACTCGCGCCGGGTGATTGGCTGGTCAATGAAACCGGAAATGACATCACAGCTGGTGGCGGATGCCTTGATGATGGCCGTCTGGCGGCGAGGCAAACCGGAAGCCGTGATGCACCATTCGGACCGGGGCAGCCAACACACGAGCGAGCAATTCCAGCGGCTGCTGGTTGAGTTGGGCGTGACGTGCAGCATGAGTCGATCTGGCAATGTCTGGGATAACTCTGCGATGGAGAGCTTCTTCTCTTCGCTGAAGACAGAGCGACTGGCTCGCCAGACCTTCCGTACCCGTGATGAAATTCGAGCCGAGGTGTTTGACTATGTCGAACGCTTTTACAATCCGATTCGCAGGCACTCGACGCTGGGATATGTCAGCCCGATTGACTTCGAGAAGCAGGCTCTGTTAGCTTAACTTGGTGTCCATTGAACTGGGGACAGGCCAATTTTTCCCAAGCGGAAAAAATGGTTGCGGCAAAAAGACGCCTGAAAAATTTGAAGCGAACCGACTAAACAAAGAAGGTAGTGAGTCGGTGACAAATTGTAACCGACTGAAATTACCCGCCGCAGACGGCAAGAGGGTATTACGCCTTGTGATAAACCTCAGC
Source organism: Sideroxydans sp. (assembly GCA_043744345.1). Taxonomy (GTDB): domain Bacteria; phylum Pseudomonadota; class Gammaproteobacteria; order Burkholderiales; family Gallionellaceae; genus Sideroxyarcus. Next base: position 1,937 of record JAYTUW010000020.1, on the reverse strand, counting down.
CCCCTGCTTCACAAACTCCACCGACTTCACTTCCATCCCCTTTTCCAAAGCGGCCTGTTCGGATAGCCCTTCCTTCGCGGCGAAGTCGCGCACGTCCTGGCTGATCTTCATCGAGCAGAATTGCGGGCCGCACATGGAGCAGAAGTGGGCGACCTTGGCGGATTCCTTGGGCAGGGTTTCGTCGTGGAATTCGCGCGCGCGGTCGGGGTCGAGGCCGATGTTGAACTGGTCTTCCCAGCGGAATTCGAAGCGCGCTTTGCTCATGGCGTTGTCGCGCACCTGCGCGCCGGGGTGGCCCTTGGCGAGGTCGGCGGCGTGGGCGGCGATCTTGTAGGTGATGATGCCTTCCTTCACGTCGGCCTTGTTGGGCAGGCCGAGGTGTTCCTTGGGCGTGACGTAGCACAGCATGGCGGTGCCGAACCAGCCGATCATCGCGGCGCCAATGGCACTGGTGATGTGGTCGTAGCCGGGGGCGATGTCCTGCGTCAGCGGGCCCAGCGTGTAGAACGGCGCTTCGTGGCACCACTTCAGTTGCAGGTCCATGTTCTCCTTGATCATGTGCATCGGCACATGGCCGGGGCCTTCGATCATCACCTGCACGTCGTGCTTCCACGCGATCTGAGTGAGTTCTCCCAGTGTCTTCAGTTCGCCCAGTTGCGCTTCGTCGTTGGCGTCATAGATGGAGCCGGGGCGCAGGCCGTCGCCGAGCGAGAAGGTCACGTCGTAGGCCTTCATGATTTCGCAGATTTCCTCGAAGTGCGTGTAGAGGAAGTTTTCCTTGTGGTGCGCGAGGCACCACTTGGCCATGATGGAGCCGCCCCGCGAGACGATGCCGGTCATGCGTTTGGCGGTCATGGGGATGTAGCGCAGCAGCACGCCGGCGTGGATGGTGAAGTAGTCCACGCCCTGTTCGGCCTGCTCGATCAGTGTGTCCTTGAAAATCTCCCAGGTCAGGTCTTCGGCCTTGCCGTTCACCTTTTCCAGCGCCTGATAGATGGGCACGGTGCCGATGGGCACGGGCGAGTTGCGGATGATCCATTCGCGCGTCTCGTGGATGTTCTTGCCGGTGCTCAAGTCCATCACCGTGTCGCCGCCCCAGCGGATGGCCCAGGTCATCTTTTCGACTTCTTCCTGAATGCTGGAACCGAGCGCGGAGTTGCCGATGTTGGCGTTGACCTTTACCAAAAAGTTGCGGCCGATGATCATCGGCTCGGCTTCGGGGTGGTTGATGTTGGCGGTGATGACGGCGCGGCCGGCGGCGACTTCATCGCGCACGAATTCTGGTGTGATTTTTTTCGGCATGGCCTTGCCGAAGTTCTCGCCCGGATGCTGTTGCAACATCATCCCCGAAAGACCGTCGATCTTCTGGTTCTCGCGGATGGCGATGTATTCCATCTCCGGCGTGATGATGCCTTTGCGGGCATAGTGCATCTGCGTCACGTTCATGCCGGGCTTGGCTTTGCGCGGTGTGTGCTTGAGGTTGAAGCGCATGTCGGAAAGCGACGGGTCATTCAGGCGCAGTTGGCCGTAATCGGAAGTCAAACGTGGCAATGCCTCGGTGTCGTTGCGCTCGGCGATCCACGGGGCGCGCATCTCTTCCAGCCCGGAACGGATGTCGATCTTCACCGCCGGGTCGGTATACGGGCCGGAGCAGTCGTAGACGTAGATCGGCGGATTCTTTTCGATGCCGTTGTTCAGGTGGGTGTCGGTCAGCGCGATCTCGCGCATCGGCACGCGGAGGTCGGGTCGGCTGCCTTGCACATAGATCTTGCGCGAGTTGGGCAGCGGCTTGATGGCGGCTTCGTCCACATGGGCAGAGGAAGCGTGGAATTCGGGTGCGTTCATGGTGGTGCTCCAGAAAATTGCAGAAAGCACCGGAAGGATGCTTCCCTACGACGGCATTACCCGTACAGGTTCAAAGGGTGTTTCTCACTTCG
>JAYTUW010000019.1:0-32909 GCA_043744345.1 Sideroxydans sp. | reverse complement strand
CTCCTCTCGCGCGCGCAAGATCATTGAGAAGTTCAAGTTCGAGGAGGAAATTGAAAAGTTGGAAGAAGCCAACCGGCTCTTTGAAGTCGTCAAGCAGGTCGCCGCCGTGGACCTGCACCCTGATACTATCCCGAACATCGCGATGGGTTACGTCTTTGAAGACCTTGTCCGCCGCTTCAACGAGCAGGCCAACGAAGAGGCGGGGGACCACTTCACCCCACGTGAGGTCATCAAGCTCATGGTGAGTCTGCTCTTCACCCACGACGACCTCGTTTACCGCCAAGGCAAGGTCATCAAAATCTACGACCCCACTTGCGGCACCGGCGGCATGCTTTCGGAATCGGAGAAGCTCATCGTCGATCCCGACACTGGCCTGAACCCCAGCGCCAATCTCGAACTCTTCGGCCAGGAGTATAACCCCGAGTCCTACGCCATCTGCGGCTCCGACCTCATGATCAAGGGCGAGGAAGCAACCAACATCGTATTCGGCGACACGCTGGGCACGGGCAAAAGCAAGGAAGGTTTTGTCGATGGCGACGGCCATCCGAAAGAACATTTCCACTTCATGCTGGCAAATCCGCCCTTCGGCGTCGAATGGAAACCGGAAAAAGACAACGTCACCCGCGAGCACAACGAATTCGGTTTCCGGGCCCGATTCGGTCCCGGCTTGCCGCGCATCAACGACGGCGCACTGCTATTCCTGTTGCACATGATTTCCAAAATGCAGCCCGCGCCATCAGACGGCGGAGAAGGTTCGCGCATCGCCATCGTATTCAACGGCTCGCCGCTATTCACGGGCGATGCAGGCAGCGGCGAGAGCAACATCCGGCGCTGGATCATCGAAAACGACATGCTGGAAACAGTCATCGGCCTGCCCGACCAGCTCTTCTACAACACCGGCATCTACACCTACGTGTGGATTGTCACCAACCGCAAGCGCCCGGAGCGCGCGGGCAAGGTGCAGCTCATCAACGGCACCGACTTCGCCTGGAAAATGAAAAAGAGCCTGGGCGACAAACGCAAACGCATCGGCGACAACACCGACGGCTCCCCCGACCACATCGCCACGCTGACTAAGCTGTATGGTGATTTCAACCCCAAGAAGCCGAGCGTGCGCATGACACTCGGCGAAATTCAAAGCAACATCGACCCCAAGCGCGACCAGAAGAAATCCCAGTTCGTCAGCAAGATTTTCGACAACCGCGACTTCGGCTATCTCAAAATCACCGTCGAGCGTCCGCTGCGCCTCAACTTTGCAGTGAACGACGAACGTATCGCTCGCTTCAAGGAAATGAACGCTTACACCGAACTATCGGTGTCGAAGAAACGCAAGGACAAAACTAAAATCAAGGAAGAAATCCTGCAAGGCGAAGCCGCGCAAGGCGCTATTCTCAAGGTGCTGCAAGGCATGAAGTCCGCTTTCGCCAAAGACAAGCTCATCAAGGAACGCAGCGAATTTGAAAAGTTGATTGCCGCTGCATTCCAGCAGGCCGACATAGACCTCGACGGCAAACTCAAGGATGCTCTATTGGCCCACGGCAGCCTCGGCGAGAAAGACCCCGGTGCCGAAATTTGCCGCGACAAAAAAGGCAATCCCGAGCCGGATGCCGACCTGCGCGACACCGAAAACGTACCGCTACCCAGAGGCATAGACTTGCCGCTGCCGCTCGACTACGAAGGCAAGCAGAACAAAGGCAAAGTGGATGTCGAGCCATTGCTGGAATTGGTCAAGCAACACTGCGAAGCCTATCTCAGGGCAGAAGTGCTGCCCTACCGCCCCGATGCCTGGATAGATCACGGCAAAATCAAAGTCGGCTACGAAATCCCCTTCAACCGCCACTTCTACGAATACGAAGCCCCGCGCCCGCTGGACAAGATCGAGGGCGACATCAAGAAGCTGGAAGAGGAAATTATGGCGATGCTCAAGGAAGTGACGGCATGACATGCGGGCGAAAACCTCTAATGCGCACAATTACTCGGAAGCATGAATACAACAGCCAAACAAATTGACCTGTGGCGCAGTGAGCGCACCGAACACCAGCGCCTGGAATTCAAGGAAGCCAAGACACAGTTCGACAATCACAAACTCTACGAATACTGCGTAGCGCTTGCCAATGAAGGAGGCGGCTTGCTGTTGCTTGGCATTGCCGATAAACCACCACGCCCGGTGGTCGGCACACAGGCTTTTAACGATCCCGTTGCAATGACGGAAAAACTGTTCAAGGCTGTCGGATTCCGGGTGGATATCGAAGAAGTCATGCATCCGGATGGGCGGGTGCTGGTCTTTCATATTCCCTCACGACCACGCGGAACGGCATATCACCTTGAGGGTAAATACCTTATGCGCTCCGGCGAAGCGTTGGTGCCGATGAGTGAAGACCAGTTGCGCAAGATTTTCGCCGAGGGTGAACCCGATTGGCTGGAGGAGTATTCAAAAACCGGTCTGGATGCACAACAGGTTGTCGAACTTCTCGATACGCAGGCCTTCTTCGAGCTGCTCAAACTGCCATATCCAACGGAACGAAAAGGCGTCATTGACCGCCTGCTTCGTGAAAGACTGATTGACGAGACGAATGGCGCTTATGCCATCCGGCGCCTGTGTGCCTTGCTGCTGGCAAAACGCCTGGAAGAATTTCCAGATATTGCCCGCAAGGCGGCGCGCGTCATCGTCTATGCCGGAACGAACAAGCTCGACACCCGGCTCGACCAGACGGGAGGCAAAGGTTACGCAGTCGGATTCCAAAGCATGGTTCATTTCATCATGAACCAGTTGCCGCAAAACGAAGTCATCGAAGATGCGTTGCGCAAGGAAATGAAGCTGGTCCCGGAAGTCGTCATCCGCGAACTGGTCGCCAATGCTCTGATCCACCAGGACATGCGCGTAACAGGCGCGTCCGTCATGGTGGAAATCTATGCAAAACGCGTTGAGATTTCCAGCCCCGGCGAACCGATCGTTCCCGTGGAACGGTTTATTGATGGCTACCAATCGCGCAACGAGCGCCTTGCCGACCTGATGCGGCGCATGGGCATCTGCGAAGAAAAGAGCAGTGGAATAGACCGGGTTATCCAGGCAGCTGAGTTTTACCAGCTCCCCGCGCCGGATTTCCGCATCAGCCACAACCGCACCGTAGCAACCCTGTTCGGCCCAAAGCCATTGGACGAAATGGATCGAGAAGACCGGGTTCGCGCCTGCTATCAGCACTGCGCCCTGAAATGGGTGATGTCGGAAAGGATGACCAATCAGTCACTGCGCGAGCGGTTTCACCTGCCGGAGAGCAAGAGCGCCATCATCTCGCAGATCATCGCCGCTACTATCGAGGCCGAGAAAATCAAGCTTGACGAGAAAGTCGGCGGCTCCCGGAAATATGCCCGCTACCTGCCGTTCTGGGCATAACCCTTATTTAAGAGAAGACCGTAAAGGCAGCCCCCACCCATGCTAACCAGCGAGAAACAAAAGGAATTCTTATTTAAGCGTTTGCCTCCGCTAACAGGTTGCAAATCGCGACACGAATCGCGACATCATGTCGCGATTACAGCCATATCCATTTGCCGAGCCTCCGTATCCCGCCAAAAATCCCGCCATTTTGGCGGGATACGCAGGAATATCAAGCTGGGGCAAAACGATTGCCGTGCCCAAGAAGTGGGAGCATGAATCTTGAGCGACCAATCCTTGCCCCAATCCGAATTCATCCTCTACCAGACCGAAGATGGCCGCACGCGCATCCAGTGCCGCATGGAGAGCGAGACGATTTGGCTTTCGCAGGCGCTCATCGCCGAGCTATTCCAGAAAGATGTGCGAACGATCAACGAACACCTGGTGAATATTTTCGATGAAGGCGAGTTGCGCCGTGAGGCAACTATCCGGAAATTCCGGATAGTTCGCCAGGAAGGCGCGCGGCAGGTTACCCGCGAGGTGGAACACTACAACCTGCCCGCCATCCTCGCCGTCGGCTTCCGCGTGCGCAGCCATCGCGGCACCCAGTTTCGTCAGTGGGCAACGGCACGGCTGGGCGAATACCTGGTGAAGGGCTTCACCATGGACGACGAACGGCTGAAAAACCCGCCGGGCAAAGGCCAGCAGGATTACTTCGACGAGCTGCTCGAACGCATCCGCGACATCCGCTCCAGCGAGCGGCGCTTCTACCAGAAAGTGCTGGATATTTACGCCACCAGCGTGGACTACGCCCCGGATGCCGAACTGGCGCAACAATTTTTCGCCACCGTGCAAAACAAAATGCACTGGGCCACCCACGGCCACACCGCCGCCGAAATCATCCACCGGCGCGCGGATGCCAACAGCCCGCACATGGGGCTGCAAACCACCCGCCCCGGCGGCATCGTGCGCAAAGGCGATGTGGGCATTGCCAAAAACTACCTCACCGAAGACGAACTCCAGATACTCAACCGCATCGTCAACCTCTACATCGAATACGCCGAATTGCAGGCGCTGGAACGCAAGCCCATGACCATGCAAAACTGGATCGCCAAGCTGGACGACTTCCTGAAAATCTCCGGGCGCGAACTGCTGGATCACGCCGGAAAAATTTCCGCCGAAACCGCCAGGGCCAAGGCCGAGCTGGAATATCAGCGCTACCACGCCCTGCAGGATGCGCAGCCGCGCCCGGTCGATGCGGCATTTGAACAGGCGGCGAAACAACTGAAGGAAATTCCCGCAGCGGCTGGCAAAGCGACTAAGGGAAAGAGGGGGGGGAAGTGAAGTATCCGGCGTATCCAGATTACGGCAAGTTTGAATCTGACTGGCTGGGAGTTTTGCCACGCCATTGGTCATTCAGGCGACTTCGCTTCGTTGCATCTGAACCGCTCATGTACGGCGCGAATGAAGCTGCCGTTTTGGAAGACCCGCAACTTCCTCGCTATATCCGCATCACCGATGTCAAAAGCGATGGTACGTTGCACGATGATACATTTCGTTCGCTTGAAGAAGATGTGGCCGCCCCATACTTACTGCAGGAAGGAGATGTCCTTCTCGCACGTAGCGGCGCAACCGTTGGCAAAAGCTTCCAGTATTTGGCAAGCTGGGGAAAAGCGGCATATGCCGGATATTTGATTCGGTGCCGTCCAGATCAGAGCATTATCTTTCCGCGTTTCGCAAACTATTATTTTCAGACTGAATGCTATTGGGCTTGCATCCGCTCGACATTGATCCAATCAACTATCGAGAATTTCAGTGCGGAGAAATACAAAGACCTTAAGCTACCCCTGCCGCCTAAAGCAGAGCAACAACAAATCGCCGCCTTCCTCGACTGGAAGACGGCGCAGATCGACGCGCTGATTGCGAAGAAGCAGGAGCTGATCGCGAAGCTGAAAGAGAAGCGCCTCGCGGTCATCACCCAGGCTGTCACCAAAGGCTTGAACCCCGCCGTACCGCTGCGCGATTCAGACATTTCTTGGCTGGGGCAGGTGCCGGAGCATTGGGAGGTTAAGCGATTACGCTTTGCTGCGGCAAGAATTGAACAGGGCTGGTCTCCTCAGTGTGAAAATCAACAGGCAGAGGAAAATCATTGGGGCGTGATGAAAGTAGGTTGTGTCAATGGTGACACTTTTGATTCGACAGAAAACAAGGCGTTGCCGATTGATCTGGAACCGAAGCCGGAATACGAATTGCGCCCCAAAGAAATTTTGATTAGTCGCGCAAACACCAAGGAGCTACTGGGCAGTGCGGCAATCGTTCCAGATAATGTGCGTTCCAAACTGTTACTGTGTGACAAACTATTCCGGCTTCGTCCATCGAGCGACGTAGATGAAACATTTTTAACTTTCTATTTACGCGACACCAGTCGCTCGCTTCCAATATGAGCGAGAGGCAACAGGTGCGAGCGGTTCGATGCAAAATATTGGACAGGACACTATCAAAAATCTCCCCCTTGCTTTGCCCCCGATTGCTGAACAAATTGCCATCGCAGGCTATCTGGATACAGCAACAGCCAAGATAGACCGGATGTCGGAAAAAACAGAAACTGCCATCGCCCGCCTCACCGAATACCGCACCACGCTGATCACCGCCGCGACCACCGGCAAGATCGACGTGCGCGGATTACTCCCTTCTCCCGCAGGCGGGAGAAGGGCTGGGGATGAGGGGTGATGGTCGTGCCGCAACCTTTTCAGAAACCCTCACCCCAACCCCTCTCCCGCTTGCGGGCGAGGGGCTAACGAACTGAGCCTGCCATGAAAAAACACACCGAAGCCCGTTTTGAAGACGCCATCGTTGACCACCTGACGACGCAGGGCGGCTATGTGCAGGTGGACTACAACCAAGGCGCGGCAAAAGGGCGCTACGACCGGGCGCGGGCGCTCGATCCGGCGTTGGTGCTGGGTTTCATCCAGGCCACGCAGGCCAAGATGTGGCAGAGTCTTCAGGCCATCCACAAAGGCGAAACCGAAAAGGTGGTGCTGGATCATCTGGTGAAGGAGCTGGAAACCAAGGGCATGTTGAAGGTGTTGCGCCAGGGTTTCAAATGCTACGGCAAGAAACTGCGCGTGGCGGTGTTTGCACCGGGCAACAAGATGAACCCGGACACGCTGGCGCTCTATGGGCAGAATGTGTTGAGCGTGACGCGCCAACTGTTTTACGGCGAGACGCACACCAAGTCGCTGGACTTGGTGCTGTTCCTCAACGGCCTGCCCATCGTCACGGCAGAGTTGAAAAACGAGATGTCCGGCCAGACGGTGGCGGATGCGAAGAAGCAATACAAGACGCAGCGCGACCAGCGCGAGCTGCTGTTCGATTTCAAGAAACGCGCGTTGGTGCATTTCGCGGTGGACCCGGATGAGGTGGCGATGGCGACGCGGCTTTCCGGCGACAAGACGCATTTCCTGCCGTTCAATCTGGGCAACGATGGCCATGCGGGCAACCCGCTCGCTGCCGACGGCGGCTATCGCACGGCTTATCTGTGGCGCGAGGTGTGGCAGCGCGATAGCTTGCTCGACATCCTGGGGCGCTTCATGCATTTGCAGGTGGATGAAAAACGCATCCTCACCGATGAAGGAATCAAGAAGATCACCCGCGAGACGATGATTTTTCCGCGTTATCACCAACTGGATACGGTGCGGCGGCTGGTGGCGCATGCGCAGGCCAAGGGGGCGGGGCACAATTATCTGGTGCAGCATTCGGCGGGGTCGGGCAAGTCCAATTCCATCGCCTGGCTGGCGCACCGTTTGTCCAGCCTGCACGATGCAAGCGACAAGAAAGTTTTCGATTCGGTGATCGTGGTGACGGATAGGCGCGTGCTGGATCAGCAGTTGCAGAACACCATCTATCAATTCGAGCACAAACAGGGCGTGGTGCAGAAGATCGACGAGGACACGCGCCAACTGGTGCAGGCGCTGGCGGGCGGCACGCCCATCATCATCACCACCTTGCAGAAGTTTCCGTTCATCGCGGAGACGCTGGAAAAGTTGCGCAACGAGACGGAATACGCCATCGACATTTCGACCCGGGATAAACGCTTTGCGGTGATCGTGGACGAGGCGCACAGTTCGCAATCGGGCGAGACGGCGATGGACTTGAAAGGCGTGCTGAATGCGCACGGGGTGCAGGAAGCCACGGCGCAGTATGTGGCCGAGCACGGGCTGGATGAAGAGGAAGATGCCGACCAGCTCGCAGGCGTGGTGCGCGAGATGCTCAAGCGCGGCAAGCAACCCAACCTGAGTTATTTCGCTTTTACCGCCACGCCGAAATATAAGACCAAAAAAGTATTCGATGAGCCGGGGCCCAGCGGCGAAGCGCCTTTCCATCTGTACACCATGCGGCAGGCCATTGAAGAGAAATTCATTCTCGATGTGCTGAAAAACTATGTCACTTACGAAACCTATTACCGCCTGGTGCAGGTGGGCGACGACGATCCGCATGTGGAGCGCAAGAAGGCGGCGCGGTCATTGGCGCGCACGCTGACCCTGCACGAGGTGAATCTGGGCAACAAGACCGAGGTGATGGTGGAGCACTTCCGCACCCATGTGCGCCACAAGATCGGCGGCCGCGCCAAGGCGATGGTGGTGACGGAAGGGCGGCTGCACGCGGTGCGCTACAAGCAGGCTTTCGATCACTACATTTCACAGAAGGGCTACAAGGACATCAAATCGCTGGTGGCGTTTTCCGGTGTGGTGGTGGATCCGGATGCGCCGGGCAAGAGCTTTACCGAAGTGGGCATGAACGGCGGCATCAAGGAAAGCGAGTTGCCGGAACGCTTCGATAGCCACGAATACCAGGTGTTGCTGGTGGCGGAAAAATACCAGACCGGCTTCGACCAGCCGCTGTTGCACACAATGTACGTGGACAGGAAGTTGACCGGCTTGCAGGCGGTGCAGACGCTGTCGCGCCTGAACCGCACCTGTGCTGGCAAGGAAGATACGTTCATCCTGGATTTTCGCAATACGCCGGAAGAAATCTATCTGGCTTTCAAACCCTATTACGAAGACACCCCCACCGAGCCGCTGACCGATGCGCAGCATCTCTATCGTTTGCAGCACCAGATCGAGGAGACGGGGCTGATTTTCGAGGAGGAGGTCAAGGCATTTTGCGCGGTGTATTTCGGCGGAGGGCGCAAGGAAAGTTTCAAGGATCATGCGGCGATGAATGGCATCCTCGATCAGGCGGTGGAGCGCTTCAAGAGCCGGGACGAGGAGAAGCGCGAGGAGGTGAAGACGCTGCTGGTGAACTTCCGCAATATGTACGGCTTTTTGTCGCAGGTGATCCCGTATCAGGATAGCGATCTGGAACGGCTGTATACCTATCTGCGCTTCTTGCTGACCAAGCTGCCGAAACGCGAGGGCGGCAGGCCGCTGCACCTGGAAGACGAAGTGGAGCTGCAATACTACCGCCTGCAAAAAATCAGCGAGGGCCAGATTGACCTGAACAGTGGCGAGAGCAAGCCGCTAAAAGGGCCAAGCGATGTGGGCACCGGGCAGGAAGATGAACAAATCCGCTTGTCCGAATTGATCGACATCCTCAACGAACGCTTCGGCACCGACTTCACCCAGGCAGACCAGCTCTTTTTCGATCAGATTCAGGAAGAGGCTGTAGAGAGCGAAACGCTGAAGAAAGCGGCGGACACGAATTCGGTGGAGGACTTCCGCTATGTGTTCGAAAAGGCTTTCGAGGGTTTGGTGATCGACCGCATGGAAGGCAACGAGGAAATCTTCGGCAAGCTGATGAGCGACGGCGAATTCCGCAAGCTGGCGGTGGAGCATTTGCTGCACAAGGTTTATGGGACGCTGAAAAAGGGCAAGGGGGAATGATGAAAAGCAGGCTGTTCTCGAAATACATAAACGATGCCGGTGAGTGGATGGCGTTATCCCAGTTGATTGAGTGAGGCGCCAAGTCATGACTGACGCCTCTGATTGCCTTCGCACTCCAGACACAGTATGTCAGCCTGACCCGCGCAGTCCACGCGAAGATTTCTTTTCACGAGAACCTCTTACAGTCGCATATCAATATGACGCCATTTCTGGATTCATGTTGCATGAAGGCGTACCTGAAGATATTCAAGTTCAATTTGAAACAACCAAGAATCTGTATTTGTATGCCTGGTATGTATATCGTTTTTACCCCGTAGTTAAGCTTCATGCGTACACCTGCCTTGAATTGGCGTTGCGCGAGCGTTTTGGTGGTGAGCTTGCTGCCCTATCCAAGCAGAAAAGTGACTATGTTCCCAGCCTGAAGCAACTGTTGCGATATGCAATTGAACAAGGGCATATAAGGAATGAATATTTCGCCGTTTGGCAACGCAGGACAGAACAGCGAGCCAAAAGACGAACCCAGGATGAGCTTTGGGAGGAAGCTAAAAGTAAGGGGCTAACTGAAATTACCTATGACGAGGATGAGTTCGAAATCAAAGATGAAGATTGCGATCATGACTATCTCGGGATAATTCTTGAAACCACCCCCTCGTTACGGAACCATTATGCACACGGGAGTAAATCATTGGATAACCAAGCGCTAGGTACAGTGAGGCTGGTTTTTGAAGTCATCAATCAGATATTTCCGGAGAAATAGCTTCACGGGTATTTCTAGTAATGCGGCGGCCTCTCATTCCCGCCCTTCCCCTCACTCCCCGCTTCCGCCAGTGAGCGCAGCTGTCTCGCGAGCGCTTCGCAGATCGCTTCAAGCCGCTCGATCTTTTGCTGCTGCATATAGACCGACTTGTTCAGTTCTTCGATCTGGTCTTCCTGGAAGCTGATTTTCGACTCGATGTTTTCCAAGCGTTCTTCGTTCATGGGGTGGTCCTGAGTTTGACTGTTGGCTGCGGGTGGGCATTCTAACGCGGCAGGGCGGGCGGATTGACAACAGAACGAACGTTCTGTATTGTTCATTGGCCTGTCATCCTTGATTAAGGAGTCCTGACCATGCAATCCCATACCAATCCTCAATCTCCTATTGCCATTTACCAGTCAGCCGACGGTTCTATCGCTGCCGAGGTGCGGCTGGAGGGAGAAACCGTCTGGCTGTCGCAAAAGCAGATGGCGGACTTGTTTGACAAGAATGTGCCAAACATCAATGAGCATATTTCAAACATCTATTCCGAGGGGGAATTGGAGCCGGCGGCAACTATTCGGAAATTCCGAATAGTTCGCCAGGAAGGCTCCAGACAGGTCGAACGCGAGATTGAGCATTACAACCTGGACGTCATCATCTCTGTCGGTTATCGCGTCAAATCCAAACAGGGCACGCAGTTCCGCATCTGGGCCAACCGTGTGCTGAAGGATTATCTGGTACAGGGTTATGCGCTGAACCAACAGCGGCTGGAAGCGCAGCAGGAGAAGATGGCCGAGTTGAAGCAGGCTATCGCTTTGTCTGCCCGGTTGATCCACAACAAGGAGCTATCGAATACCGAGTCGCAGGGCATCCTGGCGATACTGGAAAAATACAGCCACGCGCTGACGGTATTGGACGATTACGACCACCAGCGTTTGCAGGTGGTCGGGACACGCACCCGAGCGCTGCCCAAGATCGCTTATGACGAGGCGATGCAGCAGATATTGCTGTGGCGCCAGCAGGAGAATCTCGGTGGGCTGTTCGGCAATGAAAAGGACGAGTCGTTCAAGAGCTCGCTGGAGACGATCTACCAGACTTTCGACGGCAAGGAGCTTTATCCCAGCATCGAGGAGAAGGCTGCGAACCTGCTGTACTTCATCGTCAAGAACCATTCGTTCACCGATGGCAACAAGCGGATTGCCGCCGCGATCTTCGTCTGGTTCTTGCAGCGCCATGAATTCCTATACAACGCCGAGGGCGAGAAGCGCATTGCCGATAATGCGTTGGTCGCCTTCACGCTGCTGATTGCCGAGAGCAAACCGGATGAGCGGGAGATGATGGTCAAGGTGATCATCAATCTGATCAATGGCAAGAATGAATGAACAGGCTCAGTCCTCTCCCGTTTGCGGGCAAGGGGAGTGGTAGGGCTGTACTTCGTGGTCAATCAGGAAGCAGAATGATGTGCATGGAGGGTCTATGCGCATCCATGTCCTAAGTGATCTGCACATCGAGATCGCAGCTTATCAACCACACCCCGTCGAGTGTGATGTGGTGGTGCTGGCTGGCGATATCGGGAATCATGTGCAGGGGCTGGAGTGGGGGCGGCGCATGTGGCCGGACAAAGAGATCCTGTATGTGCCGGGCAACCACGAGTTCTATCGGCGCGAACGCACGGAGACCTTGCAGCAGATGCGCGTTTTTGCCCATGCCTTGGGTGTTCATTTGCTGGATAACGACGAAGTGGTGATCGCGGGCGTGCGCTTTTTGGGCAGCACGCTGTGGACTGATTTCAATCTGTTTGGCGAAGAGTTGAAAAAGAGTGCGATGGCCGAGGGCAAAAAATACCTGAACGACTTCCGGTTGATAGGCGAGCGGTTCAGGGTGTTCAGCCCGGCGCGGTCTGCGCAGTTGCATAGGATTTCCAGAAAATGGTTAACCGCGAAACTGCAGCAACCGTTTCCCGGCAAGACCGTCGTCATCACGCACCACCTGCCCAGCGCACATTCTGTCGCCGAGCGATACAAGAATAACCTCACTTCCGCCTGCTTCGCGTCACACCTGGATGATTTGATGGGGAAGAGTGCGCTTTGGGTACATGGCCACACGCACGATAGTTTTGATTATGTGCTGCACGGTACACGCGTGGTTTGCAATCCTCGCGGGTACTGCCGCAATCCGGATAAGCCGGAAAACAAGGAATTCAAACCTGGGTTGGTGGTGGAGGTTTAATGGTTTGTGGGAGAGCCGACGTCCCCGTCGGCTCTCCCACACAGCAATGTGGTTATGGACTCGCGCGTGGCAGTACAGAACCAACCCCCTGCAATTCTGTCTTAACTACAGTCTACGCCCCATCGATTGTGCTGCCTGTTGCGCATAGCATGCAATCATCCGGCAATCGAGAGAAGGACTTCTCTTTCACGCTTGATCAATTCAAAGAATGAGGTGATCAAAATGAGTCAAACCAATAAAGCTTTTGCATGGTGCTTCCGCTGGTTCATGGCCGGTTTTTTTGCATATTTGATTGTGTTACCGGCGATGATTTCGATTGGTGTGGTTTAGTCTTACTGTGTCACAAAAATATGTTATTCAATTGCACCAAGCCTGTTCCTTCCCCCTTGCTGGGGGAAGGTTAGGATGGGGGTAGAGTTCGAGAATCCCGCATTTCTACCCCCTCCCTAGCCCTCCCCCTGCAAGGGGGAGGGGATGTGGCTCGCATTTGTGACACAGTAAGATTAGGGAAGGTCTGATTAACCTCGGTTTTGTCATTCCGGCGCAGGCCGGAATCCAGCGGGTTTTGAATAAAATGCATTTTTGTCTTGCTGGGTACCGGCCTGCGCCGGTATGACGGCTCATGTGTCGCGAATTATGGAAAGCTCAATAGTCGAATAGCTAGTAGTTCTATCAGGCTCAGGGCGAACGGCTTTTTCAGATAGTTCTCTCAATCCACCAGCGACAGCTCAAACAGCCCGTGATTTTTCATCAGTTCACCGGGCATCTTCTCTCCCATCTTGGCGAACCATTCCTTGTGCAGGGCCAGCTCCTGTTTCCAGGCGTCGGTGTCGATCTGGTTGAGTTTGTCGAACTCTGCTTTGCCGATCTCCAAGCCGGTCCAGTCGACATCCTCGAAACGTGGCATCCAGCCGAGTGCGGTCTTGGTGGCGGGGATGCGGTCTTTTACGCGTTCCACTATCCATTTCAGCACGCGCATGTTGTCGCCGAAACCGGGCCATAGGAATCTGCCCTGTTCGTCCAGGCGGAACCAGTTTACGCAGAATATCTTGGGCGCGTTCTCCACCACATGCCCCATTTTCAGCCAGTGGTTGAAGTAGTCGCCCATGTGATATCCGCAGAACGGCAGCATGGCGAAAGGGTCGCGCCGCACGATGCCTTGTTCACCCACCGCTGCAGCGGTGGTTTCTGAACCGAGCGTGGAGGCCATGTACACACCGAAATTCCAGTTGAACGCTTCATATACCAGCGGCACAGTGGTGGCGCGGCGGCCGCCGAAGATGAAGGCGGAGATCGGCACGCCTTTCGGGTCTTCCCAGTTCGGGTCGATGGAAGGGCACTGGTTCGCCGGGGCGGTGAAGCGCGAGTTGGCGTGCGCCGCTTTGCGGCCGTTCGCGCCGTCTGCGGGTGTCCAATCCTTACCCTGCCAGTCGATCAGGTGGGCCGGGGCTTCCTTGGTCATGCCTTCCCACCACACGTCGCCGTCGTCGGTCAGCGCGACATTGGTGAAGATGATGTTTTCCTTGAGCGTCTGTAGCGCGTTGAAGTTGGTCTTCTCGGAAGTGCCGGGTGCCACGCCAAAGAATCCGGCTTCGGGATTGATGGCATAGAACTTTCCATCCTTGCCGGGTTTGATCCAGGCGATGTCGTCGCCCACGGTGGTGATCTTCCAGCCGTTGAATGTCTTGGGCGGGATGAGCATGGCGAGATTGGTCTTGCCGCAGGCAGAGGGGAATGCCGCGGCGACATAGCTTTTGTCACCGGCAGGCGATTCGATGCCGAGGATGAGCATGTGTTCCGCCAGCCAGCCTTCGTCACGCGCCATAGTGGAGGCGATGCGCAGCGCGAAGCATTTCTTGCCGAGCAGCGCGTTGCCGCCGTAGCCGGAACCGTAAGACCAGATCTCGCGCGTTTCGGGGAAATGCACGATGTATTTGGTGGTGGGGTTGCACGGCCATTTGCTGTCGGCTTGTCCCGGTTGCAGCGGTGCGCCCACGCTGTGCAGACACGGCACGAATTCGCCGTCCGTGCCCAGCACGTCGAACACATCCTTGCCCATGCGCGTCATGATGCGCATGTTCACCACCACGTAAGGCGAGTCGGAGATCTCGATGCCGATATGCGCGATGGGCGAACCCAGTGGCCCCATGCTGAAAGGCACCACATACATCGTGCGGCCGCGCATCGAGCCTTTGAACAAACCGGTGAGCTTCGCGCGCATTACCTTCGGGTCTTCCCAGTTATTGGTCGGGCCCGCGTCGTCCTTGTGCGTTGAGCAGATAAAGGTGCGGTCTTCCACGCGCGCCACATCGGAAGGATCGGAGCATGCCAGAAAA
The DNA here is from genome assembly GCA_043744345.1 of Sideroxydans sp. Taxonomy (GTDB): domain Bacteria; phylum Pseudomonadota; class Gammaproteobacteria; order Burkholderiales; family Gallionellaceae; genus Sideroxyarcus. Next base: position 18,353 of record JAYTUW010000019.1, on the reverse strand, counting down.
GAATTGGGGCGCTTGGCCGGATTGAGTTTGACGAAAGTGCCCGCGGCCACCATCTCGGCGCACAGGCGATCGTATTCCTCCTGCGAACCGTCGCACCACACGATGCTGGCGGGCTCGGTCAGCTTGGCGACATCGGCGACCCAGGCTTTGAGTTTTGAATGTTTGACGTAGGCGGGGGCTGCGCTGGCTGTGCTCATCATTCAATCTCCTCGGTTTGTTATGACCTGCGGTTTTAGATTCGATGCTTGTTGGGCATTGTAGCGGGATTGGCTTTGATGATGTGTTTTGTGGGAGCGCCGACGTCTCGTCGGCATTTCTTTTTACACCCATGCCGGCGAGACGCCGGCGCTCCCGGAAAGCTAGCGCGGATATTGCATCGACCTTCATGGTATTCAACGAAGTGCCTTATGAATATTGAGGTACCGCATATCGCCAAAAATCCGATTTGGATTGCAGGTAAACGAATGAAAAACATACCCGTAGGAGCGCAACTTGTTGCGCGATAAGGTGTTCGGGCGCATCGCCCGGCAAGCCTGGCTCCTACGGCGGATGCCTTGTGAAATATCCGGGCTAGTCCAATCTTCCTATCGTCTGCAGGTGCGAATGAATTCGCACATATAAGGTGTGGGTGCGCTTGCGCACCAGAGCCCAATGGTGCGCAAGCGCACCCTACTTGAAACCCTCGACATCCAATTAGCCAGACTGAATAGAGACATCACAATGCCGCATCAATAGGTCAACGGGTTCCACGCCACGCTCAGGATGAACGGGTTTTGTGATTAGCTTTGGCGTGCGGGCTAACGTCGCTTTCCTTGTTCTGCTGTAACGCTCTGCGTAACAATTCGACCAATAAAATCAGGCTGTCTGGAATTCTCTTATCGCAAATTTGACATTCAACTTCAGCCGCTTACATTCGGGTCTCAGGTGCCCATAAAAAATTTGTGGACATCCACTTTCCGTTCTCTGCAAATATCCGAGTCAATCAGTTACCCAATTCAAAAGTGGTTATTTCCTTTCCGTTGCTTCGCAACTCCCTATCCATATGGCTTCCACGCGATTTCATCCGTGTGGCACAGAACTTGATATGTAGCAGGTGCAAGCAAGATCTGCCGTCGGGGCGAACGGTGGACACATAACCAGAGTGAGCCTGAGCCGATACAAGGGAGAATGAAATGTCCACAGAAACGTTTTATGAGGTGATGCGGAGGCAGGGTATCTCGCGTCGCAGCTTTTTGAAGTTTTGCAGTCTGACCGCCGCGTCGCTGGGTCTGGCCCCGACCATGGCACCGAAGATCGCCGAGGCGATGGAGAACAAACCGCGCACGCCGGTGATCTGGTTGCACGGTCTGGAATGTACCTGTTGTTCCGAATCGTTCATTCGTTCCGCGCACCCGCTGGCGAAAGACGTGGTGCTGTCCATGCTCTCGCTGGACTACGACGACACGCTGATGGCCGCAGCCGGACATCAGGCCGAAGACATCATCGAGCAGATCAAGAAGAAATATAAAGGCAATTACATCCTCGCGGTGGAAGGCAATCCGCCGCTCAATGAAGACGGCATGTTCTGCATCCACGGCGGACGTCCGTTCGTGGAAGTGCTCAAGGAAACTGCAGCCGATGCGAAAGCCATCATCTCCTGGGGCGCGTGCGCATCCTGGGGTTGCGTGCAGGCCGCCAAGCCGAACCCGACGCGCGCCACACCCGTGCACAAAGTCATCACCGACAAACCCATCATCAAAGTGCCGGGCTGCCCGCCCATCGCCGAGGTGATGACGGCCGTGGTGACCTATATGCTCACTTTCGACCGCATCCCCGAACTGGATCGACAGGGGCGCCCGAAAATGTTTTACGGGCAGCGCATTCACGACAAGTGCTATCGCCGTCCGCACTTCGATGCCGGCCAGTTCGTCGAGCAGTGGGATGACGAAGCCGCACGCAAAGGTTACTGCCTGTACAAGATGGGCTGCAAAGGCCCCACCACTTACAACGCGTGTTCCACCGTGCGCTGGAACGGTGGCGTGTCCTTCCCCATCCAGTCCGGTCACGGTTGTATCGGTTGTTCCGAGGAGGGTTTCTGGGACAAGGGTGGTTTCTACAACCGCGTCACCGACATCAAGCAGTTCGGCATCGAGGCCAACGCGGACAAGGTGGGTGGCACGGTGGCGGCAGTGGCGGGTGCGGCAGTGGTCGCACACGCGGCAGTCAGCGCATTAAGCAAAGCACGCAGCAGCAAAGAAGAACAGAACAAGGGAGGTAAATAATCATGTCAGCTTATGAAACCCAGGGCTTCAAGCTCGACAACAGCGGCAAGCGCGTAGTGGTCGATCCGGTGTGCCGTATCGAAGGCCACCTGCGCGTCGAAGTGAACTTGGACAGCAACAACGTGATCCGCAACGCGGTGTCCACGGGCACCATGTGGCGCGGACTGGAAGTGATTTTGAAAGGCCGCGATCCGCGCGACGCGTGGGCCTTCACCGAGCGTATTTGCGGTGTGTGTACCGGTACGCACGCGCTGACTTCGGTGCGCGCTGTGGAAGATGCACTGGCGATCCAGATTCCGGAGAACGCCAACACCATCCGCAACATCATGCAGCTCAATTTGTATGTGCACGACCACCTGGTGCACTTCTACCACCTGCACGCGCTGGACTGGGTGGATGTGGTGTCGGCACTCAAGGCCGATCCGAAAAAGACTTCGGAACTGGCGCAGAGCATTTCGTCCTGGCCGCTGTCGTCGCCCGGCTATTTCCGCGACGTGCAAAATCGTTTGAAGAAATTCGTTGAATCCGGCCAGCTCGGCCCGTTCAGCAACGGTTACTGGGGCAGCCCGGCGTACAAGTTGCCGCCGGAAGCCAACCTGATGGCGGTGACGCACTATCTCGAAGCGCTGGATTTCCAGAAAGAGATCGTCAAGGTCCACACCATTTTCGGCGGCAAGAATCCGCACCCGAACTGGCTGGTGGGTGGCGTGCCGTGCGCGATCAATGTCAACGACACCGGTGCCGTGGGCGCGATCAACATGGAACGCCTGAACCTGGTGAAGAGCATCATCGACCGCAGCAAGGAATTCGTGGAGAAGGTGTACATCCCCGACCTGCTGGCCATCGCTTCGTTCTACAAGGGCTGGGGTTACGGCGGCGGTCTGTCGTCCAAGAACTTTATGTCCTACGGCGATATCCCGCAGCGCGCCAACGATTACACCGCGCCGAATCTGCTGCTGCCGCGCGGTGCCGTGATCAACGGCGATCTGTCCAAGATCCACGAAATTGACCTGCGCAATCCGGACGAGATCCAGGAATTCGTGTCGCACTCCTGGTACAAATATGCGGACGAGAGCAAAGGCCTGCATCCGTGGGACGGCGTCACCGAGCCCAACTACCATCCGGAAGGCCCGAACTTCAAGGGCACGCGCACCAAGATCGAGGCACTAGACGAGAGCGCCAAGTATTCCTGGATCAAGGCGCCGCGCTGGAAAGGCAATGCCATGGAAGTCGGCCCGTTGTCGCGCATGGTGCTGGGTTATTTGCAGCCAAAGCAATTCCCGATCATCAAGGACACTATCGACAGCGTGTTGCACAAGCTCGACCTGCCGGTGACTGCCTTGTTCTCCACACTGGGTCGTACTGCCGCACGCGGCATCGAGGCGTTGTATTGCGCCGATCTGCAAGTGCAGCAGTTCGACAAATTGATGGCTAACCTGAAGGCGGGCGATACCTCCACCGCTAACGTCGAGAAATGGGAACCGAGTACCTGGCCCAAGGAAACCAAGGGCGTGGGCTTCACCGAAGCCCCGCGCGGCGCGCTGGGACACTGGATCAAGATCAAGGACACAAAGATCGACAATTACCAGTGCGTGGTGCCGACCACCTGGAACGGCAGTCCGCGCGATGCCAAGGGTCAGATTGGTGCATTCGAGGCTTCGCTGATGAATACGCCGGTGGCCAAAGCCGATCAACCGCTGGAGATCCTGCGCACCCTGCACAGTTTCGACCCCTGCCTGGCATGCTCCACGCATGTGATGTCGCCGGACGGGCAAGAGATGAGCAAGGTCACGGTTCGCTAACGCGCACGAAAGGAGACTGTCATGTCTGTTAAAACTGAAGTCGACGACTCGGCGATCACCGCAGCGGGGAATTCGGTGTACGTGTACGAGGCGCCGGTACGCGCCTGGCACTGGATCAATGCACTGAGCATCGTGGTGCTGGCGATCACCGGTTGGTTCATCGCCAGTCCGTTGCCGAGTGTGAGCGGCGAGGCGAGCGAAAATTTCCTGATGGGCTATATCCGCTTCACGCACTTTGCGGCGGGTTACGTGTTTGCCATCGGCTTGCTGGTGCGCCTGTACTGGGCGTTCGTGGGCAATCACCACGCCAAGCAGTTGTTCGTGTTGCCGATACGTGACAAGAACTGGTGGGCGGGGCTGCTGCAGGAGATCCGCTGGTACGCGTTCCTCGAGAAGTACCCCAAGAAATATGTGGGCCACAACCCGCTGGGCCATCTGTTCATGTACTTCGCCATCACGCTGAGCGGCACGTTCCTGCTGGTCACCGGTTTCGCGCTTTACGGCGAAGGCGCGCAGGAAGGCCATTGGACACATGCCTTGTTCACCAGCTGGGTGATTCCGCTGTTCGGGCAAAGCCAGACGGTGCACACTTGGCATCACCTGGTGGCTTGGGGCGTGGTGTGTTTCGTGATCATCCACGTGTACACGGCGATCCGCGAGGACATCATGTCGCGGCAAACCATGATCAGCGCGATGATCGACGGCAAGCGCACGTTCCGTGAGTAAGTAGTGAGCCCAAATTGTTCACCAGTCAAAATGCCCGTCATTCCGGCGAAGGCCGGAATCCAGTCAATGAGAAATTCCCCGCGCAAGCGGGACAAGAACTCTTTTTTGGCCGCTTCGCGGGATGTGTGTTCTTGCTGGATACCGGCCTGCGCCGGTATGACGGGCTATTGAATTATTTAGGGTTAAGTCTTCCCTTGCGGCATCTTCCCTTACCGTTAACCGTGCCATGTCGCAAGAGTTGAAAGCAAACGCGGGCAAAAGCCCGCGTTTCTTTTGGGCCGCGCCGCGCACGCCGGTGCATCCCGGCCATTTCCTTGAATCCCGTTATCTGCAGCCCGGCAAGATTTCGCAGGAAGCCCTGGCCCTGGCGCTCGGCATCTCGCGCCGCCGCGTCAACGAGCTGGTCTGTGGAAAGCGCGTGATCACCCCAGACACCGCAGTGCGTCTGGCTCTGCATTTCGGCACGGATGTGGCGTTCTGGCTGGAGTTGCAGTTCGCCTGGGATCTGCATGAGGCGCAGCAGATGTATTACAAGCAGGAAAAACCCGGCGCGTAGGGCGCGCAAGCGCACCCTACAAATGCTTGAGCAAGGTTATACAAGTTTCAAACTTGCCAGCAACCGGTCAGGCAATGTCCACATTAAAACAGTCGAATTTCACACTGTTTATCTAACCATATAATTTATATAAATAATCTTGTATTTTACGGCTGGCATGAGTCGTGCTGTTACATGGGTAGTAACAAGGGAGGAGTGCCATGAATAAAAACAAGCTGCTGATACTGGGTATCGGCAACATCCTGTGGGCAGACGAAGGATTTGGTGTGCGCTGCGTGGAAGCCATGAACGCCAATTACCAGTTCGGCGACGACGTGGTCGTGCTGGACGGCGGTACGCAGGGCCTGTATCTGCTGCCCTTCCTCGAAGAAGCGCGCTATCTGGTTGTGTTCGATGCCGTGGACTACGGCAAGACGCCGGGCGAAATGGTCATCGCTAAAGATGACGAGGTGCCGCGCTTCATGGGTGCCAAGAAGATGAGCCTGCACCAGACCGGCTTTCAGGAGGTCATCGCCTGCGCCGCACTGGGCGAGAAATTGCCGGAATCCATGATGCTTATCGGCGTGCAGCCGGAACAGCTGGAAGACTTCGGCGGCAGCCTGCGCGACATCGTCAAACAGCAGATCCCGCGCGCGCTGGATGTGGCGCTGGAACAGATTCGAGAATGGGGTTACCCCTTCACCAAACGCAGCTTGCACATCGTCGATGAACACCAGCATGTGCTGCAGATGGATGAGTACGAAGCGGGGCGTCCTTCCGAAGAGTTGGCCTGCCGTTTTGGTGACGACCGCTTCATACCGGAGCAGGCCTGATATGTGTCTCGGCATCCCCATGCAAGTGATCGAGGCGCACGAGAACTCCGCGCTGTGCGAAGGCCGCAACGGGCGGATGTTGATCAACACCATGCTGCTGGGTCAGGTGGAGGTCGGGCAGTGGCTGCTGACTTTTCTGGACGCGGGACGCGAGGTGATCGATGCAGAACGGGCTGCGCTGGTGAATGCGGCGCTGGATGGTTTGCAGGCAGTTTCCGAAGGCGGAGAGGCGAATCTGGATCTGTTCTTTGCCGATCTGGTGAACCGGGAGCCGACGCTGCCGGAATTTTTGAGAAAGGAAAACGCATGAACGAGACAGTCGAATTCGCGTCGATACGCGCGGCGGAGATGAAAGAAAGCTTCAACAAGTTGCTGGAGCGCCTGCGTGCGCAGAGCAAGATTGTGTTGCTGGACGACGGAGGGCTGGAGTCTTTTGTCATGGCGGGCGGCGACGGCATGGTGCTGTTCACGCAGGAGCCGGACCAGCAACCCGAGACGTGGGATGTGGCGGTGATCCTGCCCGAAGTGCTCAAGCTCACCGGTGACCGGCTGCGCGCCGCGATCATCACGCCCGATCTGGCACGCAGGGAAAAGGCGCGCTACGGCATCACGCGCTGGCCGTCGCTGGTGTTCGTGCGCAACGGCGGCTATGTCGGCGTGATCGACGGCATGCGCAACTGGGAAGAATATACGCGCGAGATCGCGGAGATGCTGGACAAGCCGATCGGGCGTGCGCCGTCGATCGGGATTCCGGTGATGGCAGGCGGTGAAGTGGATGCTTGTCACTGAGTGTTGACTCCCTTCTCCCGCAGGCGGGAGAAGGGCTGGGGATGAGGGTCTGTGAGTGCAAATTGAGCGGTTTATTCACACAACGCCCCTCACCCTAACCCTCTCCCGCTTGCGGGAGAGGGAATGATGAGACTGAATGGATAATTAAGGAGACCCCAACATGAAAGACTTCCCCATCCCCGTAGTCGCCCTCGGCCCCGGTTCCCAACCCGAGGAAGAAGATTTGCTGTACATGCCGCTGCCCAATTCGATGATGACCTTCTCCCTGCCGGTGCTGAACGACGAAGCGGATCCGGTTCTGATGGCAGCTGCGTGCAAGGTGGTTGAGGATCTGCGCGACAGGATGAACGAGACGCCGCTTGGCTCCCCCGCGATTCCGGTCATCGAGTTGCAGGACATGGATACGCAGGTGGTGCGTCTGTTGAACGAGACCATGGGCGAGGGCGAAGTGAGTATCTCGGTGCGCGGCTCCAGCGCTTACCGCATACAGGAGACGGTGTTCGCCAGCGTATGGCGCCTGCATGAGTTCGCCGCGGACGGCCGTCTGACGCGCGATGCCATCATGGCCTGTGCTATCCCGCCCATGGTGACGCAATGGGCACAGGCGGATGTGTCGCTGGATTGTCCGATCCCCGCCAAGACGCCGGGCATCATGAACGCATTGTCGGTGTTGACGGAAGTGGTGGGCAAGGCCAAAGCCTACAAGACGGGCGACGGCGCCCATGTGGTCAACCTGACGCTGCTGCCGATGTCGCCGGAAGATATGGAATGCCTGACCCAGACGTTGGCCGCGGGTGCGGTGACCATCCTGTCGCGCGGCTACGGTAATTGCCGCATCACCAGCACGCGCTTGCCAAACGTGTGGTGGGTGCAGTATTTCAACAGCATGGACACGCTGATCCTGAACACCATCGAAGTCAGCGAGGTGCCGGAAGTGGCCCTGGCGTCGGTGGAAGATTACGAGGACAGCATCGAACGGTTGGGCGAATGGCTGCAGGTGATGCAGGAGCCGGAAGGCGCGGGTAGCTGACATGGCCATGTTCGAGGGATCTTTTCTGGGCGACAACGGCAAGCTGTCCGACGACAATGTGCGGATGGAATGCGGGATTTGCTGGGAGGTGTACGATCCTGCCTTGGGTGATCCGGTCTGGCAGATTGATCCCGGCACGCCGTTCTCGCAGTTGCCGGACCACTGGACCTGCCCGAACTGCGATGCCCCGAAACACAAATTCATGGTGGAAAACGCGTGAACGAGATCGAACAAAAGCTGGAAGCGGTATTCAAGGACATCGCCGAAACGCGTATGGCGGGCTTGCCCATCTGCAACGAGGCGTTGCGCGTGCAGGCCGTGGGTTTTCGCGAATGGCAGGAACACTGGGTGGGCGTGCTGGTCACGCCGTGGACCATCAGTCTGGTATTGATGCCGGGTGAAAAAGGGCCGCTCAAGGTGCTGGGGCCGGATGAAAAGATGACCTGGGCGTTCCCGTCGGGCAAGTATGAGTTCATGGGGTTGAACGAAACCGCGCTGGGCACTTGCCAGATCTGTTCGCTGATCTCGCCGGTGGTCGACGTGGCGAGCCAGGAGGATGCGGTGAGCATCGCCGGGCAGGTGATGGTGGCCTTGTTCGTGGAGGAGTCGGATGCGGCCCGCGATGCGGTGCGCAAAGTGGACGCTGAAGCGGCGCGCCTCAACGGCGAGCCGGTGCTGAAACAACCGTTGTCGCGGCGTGATTTCATCCGCGGCGCATTTCTGGGGATGTAGGTTTGACAGATGTTGGCAAGCTGACGCTCGGTGTGATCCGGGGCGGGGATTCGGTCAAGTCGACGCAGATCCTTTCCACGCGCCCCATGGCGGCGCAGATACTGAAAGGCAAGTCGCCCGCTCAGGTATTGCAGATCGTTCCCCTGTTGTTCAGCGTGTGCGGACGGGCGCAGGGCGCGGCTGCCAGCGCGGCGCTGCAGGCCGCGCAGCAAGGCAAAGCAGCAACCTCCGCAGCTACCGAGCGCCTGATTGCCAGCGAGGTCATACAGGAACATCTGTGGCGGTTGATGCTGGACTGGCCCAAGTTGCTGGGATTGCCGCAGGATCAGCAGCGTTTCGCCGCCTGGTATGCGATGTTGCGCAAGATCGGCGCGGGCGAGATTGATATGCCGGTCTTCCTGCATGAATTCCAGCGCGACGGATTGGGGTTGCCGTTGCCCGAGTGGCGGGCGCTGGATAGCTATGGCGCGTTGCAAATATGGTTTAGTAAAGCGCATAGTCCGATGGCACAATTGCTGTTTGCGCTGGACCAGTTTGGGGGCGCAGGTTCGGGCCAAAAGAAGAGCAGGTTGTTGCCCGCCTGGAATGCAACCGAAGCCAGTCAGGCATGCGCCGGACAGTGGGACGCGGCGTTTTCGGCAAGACCGGTCTGGCAGGGTGAGGCGGCAGAATCGGGTGCACGGACTTACTTTGGAAACAATTACTTGTTGCATGATGTAGAGCAACGGGGCGGGTCGACAGCGCTGCTGCGGTTGCTGGCCAGAATCATGGATGTGGTCGAACTGGCAAGCGGTTGTGCCACAGCGCGACTGGATGCGGTCGGCCCGACGGCAAGCGAGGGAATCGCGGTGGTGCGCACCGCACGCGGCCTGTTGATGCACCACGTGCGAGTGGCGGGTGAGCAGGTCGTGGAATACGAGATCGTGGCGCCGACGGAATGGAATTTCCATCCGGACGGCGCATTCGCGCAGGACATGCGCGGTGTGGTCGGCAAGGATGAGGAAAGTTTGAAACAACTGGCGCACATCGCGGCCTTGTCGCTCGATCCCTGTGTGGCGTACGAAGTGGAGATTCGCAATGCATGAGATGTCGCTGGCCGAAGGCGTGCTGCAGTTAATTGAAGATTCGGCCAAGACGCAGAACTTCAGCCGCGTCAAAACGGTGTGGCTGGAGATCGGCCAGTTGGCGGGGGTGGAAGTCGAGGCGATGAAGTTCTGCTTCGAGGCGGTGGTGCACGACAGCATCGCCCAGGGCGCGGAGCTGGTGATCATCGAACTGCCCGGCCAGGCCTGGTGCCTGCACTGCGCCGAAGTGGTGAATGTGACGGCGCTGTACGATGCCTGCCCCAAGTGCGGCAGCCATCAGGTGCAAGTGACAGGCGGAAATGAAATGCGAGTCAAGGAACTCGACGTTGAATAATTTGGTTTGCTCCCTTCCCCCGCAGGCGGGGGAAGGGCTGGGGATGAGGGTTGATGGGGAACAGTCCAATTGGTGTTGCCGAACGCCCCTCACCCCAACCCCTCTCCCGCTTGCGGGAGAGGGGAATATTGAACAGGACTCGTGTGGATCATCGGTTTGGAATCAGGTCAATTTGTGCAACCTGCGGGCAAAGGGTTTGAATGAAGGAGAGTAATGATGTGTAACGTATGCGGTTGCGGTGCGGGCGAGACGACCATCGACGGCAAGGCTGTCGAACACAGTCACGGCGGACATTTCCATGTGCATGCCGACGGCACGGCGCACGACCATGATCATTCCCATGACCACAGTCATGATCATGCGCCGGTTGAGGGCAAGCACATGCACTATCATCTGCACGAGGACGGTTCGTCGCATGAGCATACGCACGATCACGACCACACTCATGCGCATGACCACAGCCACGATCATTCGCACAGCCACAAGGATGGCGCGGTGCATTACGGTCTCGGCCCGGCAGGCGCGCACGCGCCCGGCATGAGCCAGTCGCGCATGGTGAAGATTGAGCAGGACATCCTTTCCAAGAACGACAGCTATGCCAACGAGAACCGCGGCTATCTGGCCGAGCACGGCATCTTCGCGCTCAATCTGGTTTCCAGTCCCGGCTCGGGCAAGACCACCCTGCTGGTGAAGAGCATCACCGCGCTGAACGGCAGCCTGCCGCTGGCCGTGATCGAAGGCGACCAGCAGACCGACAACGACGCCGCGCGCATCCGCGCCACCGGCGCACCCGCCTTGCAGATCAACACCGGCAAAGGCTGCCATCTGGACGCCTTCATGGTGGGCAAGGCAATACACCAGCTTGCGCTGAAAGACGACAGCCTGCTGCTGATCGAGAACGTGGGCAACCTGGTGTGTCCCGCGAGTTTCGATCTGGGCGAAGCGCACAAGGTGGCGATCCTGTCCGTGACCGAAGGCGAGGACAAACCGCTCAAGTATCCGGACATGTTCCTGGCTGCCGACATCATGCTGCTGAACAAATGCGACCTGCTGCCGTACCTGACTTTCGACGCCGACCTGGCCGTGGCCAATGCGCGCCGTGTCAATCCGGATATCAAGGTGATCCGCATCTCGGCGACTAGCGGCGAAGGCATGGATGAATGGCTGGACTGGATCAGGGCGGGTTGCAAGAAAGCGATAGACAGAAAATCGATAGACGGCAGATAGTATCCGCCGCAAATAAACATTCCCTCTCCCGCAGGCGGGAGAGGGTTAGGGTGAGGGGCGCCAAGTTGAAGCCAAAGTAGTTTTCATCGCACTACCCTCATCCCCAACCCTTCTCCCGCTTGCGGGCGAAGGGAGCTAAAGACAGAGAGCTGATCTTAACTTTATAAATGACCTCCATGATCCACGCACAAATCAGAGTTTCTGGTCAAGTACAGGGTGTCGGTTTCCGGCCCTTCGTGTACAAGCTTGCCCAGGAACTCGGGTTGGCGGGCTGGGTGCGTAACGACAGCGAGGGTGTGGAGATCGCCGTCGAGGGTGAACATTCCCAGGTAATGCGCCTGATCGAGCGACTCAAGAACGAGCCGCCGATCCTGGCACGCGTGGAAAGAGTCACGCATGACCTGGCGCACAAGATCACGGGGCTGCAGGGTTTCAGCATCACCGAGAGCAAAGCAGGCAAAGTGCTCACCGGTATCGCGCCCGACATGGCGATCTGTCCCGATTGCCTGCGCGAACTGTTCTCCCCGGCCAACCGGCGCTACCGCCATCCTTTCATCAACTGCATCCACTGCGGACCGCGCTACACGCTCACGGCCAGCCTGCCTTACGACCGTGCCAACACCAGCATGGCGAAGTTCGCACAGTGCCCGGCCTGCCAGCATGAATACGACACCCCCACCACGCGCCGCTTCCATGCGCAGCCCAATGCCTGTCCCGAATGCGGCCCGCGCCAGCGCCTTTTCGACGCGCAGTGGCAGCCTGTGGTCGGAGCCGATCCCGTTGCGGCCGCTGCCGGACTCATCCGGGACGGCAAGATCGTCGCCGTCAAAGGCATAGGCGGTTTTCATCTGGTATGCGACGCGCGCAATGCGCAGACTGTGGCCAAGCTGCGCAGCGGCAAGCAGCGCGAGGAAAAGCCCTTCGCGGTGATGGTGCTGAACACAATATCCGCGCGGCGCTACGCGCAGTTCCGCGAACAGGACGGCGCATTGCTGGAAACAGGCGAGCGCCCCATCGTGCTGCTGCGCCAGTCTTCCGCTTGCGAGAGCGAATTGCAGGGCATCGCGCCCGGCCTTTCCAGTGTCGGCCTGATGCTGCCGTACACGCCGCTGCAATATTTGCTGTTTCATGAATTGCTCGGGAAACCGGAAGGGTTGGACTGGCTCAGGAAGCCCGCGGAGCTGGCACTGGTGATGACCAGTGCCAATCCCGGCGGTGAGCCGCTGGTGAAAGACGATGCGGAAGCGCGCGAATCGCTTGGCGGTCTGGCCGATGCCTTTCTCACGCACGACCGCGACATCCTGCATCGCTGCGACGACAGCGTGATGAAGTGGCAGGGCAAGGCGCCGACTTTTGTGCGCCGCGCGCGCGGCTACACGCCGCGCCGCATCAAACTGCCCTATACCGGTCCGTCTGTGCTGGCGTGCGGGGCGTGGCTGAAAAACACCGTATGCATCACGCGCGGCGACGAAGCTTTTGTCTCGCAACACATCGGCGATCTTGATCATGCGGGTACGCGGGAGATGCTGGGCGAGACGGTCGACTACCTGTGCGAGATACTAGATGTGCAGCCGCAGGCCGTGGCACACGACCTGCATCCCGACTTTTACAGTACGCAGTTTGCGCAAGCTTTTGCCGCAAAGCGCGATCTGCCGGTGTACGCGGTACAGCATCATCATGCCCACATCGCCGCCATTTGTGCCGAGCACCGCATGACCGAGCCGATGATCGGCCTGGCGCTGGATGGTGTGGGGCTGGGGACGGATCGCAGTGCCTGGGGCGGCGAGCTGCTGCGGGTATCGGGTACGGAATTCGAACGGCTGGGCCATCTTGCGTCCATCACCATGCCCGGCGGCGACCGCGCCGCGCGCGAGCCCTGGCGCATGGCGGCAGCGGCGTTGTTCGACATGAAGCGTACCGACGAGATTGCGCGCCGCTTCCCGGACCAGCCGGGTGCCGACATGCTGGCCGACATGCTGCAGCGCAAATTGAATTGTGTGGAAACAAGCAGCATGGGACGCTGGTTCGATGCGGCGGCCGGATTGCTGGGTGTGAAGGAAGTGCAGGGCTACGAAGGCCAGGCGGCGATGTTGCTGGAGGGGTTGGCCGAGCGCAACGGCAAAGTCGCGCCGCTGCCATTGGGCTATATCTTTACGGCACAGAACGAACTGGATCTGCGCCCGCTGCTGGCACACCTGGCCGATTGCAAGGATGCCCGGCATGGCGCGGCCCTGTTCCATGCCACGCTGGCCGAAGGTCTGTGCGCGTGGGTGCAGCGCGCCGCGGGCCGTGCCGGCATCAGGCATGTCGTGCTGGGCGGCGGCTGTTTCCTCAACAATATATTAACGCAGACTTTGAGCGACAGCCTGACCGTGCACGGGTTGACCGTGCTGACTGCGCAACAGCTGCCGCCCAATGATGGTGCCATCTCGCTGGGACAGGCGGGTATCGCGCTGCAACATCTCAAACAGTCCCCTCTCCCGCAAGCGGGAGAGGGTTAGGGTGAGGGTCTATGAGAAATAAACGACTTACATTGTGCGCACAGACCCTCATCCCCGGCCCTTCTCCCGCTTGCGGGAGAAGGGAGTAACTAGCTCTTGATTGGAGAAAATCATGTGTCTCGCTATCCCTGCCCGTATCGAAGAACTGACGACTCCGGGCAACGCTATCGTCAACCTGGGCGGGGTCCGCAAGGAGATCTCGCTGGCACTGGTGGAAGATGCCGCCGTTGGCGAATACGTCATCGTGCATGTCGGTTATGCCCTGCAGAAGCTGGATCAGGACGAAGCGGAGCGCACGCTGCAAATGTTTGCCGAGATGGGGCAGCTGGATGAGTTGCGGGAAGAACTCAGCGGGAGCGGATCATGAGGTACCCCCCGGACTTGATCGTCATTCCGGCGAAAGCCGGAATCCAGTTGATAGAAGAATCCCCGCGAAGCGGATCAAATGGGTTTGTCTGCTGCGCAGTCTGTCGTACTTGCTGGATTCCAGCCTGCGCCGGAATGACGGTGACGTTATGAAATACGTCGACGAATTCCGCGACGGTGAACTCGCCAAAAACATCTCCGCCAACATCGCGCGCGAAGCCGACCCGAAACGCAATTACCGCCTGATGGAATTCTGCGGCGGCCATACACACGCCATCTCGCGCTACGGCATCGCGGACCTGCTGCCGCAGAACGTGCGCATGATCCACGGTCCCGGCTGCCCGGTGTGCGTGTTGCCCATCGGCCGTGTCGATCAGGCCATTCGTTTGGCAACCGAGCGCGGCGTGATCCTGTGCACCTATGCCGACACCGTGCGCGTGCCCGCATCCGACAACCTCTCGCTGATGCGCGCCAAGGCCAAGGGTGCCGATGTGCGCATGATCTATTCCACCCAGGACGCGTTGAAAGCCGCGCGCGATAATCCCGACCGCGAGGTCGTGTTCCTCGCCATCGGCTTCGAGACCACCACACCACCGACTGCCGTGGCGATCAAACAGGCCGCCGCCGAAGGACTGAAGAATTTCAGCATCCTGTGCGACCACGTGTTGACCCCCGCCGCGATGCACGCGATTCTGGCGGTTGAAGGCGGTGTGGCGCTGGATGGCTTCGTCGGCCCCGCGCATGTCTCCACCGTCATCGGCAGCAAACCGTATGAACCGTTCGCCGACGATTACGGAAAGCCGGTGGTCATCGCCGGATTCGAGCCGCTGGATGTGATGCAGGCGATACTGATGCTGGTGCGCCAGGTCAACGACGGCCGCGCCGCCGTCGAGAACGAATTCACCCGCGCCGTCACCCGTGAAGGCAATCTCAAAGCGCAGGAACTGGTGGCTGAAGTGTTCGAATTGCGCGATGTTTTCGAGTGGCGCGGCCTGGGGAGCGTGCCCAACAGTGCGCTGAAGTTGCGCCCAAAATACGCCGCGTTCGATGCCGAGCTGAAGTTTAAGGTCGACTACGTGGAAGTGCCCGACAACAAGGCCTGCGAATGCGCCGCGATTTTAAGAGGCCAGAAGCGCCCGCAGGAATGCAAGATCTTCGGCACGGTGTGCACGCCGGAGAACCCGGTGGGATCGTGCATGGTGTCGTCGGAGGGCGCGTGCGCTGCGCACTATAGTTACGGACGGTTCAGGGAGACGGTTTGATGGTAGGCGTGGTTTTTACTCCCTTCTCCCGCAAGCGGGAGAAGGGTTGGGGATGAGGGATGTTGAGCTTCACCAAATTGCGCGAGACCCACAGCCCCTCACCCCTAGCCCCTCTCCCGCTTGCGGGCGAGGGGAATGAATCAGATTGTGAGGAATGAATGCCGCACCACCCCGCCAAATTGCCCGATGACCTTCGTGCCTATGCGCGTGAGATGCGGAGCAAGATGACTGATGCTGAATCTTTGTTGTGGATGTTGTTGCGCAATCGTCGTATTGCGGATGCAAAATTCAGGCGGCAGCATCCGGTGGGTAGATATATTCTCGACTTCTACTGCGATGAGAAAAAGCTGGGTGTAGAGCTTGATGGCGGCCAGCATGGCGAGGCGGTTGCATATGATGAAAAACGCGGCGCATGGTTACAGTTGCAAGGGATCAAGGTGTTAAGGTTCTGGAATAACCAGATGCTGGCTGAGACAGAAGCGGTGATGGAAGCGATCTATCAGGCATTAACAGATTCGGAAAGCAAAGCAACTATAGCCCCTCCCCCGCAAGCGGGTGAGGGGCGGTGAGTATGAAATACAGTATCAAAAATGCACAGACCCTCATCCCCAGCCCTTCTCCCGCTTGCGGGAGAAGGGAGTGAAGAAGCAACATTGAGAGAAATTAAATGAGCACAGTCAAACCAAACTACACCCGCGCACTCGACATCAAGAACGGCCGGGTGGACATTTCGCACGGTTCCGGCGGGCGCGCGATGGCGCAGCTCATCAGCGAACTTTTTGCGGCTGCTTTCGATAACGAATATCTGGCGCAGGGCAACGATGGTGCGATCTTGCCGGTCGCAAGCGGTCGGCTGGTGATGGCAACGGACAGCCATGTGGTGTCGCCGTTATTCTTCGCGGGCGGCGATATCGGTTGTCTGTCGGTGCACGGCACAATCAACGATGTGGCGGTGATGGGCGCGAAGCCTTTGTACCTGTCTGCGGGCTTCATCCTGGAAGAGGGTTTTCCGCTGGCCGATCTCAAGCGCATCGTCGAGTCGATGGCGCAGGCTTCGCGCGAGGCGGGTGTGCCCGTTGTTACCGGCGACACCAAAGTGGTGGAGCAGGGCAAGGGTGACGGCGTGTTCATTACGACCACGGGGGTTGGCGTTGTGCGCGAAGGGGTGAACTTATCCGGAGATCTGGCCAAGCCGGGCGACAAGATTCTGCTTTCCGGCACAATCGGTGATCACGGCATGGCGATCCTGTCGCAACGCGAAGGGCTGACTTTTTCGGCCCCCATCGTTTCCGACACGGCAGCCCTGCATGGTTTGATCGCCACCATGCTGGACAGCGGGGTGAAGCTGCGCGTGCTGCGCGACCCGACGCGCGGCGGACTGGCAACCACGCTGAATGAAATCGCCAAGCAGTCCGGTGTCGGCATGATGCTGCAAGAATCGGCAATCAAAGTGAACCAGCCGGTCGAGGCGGCATGTGAGTTCCTGGGGCTGGATCCGCTGTACGTGGCGAACGAAGGCAAGCTGATCGCGATCTGTGCGCCGGATGATGCGGAACGTTTGCTGGAAGTGATGCGCGCGCATCCGCTGGCAGGTGATGCCGCCATCATCGGCGAAGTACTGGAAGACTCGCACGGCTTTGTGCAGATGACCACCAAGCTGGGTGGCCGCCGCGTGGTGGACTGGCTGGCGGGCGAACAACTACCGAGGATCTGCTGATGAATGCGATGTTGCCTACCGTACTGGTGATTGACGACGAAGTCCGTTCGCAGGAGTCGATACGCCGCACGCTGGATGAGGAATTCCATGTATTGACCGCGTCGAGTTCGGAAGAGGGGCGCGCCATCATGGAGCGCGAGGCGGTGCATGTCGTGTTGTGCGACCACCGCATGCCCGGTGTGACCGGTATCGAGTTTCTGAAAGAGGTTCGCGAGCGCTGGCCGGATGCGGTGCGCATGATCATTTCCGGTTACACCGATGTCGAGGACATCATCGCCGGCGTCAATGATGCCGGTATCTACCAGTACATCCTCAAGCCGTGGCATCCGGAATCGCTGCTGCTCAATGTGCGCGGCGCGGCGAAGTTGCACGATCTGCAGCAGCAGAGCAACAACATGAATCTGGAGTTGCGCACCGCCCAGCCGGTGTTGCAACGGCGTGTGGCGGCCAAGCACGAGAAGTTGCGCTCGCACTATGAGTTCTCGCGCATCGTGCGCGCCGCCTCAAGCCCGCTCAATGGCGTGATCGATCTGGCGCTGCGCGTGGCGAACAGCGATATCGCCGTGCACATCTCCGGCGAATCGGGAACAGGCAAGGAGTTGCTCGGTCGCGCCATCCACTATGCCAGTCCGCGTGCGGAGCGCGCCTTCGTTATCGAAAACTGCGGCGCGATGTCCGACCAGTTGCTGGAGTCGGAATTGTTCGGCCACGAAGCCGGTGCTTTTACCGGCGCCGCCAAGCGCCATGTCGGTCGCTTCGAACAAGCCAATGGCGGCACGCTGTTCCTCGATGAAATCGGCGACATGCCGGCCTCCTTGCAGACGCGCTTGCTGCGGGTGCTGGCCGAGGGCGAGTTTTTTCGCGTGGGCGGTCGTGAATTGATTCGCGTGGACGTGCGTGTACTTGCCGCCACCCATCAGGATCTCGATCGCCTGGTATCGGAAGGCCGCTTCCGCGCCGATCTGCTGCATCGTCTGGACGTGGTGCGCCTGGCCCTGCCACCGCTGCGCGAACGCAAGGGCGATATTCCCTTGCTGGCGGCGCGTTTTCTGTCCGAAGCTGCGGCAAAGCTCGGCACGCCCGTCAAGCAATTGCAAGCCGATGCGCTCAAGCGACTGGACCAGCACGACTGGCCGGGCAATATCCGCGAGCT
>JAYTUW010000018.1:0-8526 GCA_043744345.1 Sideroxydans sp. | reverse complement strand
CCGACGTCCTCGTCGGCATGGTGTCAGACTGAGCCGACGAGGACGTCGGCGCTCCCACAAAGAAATGGTGGAGGTGATCAGGATCGAACTGACGACCTTCTGATTGCGAACCAGACGCTCTCCCAACTGAGCTACACCCCCACGGCAGGTGCATCCTAAAGGCAAACACGGTATTTGGAAAGAGTTTGCTGCAACAGGCCGTGAAGGTTCCTAAAACAGCCATTTCCTGCAATAATCCCCGTGCAAAACAATAATACTGATTATGAATTGGGGAAAATAATGGCTTTGACGCAGGATGATATGAAACGCGCGGTCGCCCAGGCGGCGATCGCTTATGTGCCGAACGACTGCATCGTGGGTGTGGGGACGGGTTCGACGGCTAATTTCTTTATCGACGAACTAGCCAAGATCAAAAGCAAGATTCGCGGTGCGGTGGCCAGCTCCGAGGCGTCCACCAAGCGTTTGCAGGGGCACGGTATCGAGGTGCTGTCGTTGAACGACGCGGGCGACCTGCCGGTGTATATCGACGGGGCGGACGAGATCACCAAACACATGCACATGGTGAAGGGCGGCGGCGGCGCGTTGACGCGCGAAAAGATCGTGGCGGCGGCCAGCAAGAAATTTATCTGCGTGTGCGACGGCAGCAAACTGGTGGATGTGCTGGGTAAATTCCCTTTGCCGATTGAGGTTATTCCGATGGCGCGCAGCTATATCGCGCGGGAACTGGTGAAGCTGGGCGGGCAGCCGCAACTGCGCCAGGGATTCACTACCGATAACGGAAATGTCATCCTGGATGTGCACAATCTGAAGATCATGAATCCGGTGGAATTGGAGACAATCTTGAACCAATTGCCGGGCGTGGTGACCAACGGTTTGTTCGCGCGCCGCGGGGCGGATGTGCTGCTGCTGGGCACGCCGGACGGTGTGAAGACGATGACCGCCTGAGGCGGCGTCACAAAAGTTTAATGCAGCACCGGTAGTATGTGTCATTTGCAATAATCCATAAGGAATAATCATGTCTGGAAGCGAACACACTTCGAAACAATTCGACGCGGAACTGGAAGCCGTTCGCTCCAGGGTGCTGCAAATGGGCGGCTTGGTGGAAAGTCAGATCCGCCTGGCGGTTGAGTCGCTACTTACCGGCGATGTGGCACTCATGAACCGCGTGATCGAAGACGACCACCGTGTGAACATGATGGAAGTCGAGATCGACGAAAGCTGCAACCGCATCCTGGTGCGCCGCCAACCCGCCGCGGGCGACCTGCGCATGGTGACCACCGTCATCAAGACCATCACCGACCTGGAACGCATCGGCGACGAGGCGGAAAAAATCGCGCGCATGGCCAAGCTGCTGTCGCAAAAGGAGCGCCTGTACCTGCCGCGCTACAACGAGATCAAGCACGCCTCCGACATCGCGCTGGACATGCTGCGCAAATCGCTGGATGCCTTTGCACGCCTCGACCTCGCGACCGCCGCGCAAGTGGTGCGTCAGGACGAGCTGGTGGACGAGGAGTTCCGCGCCATCATGCGTTATCTCATCACCTTCATGATGGAAGACCCGCGCACCATCTCCACCTCGCTGGAGATCCTGTTCGTGGCCAAGGCCATCGAGCGCATCGGCGACCACGCCAAGAACATGTCCGAGTACGTGGTGTACATGGTCAAAGGCCGCGATGTGCGTCACGTCACCGTGGAAGAGATCGAGCGCGAAGTCCAGGAACAATAATCCCCTTCCACCGTGCAACAACAACCCATCCTTGCGGCAGTCGATCTCGGCTCCAACAGCTTTCGACTGCAGATCGCACGGGTGGAGAACGATCAGCTGTACATGCTGGACGGCTTGCGTGAAGCCGTGCGTTTGGCCACCGGCATCACTGCCGACAAACGCCTCGACAAACCCGCCCAGCAACGCGCACTCGCCTGCCTGCAACGCTTCGGCGAACGATTGCGCGGTTTGCCGCGTGAAGCGGTGCGTGCGGTCGGCACCAACTCCTTGCGTGTCGCCAAAAATGCCCCCGAATTCCTGATACAGGCCGAAGCCGCGCTCGGATTTCCCATCGACGTCATCGCCGGGCGCGAAGAAGCGCGCCTCATCTATCTCGGCGTGTCGCGCGCCCTGCCGCAGGGCGAAGGCAAGCGGCTGGTGATGGACATCGGCGGCGGCTCCACCGAGTTCATCATCGGCGAGGGGCTGGAGCCGCTCAAACTGGAAAGCCTGTACATGGGCTGCGTCAGCTACAGCGTGCGCTATTTCCCGGACGGCAAGATCAACAAGCAGAACCTCAAGCAGGCGGAACTCGCCGCGCGCAGCGAAGTGCAGGCCATCGCCTCTGAATTCACCAGCGGTCATTGGGATGCCGCGCTGGGTTCTTCCGGCAGTGCGCGCGTGTTGTGCGACATCATCGAGCTGAACGGCTACAGCGACGGCGGCATCACGCGCGACGGACTGGAGCAGTTGCGCAGCCAATTGCTCAAGGCCGGCGACGTGGCAAAACTCGAATTGCTGGGACTCAAGCCGGACCGTATCCCGGTACTGCCCGGCGGCTTCGCCATCATGTATGCGGCTTTTTGCGAACTCGGCATCGAACGCATGCAACCCGCAATCGGGGCCCTGCGCGAAGGATTGCTGTATGACTTGCTCGGCCGTTTTCACCACAACGACATGCGCGAAGTCACGGTGCAGCAGTTCATGCGCCGTTATCATGTGGATGCCCGCCAGGCGAAGCGGGTAACACAACTGGCCGGGTTGCTGGCAAAGCAATTTCTGGACGGACAGTTCGGCATAGAAGACTTGCAACATTTGCTCTGGGCGGCAAACCTGCACGAGATCGGCATCAGCGTCGCCCACAGCGGGTATCACAAGCACACCGCCTATATTCTGGCCAATGCCGACATGCCGGGCTTTTCCAGAACCGAACAGAACCTGTTGAGCCAATTGACACTGGCACACCGCGGCAGCCTGGAAAAATTGCGCGGAAAACTGAATACACCGGAAATTATGGCCCAGGTGATGGCACTGCGGCTGGCCGCGCTGATCTTCCGCAATCGCGGCGACGTCAAATTGCCCGCCATTCAGGGCCGTTTCAGCGGCACAAAATTCCATCTTTCCATCGAATCCGGCTGGCTGGTGCAAAACCCGCTCACCGAAGCGGCGCTGCTGGAAGAAATGAAGCAATGGAAAGACCTCGGCGTGAGTATGCAAGTCGTCGAAGGTTGAGGCAGAATTCGCGGCGCGGTAATTCAGTGAGGTAAACCTCCGGCTATGCCGGTGGATGCACCAAGGTTTGACCTGTACGGGAATGAAGCGCTTGTTTGGATAGATGCGGAACTGAATTAGCCCCCTTTAGCAAAGGGGGGTGGGGGGATTTGAACTTGGTGATGTAGCACCGATCACAAAATCCCCCTCCAGTCCCCCTTTGTCAAAGGGGGAAGATTAAGAGGTGCAAGCCACCAAGGGCGGCGCATGGTTTGACGGGTCGCTTTGAGCGGCTTTCAGCGAAGGCCACATGCCGGAGGTCATTTAACTTTCAAAAACCCAACAGAGGACTAAAGATGAAAAACATGAAATTGGTATTGATCGGCGTGGTGATCGGCCTGCTCATCGGTTTGGCGCTTGGCGTCAACATAGGACGCAACAAGCCGCTGCTTTCCAACCCGTTCGCCAAAGAATCACTGGTCGAGAAAGCCAAGCAGCTTGGAAACGAGACACTGGAACAAAGTGGCAAGGCGCTGGAAAACGCCGGCCAGGCACTCCAGGACAAAGCCAAGTAAACCCGAAATCCCGAAGATAGTCGGTTCCAAACCGGACAGATAGCATTCGCGCCCGGTTTGCGAACATTCGCATTCCATTTATATTCAAAAGGAAACACAGATGAGCTTCATCAGAGTCGTCGCAGTCGCATTGTTGGTCGTTGCCTCTGCCGCCGCACAGGCGGAAACACGCAAGTCAGCCGCCGGATCAGACAGCATGGGCGCTTATGTTGGCGGTGGTGTGGGCATTCCCCGAGTCGTCTACGGCAGTTCCAGCCTGGCGTTCAAACTGTTCGGTGGCGCTAAGGTACACCAGTTCGATCTATCCAAAGCGGGCAAGCTTGACCTCGCCATCCAGGGTGAATACATCAATTTCGGCAGTTCTAGTGCAAGAGGTGCTTCCTGGACTCAATCCGGCCTCGCCGTTGCAGGTGTTGGCTCCTGGGTTATCCCCAGAAAATGGGCGGGCTGGGCGGAAGAAAAAGTCGCGGTTCTGGTTAAGGTCGGCGGATCGCGTGTCGCCTACAGCTCCAGCCTGGGCCCAAGCTACACCGCAACTGGCGTGACGCACGGCGTCGGTGCCGAGTACAGCATCACCTCCCAGCTGGCTGCCCGCGCGATGGCCGAGTACTATCCCGGCTCCTACAACGTGTACGGAATTTCCGGCGTATTCAAATTCTGATTTCGCTGAATTGAAGGCAACGACAAGGCTCGCTTCGGCGAGCCTTGTCGTTGGCGGGCTGCGGGGATTCCGGCCTGCGCGTGTTAAACTCCGCATCGAAGCTGGCTAGACAGTCGCTACGCACTTATGCTGCGTAGAGGAAAGTCCGGGCTCCACAGAGCAGGATGCCGGTTAACGACCGGACGCCGTGAGGCGATGGAAAGTGCCACAGAAAATAAACCGCCTGTTTACGAAAGTGGGCAGGTAAGGGTGAAACGGCGAGGTAAGAGCTCACCGCGCTGGTGGCAACACCAGTGGCAGGGTAAACCCCATCCGGAGCAAGACCAAATAAGCAGGCTATGACGTGGCTCGCGTCGCTTGCGGGTAGGTTGCTTGAGCGTAAGGTAACGAAACGCCTAGAGGAATGACTGTCCACGACAGAACCCGGCTTACCGGCCAGCTTCACCTCATTTTGAAATCAATTGCGAAGCTGATCCCTTCGCTGATTGGCTCAGCACAAACCGAAACCCTTCTTTGATCATTGTTGACCGGCAAAGTCGTTTGTCTCAACATCCCAGGGCTGAATTTTCGCGTAACCATTTTCAACCAAACAAAGAGGTAAAAACATGAAGAAAACAATCTTGACCGCATGTCTGCTGACCTTCACAGCTACCAGTGTTTATGCCGGAATGATGGACGATCTGCAAAAGAAGGGCGGCGGAGACCTCGGCACCAAAGTGACCGACCAGGCCAGAGAAAAAGCGCGCTCCAAAGGCAACGAAAAAATCGCTGCCCAAGTGAACAAGAAACTGCTGTCAGAAGGACAGAAAAACCAGTGCTCGTTCAAGAGCGGAACGGACGCCCTCGAAGCCGGCTGCGGCAGCAAATCCAAAAAACTGGCCAACGCCATCATCGACGTGAAGAAGACACTGCAATCTGAAGGCCAGACCGGATTCAAATTCATCGTCTCCGGACACACCGACTCCACCGGCGACGCCGCCAAAAACAAGGAACTGTCCGCCCGCCGCGCACAAGTCATGGTCAAGGAACTGGTTGCCAATGGCGTGAGCGCAGACGACATCGAAGCCGTCGGCATGGGCTCCGAAAAGATGCTCGTCAAACCCGACAACACCCCGGCCAAGAAAGCCAAGAACCGCCGCTACGAAGTGCAGGTTCGGTTCTGAGCGGGGTTTGAATGAAGAACGGCACGCAGGATTTGCGTGCCGTTCTTCATTGGGGAAATGCAGATCAATCAGTTAGCCCCCTGTTAAAAGCGAAGGCTGACATAGAAGAGAGGAATATCGTCTTTCCTCGTGCGGTGAAGTGCCCAAACTGCGTAAGAGACGAGCGCGGCAGAAAAGAGATGCGGGTTTCCTCCGGCTAGCTCAAAAGAGTCAATGTCGTTTCCGACGTAACCATCCTTGCCACGAATGTGCGTGTAGTACGTGTAGACATGGCGAAGATTTGATACGACAGCCGTACCGAGTACAGCTTGAGCATACGGAGAGCGTTGAAGGCCTTGCTGTTGGAGTACAAGTTCTCCAGCAAGACTCGAAGTGAGCAGCCCGGATACCGCAAGAATCTGTCCTTCCACGTCTGAAAATGGTTCGTTAAACTTTGCCGTCGTTAAGCCACCAAGAAGCTTGCCCTTTGGAGGAACCTCGATCGAGACTTCAGTAGCTCCAAAGGCCTTGTAGGCGAGTGCGTGGCCGACCTCATGAATGTAGATACTGCTGTAGATCCCCCCCACGGTTTCGACTGCATTTGCAAGGTCTCTTTCAAGCGCATGAACGTTGGTAGATAGAAGCGTGAGAGCAAGTAGAAGGCTACGCATTTCGCAGATGGCAATCATGAAGAGGGCTAGCGTTCAAATTGAGGGGCGCGCCGCATTTGGCGCCCAGCTCGAATGCAGTGTTAGGCCGCTATACATGAAAGCCCACAGCGATAACAGCCCCGACACCGAGGCCATAGGGAATATGCGAAAGCGTACTTGCAAGTAAGGCATTGGAACCTTGTGGCCCACACCGCCCGAAAAATCCCCATCCGAAAGAGGGCAGGAGAATGAACCAAGGCAGCAATGAGGTGGACAGCCCGAACAGCAGGCCACCTAGCAATTGATTATTGGGAAACGGGAGTCCTGTGGTTTGGAAAAAGAGCGGATAGATGAGCGCCACACCGCCGCCGCCAACAAGGAAGTGAAACGCCCAGCCAGCTTTTACCTCTTGAGGGAGTGACTTGGAATTGAGGATGTTGGGGTGGGAGAGTTGCCCGCGCAACAAGCCCAAAAACCAGCGGCCAACCAAGGCGATATTTACGCCGCTGGTAATGCCGATTTTGGCTACATAAGATTCCGTGACGTCCATGAATACGGCACCGACTATGCCACCGAGAAAAGCCCAGACCAATATTTCCATTCGTTACCTCTTGTGGCCTAACGTAAAGCGGAAACTTCCCTCTCGAACGCCATGTTAGGCTTGTTCATGCGCCAGCCATACATAGATGAACTCGGCCACATTCAACGCCAAGTGTGCGGTGAAGGGCGCGAGAATACCGCCACGCCACAACCATAGACCGGCAAACGCGCCACCTGCTACAGCACCGGTAAGCAACATGTACCAAAACCCGCCCGGCCAATGAAGAAGGCCAAAGAATATGCAAGTGATCACCACTGCCCAAGTGACGCCGACATGTGTGTTGAGCAATGGAAGCGCATAGCCACGATAAATGGTTTCTTCAACCAGCGGGGCCAGCAGTACATTTGCAATAAAAAATATACCGAGGCTGCCGGACACCGCAGGAAGCACAGAACCGGGAGGAACGTAGTCACCGACGGCGCGCTGCACGGATTCCAACAAAGGCGCTAACAACTTGAAGTAGGCAAGGGCCAAGACCACGCCGATGAGCAGCCCGAAACCCACATCGGCGAGAGCCTTCATTGCGCCGGGGATGACCCAAACCGTTTCCGCTTGAAGCGCAAAATGCGTAAGAACACCGAGACAAAGAAGCGCGCCCAATAAGATATGCGGCATCAGCAGAGGCACACGCTGCGCTATTTGCTCTGGGTTTACTCCACGCATGCTCAAAAAGATTGAGGCAAAGACAATTGCTACGAGGAAAAGAATGGGACCCGCCGCGAAGAGAAGCCACACTTTGTGGGGGATATCGCTAGTCGTTTGTGTGAGCATGGATATGGAAGCCTAACGAAGCTGTAGAAAAACTAATTGAGGGGTCGGAAGGAGCAAATTTCCGGGGTCATTGAACCCCTCCCAGACGTGAGATCGTTCGATATAAAGCGTTCTGAGAGACCGCTTGCTATATTGCAAGACTTGCCCCCATTCTTTCTTGTTCGCAAGAATCGATGCAGCATAGCGCCCCAGATCAACCGCAAAAGCGGGAGCAGACCTTGCTCGGCAAGCACTGTCGGGTTCCATTGTGGGCCGTACTTCTTGAACGCGGCTAGTAAGTAAGGGTTATTGGTAAGATTCATCGGAAGTGTGATGTCTAACGTGCTAGCTCAGCGGCGGCCGAAGGCCGTCCGCTGGAGCGACGGGTTGGGCGGCATGTGGCGAAAGGATAGATATAGATGGCAACGCAGGCAGCTTGCCATCGCCGTAAGTTCGAAGCACCTGCGAAATAACAACTTGATAACCAGCGAGCCAAGCTGACTGCTTTGCTTTCGCTTCAAGGTGTTTTGGATGCGAGACAAGTTGCTGCAATGACTCCATAGAGTCCCAATAGTAGATATTGGAGATCAGGCCTGTTGTTCCGTTTTCCCAGTTCTCTTCGCCCAAGTAGCCGGGAATTGCTTTCGCAATTTCGGCAATTTCAGCGTCCAGCTGATAAAAGGCTTCGTCGTACCCGCCTTTGGCGAATATGAAGGTTGAGGAGTAGATAGATGTGTTGTTTGTCATTTAAAAGCGCTTACAAGAAGGATGATGCCCAACGTCTAAGTTGAGGGGCGCCGCGCTTTTGCGGCGTCCCGCTCGAACGCAGGGTTGGGCAACTAAAACAGATAGTGGCCTGTCCCCAGTTCAATGGACACCAAGTTAAGCTAACAGAGCCTGCTTCTCGAAGTCAATCGGGCTGACATATCCCAGCGTCGAATGCCTGCGAAT
>JAYTUW010000017.1:0-106069 GCA_043744345.1 Sideroxydans sp. | reverse complement strand
TCTTCGATCCGTTCTTTACCACCAAGCCGATTGGCAAGGGGACGGGGCTGGGGCTGTCGCTGTCTTACGGCATCGTTCAGAAGCATCACGGCCGCATCGAGGTGAAGAGCGAAGTGGGCAAGGGCTCTATCTTCAGGGTGTGGCTACCCGTGCAGCAAAAGCATGCGGAGGCAACCTGACCGGTTCATGCTATTGATCCGGCCCATAGAAATTTGAAGTTGGCAGATGTAGGGTGCGCCTGCGCACCAGAGCAAAATGGTGCGCAAGCGCACCCTTGAGTCCCGCGACATCCGTTTAGCCAGACCAGTTAAGACTTCATCGGGCCGGAGCAATAGGTGCAGAATGAACGCAGCGGAGGTACGGGGCATACCCACCGTCACCGATGCAGGGGCAGGGTCTTTCCGTACTAAAATCGTCAATACGGCTTTTCTCGGTTTATCGGTTTATTCGCTGTTTCCTGAAATCGGTTACCTATCCCACTGCGCTAGTAATGTTTATGAGCGCAGGAAATATGCTACTTTGCTTGCTAATGAACTACTCATCGCTTGAGCGTGATTGAAACTCACTACTGCATTCCGGAAAGCAGTCAACATGACTAGGTGTGTGTAAGTCATTGTATTTAAGTGGTGCATATTGATTTTGAATGATCATGAACGAGGACGGCAAGGCAGCAATCTATGCCGTCGAAGGCCGGAAGTGGCAATGCTTCATCAAACAAACGGCAGGGTGCTTGGTCAGGCCGGACGTAGTAGCGCAACACCAATCGACTATTTGGAGCAAGCATGAACAAACCCGTCATCAACATCGCCGATGTCGAACTCAAGCCTTCCCGTCCAGGCTTTGCGCCTACAGGGGGCGCTGCCGACCGATATGAGGCGCGTATGGGGGGCGTGGGAAACCTGCTTGGCTCGCGGAAACTTGGCTACAACATCACTGCGGTCCCACCCGGAAAGCGGGCTTTTCCTCCACACAATCACCAGATCAACGAAGAGATGTTCCTTGTGCTGGAAGGTACGGGAGAAGTTCGCATCGGCGAGGTCGTTTATCCAATCCGTCAGGGAGACATCGTGGCGTGTCTCGCGGGCGGGAAAGACATGGCGCATGTGGTCACCAACACGGGTAGCGTCGAACTCAAGTATCTCGCCATCAGCACCAGGATATCGCCCGAGATCTGCGAATACCCCGGCACCGGCAAATATACCGTCTTTGCCGAGACTGAGACCGGAGCAGACGGCAAACCGGGTATCTTCCGCGCTGTCGGCCGCGACGGGCAGGATGCTGAAGTCTTTGAAGGCGAATAAGCGTCGCGTCTGCTACTGACACCATGCTGTCAGTAGCATATGGTCATACTGCAGCGGTCTTAACTGTCTGCCGTTTGCCGTCCAATGGAAATCTCCGACCTCCCCAATTTTGGTCCAAAATCGCAACAGATGCTGGCGCAGGCTGGTATCCGCACCCTTGATCAGTTGAGAGAACTGGGGGCGGTGCGCGCCTATGTGCTGGTGAAACGCACGGGTGCGGGTTCCAGTTTGAACCTGTTGTGGGCGATGGAAGGCGCTCTGTCCGGACGGCCTTGGCAGGAGGTTGCAAAGTACGACCGTTTGAGTCTGCTGCTGGAACTGGAGGACGTCGAGAATGAGTACAAGAGATAAGCGTTACTGGATAGGCGTCGCCTCCAGGGAGCATGTAAAGATGGGAGTGGCCGGCGGCTTCAGTCAACTGTGTCATGGCAAGGCGCAGCCGCTCAAACGCATGGCGGTGGGGGATGGCCTCATCTACTACTCTGCAAAAGAGAAGTTCGGAGAAGATGAGCCGTGCCAGCAGTTCACCGCCATCGGCGAAGTTGTGGGCAGCGGGGTGTATCAGTTCGAGATGTTCCCGGGCTTCATTCCCTATCGCAGGGATATCCGCTTCTTCGACGCAAAGGAAATCCCCATACGGCCATTGATTGACCGGCTCTCGTTCATCAGCGACAAGAGCCGCTGGGGGTATGCGTTCCGCTTCGGGCATCTGGAGATACCGCGCATGGATTTTGAATTGATCGCTGCCGGGATGATGAATACAAACACTCCTGCCAATACGCTGTCAGTAGCCGGAGCGTAGATTTCTCACGTTGAGATTCTCGACATAACCAACAAGGAGAAAAACATGTCCGACACAATAGAACTGGTGCGTTTCCGCCTGAAGCAGGACAAGACTGCCGCCGACTGGCTCAAGGCCAACGAGAAGATCAACGACTGGATCAAGGTGCAACCCGGCTTCCGTTTCCGCAGCCTGTCCGAGACCGATGACGGCGAGTGGATAGACATGGTGTATTGGGAGAACCTCGATGCCGCAAAGACCGCCGGGGCAAAGTTCGGCGATGAAATCGGGCCGAGCTGCGAACCGCTGATCGACATGACCAGTGTCATCGTCAGCCACAGCAAGGCGCATGTGATGCAACGCGGCTGAGGAGCGGGCGATGATCAAGCTCAGCATCTTCTATCCCAACACCGGCAAGTTCGACATGGACTACTACCTCAACACCCACATGCCGCGTTCCATCGCGCTGCTGAGCCAGGGCAAGGGCTATCGCGGCGTGTCGGTGGAGCGCGGGCTGGGCGGGGCAGCGCCCGGTTCTGCACCTGCTTATGTGGCGATGTGCCATTACTGTTCGACAGCGCCGACGACTTCATGGCAGCATTCATGCCACACGCCGCAGAGTTGCAGGGAGACATGTCGAACTACACCGACATCGAAACAGTGATACAGGTGAGCGAGGTTGTCATCCAGCACTAGCGTGGTAGACCAAGCAAAGACGAGAGGGGGTGTTTTTGGCAACAGGACAAGGAACGGCCGATTTCCTGCTCGACCAGCTGGCGGGACTGGGTGAGGCATCGACCAAGAAGATGTTCGGCGAATATTGCCTCTACCTTTCCGGCAAGCCGGTGGGGCTGGTGTGCGATGATCAGCTCTATCTCAAGCCCACCAAGGCCGGGCAGGCCTTGCTGGATAAGGTGGTGGAAGGCGCACCTTATCCCGGTGCCAAGCCGCACCTGCTCATCACACCGGACCAGTGGGAAGATTCAGAATGGTTGTGCGGACTGGTGCGTGCCACGGCGCGCGAACTGCCTATGCCTAAGCCGAAGAAACGCAAGGTATGACCGACATCCCGTTCCTGCGCCTCGTCCACCAGCAAATTGCGCACAGCCGCTGCGCGACAGCGGAAGAGGTGGTGCGGACACTCGGGGCGGTGCAGGCGCAGGATTTTGCCTCGGCATTGTGGGTCGTCGGTGTTCGTTTGCCGGGCAGTACACAGTCCGACATCGAGCGCGCTCTTGCCGAGCATCGCATCGTGCGCACCTGGGCGATGCGCGGCACCCTTCATTTGCTGGCCGCAGAAGATGTGCACTGGATGCTGCAACTGCTCGCGCCGCGTCTGCTGGGAGGGACGGCGCGGCGCGATGCACAACTCGGCCTCGATGCCGCCACCTACGCTCGCAGCCGCAAGTTGCTGGAGAAGGCACTGCAAGGCGGCAAACAACTGACGCGCGATGAAGTGTATGCCGTGCTGGAACGAGCCAAGATTTCCACCGAGGGGCAGCGCGGTTATCACATCCTGTGGCAACTAGGACTGGAAGGTTGCATCTGCTTCGGTATGCATGAAGGCAAGCAGCCGACCTTCGCTCTGCTGGACGAGTGGGTGGGCAAGCCGCGCAAACTGGAACGGGATGCCGCGCTGGCCGAACTGGCCCTGCGCTATTTCAGCAGTCGCGGCCCGGCCACCGCGCAGGATTTCGCGGGCTGGAGCAAGTTGTCTTTGACCGAAGCACGCGCCGCCCTGGCATCCATTGCTTCAGGGTTGGAGCAAGTCGTGTTGCAAGGCGAGACGTACTGGATGCCGCCGTCACCACCACCTGCTTCCGTTGCCATGCTGGAGGCCTACCTGCTGCCCGCGTTCGACGAATACCTGCTGGGTTACAAAGAACGCTCGGCAGTGCTGGCGGCGCAACATGCCGACAAAGTCGTCCCCGGCGGCAACGGCATGTTCCTGCCCATGATGGTGTTGCAAGGGCAGATTGTCGGCACCTGGAAACGCACGCTCAAGAAGAAATCGGTAC
The DNA here is from genome assembly GCA_043744345.1 of Sideroxydans sp. Taxonomy (GTDB): domain Bacteria; phylum Pseudomonadota; class Gammaproteobacteria; order Burkholderiales; family Gallionellaceae; genus Sideroxyarcus. The sequence continues at coordinate 101,969 of JAYTUW010000017.1, read as the reverse complement.
ACATCGACTACACGCCATTCGCCAAACTGAAGAAAACCGAACTGGCTGCCTTTGACGAAGCAGCACAGCGCTATGGCGAATTTCTCGGCCTGATGGTGGAATAAGCCATGCGCAAATCCGAACGCCTCTTTCAACTCGTCACCCTGCTGCAAGGCCGTCGCACCGCGATGACCGGGCAGGCGCTGGCGGAAAAGCTCGGTGTGGGCGTGCGCACGGTGTACCGCGACATCCAGGCGCTCATCCTCTCCGGTGTGCCCATCGACGGCGAGGCGGGCGTGGGCTACCGTCTGCGCAAAGGCTACGACCTGCCGCCGCTGATGTTCGAGATGGAAGAAGTCACCGCGCTGCTGGCGGGAAGCCGCATGGTGCAGGCATGGACCGATCCCGCGCTGGGCGAGGCGGCCAAACGCGCCGAAGCCAAGATTCTCGCGGTGTTGACACCAGCGATGCTGAACGAAATCTCGCGCCTGCCTTACCGCATTCCGAATTATTCCTACCCCGAACGCGAAACCCACGGCCTGTTGCGCAAGGCGTGCGAATTGCGGCTCAAGGTGAAGATCGCCTATCGCGATATGAAGGAACAAGACACCGAACGCACCTTGTGGCCGCTGGGCATGATGGGATGGGGCGACCACTGGACCTTGCTGGCCTGGTGCGAGTTGCGCGACGAATACCGCAATTTCCGTTTCGACCGCATCCAGCGCATCGATTGCCTGCCCGAGCATTACCCGCTGCATCCACAGCGAAACCTGGAGCACTACCTCACCCGGATCGTCGGCGTTGAGGATGAACAGAAACCAGCCTGAAGGAGTTACGATTGAAAAAGAAACCCCGCATGCTCCGTGAGCGCTACCCCATGCCCGATTTCATCCGTGAAGCGTTGGCAGGGAATAAACTTGTCGCCGCCTACGATGCGCGCCCACCGTATCAGCGCAACGACTACATAGGCTGGATCGCACGCGCCAAACTCCCTTAAACCCGGCAGAAGCGGCTTACGCAGATGCTGGAAGAGTTGGCAAAGGGGGATGTGTACATGAAGATGGCGTATCGCGGAAAAAGCAACGAAACTCATCCCAATGGATTCTGAACGGGTCAGACTGCGAAGCCTTCAAAGATATGTGCTTCGACCGCTACAGTAGACTCAGCGGAGCGCACAGGCATTGTATCGGCGCATGCAGTAGCATGCCCATGCCGTCAGCGCTGCCGTCCGCATTATTGGGTCGGTGGCGAATGGCGGGGCAAAACCACCCTGAACGTGGACCCTTTGCCGGGTTCGCTCTTGACTTCGATCCGCCCGCCATGCTCCTGCACAATGCCGTATGACAACGACAGGCCCAACCCAGTGCCGGATCCGACCGGTTTGGTGGTGAAGAACGGGTCGAAGATACGATCCAGATGCTCGGGCTTGATGCCCTTGCCGGTATCCTCGATTTCCACCCAGACATTGTCACCCTCTTGGCCGGTGCGAGCGGTGATTCGACCATGTCCCTCGATAGCCTGCACGGCATTCATCAGCAGGTTCAGGAATACCTGGTTGAGTTGGGCGGGGATGCATTCGACTTGCGGGATGGCAGCATATTCCTTGGCGACATCGGCCTTGTACTTGAGCTCGTTCCAGACGATGTTGATGGTGCTATCGAGTCCGTGCTCGAGGTCGGCCAGTTGTTTCTCCAGCTTGTCGGTGTGGGAGAAATCCTTGAGGTCCTGGATGATACGCTTGACCCGCTGCAGCCCCTCCATCGATTCGGACAGCAGGTTGCCCATGTCCTTCTGAATGTACGCCAGGTCGATCTTCAGCTTGATCCCGGAAAGCAAGGTGCGGGTTTCCGGTGACAATTCTCCCTCGCTACTTTCATAAGCGGACAGCATCTTGAACATATCCTGGGTGTAGTGCTGCATCGCCCCCAGATTGGAATTCACGAAACCGATCGGATTGTTGATCTCGTGTGCCACCCCGGCGGCCAATTGCCCGATTGAGGCCATTTTTTCGGATTGCAGCAATTGACTATGGGCTTCCGCCAGCTGTTGGATCAGTTTCTGCTGGGCTGTCTTTTCGGCTTGCAGTGCCGCGTTGGCGGCGGTCAGTTCGGTCGTGCGCTGAAGTACCCGTTCTTCCAGTTCATCGTGTGATTTGCGCAGCGCCAACTCAGCCTGCAGGCGCGCGCGCGCGATTTGCTCCATGGCCAAAACCCGCTGCAGGGCGGGACCCAGCCGGGCCAGGCGGTCTTTCAGCACGTAATCCTTGGCGCCCGCATGGATCAGCTCCACTGCAGCGATATCGGGGAGTGCGCCGGTGACCATGATGACCGGGATTTCCGGGTGAGTGCGCTGCACGATTTCCAGGGCTTCGATGCCGTTGAAGTCCGGCAGTTTGTAGTCGGAAAGGATGATGTCCGGATGAAATGTTTCCAGCGCACTCAGAAAGGAGTCCCGGGTTTCCACGCGCTTGGCAACGAAATCAATGTTGGCCTTGTGCAGCTCATGCTCAGCCAATTCAGAGTCGGTGGGGGTATCTTCCAGCATCAGGACGCGCAATTTTTGTGCTGGGTGGGTTTCCTGCTGCATGGCTACCTCACTTTCTCCGTCTGAGGATTTATCGGTGCGCGGCATTTGCATCGGGTGGAATGCACTACGCGGTGAATAGGCCGAGAATAACGGGCGATGCATTCAGAGCGGATAGTGCCAAGATAACATGAAATGGATGGATTGCAGACTTGTGCCGGGTGTCCGCCGGACAGATTGGGTATCGGCCGCGCCTCAGCCCATCCCGTGGACTGGAGGCGCAACAAGCCAATGCCGAATTTCTGCAACCCAACGTTGGGGGCAATACGCGTAGCGCATTGCATCGGATATTTGCTCCATACGGCGCAATGCCCGTTGGTTATTGACCTACGCGGGCTGATTTGCATGAATTAACCTAATGGGTTACATTGGTGCATGGAGAAAAAGAAGCCTCATTACCCTTTGAGTGCGATCCAGCAGGTGGTGGCCGAGCGGCGGGTGAATGCTTTCACGGCCACCGCGCTGGTGGGTGCTGCGGAGTTGGGCTTGTCACCCAATGAGGCGGTGGAAACCGTGCTGGGGATGCGATCCGGCGCTTTCTACAAAAGCATGACCACACATGCTGACCATACGATCTGGCAAGACGTTTACCATGTCACGCTCAAGTCGAAGCAGGTGGCGTATATCAAAGTAACTTTGCGAGAGAACGGGATCGTGGTGATCCAATTCAAGGAGAAATAAAATGAAACACCCATGTCTGAATTGCGAAAGCAGCGAGATGGTGCGAGCGAAGAAAGACGCTGTGATCGAATATCGCGGTCATCAAACCAAAGTCCGCGCATTGGATGGTTGGCACTGTCCGGCGTGCGGCGAGATCGAATTCGCAGGCAAGGAGGGTGAACGCTACGCCGCCGCGCTGGAAAAACTGCGCAGCAAAGTAGATGCGGCAGAAGCAGAAGAACTCGCGCGTATCCGCAAAAAACTCGGCCTCTCGCAGCGCAAGGCCGCAGAACTGACAGGCGGTGGCGTCAATGCCTTTTCACGCTACGAGAACGGCAAGGCCAAGCCTGTGCCTGCGGTCATCAATTTGTTCCGCCTGCTCGATAAGCATCCTGAGTTAATCGAGGAGATAGCGGGGTGAGGGGCTTGACTGAAGCCGTGGTCTGCCCTTGGTTGTTCTAATAGGTTATTTATTGCGTTTTAAGAATTTGCAAAAAGTCGCGAATTTGTTTTTCTATTCCGTCAGTGGATAGATTTACTTGAAGGCAAATCCCAGCATTAAATGTCATTATTAACTGCAAAAGAATCTCCACCTTTTCTTGGTGGCCTTCAGCCTCAAGATTGCTTTTTATCAATTCGCGGAGCCGTTCAACATGTCCGCTAACTGCTCGGAATGAATGCTTGGGGAGAATATACAACTCGCGCATGGAGCTAACCACAAAACAGCCTAGTTCTGGTTTTGGCTCAAGCGCGCTTAGCAAATAGTTTTCTATGTTTCCCCAACCAAGTGGTATTTTAGATAGACGCTCAATGGAGTCACTTGAGCTAATGTAATGCTTCAGACTCTCAACAAATAGATCGTCTTTCCCTGAGAACTCGGAGTACAGACCTGATTTATTTACCCCAGTCTTCTTCTCCAAGTCTTGTACGGTTGTATCGGCAAAGCCCCTCTTCCAGAAGACAACCAATGCCTTCTCTAAGACCGCTTCACGATTAAATCCTTTTGGTCGTCCCATATTTCCAATATTAGCACGAGTATTTTTTTACGAACCATTTGGTTCTTTATTCATTGACAATGAATTGCCTCTCGCTTATTCTGAACCATTCGGTTCATTACTAATTTTACATATGGCTACTATAAATCAACACTACTCAGGAAAGACGGTACTAATTACTGGTGCTTCTTCAGGCATTGGAGAAGCTCTTGCAAAACGATTTTCTGCTTTGGGGGCAAATCTTGTTCTTGTGGCAAGACGGAAAGAAAGGTTGGATCAACTAGCAAGAGAGATTCAAAAACCAGGAGTGGCATCGCTTTGTTGCCAAGCTGATATAACTCAAGAAGGAGAAATTGAAGAAGCAGTTGAGGCCGCGATAAAAAAGTTTGGGCGGATAGATGTCGTTGTTGCTGGTGCAGGTTTCGCAGTCGCTGGCAATCTGGAGAATTTGTCGCTTCAAGACTATCGCAATCAGTTTGAGGTCAACGTATTTGGTGTTCTCAAAACTGTTTACGCTTGTTTGGCAGAACTCAAGAAAGCAAATGGTCAGTTGGCCATTATAGGAAGTGTAGTGAGTGAAATTTCGATGCCCCACGATACAGCTTATTGCATGAGTAAACACGCATTGACGGGGCTCACTGATGGGTTAAGAGCCGAATTAAACCAATATGGGATTTCACTGACATATATTTTGCCCGGTTTCGTGGATACAGGTATTCACCACACTAATAACCAAAATGAGCCGGGAACGGGGCGAGACAGCGATTCGCCGCCGAAATTTCTTTTGATGCATCCCTCGCAAGCCGCACAGATAATTGAAAAGGCTATAACTGCAAGAAACAATAAACAAGTTGTGACGCTTCATGGTCGGGTGGTCTTATTTATCAATAGATTGCTTCCCGGGATATTTGCGTGGGCGCTCAGAAGCAAGCCAGCAAGGTTGTGAGAGGTAGTAAAAAATTCAGATAACTTAAATTTTTCTTTGGGGAAAACAATATGATTCAATCACCAAAATGCAATGCGCGTGCTGTTGCAGATGTCGTTTCTGGAGACATTCTAGCTTCAGTGGAAATTCCGGTGTCGTTAGAGCGCGCCTTTCAAGCAATTTCAACATCTGAAATTGCCAAATGGTGGGTTCGTCCGGGAGTATTTGAAACTAAAGAATGGTCTGGCGATTTTCGCATCGGCGGTAAGTGGAGTGCTTCTGGCACAGGGGGCGGCGGGTCTCAGTCGTTTGTGCTTGAAGGTGAATTTACAGACATTGAGTACCCCACGAAACTCGTGCATACATGGAAGCCTGTCGGCGCACCGATACCGCCGATGAGCGTAATGTATTACTTGGAAAATACTGACTCTGGCACTCGCCTTACATTAAGGCAATCAGGCGTGGTATCCCCTGATCTTTGCAGAAACACGGCGATAGGGTGGGAAACTAGTTTTGACAAACTAGCAGAGATTTTGCGTTCTGATATAAATGCATGAGTTTTACAATTCGCGCGTGTCGCAAGTTTTGAAACATAACGACCACCTTGCCCGAGATTTTGAATCGTTGGTATAGATCGTACTGGAGATAGGCTGCATCAAAAGACGAAGCCCGCATTTCGCGGGCTTCGTCTTTTGATGCAGCGTGAGTTAACTACTTGAGCCTACCCCACCAACTCCTTCAACACAAACGGCAGTATCCCGCCGCTCCTGTAGTAGTCCACCTCAATCGGCGTATCAATGCGCAGCAACAATGTGACGCTCTGCTTGCTGCCATCCTTGCGAACGACGGTGAGCGTGACGTCCTGTTGCGGTTTGATTTCGCCAGCGAGGCCGGTGAGTTCAAAGGTTTCGTCGCCGGTCAGGTTCAGCGAAGCGTGCGAGTCGCTGCCTTTGAATTGCAGCGGCAGCACGCCCATTCCCACCAGGTTGCTGCGGTGGATGCGCTCGTAGCTGCGGGCGATGACGGCCTTCACGCCCAGCAATTGCGTGCCTTTGGCGGCCCAGTCGCGGCTGGAGCCGGTGCCGTATTCCTCACCGGCGAAAATCACGGTGGAGGTGCCGTCTGCGATGTGCTTCATCGCGGCGTCGTAGATGGCCATCTGTTCGCCCTTGTACAGGGTGTAACCGCCCTCGATGCGGCTGCCGTCGGCGTTGGGCGGCAACATCAGGTTCTTCACGCGCACGTTGGCGAAGGTGCCGCGCATCATCACCTCGTGGTTGCCGCGACGCGAGCCGTAGCTGTTGAAGTCTTTGACCTCGACCTTGTGCGCTTGCAGGTATTTGCCCGCCGGGGTGGTGGGCTTGAAGCTGCCTGCGGGGCTGATGTGGTCGGTGGTGACGGAATCACCGAACAGCGCCAGCGCCTTCGCGCCCTTGATGTCGCCGACCTTGGGCACGGCGGCATCGAAGAACGGTGGCTTGGCGATGTAGGTGGAATCGTCCCACTGGTAAAGGTTGCCGGTGGGAGCCTTGATGGCGTTCCACAGCGGCAAGTCCTTGGTGAGGTCGCTGTACAGCTTCTGGTACACCGCCGGATCGGCCGCGAACTTCATCACGGTCTGGATCTCCGCGCTGTTGGGCCAGATATCTTTCAGGTAGACAGGTTGTCCGTCCTTGCCGGTACCCAGCGGATCGGTGTCCAAGTTGAGGTTCATCTTGCCCGCGATGGCGTAGGCGACCACCAGCGGGGGTGAAGCCAGGAAGTTGGCCTTCAGGTTGGGGTGGATACGCGCTTCGAAATTACGGTTGCCGGAAAGCACGGCGGCGCAGACCAATCCGTTGTCGGTGATAGTCTTGTCGATGTCTTCACGCAGCGGCCCGGCGTTGCCGATGCAGGTGGTGCAACCGTAGGCGGCCACGCTGAAGCCAAGTTGTTCCAGAGATTGCAGCAGTCCGGCGTTGGTCAGGTACTCGGTCACCACGCGCGATCCGGGCGCCAGCGAGGTCTTGATGTGCGGTGCAACTTTCAAGCCCTTCGCCACGGCCTTCTTCGCCAGCAGACCGGCCGCCAGCAGCACGCCGGGGTTGGAGGTGTTGGTGCAACTGGTGATCGCGGCAATCAGCACGTCGCCGTTGCCGATCTTGAGATCGTCCTTGCCGGTGGCAAAGCGCGTGTTCAGCTTGTCGGCGGGCTGGTTGAATCCGTTCTCAGCAACGGGCTTGCTGAATAGGGTGTTGAAGGTGTCCTTCATCGCGGGCAAAGCGATGCGGTCTTGCGGGCGCTTCGGACCGGCCAGCGACGGCACGATGCTGTCGAGGTCCAGTTCCACCACGCTGCTGTAGTCGATGCTGCCCGCCTTGGGGATGCCGAACAGGCCCTGTGCCTTGAAGAAGGCTTCAAAGGCTTCGACTTCCTCGGCGGTGCGGCCGGTGTTCTTCATGAACTGCACGGTCACATCATCGACCGGGAAGAAGCCCATGGTGGCGCCGTATTCCGGTGCCATGTTGGCGGTGGTGGCGCGGTCGGGCAGGGTGAGGGCGGCCGTACCTTCACCGAAGAACTCGACGAACTTGCCCACCACTTTGTGCTTGCGCAGCAATTCGGTCACGGTCAGCACCAGGTCGGTCGCCAGCACGCCTTCGCGCAATTTGCCTTTCAGGTTCACGCCGACCACGTCAGGCGTCAGGAAGTACACGGGCTGGCCCAGCATGCCCGCTTCCGCCTCGATGCCGCCCACGCCCCAGCCGACCACGCCGATGCCGTTGATCATGGTGGTGTGGCTGTCGGTGCCGACCAGCGTGTCGGGATAAGTCACGCCGTCTTTTTGAATCACGCCGCGTGCCAGGTATTCAAGGTTCACCTGGTGCACGATGCCGATGCCGGGCGGCACGACCTTGAAGGTGTCGAATGCCTGCATGCCCCACTTCATGAAGCGGTAGCGCTCGGTGTTGCGCTCGAACTCCATCTCCATGTTGATCTTGAGAGCGTTGGGATTGTTGTAGCTGTCGATCTGCACCGAGTGGTCGACCACCAAGTTTACCGGCACCAGCGGCTCGATGACCTTGGGGTCCTTGCCTGCCTTTGACGCGGCATCACGCATGGCGGCCAGGTCCGCCAGCAGCGGCACGCCGGTGAAGTCCTGCAGCACGATACGGGCGACGATGAAAGGGATCTCTTCGGTGCGCGGCGCATTCGGTTTCCAGTTTGCCAGTTCGCGCACATGCTGCTCGGTCACTTTCTTGCCGTCGCAGTTGCGCAGCACAGATTCCAGAACGATACGAATCGACACCGGCAGGCGCGAGATCTTGCCGACACCGGCAGTTTCAAGTGCGGGCAATGAATACAGGGCGGATTGCTTGTTGCCGGGGAGATTTAAAGTTTTGCGCGTATCGAACAGATTGTGGGACATGACGTATGGCTCCAAAGTATGAAACGAGAAAGATGCAATAGCTTCAAATGGCGAAACGGTGAAGGCGAAGGATTATAACGCGGCAGGCAGGCGGTCTGGGAGGCAGAGCTGATGATTGCAGCCAATCCCAACAGCCTGCCGGATAAGGGTTTTTACGTTGACGCCCGTTCACGGTGTCAGGTTTTTCGAATTTGTAATAATAAGTATTGATTCCCGGGCTGGTCGACGAAGTCCGTCAGGGGAGCACGGGAATCGACTCCTGGAAGGCACTACTCGGCGGTGATGGCTGCCTGCGGGGCTGCGGCACTCTTTTTCGGTGTCCGGATGAGCAGTAGTAACGGGAGCATCAGCAGGAAGTCGGCGGTGGCGAACCAGAAGGCGTCGAGGTAGGCCAACCCTTGAGCCTGGCGCATGACGGCCTTGGCAGCGAGGGCAATACCCTGCGGGTCCTGCACACCGAGGTGGAGCGGGGCGAGGTAGGCGTGCAGCGCCTCGTTGTAGGGGTTGACTTCACCGCGCATCAGACTCCATATCTGTGTCGCACTTCGCGAGAAATAGGTGGCGATGATGGCAATGCCGAACGATGAGCCCACGGCGCGGATCAGGCTGTAGATTCCCGCGGCCTCGGCGGCTGCTTCTTTCGGCAGAGTGGTGAAGGCGATAGTGGAGACCGGGACGAAAATGAGTCCCATGCCCATCCCCTGCAATACCATTGGCAGAATCAGTTCGTGCGCGGAAATGTCGCCGCTGAAGTGCGTCATCAGATAGTTGCCCAGAACGCTGGAACAGATGCCGACGAAGATGAAATTGCGCGGCGGCACTTTGCTGCTGAATTTGCCCACCACCACCATCACCAGGAACGAAGCCAGCCCGCGCGGGGCCATATATAGCCCCGCCTCAAACGTGGGGTAGCCGAGGTAGTTTTGCAAATACAGGGACTGCAGCACCATGCCGCCGAAAAAGCCGATGCCTATTGTGGTCATGATCAGGCTGGCGACCAGAAAATTGCGGTCCTTGAAGATGCGCAGGTCAAACAGCGGATGATGTTTGCCGGTGAGCGTATACACGAGGAAGAACAGGAACGAGAGTACCGAGACGATGGCCGCGAAGATGATGGTCTCGGAACTGAACCAGTCGTCCTCGTTGCCGCGGTCCAGGATCAGTTGCAGCGCGCCAATGCCCAGCGCCAGCGAGGCGAAACCCAGCCAGTCCATGCGCCGCGCTTTTGTCGGGGTGTCATGCACGTGGCGCATGGCAAGGACGAACGACGCGATACCGACCGGCAGGTTGATGTAGAACGTCCAGCGCCAGCTGATGAACTCGGTGAGCCAGCCGCCCAGTGTCGGCCCCATGATGGGCGCAACCATCACGCCCATGGCCCAGATCGCCATCGCCTTGCCGCGCTGCTCACCGGGAAAGATCTGCAGCATGATGGCTTGCGACAGCGGTACCAGCGCCGCGCCGAACACGCCCTGCAGAAAACGGAACAGCACCATCTGGAACAGCGATCCCGCCATGCCGCACAGCATGGAGGTGATGACAAACCCGGCGATGCTGATAAGCAGGAAGCGCTTCTGGCCGATGCGGTCGGTGATAAAACCGGTGAGCGGCATGATAATGGCCGAGGCGATCAGGTAGGAGGTGAGCACCCAGCTGATGTTGTCCGGCGTGGCATCGAGCTGGCCGGCCATATTGGGCAGGGCAACGTTGATGATGGTGGTGTCCAGCACCTGCATGATGGTCGCGGCCATCACGGCAGCGGCGGTCAGGACGCGATTGGCGTTCATTTTGGATTACTTCAGTTGCACGCTCACCGTCGCCGTCGCGCCGATGCGCAGCGGATGTTCTGCATCGGTGGGTGCAAACTTGATGCGCACCGGCACGCGCTGGGCGATCTTCACCCAGTTGCCGGTGGCATTCTGCGGGGGCAGCAGGGAAAACGCGGTGCCCGTGCCGCCGCTGAGACTCTCCACGACGCCGTTGAAATGCCGGTCGGGATACATGTCGATCTTGATGTCCACTTCCTGTCCGGGATGGATGCCGACCAGTTCGGTCTCCTTGTAGTTGGCATCGATGTGAAAACTGTTGTCGGCGATGAGGGCGAACAGGGGCGCGCCGACGTTGACAAGTGAACCCGCTGTCAGCGTCAGGTTGCTGATTTGCCCGTCCTGGGCAGCGACAAGGTGCGTGTGGGCCAGATCAAGTTTGGCCTGATCGATGCTGGCCTGCGCCTTCAGCACATCGCCCCGTTCTTCGGCGTTTACCGGCGCGGAGAGCGCCTTGGTCAATTTCGCCCGGGCTTGCTCAAGCGAGGCCTGGAAAGCCTGCATGCGGGTCTGCGCATCATCCAGCGCTTGCTGCGACAGGAAGTGCTGTTCCACCAGCTCTTTGTCGCGGGTGTAAGTGTTGCGGGCGTTGGCCAGATCGGTCTCGTTCTGGGCGACCTGCGCACGGGCGACAGCGACTTCGGCATTGTCCTGCCGCGCGTTCTGGCGCGCCTGTGCCAGATCCGCCTGCGCGCGCTCCAGCGCGATGGCGAAAGGGGCGGGATCGATATCGGCCAGTGCATCGCCTTTGTGGACACGCTGGTTGTCTGTGACATGCACGGCAATCACCCGGCCGCTGACCTGGGACGCGACGCTCACCACGTCCGCGTTGATATATGCGTTTTCGGTGCTGCGCGACAGACTCGCGACATAGACGAGGGACAGGCCGATAACCACCGCGGCGATCAGCAGGGAGACGATGATTTTCTTTTTGTGTTCATTCAGACGTTCCATTTGATCTTCCTTGTGTCACTGCTGTTTGGCCAATTTATCGCGGATGCCGAGCATCACCCCGATAGCGATTTCGATGTGTTCTCCGCTCGCTCCGGCCAGCAACTCATGCCGCAACTCTGCGGCACTGCTTCGGATGCGATCCACGGCTTCTTTGCCTGTTGCGGACAGTTGCAGGTGTTTGACTCTGCGGTCGGTTTCGCTGCCGCAGCGTTTGAGCAATCCTTCCTGCTCCATATGATCGACCTGCTTGACCAGGGTGGCGGCTTCAATGCCCATATGGTGTGCCAGTTCACAGTGCGTGCAGCCGTCATGACGCGAGAGATGCAGCAGCAATAGCCAGCGAGAATGCGAGAACCCCAACGGACGCAGCCGCCTGTCCAGCTCATTGCGCCAGGCATGCTGGGTCAAATGCAGAGATTCGGCGAATTGCTCGAATTGTTCGTCTTGCGTCTTCATGAATTGTTTGTGGGCTAACAGTTAGCGTGCTAAGTATTATCTTGCATGCCCGCAGTTTTGTCGAATGAGCTGGTGTAAAGAGGCGCTATTGGGCTTTAGATACTGCCGAGCGCAATGTCGTGTCGTCCAGTTTGTCCAGTTGCAGCACTTTTGCGGTAGCGAGGCGCTTGAAGTTTTTTTCTGTAGAACGCCTGTAGGCGGGGTCGTAATGCTGGATGAGCAGTATTTCGACGAGTTCGGCCCAATTACCCTGTTCTGCCAGCTTCTGCCAATGATCCAGAACTTGCCGTCCGTGCAAAGTGAGCAAGGGTGCAAGGCGTTCTATCAGTAATTCGGGGGAATTCAGGAAATGACTGTAGTCCTCCATCAGCAGTTGAACGCGGGCGGCAACGGGAGCTTCGATTGACAGGCATTCCGAGGATCGCATTTTTCCCAACAGTGCTTCCGGTGTGTTGATGAGGCCAATCTTCTTGCTCTCGGCTTCAATGAACACGGGACGTTGAACGTCGAAACTGCGCAGGACATCCCACAGGCGGCTGTCGAACATTTTTTGCGAGGGTTGCGCTTCCTCCGGCAGATTGCCGAGCAGGGAGCCCCGATGCTGTGCCAACCCCTCCAGATCAAGCACTTGAGCCCCCTGTTCCTGTAATACGCGCAACAGGCGGCTTTTGCCCGAGCCGGTGGGGCCGCATACCACACGGAAATCCAGCTTGAGCGGGAGAGTTTCGATTTCGGCCATGACATGTCGGCGGTAAGTCTTGTATCCGCCTTCCAGGCGTCCGGTAGACCATCCGACCTGAGCCAGGATGTGGGCCATCGCTCCGCTGCGCTGCCCACCGCGCCAGCAGTACACCAAAGGCTTCCATTGCTTCGGCCTGTCATCAAAGAAGTTTTCGAGATGATGGGCAATGTTGCGCGCGATGAGTGCCGCGCCGCGTTTCTTGGCTACGAAGGGCGAGACTTGGGTATAGAGCGTGCCGACCTCGGCGCGCTGCTCATCATCCAGCACGGGCGCATTGATCGCGCCGGGGATGTGGTCTTCGGCGTACTCGGACGGCGAACGCACGTCGATGATTTCGTCGAAATCCGACAGTTGTGATACGGTGACGACCCTTGGATTTTGCATGGATTTTTTAGTATGAACGACACGATCAAATTGACTCAGTACTCCCACGGCGGCGGTTGCGGCTGCAAAATCGCACCCGCCGTGCTGCATGAGATGCTGGCTGCCCTGCCTCGCCCGCCATCTTACCCGAACCTGCTGGTCGGCACAGAGAGCAGCGACGATGCGGCGGTGTACAAACTCAACGAGTCGCAGGCCGTGGTGGTCACTACCGACTTCTTCATGCCCATCGTGGACGACGCGCGCGATTTTGGTCGCATTGCAGCCACCAACGCGCTGTCCGATGTGTATGCCATGGGTGGAACGCCCATACTCGCTCTGGCCGTGGTGGGCATGCCTATCAGCAAGCTGCCACTGGAAACCATACGCGAGATATTGGCGGGCGGCGAGTCGGTGTGCCTGGAAGCCGGCATACCGGTGGCAGGCGGACATTCCATCGACGCGCCCGAACCGATCTACGGCCTGGTCGGTGTCGGTGTAGTACATCCGAATCATCTCAAGCGCAACGACCGCGCGCAGTCGGGTGACGTGCTCATTCTTGGCAAGCCGTTGGGGGTGGGGGTATTGAGTGCGGCGTTGAAGAAGGGGGAATTGAGCGAGGAAGGCTACCGTCAGATGGTGGACACCGCAACGCAACTCAACCGTGTTGGCTCGACTTTGGGCGCAATGCCTGCCGTGCATGCCATGACCGACGTGACAGGTTTTGCGCTGCTCGGGCATCTGCTGGAAATTTGCCGCGGCTCGAAGCTGGGGGCGGAGGTGGACTTTAAGGAGTTGCCGGTATTGTCGGTAGCATTGCAGTTGGCGGAGCAGGGGTATAGCACCGGTGCGGCCGATCGCAACTGGGCCAGTTACGGAGCAGAAGTGAATCTGCCCGCGGGGTTTCCGGAATGGCAGCGCAAACTGCTGTGCGACCCCCAGACCAGCGGCGGATTGCTGGTGGCTTGTGCTGCGGACGACGCGAACACGGTGTTGAAGACTTTCAAGGACGATGGGTTTGCAGCGGCACGTATTATTGGGAGAATGGTTTCAGATAATCTTCAAGTCGTCGTCCGGTAAGTTAGCACTGTCTTTGCTTTCAGAGCCCAAAGGGAGCTTGTTCAAAAGCTCCACGATGTCCAGATGTTCGGCTTTGAGAGCGAGGTCGAGGGCAGTCTTGCCGTCCTGATATTTGGCAAAGCGGTTGGCCCCCTTTCCCAGCAGCTGTTTGACGATCTCGATATGGCCGTTATTGGCGGCCTTGTGCAATGAGGTCCAACCGTCGCTTGTGGCCATGTTGACATCCGCTCCCCTGAAGATCAGGTAGGCACAGGCAATCAGGTGTCCGCGCGTCGCCGCCTGCATCAATGCGGTCCAGCCGAACTGGCTCTGCAGGTTCGGGTCCGCTTCTTTTTCTATCAGCAATTTGATGATTTCGACGTGGCCGTTATAGGCAGCCCAATGCAACGCGGTATAGCCGTTCTTGTCCTGGGCTGAGATGCGTGCGCCGCACTGTATCAGCAACTTGGTGAAATCCTGGTTGCCGTTGAAAGCCGCGACCATCAAAGGTGTCCAGTTGCGGTCATCCCGAACTTCAAGGTCTACACCTGCGGACAGGAACGCCTGGACGGCATCCTCATTGTTGTCTTCGATCGACTTTAACAGTCCCTTCGCGTTGAATTCGTAGCCGAAGCGTTCCAGTTCATGGCGTTTGAAATCACGAACCCCTTCCCAGGCATCGACCTCGCCTTGGGGGGCTTTCAGGCTGTCCAGATAATTGCTGAGTTTGATGATCTCTGAAGCTGCCTCCGGCGGAAAACCCTGGCGATTGCCGGACCGGTTATCCATCAGCAAATCCTGCAGAAATATTTCGAGGTGGGGTGTGTCCCACAACTCCAGAAGTTTGTTGAAGACGCGCGGGAACTTTTCTTCCAGCAAATGCGGATAGACATCCAGGTTCCGGCTAAGCAGTTTGTGAAGTCTCGGATTCATCAGTCTTGATACCGTTCGGCGATCTGCCGAAACTCCTCTTTTATTCTTATAAAAACATCAGTCACATCAGGGTCAAAATGCGCCCCTTTCCCCTGAAGGATATAGGCTACAGCATCTTCGTGCGAGTAAGCCTGCTTGTAGATGCGGCGACTGATGAGCGCATCATACACATCGGCGAGCGCCATGAGGCGTGCCGAGATCGGGATATCATCACCTTTGAGCCCCAGAGGGTATCCGCTGCCATCCCACTTTTCGTGGTGCCCGGTGGCGATTTCGCGGGCAATGTGCAGGAAGCGGTTGGGGGTCGGCAATCCGCTCTCCGCCATGGCGATCGCGTTACCACCCAGCAAGGGGTGGGTCTTCATGATTTCGAATTCTTCGACTGTAAGTTTGCCCTGTTTGAGCAGAATGGCGTCGGGAATACCGACCTTGCCGATGTCATGCAATGGTGCAAGTTTGTAGAGCGATTCGATGTTGTCTTCGGTGAGAAATTCCCGGAAGCGCGGATGGAAACGCAATTGCATGGCGAGCGCGCGGATATAGGTCTGGGTGCGCTTCAGGTGGTTTCCCGTTTCGTTGTCGCGCGTTTCCGCGAGGGAGGCCATCGCCATGATGGTCACATCCCGTATCTGGGAGACTTCTTCCGTTTTACGGAGTAGTTGTGAGGTGCGCTCTTCGACTTTGTGTTCCAGCACATCGTTCATCGAAGCGAGTTGCCGTGCCAGCGATTCATTTTCAAAGCGTTGCCGAAGTGACAACAAAATGAACCTGTTCAAGAAATGCCCCGAACTCAGCATCACGATCAAAAACAGCAGCAGCATGGTACCCAGAGCGAAATGCGTTTCATCCTGTTCAACCATCACGCGAAAGGTCAGGGGCAGCATCAAACCGAGCAAATAGGCGTAAAAAGCGGGCGGATGCATGGCGTTCATGGTGGTGGCTGCCGCGGCGAGGGCAAGCATCACGCACACCAGCAATACCTGCATCAGCAGTTCGTGCGGGAAGAAGAACAGGGTGCCAAAACCCCACATCATGCCGATGACCAGCGCGAAGGAAAAGAAATGGCGGCTCCAGCTCTCGCATTCCTCGATGGTGCGGGTTTCTTCGCGGTCCGTAATCCAGGTCACCAATTCGGCGGAATGCAGCAGATAGGCTACCGTCAGCCACAGCAGCAGACTGCGGTGTGGCGAGATGTCCCACATCATCCACACAAAGAGCGGTTCGATCGCCATTTGGCCGATCAGCATGACAGGGTAAAGCTTCATGCGCGCGCGCAATTGTTCGACACGCATGGCGAGATTGCTCTCGTCGATGTGGAAGCGCAGCTCGTCGAAAAAATTGCCCGTAAAAGCCATTATAGGATGTGGGGGTTGGGTGCTTGCCGACAGTGGACAACAAACCCGTGCTGACAGTCAACTATTGCGCCGAAAAATGGGCATCCGCACAGGAAAGCCGTGATTGGGACTCGGTTACAATGCCGCCGGAGCTGCGTGGCTGGCATTAATACTGGGTGACAGGAGGAATGATGTTGAAACAAAATAAAAGCGAAGAATTCGCCGTTGATTGGTTGAGTTTGCACCAGCAGATGAACGGTGTGATGCGGGAGTTGATCAGCGCCACAGTTGACAAGCATGCCCCCAATCTGGCGAGCCTCTTCTATAACTATATGGAGGCAGACAAGGATGCCTTGCCATTTCTGACGCATGACCTGGTGACACAGCGCCTGCATACCTCGATGCAGGGCTGGCTGCGCGAGTTGTTTTCCCTCAAGCAAAAGGACCCGAAAGAGATATATCAATACCAGTGCCACGTGGGTGTGGTGCATGCGCGCATCCAGATTCCCATCTCGCTGGTGTTGCGCGGAACGCGTCTGCTGAAACAGGCGATCACCGAACTGCTGGTGGAGACCGAACTGGACCGCACCGGGCTGGTGCAGGCGACGCGCTTCGTTTCCGAGGTGATGGAGTTGAGCATGTCCGCCATGACGGACTCGTACATCATCAATATGGGCAAGAACGTGCGCACCGACGAGTCCTATCGCATGTTCGCACTGGGACAGAACATGTTGGCAGAGCGTGAGCGCCAGCGTGCCGCCTTGTCGGAATGGACGCAGCATATCCTGATCTACCTGCTTGGTGACGGCAGCGAGCGGGTACCGGAGATGCGGCATTCCGAGTTCGGGATGTGGCTGCAGCACAAAGCCAGCATTATCTTTCATGAAGCGCCGGAATTGGAGCGGATGCGTGTCTGTGTCGAGAAGATAGAGCTTGAGCTGCTGCCGAACCTGGTCGAGAAGCGCCGCCAGGGCGGCAATGCGCGCGAAGCGATGAAAATGATCGAGGCGGATACCGGCGAGGTGAAGTTTTTACTGACCGGTCTCTTTGACCGCTTCATCGAAGTCGAGAGCGGGCGCGACTCGCTGACCAGATTACTGAACCGGCGCTACCTGCCTACCATATTGATGCGGGAAGTGGCCCTTGCCCGGCGCAGCAGCGTGCCCTTTGCCGTGCTGCTCATTGATATCGATCACTTCAAGAATGTCAACGATACGCACGGCCACAATAGCGGCGATCTGGTTCTCCAGCAGGCTTCCGACATCATCACCAACAATGTGCGCGTGGGGGATTTCATCTTCCGTTACGGTGGCGAGGAATTGCTGGTTGTACTGGTCGAGATTGATATCGGCCAGGCAAAGGTCGTGGCGGAGAACATCCGGGCCCGCTTTGCAGCCGAGCCGCTACTTGTCGGTGACGGCAAAACCATGGAAGTCACCGTGAGTATCGGCGTGGCCGCCTATAGTGGTCATCCCGACTACGAAAAGATCGTCAATGATGCCGACGATGCGTTATACCGGGCAAAAAAGGGCGGGCGCAACCGTGTCGAAGCGGCCTAAGCGGACTGCTTGAAGAAAGCCACCGCTTCGGCTTCGTCGCGCGTGCGCTTGAACGGCGGCAGGCTCTGCCAGATGCGCTTGCCGTAATGCTTTGAGATCAGGCGCGGGTCGCAGATCATCAGCACACCGCGGTCGGTCTCGTCGCGTATCAGTCGTCCCGCTCCCTGCTTCAGATTGATGATGGCGCGCGGCAGCTGGAATTCCATGAAAGCGTTGCGTCCCTGCCGGTTGAGTTTGGCGATGCGCGCCGCCAGCACCGGATCGTCCGGCGGCGCGAACGGCAGCTTGTCGATGATGACCAGAGACAGCGCTTCGCCGCGCACATCCACCCCCTCCCAGAAAGACTGGCTGCCCAGCAGCACCGCGTTACCGTGCTCGCGGAAGCGCGTGAGCAACTCGTTGCGGGAGCCGTCGCCCTGCAAAAACAGCGGGTACTTCAGGTTCTTGCGGTCGAATTCGGCCTGCAGAATTTCGTAAGCCCGCTGCATGGCGCGCAAGCTGGTGAATAGCAGGAAGGCGCGGCCTTGGCTGGCCTCGATCAGCGGCAGCGCCGCCTGCACCACGGCATCGGTGTAGCCCTCGGTATTCGGTTCCGGCAGGTTCTGCGGCACATACAGCAGCGCCTGCTCCTGATAGTTGAACGGACTGTCCCAGCACGCCGTGCGCGCTTCCGTCAGCCCCATCTCGTTCTGGTAGTGCGAAAAATTCTGCTTCACCGCCAATGTCGCCGAGGTGAATATCCAGGCACGCGGATGGCCGCTGAGCTGCTTCTTGAAAATGTCGGCGATGGACAACGGGGTGGTGTTGAGCTGCAGCGAATGGTGAAAGATTTCCAGCCAGCGCACGTTCCCCGGCACATCGTCGTCTTGCCAGTGCTTCAGTTGTTGCGTCAGTGCCTGCACCCTTTGCCAGCAGTTTTCCAGGCCTTCGCTGCGTTCCGCCTGCTTTTCCAGCAAGCCGGAGAGTTTGGACAATTTCTCCCCCAGCGTCTTCAAGGCAGGCGAAAATTCCCCGAAGTTCTCCGTCGCTTCAGCCGCCATGCGGCCTTCCTTCTTGAACACCAGCCGCAAGTCGCGGGATGCCTTGTCCAGCTCGTCGCAAGCCACCGGCAGCGCCGCGAAGTCTTTGGCGCTGGTCAATGCCTCGATGCGCGAGTCCTGCGACAGGTCGAACAATTGCGAGGTGGAAAGGCTCTCGCCGAAGAACAGACTGGCTGTCTCTGGCAACTGGTGCGCTTCGTCGAAGATCACCGTGTTGCAGGCAGGCAGGAGTTCCGCTACGCCCTCGTCGCGCAGCATCACATCGGCGAAAAACAAGTGATGGTTCACCACCACCACATCCGCCTCCATCGCCTCCTTGCGCGCCTTGAGTACGAAGCACTCGTTGTGCTGCGGGCATTCCTGCCCCAGGCAGTTGTCGCGCGTCGAGGTCACGTGCATCCATATCGGCGCATTCTCCGGCACATCCGCCAGTCCGCTCTTGTCGCCGCTCTGTGTCACCTTCGTGTAATTCACGACTTTGGCCAGATGTTTTACATCCTCGCGCGTCTTGAACAGTCCGTTGGATTGTGCTAGCGCCAAATGGTAGTGGCACACGTAGTTGGAACGGCCCTTGAGCAGCGCCACCGACACCGGTGCTTTCAAGGCATCACGCACCATCGGCAGGTCTTTCTGGAACAACTGGTCCTGCAGGTTCTTGGTGCCCGTGGAGACCACTACTTTGCCGCCGTTGAGTAGCGCGGGCACGAGGTAGGCGAAGGTCTTGCCCGTTCCCGTACCCGCTTCGGCCACCAGGATAGCGTTGTCGCGTATCGCTTCCGCCACGGCGATGGCCATGTCACGTTGTTGGGTGCGCGGACGGAACGATGCTACTTCTGTGGCAAGCGGGCTTTGATCTGAAAAGAAAAGTTCTACTTCTGTAGTCACGGCTTGGAAGGAGAGATAGGCCAAATGGCATATGGTTATTCGCCCGGAGTGGCGCTATAGTGCGGCGCGATTTTACGCGAGGGGCGCAGGAAAATGGGAAATTCATCAGTTGGCTGGGTTGGTACGATACCCAGTCATTTTTCCGGCCTATATACTGTTACTGGTTGGTGAAATAGATTTGCGACATTGCACTATGAAAAGTGCAGGGTCAGTTAAAGGTTAGAGTGAAAATGAATTACAAACTTGTCATTTCAGTTGTACTGGTGGGGATCGGGCTGAACTACGCTGGAGCAAGCCCGTCTGAATTGCTGGAACGAGGGGAGTTCTTCTGGGAGAATTTCTCGAGCGATTTCAAGGCGATTTTTGACGGCAAGCCTAATGCCGTCAAAGGAGCTCAAGTCTACGCGGATAGCCAGGTGCATGCTGTCTGTGATGCGGTACCCGAGCCCGCACAAGATGCCGCGACCTCCGAAATTGCCCGCGATATCAACAACACCCGATGCGAAGCGGCAAAAGCAGCTCAGGTGATCATTCTCGATCCCGATGCCCTGAAACAACGCATGGAAGAGATCAAGCGCCCGGTGGAGTAGATTCCGTACTGCTACGTCTCAAACTGAAGTCTGCGCGGTTGCAGATTCCTCGAAGGGAATGAAATGGCCATTTTCATTTCCAGACAAGATGGTGCGTGGGAACGCCGACATCCGCTTCGGTTTTTTCGTAAAAAGT
The DNA here is from genome assembly GCA_043744345.1 of Sideroxydans sp. Taxonomy (GTDB): domain Bacteria; phylum Pseudomonadota; class Gammaproteobacteria; order Burkholderiales; family Gallionellaceae; genus Sideroxyarcus. Next base: position 81,544 of record JAYTUW010000017.1, on the reverse strand, counting down.
GCCGACGAGGATATCGGCGCTCCCGGTGCCCAATCAAATTGGCAATATCCTGTGCCTGCAATTCGGGGGAGTAATGAAGCATGTTTAGATATGTACAAGCCTGGCTAACGATGCTGGGGGTCGCCATGGTCAATGGCGGTTTGCGCGATATGACCTATGGCAAGCACCTCCCGGCCTTGCTGGCGAACCAGTTGTCTTGCCTGACGGGCATTGTGCTGCTGGGCATCGTGATCTATTTGTATCTGCGCCATTGGAAGCTGGACTCGGCAAAGCTGGCGATCTCACTCGGCTTGTTCTGGATGGCACTGACGGTTGCGTTCGAGTTTCTTTTCTTCCATTTTGTCGGCAAGCGTTCCTGGGCTGATCTGCTGGAGAGCTACGATATGGCAAGCGGACAATTGTGGCCATTGATCCTGATTTGGGTGGCTGTCGCTCCCTATCTGTTCTATCGGCTCCCCGATACGCGCAAATAGACTCATGTCAAAACACTTGAAAGATGCGCTGACCAAAATGCCCAGAAGCATTTGGGTTTTGGGCTTTGTGAGTCTGCTGATGGATGTATCTTCGGAAATGATCCACAGTCTGCTGCCGCTGTTCATGGTGACGGTGCTTGGTGCCAGCGCGCTGACAGTGGGCGTGATCGAAGGTGTCGCCGAATCCACAGCAATGCTGGTGAAGGTGTTCTCCGGTGCGTTGAGCGATTATCTGGGCAAGCGCAAAGGCTTGGCGGTGCTCGGCTATGCGCTGGGTGCACTGACCAAACCGATGTTTGCGCTGGCTTCGGGCGTGGGCATGGTGTTGACGGCGCGCTTCATGGACAGGGTGGGTAAGGGGATTCGCGGTGCGCCGCGCGATGCCCTGGTGGCCGAGATCGCACCGCCCGAGATACGCGGTGCGGCATTCGGCCTGCGCCAGTCGCTGGATACGGTGGGTGCATTTGTGGGGCCGTTGCTCGGTGTCGGACTCATGCTGCTGTGGGCAAACGACTTTCGCGCGGTGTTCTGGGTGGCGGTGATTCCCGGCTTGCTGGCGGTGGCATTACTGATCTTTGGAGTGCATGAACCGGTGAAGCCGGAAGATCGCAAGCCGGTCAATCCCGTCAGTCGCGCGAATCTTGAACGGCTGGGCAATGCCTACTGGTGGGTGGTTGGTATCGGTGCAATGTTCACGCTGGCGCGTTTCAGCGAAGCCTTCCTCGTGTTGCGCGCCGCGCAGGGTGGCATTCCTGTGGCGCTGGTTCCGCTGGTGATGGTGGCGATGAATGTGATCTACGCCGCATCTGCGTATCCGTTCGGCAAGCTTTCGGACAGCATGAGCCACAATAAATTGCTGGCGATAGGCCTGGTCGTGCTGATCGCCGCTGACCTAGTGCTGGCGATGGACGACCATTGGCTGACGGTGCTGATGGGGGTCGCACTATGGGGTGTGCATATGGCTATTACTCAGGGCTTGCTGGCGCGCATGGTGGCAGACGTGACGCCCGCCGACCTGCGCGGCACGGCTTACGGTTTCTTCAATCTGATGAGCGGGTTGGCGATGCTGGTCGCCAGCGTGTTGGCAGGGTTATTGTGGGATAAGCTCGGAGCGGCATTTACCTTTTACGCGGGTGTGGTTTTTTGTGTGCTCGCCGGTGGCGCTTTGGCGTGGCGACCAGTCATGGCGGGGCGCGGCCCTTGAACTTTTAGCCGTCTCGAATCTCGCTTTATATCTGATTATTTCGGTTAAAATCCCGCGCCCAGCTTAAGCTGGGTTTAAGTATTTTGTTTCAGCATAAGAACTAATTCAGTTGGAGCCGGCCGGACGGCGCGCTGTCCTGGAATCCAACTACCCTGGATGTTCGTGAAAAAGTGATTGCGGATATCTCGTACCCTAATCTACAGAGAAGTGCATGCAACGAGAAACTGACCAAATCGAGAGTGGCACAAATAGCGTGAAAGTATGGGACCGCTTCCTCCGGTTCTTTCACTGGACGCTGGCATTGTGCTTCGCCACGGCTTTCGTTTCCGGCGAGATGCATGCTGCCACGATTCACGTGCTGGTGGGCTATGCGTTGTGCGTGCTGCTGGCGGCGCGGGTCTACTGGGGCTTCAAGGGCAGCGAGTACGCGCGTTTTCGCGCTTTCATCTTCCCGGTCAGCGAGGCGCTTGAATACCTGCGCTCGATGCTGAAAGGCAATCCCAAACATTATTTCGGCCACAACCCGGCGGGTGCGTTAATGGTGTTCACCCTGCTTGGCTTGCTGGCGCTGATCTTCGTGTCCGGTTTGCTGTCTTTGGGTACGATCGACTTCGAAGGCCCCTTCGTCTTCCTGGCCAACCGCGTGAGCGATGACCTGAGTTATGTATTCCGCCATCTGCACGAATTTTTGCCTCCCGTAGCGCTTGGGCTGGTTGTGCTGCATCTGCTGGGCGTGCTGGTGGGCAGCATCCAGCATAAAGAAAATCTGGTGAGGGCGATGCTCACCGGTAAAAAGGTTTCACCATCGCAAACGGCAACAGACCGAACAAATAAACAGGGGAGTAATAAATGAAGGGCATGATTTTCACCAGTGCCGCCTTGATGTTGTTGGCGACACTATCCGGAACGGTATGCGCCAAGGATGCGGCATCCGAATTGCCGACAGTATCCGGTGCGTATGTCAGGGGCTATGAATCGTTCACACTGGCGGCCAACGACAAGGAAATCTTGCCGAAGAAACCAAATGATGTGGCTCCGGAAATGAAAAAGAGCGAGTTTGAACCTTCCTGGCTGACAGGCGGTAAAGTGCACCAATACCTTGGGCTGGCAACCATCGCCGGTGCAGCGTTGACGGCAATGGCGGCACCTGACGATGGCTGCGAGAAGAATTGCACCGCGAATACGTCACCCCGTCAAACCAACGGAACGCACGCCAAGCTGGCAAAAGCCACGGTGGCGTTGGCCGCTGCAACAATCGCCACAGGTTTGATCGTGCATTGGGACGATATTCATCTGGATGACGGTTTTACCGACCCCGACAATCTGCACGTCATGTTTGGCGTGACCGGCGCTGCGCTGATGGCTTATGCCGTGAACAAATCCAAGAATTCTGCCGTCCCAGTCAGTCATGCGGGCATCGCTGAGCTGGGTGCGCTGGGCATGGTAGTGGCGATCAAGTTAACCTGGTAATGGAGAAAATGACAATGAATAAACTATTTACTTTGCTGGCAATGGTCGCCGCACTGTTTGTGACCTCTACAGCGTCGGCCACCCCGGCTTCCGATGAGATGTTCGCCAAATTCAAATCCGAAGGAGCCGGCAGCTTCAATGCGGAGCAAGGCAAGAAGAACTGGACCAAGGAGGCCAAAGGCGAGGGCGGCGAGATGATGTCCTGTACCAAATGCCACGGCGATGATTTGACCAAGGACGGCAAGCATTACAAGACCGGCAAACTTATCAAGGCGATGGCGCCCAGCGCCAATGCGGAGCGCTTCACCGATGCCAAGAAGATGGAAAAATGGTTCAAGCGCAATTGCAACGACGTTTGGGGGCGCGAATGCACCGCGCAGGAAAAGGGCGATATCCTCAAGTTCCTGCTGAGCAAGTAAGGATGGGAAAGATGAAGATGCAAAACAAATTCAAGGCGTCTCTTTTGGCCGTGGCTCTTTTGCTGAGCAGCGGTAGCGCATTGGCTGATGGCAATTTCTGGCTGTGGTTGGTCAACTTCTCGCGTCAGAAGGAAGTGCAACCGGTCACCAACAAGACTTACCAGGATGAGTGCGGTTCCTGCCACTTTGCCTATCCGCCCGGTTTGTTGCCGGGCAAATCCTGGGTGAAGCTGCTGGACGAGAAAGCGCTGAACGACCATTTCGGCGAGAACGCATCACTGGACAAGGATGTGCTGAAAGAGATCAGCGACTACGCCCTAGCTAATTCGGCTGAAAAGTCCAATTTCAAACGCTCGCGCAAGATTGCAAAGGCAACCGAAGATGGCGAAGCGCCGCTGCGCATCACCGAAGTGCGCTACATCAAGCGCAAGCATCATGACATTCCCGAAAAAATGATTAAAGGCAACAAGGATGTGAAATCGGGGAGTTATTGCAATGCCTGCCATACCAAGGCTGAAAAAGGTATTTTTGACAGTGATACCGTCTCCATCCCCAACTATCCGGACTGGGATTGATGTTTCGGGTTGTCCATGAAGGCAGGGGCAGCTTCGGCTGCCCTTGTTGTTTATCAACTTGCCCAAGCCGGTGCTATCATCGCGCGCCATGAAAAACACTACTGATTCCCTGCGCCGTTTTCTCTTCGAGTTCGCCCCGATACGCGGCGAGATCGTCCGGCTTGATACAACCTGGCAGGCGGTGCTGGACCGTCACAACTACCCGCCCGTGCTGCGCAACCTGATGGGTGAACTGTGCGCCGCAGCCGTGTTGCTCGCCGCAACGCTCAAGCTGAAGGGTTCCATGATCCTGCAGATTCACGGCAAGGGCGCGGTGAAGCTGCTGGTGGTGGAATGCACAGGTGATCTGGAACTCCGTGCGACTGCAAAATGGGAAGGTGACCTGTCACAAGGGACGCTGAAGGACCTAGTTGGTGACGGACGCTTCGTCATCACACTCGATCCCAAGGACGGCAATGAGGCTTATCAGGGTATTGTTGATCTGGAAGGCGACAGCATCGCCGAAATACTGCAAAACTACATGACACGTTCCGAACAACTGGATACCCGGTTGTGGCTGGCCGCTGACGGAAATACTGCCGCTGGCATGCTGCTCCAGAAACTGCCTGCTCAGGAGGAAGTGCCCGATGACGATCCCTGGAACAGGGCGGTACAGATCGCAGAGACGCTCAAATTCGAAGAGTTGCTGAATGTACCGGCTGCCAAACTGGTACACCTGCTGTATCACGAAGAGGATATCCGCCTGTTCGATGCCCAGTCGGTGGTGTTCCGTTGCGGCTGCTCGCGCGAGAACGTGGGGCGCATGTTGCGCATGTTGGGGCGGGGCGAAGTGGATTCGATACTAGCCGAACGCGGCGATGTCGAAGTTCACTGCGAATTCTGCAACCAGCTTTACAACTTTGACCGTGTGGATGTGGATGCGGTTTTCGCCGACATCATGGCGATGGCAACGAACAAGACTTTGCACTGATCGGGAGCGCCGACGTCCCCGTTGGCGCTCCCATTTGCTTCACCATATCCAGCGCCACTGCCTCGGCGGCTTCGATGCCGTCCACTGCCGCTGAAAGAATTCCGCCCGCATAACCCGCGCCTTCTCCAGCCGGATACAGTCCCTTGATGTTGATGCTCTGGAAGTCTTCGCCGCGCTTGATACGAACGGGTGATGAGGTGCGCGTTTCCACGCCCGTCAATATCGCGTCTTCCATCGCGAATCCCCTGATCTGATTCTCGAACGCGGGCAACGCCTCGCGGATGGCGTCGATCGCAAAATCGGGCAGGGCGGTGGAAAGGTCGGTTGGTGTCACACCGGGCGTGTAGGAAGGGGCGACTTCGCCCAGCGAGGTCGAGGGGCGCTGGGCCAGGAAGTCGCCGACACGCTGTCCGGGGGCGCAATAGTTCTTCCCCCCCAGTTCAAAGGCACGCGCTTCCCATTTGCGCTGGAACTCGACTCCGGCGAGCACGTCACCCGGGAAATCGGCGGGCGTGATGCCCACCACGATGCCGCTATTGGCGTTGCGCTCATTGCGCGAATACTGGCTCATGCCGTTGGTCACCACGCGGCCTTCCTCGGAAGTCGCCGCCACCACCGTGCCGCCGGGGCACATGCAGAAGCTGTAAACCGAACGTCCGTTGCTGGCATGGTGCACAAGTTTGTAATCCGCCGCGCCCAGCAGCGGATTGCCTGCATTCGCGCCGAAGCGGGCGCGGTCGATGACCGCCTGCGGGTGTTCGATACGGAAGCCGATGGAGAAGGGTTTTGCTTCCATGTACACGCCACGCCGGTGCAGCATCTCGAAAGTATCGCGCGCCGAATGTCCCACGGCCAGCACTACATGACGGGTGGCAATGTGCTCGCCGTTTGCCAGCACCACACCCTGAATCTGGCCATTGCCGATTTCGATATCCGCCACACGACTCTGAAAGCGAATCTCCGCCCCCAGCTTCTCCATCTCGTGGCGCATCTCTTCAACCATGCCGACCAGACGGAAAGTACCTATGTGCGGTTTGCTCACGTACATGATCTCTTCCGGGGCGCCTGCCTTCACGAATTCGGTGAGCACCTTGCGTCCGTAGAACTTGGGATCCTTGATCTGGCTGTGCAGCTTGCCATCCGAAAAAGTGCCCGCACCGCCCTCGCCGAACTGTACGTTGGACTCGGGGTCGAGTTTGCCCTGTCGCCACAGTGCAAAGGTGTCTTTGGTCCTTTCGCGTACGGCTTTTCCACGCTCAAGGATGATGGGGCGGAAGCCCATCTGGGCGAGGAGCAGCCCGGCGAACAGGCCGCAGGGGCCGGTTCCGATGACCACTGGGCGTTCGCCCAAGTCTTGCGGAGCCTGTGCCACCACCCGATAACTCATATCCGGGGCAATGGCGACATGCGGGATATTTTTCTTCAGAAGAGCGGCTTCGTTCCTGATCTCCGCGTCAACGGTGTAAACCAGCATGATCGCATTGCGTTTGCGGGCGTCATAACCGCGCCGGAACAGGGTGAAAGTGCCCAGATCGGATGCAGCGATACCCAGCCGCTTGAGTATCGCGGTTTTGAGATCTTCTTGCGGATGATCGAGGGGAAGTCGGAGTTCTGTGAGACGTAGCATTTTACTATTTTAACGCTTTGCTCGAATGCGCCAAAAGATTTTCTACATCTCGGGATCTGGGCTGGTGGTTGGGAAAGTGGTTTGGTGGTATCGTTAACTGGCGATCAAATGTCTTTTTGCGATGTGTTGGCAAACACGAAAGTGATGGGCGGATATGTTGGATCTTGCGATCGAAAAAGCGTCAACGTGGAATGTGCTGAAGTATGCATTGGCCTCCTTGTTGATGATGTCCGGGTTGCTGGGATGTGGCCCAGGTCAGGAAGGCAAATCGACCGCCCCTCTTTTTGCCGCACAGGCTCCCAATGTCGACAAAGAATATGTATTTGCCATTCACCCGCTACACAATCCGGAGCGCTTGTTCGAAATCTACGGCCCGTTGATCGATTACCTGAACCGGAAAATTCCCGATTACAAATTCAGGTTGGAAGCCTCGCGCAATTACGAGGAGTTCGAGAAAAAGCTGTATGCGCGAGAGCCCGAATTCGCCTTGCCCAATCCCTACCAGACGCTGAATTCCCTGAAGCACGGCTACCGTGTCATCGCCAAGATGGGTGACGATTACAAGTTCACCGGCATCATCCTGATCCGGCGTGACAGCAGCATCAGGAATGTAACCGACCTCAAGGGCAAGAAAGTTTCCTACCCGGCACCCACGGCATTGGCTGCCACCATGATGCCGCAATATTTTATTCAGACCCACGGCCTGGACGTGAACCGCGACATCGAGAACCTGTATGTCGGTTCGCAGGAATCGTCCATCATGAATGTGTATCTCGGCAACGTGGCCGCCGCTGCAACCTGGCCGCTGCCTTGGGATGCGTTTCAAAAAGAGCATCCGGACAAGGCGCGCGAACTGCAAGTCAAATGGGAAACCTCGCCGCTCATCAACAATGGCGTGGTAGCGAGGGACGACGTCCCCGAACCGCTGGCCAGGCGGGTGGCGCAACTGCTCGACACATTGCACACGACTGAAGAAGGAAGAACCATGCTGGCGCGTATGCCCTTGTCGCGATTCGAGCTGGCCGACGACCGGCGTTACCGGGTGATCGAAGACTTCCTGCATCAATTCAGCCGGAATGTGCGGCCCCTGCAAGAGCCCCGGAAATGAAGACGAATGCCGACACTGGAAATTCCCCCTGGAAGGTCGCCCTGTCGGGATCTTTCAGGCGGCAGATTATCGTCACCTTTGCAGTCGGTTTCCTGGTTTTGGTCAGCGCCTTTGCCACTTATATGGTGAAAAAGGAAAGCGCCTATCGATACCATCAGAGCAATGATTCAACGTTCGGATTGGCGCAATCGCTTGCGGTCAGTTCCCGCTCCTGGGTAATGGCAAATGACGTGGTCGGCTTGCAGGAAGTGATGCACTCCTTCCAGGATTACCCCGAGTTGCGCTATGTGATGGTTGTTTCCCCGGCGGGCCGGGTTCTGGCGCATAGCGATGCGGCGAAAGTAGGGCAGTTTCTGTCGGATCACTCCAGCATGGCGCTCATCGGGGCGCAACCCGTGAACCGGGTGGTGAGAGATGACGAATTCATCATTGATGTCGCCGTACCGATTGAGATTGAAAAACGGCATATCGGCTGGGCGAGGATTGCGCTGGGGCGCGCGGGCATTGCACGCGATCTGCGCGAAGTTGTATTGAGTAATGCGATATTTGTGCTGGCCGCCTTTGTACTGTCCCTGTTTGCCGCCTTCCTGATCGCCAAACGGCTGGGCTTGCGCATTAGATCGTTGGTGCGTGTGGCGGAGGAAGTGCAAGGCGGAAATTTTGCCACGCGCGCGGTCATTACCGGCCGGAAGGATGAAATTGCCAAACTGGCCGACAGCATGAACCAGATGCTGGATGTGCTGGCCCGGAATGAAAATGAATTGCACACTGCATCACGCTATACCCGGAGCTTGTTCGAGGCGAGCGTCGATCCGCTGGTGACAATCAGTGCGGAAGGAAAGATCACCGATGTCAACGGCGCGACCGAGAAGGTGACCGGCAGGAGCCGTGAAGAACTGGTTGGCACCGACTTTTCAGACTATTTCACCGAGCCGGACAAGGCTCGCGCCGGATATCGCCAGGTATTTACATTGGGAGCAGTTACGGATTATCCGTTAGCCATCCGCCACCGGAATGGGCATCTCACCAACGTGCTGTATAACGCGAGCATCTACAAAAACGAAGCGGGAGAAGTGCAGGGGGTTTTCGCCGCCGCTCGCGATGTCAGCGAACAGCAGCGCGCGATCCAGTTGCGCGCCCAGCTTGCAGCCATCGTGGAATCGTCCAGCGACGGTATCATCGGTAAATCGCTGGACGGCATCATCCTCAGTTGGAACCGGGGTGCGGAACGCATCTACGGCTATGTTGCCGAGGATGTCATCGGCAAACATATCACGGTGCTTGCGCCAACCGTCTTGCATCCGGAAGTCAACAATTTGATGGAAGCTGTGCTCAAGGGCGGCACGATCTCGAACTACGAGACCCAGCGGCTGCGCAAAGATGGCACACTGATCGAAGTCGATGTGACGCTGTCGCCGATACGCGATGCGGAGGGTCGCATCAGCGGTGTCTCCACCATCGTGCGCGACATCAGCGAGCGCAAGCATGCCGATCAGGAACGCGTGGCCAACCTGCATTATTTCGAGAGCATGGACAAGGTTAACCGTGCCATGCAGGGGGCCAAGAATCTCGAAGGGATGATGGTCGGCGTGCTTGATGTTGTGCTGGAGATATTCGATTGTGTTCGGGTCGGCCTGGCCTATCCCTGCGACCCGCACAGCCCCACCTGGCAGATCATGATGGAGCGCGCCAAGCCGGGGTATGGTACGGCTGCCCGGCACGGCCCGCTGCCGATGAATGAGGTACGTGCCGATTCGATGCGCTGTTTGCTGGAGTCGAGCGGTCCGGTGCAATTCAGTCCGGACGGCGATCCCCCCTTGAGTCCGCAGACTGATTTCGGCATCCGCTCTTTCATGTCCATTGCCGTGTACCCCCGCATCGGCGACGCATGGGAGTTCGGCATCCACCAATGTGCCCATGTCCGTCTCTGGAATGGGCAGGAGATGCGCCTGTTCGAGGAGATCGGTCGTCGCCTGGCGGACGGGTTGAATGCCATGCTGGCCTACCGCGATCTGGAGCAGAGCGAACAGCGCTTCCGCATGGTGTTCGAGAATTCACCTGTCTCCATCTGGGAGGAGGACTTCTCCGAAGTGAAAGGCCTGTTGGACGGATTGAGACAGCAAGGTGTGTCCGATCTCGGGGCATATCTCGGCGAACACCCGCAATTCCTGCAACTTTGCGCGGAACAAGCCAAGATTATGGAAGTGAATACTGCAGCTCAGGTATTGCACGGTGCTGCAAGCAAGCAGGAGTTGCTGGACGGGCTGGTGCGAACCTTCACCCCGGCCTCGTTCGAGACCTTCCGCGAGGAGCTGGTTTGTCTGTGGGCGGGCGGGATGCACCTGGTACGCGATGCCGAAGTGCGCACGCTGGCCGGGGAACTGCGCCATGTGACAGTCTATTTCGCTGTCAGCCCGGGGCACGAGGCCAAGCTGGACAAGGTACTCGTCTCGCTCGCGGATATCACCGAACGCAAGCGTGCAGAAGAAGACTTGAAGCGGATGAACGAGCGCTTCAACCTGGCTTCGCGCGCCGCCCATCTCGGGGTGTGGGACTGGAACCTGCAGGACAACAAACTGGCGTGGGACGACAGGATGTACGAACTGTACGGAGTCAGGCGGGAAGATTTTGCCGGCGCATATGAGGCATGGCTGAGTGGCCTGCACCCGGATGACCGTGCTCACAGCGATGAAGTCTCGCGACAGGCGCAACAAGGTGAGCGGGAATACGATACCGAGTTCCGGGTAATCTGGCCGGACGGCAGCATCCATCATCTGAAGGCGTATGGCCAGTTCGTGAGGGATGCGCAGGACAGGCCATTGCGGATGATCGGCATCAACTTCGATATCACCGAACTCAAACACACAGAGGAGGTGTTGCGACTCAGCGAGGAAGCGCTGAGAGTGGCACAGCGCATCGCCCATTTGGGTAGTTGGTATATGGACCTGGTGACCCACGAGGTTTTTTGGTCGGAAGAGCTGTACAGGATGTACGGCTTCGACCCGGCATTTCCGCCGCCGCTTTATACCGAGTCGATGAAGCTCTTTACCCAGGAGAGTTGGGAGCGGTTGAGCTCATCCGTCGCCCGTGCCGTGGAAGCCGGTATTCCCTATGAGCTCGAACTGGAGATGGTGCCGAAAGCGGGCAGCACGAGATGGATGATGGCGCGCGGGGAGTTGGTGCGGGATGAGCATGGTAAAGCGGTCAGGGTGCAGGGCGTTGTGATGGACATCACCGAGCGCAAATTGGCGGAAGTACGGCTTGCCACGAGCGAATCCAGGCTGCGGACTGTTGTCGAAACCGAGCCTGAGTGCATTAAAGTTGTTGATGCGGGCGGGCGCCTGCGGCAGATGAACCCCGCCGGACTGGCGATGATCGAAGCCGACTCCTTGGACCAGGTGGCGGGCCGATCCGTATTTGGCCTCATCGCTCCCGAATACCGGGAGGCCTTTGTACAAATGCATGCGCGGGTGCTCGCCGGCGAACCGCAAAAACTGGAATTCGTGATGATCGGCCTCAAAGGGAAGCCGCTGTGGCTGGAGACCCACGCCGTCCCCATGTTCGACGGGAACGAAATTGTGCATTTGGCCGTCACCCGCGATGTCACCGAGCGCAAACGGGCGGAGGAGAGACTGCGCCATAGCGAACACGGCCTGTCCGAAGCGCAGCGCATCGCCCACCTGGGCAACTGGGAGCTCGACCTGGAGAAGAATGTGCTGACCTGGTCGGATGAAATCTTCCGTATCTTCGAGATCGATCCGGAACACTTTGGCGCCTCCTACGAAGCCTTCCTGAACGCGATCCATCCCGAGGACCGTGAGATGGTGAACCAGGCCTACACTGACTCGGTCAGGAACAGGGCACGGTACGACATCGTGCACAGGCTGCTGATGCCGGATGGGCGCATCAAGCATGTCAATGAAAGATGCGAAACGTATTACGGGGCAGACGGCAAGCCGCTGCGTTCTGTGGGTACCGTGCATGACATCACCGAGCGCAAGCTGGACGAACTGGCGTTGCTGCAACAGCAGTCGCATTCCAATTCCTTGCTGCACCTGTCCCGGCGGCTGGAGCGGGCGCAGTCGTATGCCGATATCCTGGCGGCGGCGGGCGACGAGGTGCGCGAACTGATCGGCTATCGCAACCTGTGGGTCTATCTGCTGAGCGACGACCGGCAATATTTCACCGCGCTGATCGGCACGGGGGCCGAGGCAGACCTTTCCGTTTCGGAAGGGGGGACACCGCGGCTGACCATTGCGGGCGACCGGATGCTGGAGCAGATCGCAGAAGCGAAAGAGATTGTCCTCATCGAGGACGCGCAGACCAGCGACATCGTGAACAAGGAGATCGTGCGCAAGCTGGGCAACCGTACCATCGTCAACATCCCCATCATCCTGTTTGACCGCCACCTGGGTTCGGTGGGCGTGGGGACTTTCGGCGACGAGGGCGTCAAGGTCCCCACCGCGAGCGAGCAGAAATATCTGAACGCCATGGCCAGCCACATGGCCGCCGCGCTGGATCGCATCTATCTGCTCGACCATCGGCGCAAGGCGGAGCGCGAGGTGCAGGAACTCAACCGCGACCTCGAGCAACGCGTGGAAGAACGCACCGAACAACTCGAAGCCGCCAACAAGGAACTGGAATCGTTCTCCTACTCGGTCTCGCACGACCTGCGCTCGCCATTGCGCGCCATCGACGGTTTCTCCCATATCCTGCTGGAGGACTATGCCGCCAAGCTGGACGAAGAGGGCAAGCGGATGCTCAACGTGGTGCGGGACAACACCGTTCGCATGGGGCAGCTTATCGACGACATCCTGCAGTTTTCGCGAACGGGCAGGTTGGAGCTGGCCTCATTCGAAGTCGATATGGAAAGTCTGGCACACGATGTCACCGATTCACTTTATTCGGTCGCGGGCGATGCGCACAAGCCGCAAATGGAGATCGGCCATCTTCCGCCGACTCTGGGTGATCGCGCCATGTTGCGGCAGGTGTTTGTCAATCTGCTCTCCAACGCGATCAAATTCAGCCGTTCGGTGGATACGCCCCGCATCCAGGTGGGGGCGGAAGTGCAGGGAAGCGAAACCATCTACTTTGTGAAAGACAACGGCGTGGGTTTCAACATGGAGTACGTTGGAAAATTGTTCGGCGTGTTCCAGCGCCTGCACAGCATGGAAGAGTTCGAGGGCACCGGGATCGGTCTGGCCATCGTCAAACGCATCGTCACGCGGCATGGCGGCAGGGTGTGGGCGGAGGGCAAAGTCAACGAGGGGGCGACGATCTATTTTGCGTTGCCCGGGTATCAGGCAAGGTAGGGATGGCCTGACGAGGCCTCTCTTGCCGCGCGGGGCGATTCAAGCGTGCTGGATGAAACCAGACAGACATATAACAAGTGGAGCAGAGGGGCGGATGGGAGGCGGCATGAAACGAAATATTTTGATTTTCGCGTTTGCTTCGACCGTTCTATGTGCAGGCGATACGCTGGCTGCAAACTGGTTTGCATTGCAGAACAACGAGCCCCCCGGCGCCCAGCCCTATACGTTCTGGGGCTTCATCCAGCCGCAATATGTGCATAACCAGGGCGGTGCGGTGAACGGCATGGCCGCGCCCGCACAGGTGCAGGGCTACAACGGCCAGCCTGCCGTGTTCAATCTGGTCGGCCCCGATGCGGATCGTTCGAGTGAATTCCAGCTTCTGCGCGCGCGTGCCGGGGTGCGCGGGGTGGTGCCGGGATCGGACAATGCGATCAATTATTTCGTGCTGACCGAATTCGGCAACAACGGTTTGACCCGCGAAAAGCGTGCGGTGTTTACCGATGTCTCGCTCAACTTCAGTTATCTCCCCGGCGCGCGCGTCCGTGCCGGATTGGGCAGGCTGCCGCTCGGCGAGGAAGCCCTGCAGGGGATACAGGTGCTCGATTACATCAACTTCACCAACGTCACCGACAACCTGCTCAACGAACGCTTCGTGACTCCCTATGCGACTACCCGGCCCACCGCGCCGGTGCTGGGCGTGCACATGGGAATATCCAGGATCACAGGCGCGGTGTCCGGCTTCCAGGATGTCGGCATCGAGGTGTATGACTGGTTCGTCATGGATCAATGGGAGCTGTCCTATGCCGCCATGCTCAGCAACGGCAATGGCATCAACTTTTCAGGCAGCAACGGCAAAAAAGACACGACGCTGCATCTGCGCTTGGCTCGTGTATTCGGCGGGACGGGGCCCCGGCGAGAGGAGGCCATGGCCTATGTCTGGCATCAGGACGGCATGCGCACCTTTTCCGGTAGCGACTACAAGCGCGTGCGCGAAGGTGTCGGCTTTCGTTATTTCGAAAATCCCTGGCGCATTTCAGGCGAATATATGCGCGGCAACGGCATGATCTTCATCGGCCCCTCGCCGCCATTCAACGATGTGGGCAATGGCGCTTTCGAGCCGGTGACATTGATGGTTTTGGAGAGCAGCAACAAGGCAGACGGTCACTATCTGGATGTCGGCTGGAGAATGAGCCCGCAGTGGGAAGCGGACGTGCGTTATGACCGTCTCAACCGGCTGACGAATTCGGCATTCGATGCGCGCATATTCACGACCTGGACGCTGGGAGCGCAATATTTCTATAGCCCCAAACTGCGCATGACAGCGAACTACGAGATCCGCTCGCTCAAGGTCGCCTACCCCGGTGCGGCAGGTGCAAACGGTACGCCGCAAGCTCAACAAGTCCAGCTCACCAATGCGCGCATCATCGGCGACTCGATGGGCAACCGGCTCAGTGTTCAACTCACTTATATCTTCTGACATCATGCCGCGCCTCTCGATACGACTACAACTTCTCGCCCTGGTGGCTGCCGTCGCAGTGCCGCTGGTGGCGATACTCGCCTATACGATTTATGGCAATTCCCGGCAGGCCGTGGCCGAGGCAAAAGCCAATGCTCACGTATTGGCGGTGGTTGCCGCTTCCGATGTCACCCGCATCCTGGCAGCCAACCGGGATGTCCTGAAGCAAATCGCCAAGCGCCCCATCATCCGCGCCGTCGACAGCAAACACTGCGACCCGGTGCTTTGGGATTTTATGGGCATGTTTCCGAAATCCGCCAATATGACGGTGATCGATACGGACGGGATTGCGATCTGTTCCGCGGTTCCACAGCCCGGCGGAAAACCGGTCAACGTATCCAAAGCGGAATGGTTCAAGCGCTCGCTGGCCGGGGATGATTTCGTGGTCGGCAAGCCGTTCTTCGGCCCCATCACCGGCAGGTGGGTGACGGTGCTGACTTATCCGATACACGATGATTCCGGGAAGAAGGCCGGGTTTCTGGGGCTGCCGCTGGACCTCGCCCTGTATGAACCCAATCTTTCCGGTGCTCCGCTCATTCCGGGCACGACCGTGGGCATCATGACCTCGGAGATGAAGATGGTCTGGCGCAATATCGAACCGGAAAAATGGGTAGGCAAGGATATCGGCTATCTCGAGAACGCAAAGCAATTGCTGGCCATGAAAAGCGGCGAAAGGGAAGGCGTCGGACTCGACGGAACGAACAGGTTCTATTCCATTACGCCGGTAGAAGGCGTGGACTGGTTTGCTTTCGTGGGTATCCCGTCCGATTCGGTCTACTCCCACGTTCGGGACATCCTGATCCGAAATGCGCTTATGGGTGTCTTCAGTTTGCTGGGTTTCATCGGTTTTGCCCTGTTCATTGCCCGTCGTATCGAGCGGCCTGTGCAGGCGCTTGCCGATACCGCGCGGGCTGTCAAAAACGGCGATGGCAATATCAGGGCACGGATTGAAGGCGCTCCCGAAATGGTCGAAGTGGCTGCAGAATTCAATCAGATGCTCGATGTGCGACTTCTGGTGGAAGCAGAGTTGCACCTGATGAACGAACGTTTCGTCATGGCTAGCCGTGCGGGTCAAATAGGCGTTTGGGACTGGAATATACCGAAAAATGAACTGCTGTGGGACGGCTCGATGTACCGCCTCTACGGCTTACCAGAGGGAACTTTCGGTGGTGCGTATGAAGCCTGGGCACGCGCCATTCATCCGCAGGACAAGGCATACACGGAAGGGGAAATTCAGGCTGCCCTGCGCGGCGAACGCGAATATGCGCCCGAATTCCGCATCGTCCGGCCGGATGGCGCTATCCGCTACCTCAAGGCGGATTCGCAGACATTTCGGGATGAGGATGGCCAGCCCCTGCGCATGATCGGCACCAACATCGACATCACCGAGCGCAAGCGCATGGAGAAAGCCCTCGAAGTGAGCGAGCAGGAGTTCCGCAGTCTGGCGGAAAGTTCGCCGGACTTCATCATTCGCTATGACATCAAGCACTGCATGCGCTATCTCAATAGAGCGCTGTCTCACTTTCTGGGACTCGCCAGTGCTGACGAGGTCATCGGCAAGCAGCCCATCGAGGTCTGGCCGGATGGCCGTTTTGCGATCATCGACGGGGTCGCCGCGAGGGTGATCAAAACGGGAAACGCGGAGACCGTCGAGTCCATGATGCCCGCCGAGACCGGCGAATACCGCTTTCACCAGATTCGAGTCGTGGCGGAACGCGACGTTGCAGGACAGATTGTCGGCACCATCGCCCTTGGTCGCGACATTACCGAGCGCAGGCGTATGGAAGATGAAATTCGCAAGCTCAATCAGGATTTGGAGCAGCGGGTCGCCGAACGCACTGCGCAGTTGGAAGTCGCCAACAAAGAGCTGGAGGCGTTCTCTTATTCCGTCTCGCATGACTTGCGCACACCGCTCCGTGCCATCGACGGTTTCTCGAATATTTTGCTGGAAGATTACGGTGGCAAGCTGGGAGGGGAAGGCAAGCGGATGCTTAACGTGGTGCGGGACAACACCCGCAGGATGGGGCAGCTTATCAACGATATCCTGCAATTCTCCCGCACGGGAAGGCTGGAGCTGAATACTTCAGAAGTCGACATGGGGGCGCTGGCGCGCGTTGTTGTTGGCGAACTCAAGGAAGTCTATGGCAGCGGCAAGCTGCAGATTGAAATCGAGCCACTTCCCTCCGCCAAGGGGGATCGCGCCATGTTGCATCAGGTGTTCGAAAACCTCCTGTCCAATGCCATCAAATTCAGCCGCCACCAGGAGGCACCGAGGATAAGTGTGGGTGGCCGCGCCGAGGAAGGAGAGGCGGTTTACTTCGTGAAGGATAACGGCGTCGGCTTCAATATGGAATTTGTCGGAAAACTGTTCGGTGTATTCGAGCGCCTGCACAGCATGGAAGAGTTCGAGGGCACCGGCATCGGCCTTGCCATCGTCAAGCGCATCGTCACCCGCCACGGCGGGCGGGTGTGGGCGGAAGGCAAGGTCAACGAAGGCGCGACGGTTTATTTTGCCTTGCCAACCATAGAGGGCAGCCATGGATAAAGGGCTAGCCGTTTCAGTTTCGGGCGTGCATGCAGCCCCCCTTGTTTCGCCCAAGGCGTTCCGGTCAACGCTGGTTGCCACTCTGATTGCAATTTTTGGGGCGCTTGCACTCGTTGTCGCGGCGCTGGTTCAGGAGCGCGACAATCGCATTGAGGCCGCCACGATCCAGGCGGAGAACACTTCACGCCTGATGGCGGGTTACGTGCTGCAATCCATCCAGAAGATCGATCTGGTGCTGAGGGATGTACAGGAACATGTCCGGCCCCCGGACATGCGCGCAAGGCACGGGCAGAATTCACGGCGAACGGACGAGTTGCATCGCCTGTTGGAGCGCAAGCTGGCGGCGATTCCCGAAGGGAGTGTCCTGCATATCTCCAATACCGACGGAGAACTTGTCTATAGCTCAGCCGCCGTGGTTCCGGATATCAACGTCGCCGATCGTTACCACTTCCTGCGTCAACAAGAAGATGCGACAGCGGGCCTGGTCATTTCACCCCCGCTCATATCGCGCACCACGGGAAAGTGGGCGTTTGTTGCGAGTCGCCGTCTCAATTTCGAAGATGGCAGCTTTGCCGGAATCGTCAACCTTGTTGTCAATCTGGACGGGTTGGAAAAGTTCTTCGCCTCTCTGGATGTACTGCATCACGGCGTTGTGAACATGCGCGACAGGGAGATGCGCCTGATGGCCCGTTTTCCCCCGGCGGCGGATGAAATTGGCAAGCCGGTTGCCAATCACCCGGCGCTGGCATTCCTGCATCAAGGGTTAGACCATGCTGTTTACCAGGGCGCCGGTTCGGTCGACGGCGTCATACGGCGCTACAGTTTCCGCCAGGTCGGAAATCTTGGTTTGTTTGTGTTCGCCGGTATTGCCGAAGAGGACTACTTGTCCGACTGGCGTATGCACATCAAGGTCTACGGTCTGGCGAGCCTTCTGCTTACGGTAACGCTACTGATCATGCTATTCATGGCGCGGCGCGACCTGTTCGAACGGGAGAGGACGCTGGCAAAACTGGCACTCGAAGAGGAGAAGTTCCATACCATCGCCGATTACACCTACGATTGGGAATACTGGCAGGGGCTCAATCACGCAATGCTCTATATTTCGCCTTCGTGCGAGCGGGTGACCGGTTACAGTCCGGCCGAGTTTCAGGTGGATACTGAATTGCTTTACCGCATCATCCATCCCGATGATCAGCACCTGATGGCGGACCATCTGCATGATTCTTCCTATGTGGATGTGGCGACGGTGGACTTCCGCATCGTGCGGCGGGATGGCGAAATTCGCTGGATCGCCCATGGCTGCCGCTCCGTGTATGGGCGCGACGGCGAGTTTATCGGGCGGCGCGCCAGCAACCGCGACATTACCGAACGAAAACGGGCTGAGGAAAAGGTTTATCAACTCAATGACGAGCTCGAGCGGCGTGTGGCTCAACGTACGGTGCTGCTGGAGTCTGCCAACAGTGAGATCGAGGAGTTCTCCTATTCGATCTCTCACGACATGCTGGTGCCGTTGCGCGCGATAGACGGCTTTTCGCAGATGCTGCTGGAAGAGCAGAGTGCCAAGCTCGACGACGAAGGCAAACGCATGCTGAAGGTGGTGCGCGACAACGCCCAGCGCATGGGTAAGCAGATCGACGGTATTCTGTACTATTTGCGCATGGGTAAACGGGAACTGGCATACGGTCCCGTCGATCTCGCCAGACTGGCGCGGGAAGTGTTTAAGGATCTGCGATTGGCTTTCCCCGAACGCGGGATACACCTGGAGATGGGCGTGTTGCCAGAGGCTTGGGGGGATCGTGAGATGCTCAGGGAGGTGCTGGCGAATCTGTTGTCGAATGCTATCAAGTTTTCGCGGGCGAATGCCGATGGGGTGATTGAGCTGAGCGGTACAAGCAAGGAAGCGGAAAATATATACAGGGTGAAGGACTGCGGCGTGGGGTTTGACATGCAATATGTCAACAAGCTGTTTAAAGTGTTTGAAAGAGTGCACCCGACAGGGCAATATGAAGGCAGTGGAATCGGCCTTGCCATCGTCAAGCGCATCGTTAACCGCCACGGCGGGCGGGTGTGGGCAGAAGGCAGGGTTAATGAAGGCGCAGCGTTCTATTTCGCTTTACCGACCGGAGGGCAAAATCATGAGTAACGATGCGAAGGAAGTGGAAATCCTGCTGGTGGAAGACAATCCCACCGATGGTGAGTTGGCGATACGCGCGCTCAAGAAAGCAGGCCTCTCCAACAATCTGGTGTGGGTGAAAGACGGGGCGGAGGCACTGGATTTTCTGTTTGCCACAGGCGCGTTTGCCGGGCGAGACATGAGTTTTCCACCCAAAGTGGTATTGCTGGATCTGCGCCTGCCCAAAGTGGATGGCATGGAGGTTTTGCGCAAGGTCAAGGATGATGAACGTACCCGTGCCATACCCGTGGTGGTATTGACCTCATCCAAGGAAGACCGCGACGTGGCGGAGAGTTACAAGCTCGGCGTCAACAGCTACATCAGCAAGCCGGTAGAATTCGATGCCTTTGCCAAGACCGTATCCGAACTCGGGCTATACTGGCTGTTGGTGAATCGTCCGCCGGTGGCGAAGGGGTAAGCATGGCGTTTAACAAGGACACGAAACTGCGCATCCTGATGCTGGAAGATACGCCCAGCGATGCCGAGCTTGAGGAATACGAGCTGCGCAGGAGCGGAATTGCCTACACCCTGAAGCGGGTGCAGACGCGCAAAGACTTTATCCGCGAACTGAGCGAGTTTGGGCCGGATATCGTGCTCTCGGATTACAACCTGCCCGAATTTAGCGGCATGGCCGCACTGGAGATTGTGCGCACATCGTTCCCGGAAATTCCGGTGATCATGGTCACCGGTGCTTTGCCCGATATCGAGGCGGTCGGCCTGATCCATGCCGGCGCAAAGGATTATGTGCTGAAGGACCGGCTCGCGCGACTGGGCCCGGCGGTGCAACGCGTGCTTTCGATGGAGCAGGGCATACGCGCGCGCAAGACGGCCGAGCTTTCGTTGCGCGAGAGCGAGGCCAAGTTCCGCGCGCTGGTGGAGACCACCACGGACTGGATCTGGGAGATGGATGAGAATGGCATCTACACATATTCCAGTCCGCAAGTTCAGGAGATGCTCGGCTTCAGCGCGGAGGAGATCATCGGCAGGACAGCGTTCGATCTGATGACACCGGACGAAGCGGCGCGGCTGCGCGAGTCGTTTGGCCGGATCATGTCGGCACGCGAACACATCCGCCTGCTGGAAAACGTCAACCGGCACAAGGACGGGCACATGGTGTACCTGGAGACCAGCGCCGCCCCCATGTTCGACGAGCATGGCAAGTACTGCGGCTATCGCGGCATCGACCGTGACATCACCGAGCGCAAACTGGCGGAGCAGGAACGCCGCGAGAACTCGGAACTGCTGGAGCAGTTCCTGATGCAGACCATCGGCGCCATCGCCGCCACGGTCGAGGCGCGCGATCCCTATACCGCCGGTCACGAACAGCGCGTGGCCCAACTCGCCAGCGCAATCGCGCGTGCGATGGGGTTGCCTCCCGAGCAGGTGGAAGGTATCGCGCTCGCTGCCAGCATCCACGATCTCGGCAAGATCCGCGTGCCTGCCGAAATACTCAGCAAACCCGGCAGGCTGAATCCCATCGAATACGAGCTGGTCAAGATGCATGCCCAGACCGGCTACGATATCGTCAAGGATATCCAGTTTCCCCAACCCATCGCGCAAATGGTGTTTCAGCACCACGAGCGATTGAACGGTACCGGATATCCGCAAGGGCTGAAGGACGGCCAGATTTTAACCGGATCCAAGATACTCGCCGTGGCGGATGTGGTGGAGGCGATGTCGTCGCACCGGCCCTATCGTCCCGGTCTGGGCGTGGAGGCTGCCCTGAGCGAGATCAGCGAGCATCGCGGCATCCTGTACGATGCGGATGTGGTTGACCGTTGCTGCATGCTGTTCCGCGAAGGACACTTCGAGTTTCAGGACTAAGCGCGGGCCGGGCAAGGCTCATCGCCTCACCCCCCCCATCCGTTTACATCCTGCGCCAAGCCGAAAGCCCCCCTGTGCGACTGATTGCTGATAGATACACGCCTCAAATGCAGCCCGAAAATGGCGCGTGTCGAGATAGAATCCACCCATAACGAGCGTGTAAGCAATCCTGAAGGAGTGCAGTGATGCAGTGGAAGTTTGACTATTTGATCGGAAGCACCGGGATCGACGATCGGCACAAGGGGGTGTCTTTGCAGTGGCAACGGCGCAACATCCCGAACCACATTCTTGATCTTGTCTGGAAGCGCTGACAGCATGGCAAAAGCAAAAACGATCTACAGCTGCACCGAGTGCGGCGGACAATCCCCGAAATGGCAAGGCCAATGTCCGCACTGCGGCGAGTGGAATACATTGGTGGAGGCAGTCGCAGAAGCCGCACCGGCCTCTGGCAAGAACCGCTACAGTGCCCTGGCAGCATCGGGCAAGTTGCAACAACTGGCCGAGGTGGAAGCCAGCGAAGTTTCGCGTACGCCAACCGGTATCGCCGAATTTGACCGCGTGCTGGGTGGCGGGCTGGTGGAAGGCGGGGTGGTGTTGATCGGCGGCGACCCCGGCATCGGCAAGTCCACACTGCTGCTGCAGGCGTTGGCGCATTTGTCCGCTTCCCAAAAAGTGCTTTACGTCAGCGGCGAAGAATCGGCACAACAGATCGCGCTGCGCGCCAAACGTCTGGCTCTGGATGCGCGCGAAGTGCATCTGCTGCCGGAGATCCAGCTGGAAAAAATCCAGGCCACCGTCGCGCACGAAAAGCCCGACGTGGTGGTCATCGACTCGATCCAGACCGTGTATTCCGAACAACTCACTTCCGCGCCCGGCTCGGTGGCGCAGGTGCGCGAATGCGCGGCACAGCTCACGCGGCTGGCCAAGAGCAGCGGCGTGACGATCATTCTCGTCGGCCATGTGACCAAGGAAGGTGCATTGGCGGGCCCGCGCGTGCTGGAGCACATCGTGGATACCGTGTTGTATTTCGAGGGCGACACCCATTCCAGCTTCCGTCTCATCCGTGCGTTCAAGAACCGCTTCGGCGCGGTGAACGAACTGGGCGTGTTCGCCATGACCGAGAAAGGTCTGCGTGAAGTCAGCAATCCTTCCGCGCTGTTCCTGTCGCAGCATGGCGCGCAGGTGCCGGGCTCCTGCGTCATGGTCACGCAGGAAGGCACGCGCCCGCTGCTGGTCGAGATTCAGGCACTGCTCGACGATTCGCATGCGCCTACTCCGCGTCGATTGTCGCTGGGGTTGGAGCAGAACCGTCTCGCCATGTTGTTGGCCGTGTTGCACCGTCATGCGGGCATCGCCTGCTTCGACCAGGACGTGTTCATTAACGCCGTGGGCGGCGTGAAGATCACCGAGCCGGGGGCCGATCTGGCTGTCCTGCTCGCCATCGTCTCCAGCCTGCGCAACAAGCCCCTGCCGGAAAAGATGGTCGTGTTCGGCGAGGTGGGCCTTGCCGGAGAGGTGCGCCCGGTGCAGCGCGGGCAGGAGCGCCTGAAAGAGGCCGCCAAGCTCGGCTTCACCCATGCCATCATCCCCAAGGCCAACGCACCCAAGCACAAGATCGAAGGTATGGAGATCATTGCGGTGGAACGGGTGGAGGAAGCAGTCTCCAAGATGCGCTAGATATCGCACGAAAGGCAAGCCATGGGAAAAGCCAGGTTGGAGGCATTCAGCGACGGGGTGCTGGCCATCATCATCACCATCATGGTGCTGGAGCTGAGGGTGCCGCACGGTTCGGATTGGCAGTCGTTGCAACCCTTGCTGCCGGTATTTCTGAGTTATGTTCTCAGCTTTGTTTACATCGGTATCTACTGGAACAACCACCATCACATGTTGCATACCGTGAAGCGGGTGAACGGCAGTATCCTGTGGGCGAATCTGCATCTGCTGTTCTGGTTGTCCCTGGTTCCGTTTGTGACCGGATGGATGGGCGAGAACCATTTTGCTTCTTTGCCCACAGCCCTGTACGGGGTGGTGTTGTTCATGGCGGCGGTTGCCTATTTTATTTTGCAACAATGCATTATCGTGGCGCACGGCGGCAAGAATTCGCTCTTGGCGAAGGCCGTTGAAAATGACCGCAAAGGCAGGGCTTCGCAAATCTTGTATGCCATCGCCATTCCCGTTGCTTTCTGGAATCAATGGATAGCGGATGGTCTGTACGTGCTGGTGGCGGTGATCTGGTTGATACCCGACACGCGTATCGAACGGGTGCTTGAAGAATAATAGATATTTACACAAAACGTTATACATATGCCCAATCTCAATATCACCCGCCTGACACATGATCACGTGTTCAGCCGGGGCAATCCCGCCGCCGAGCGGGGCACGCGCGCCGTGATGTGGATCACTGCCGCCATGATGGTGGTGGAAATCGTGGCCGGGTGGTGGTTCAATTCCATGGCGCTGCTGGCGGACGGCTGGCACATGAGTTCGCATGCATTCGCCATCGGGCTGAGTGCTTTTGCCTATGCGGCCGCGCGCCGTTATTCAAGTGACCCGCGGTTTGCCTTCGGCACCTGGAAGATCGAGATACTGGCGGGATTTGCCAGTGCCATTTTCCTGCTGGGCGTTGCAGCCATGATGGTGTTTGGATCAGTGGAACGTCTGCTTTCTCCGCAGCCTATCCATTATCGGGATGCGATCATCGTCGCCGTGGTCGGCCTGCTGGTCAATATTGTCTGTGCGCTGATCCTCGGTAATGCACACGACCACGCTCATGGACATGAACATCCGGACGAACACCATCATCACCATCACGACCTGAATCTCAAATCGGCCTATGTTCATGTCATCGCCGATGCGGCTACCTCCGTGTTGGCCATTGCGGCGCTTACGGGAGGCTTGTTTTACGGCTGGTCGTGGCTGGATCCGGTCATGGGGGTCGTGGGCGCGGTGCTGGTGGCGGTCTGGGCCAAAGGCCTGCTGATGGAGACCGGCAAGGTGCTGCTCGACCGCGAAATGGACCACCCCGTGGTGGACGAAATACGCGAGGTCATCGAGATGCTCGACGGGTCTTCGGAAACGCTGATCACCGACTTGCATGTGTGGCGTGTGGGAAAAGAATCCTACGCCTGCGCGGTCAGCATCGTGACCCACAGTGCTACCCTGACGCCGGAAGTGGTGCGGGAGCAACTCGGACAGCATGAAGAGATCGTTCATACAACAATAGAGATTCATCGTTACTGATGCATGTCTGCCGGTGGCGACCGGGAATGCGATGCTATTCCGCAATGTGGTAGAGTGGGATCGTCCTGGCGGCCAATGTTTGGAATGGTTGAACTAAACGGTGCTGTATAGCTTGTGTTTTGGACACCATTTTGCGGAGCCGCAGCAAATACTGGTCTGAGCCACTTTACTGGCAGACAATGAAAAATATCCGATTCTTCTCCAGGCGAATAATCCGGCAAGACCAGATTGTCGGAGCATTGCTGCTTGTCCTGCTGTGCCTCGTTGTGGAGACGGTTGCAGCGGAGGCAGTCCCGCCAGTACGGGTCGGTGTTCTGGCTTTTCGCCCGAAGCCGCTAACCCAATCCCAATGGCAGCCTTTGGCCGGTGTGCTCAAGCAGGGGATGCCGGAACGGGATTTTCAGATCATTGCGCTGACGCTTCCCGAAATGGAAAAAGCGGTCGCCGCCCGCGAGCTGGATTTCGTACTCACCAATTCCGGCCACTATGTCCTGTTGAGCAAGCGCTTCGGATTGTCTTCGCCCATCGCAACGCTTGTCGTCGATGAAAGCGGCCAACCGACCCGGTCCTTTGGCGGGGTAGTTTTTACCCGTGCAGAAAATGCCGGGGTGAACTCTCTGTCATCGCTCAAGCATAAAAAAATCGCCGTTGTGAATACGGAATCTCTGGGCGCCTATCAGATGCAGGCATATGAACTCAGGCAACTGGGTATCAGGCTCCCGCAGGACGCAGAGATGGTCGTGACCGGATTACCCCAGGACAAGGTGGTTGAGGCGGTACTTTCCGGCCGTGCCGATGCGGGATTTGTTCGTACAGGTGTCCTGGAAGCGCTGGGGCGCGAGGGTAAGCTGGACAAGGCAAGGGTCAAGGTCGTCAACAGCCAATACCAGTTGCGCTTTCCCGTTGAGGTTTCCACCCGCCTGTATCCGGAATGGCCTTTCGCCGCACTCCCCGACACCGATGAACACCTTGCCAAACATGTCGCGGCATCGCTGTTCACACTGGAAACGAATTCCGCGGCCGCCAATGCCATGAAAATATACGGCTTCGTCATTCCCGGTGATTACACCACGGTGGCGGATGTGTTGCGCGAGTTGCGCGCAGCGCCTTTTGAGGAAACGCCGCTATTCACGATAGATGATGTGATGAGCCAATATCGCTGGCAAGTATTACTGGGACTGGTTGCGGGTGGATTGGTCATATTCCTGAATCTCCGGCTGATGTGGACCAAACGAAAGCTGAATGAAGAGCATCACCTCGTGCTGCACCAGCAAGTGCAGATGCAACAGATGGCTTTTTACGACATGTTGACCATGTTGCCTAATCGCCGGCTACTCTATGACCGTCTGGGGCAGACTATCGCCTCCAGCAAGCGCAACAATCGCTATGCCGCGCTGATGTTCCTTGATCTGGATAACTTCAAACCCCTGAATGATGCACATGGGCATGAGGTGGGAGACCTGTTGCTGATCGAGGTGGCAAGGCGCCTGAAAGGCTGTGTGCGCGAGATCGATACTGTGGCCCGGCTCGGGGGGGATGAGTTCGTTGTCCTGCTCACCGAACTGGGTTCCGGCAGCGACGAGTCGGCGGTGCAAGCCCGCCTCGTTGCCGAAAAGATCCGAGAGGCGATTTCCAGTACCTATCACCTGACTTTCGAGCGAAAGGGGCAGGCGGACATCACGGTCGAGCACCATTGCAGCGCGAGCATCGGCGTGACCCTGTTCATGAACGAGGAAATCCGTCCCGAAGATTTGCTGAACCGGGCCGATGTGGCAATGTATCGCGCCAAGGATCTCGGCCGCAACCGCATTTGCTTCTGCAATGAAATATGATGATCCAGACAGGGATTGCACGGCGCAGAACAAAGCGCCGGAGGTAACCCGAGTTTGCCAATGAACCTGTACAGGGGAAAACATGCACAAGCTGAAGAATGAAGCCGCCTTGTTCAAGGAGGCGTTCCTGGCCGGAATCAAGTATGCCGAAGGGCGTGGGGTTGTTGAATTCGAACCGAAGGATTCGGCGAGCGAGAAGTTGCTGTATATCTACCGGCTGCTGGTGCATGACAAAGTTATCGTGCCGTTGCCGGAGGACCAGGTTGCCGAGAAGACCATGCGCCACAAACTGGCGATCTGGTATTCGAAGCAGTTGCCCAAGGACCACCCTCTTTTGAAATGAAGTTGCTGGTGGGTGTTCCGGTTTGAACATCCGCATCCTGTTGAACTGCGAAAATATGTTGTGATACTGAGGCTTTGGAATTTATGTTGGAAGCCTTGTAAGCAAGGAACTTGGGGGGTACTTAAATGCAGTGGAATGATGAATATTCAGTCGGGGTCGCCGAGATAGATGATCAGCATAAGGGCGTCATCGACTTGTTTAACGTGATTAACGCGGCAATTGAAAACCGTGAAGGCTGGTCCGATGTCTTCTTCAAGCTTGAAAAACTAAGAGAGCATGCCCGCTTTCACTTCTCTGTCGAAGAATCCTTGATGCGCATGCACGGCTATTCTGAACATGCGCAGCATGTAGAGCTGCACGGGCATTTCCTGGACAAGCTGGACCAGTTGCAAATGACTACCCTGAGTCGACAAGTGACCATGAACACCATCAATTATGTGAGCAACTGGTATACGGATCACATGAAAACGCAGGATCGGGACTTCGTCCGCCACATCATCGACAATGGCAAGGTAAATCTTACACAGCCTCCTGCCGCCTGACCTTTGCGACCGCAGTGACAGGCAGAAGCACCAGACGCTTGATGGAAGGCCGGGTGAGAATTTCCGTCTGACTTATTGTTTACCGATGCAGGCAGTTGCATTCTCCTGATCTTTTTCCCAGCAGAGTCCCGCAGATTGGTTATCCGGATGGGGAGTCCCTTTGCTGTCCATATGGGCCACATATGTGCGCCATGAGCGCACACCGCTGCGGCTCACTTCCATGCGCAGCAGCCAGCCGGTGTTGTTGTCCGGGTCGGTGAAACCGTCAAACACAAAATTTCCGAGGCTGAAGATGATGGGCTTTCCCTGATACAAGTCCACGTTCTGCGTTACATGCGGATGTCCGCCGACCACGGCATCGGCACCGGCTTCGATCATCAGCCGCGCCAATTGGATCTGGCGCAAGCTCGCCAGCTTTTCATGTTCCCATCCCCAGTGCATGACCGGTATCACCAGATCCGCGTGATAGCGGGTGCGGGCAGTCCGGATATCGAGACGTACTTGCTCGTCCTCGCTCCAGGCGATGCCGGGCTTGTCGAAGTCGGCCTCAAAACTGCGCGGAAAGAATTCGTTGTATCCCAGCAGGGCAATGCGCAAGCCGTTGCGTTCCAGCAGCAGGGGAGCGTGGGCCTGTGCCAGATTACGACCGCCGCCAAAGTAGGCGATCTTCTGCTGTTCCAGAAGATCCAGCATTTCGCCGAAGGCGAGAGGACCGAAGTCGCCGGAATGATTGTTGGCCAGGGAGAGCGCATCGAAGTGCCGTTGCAGAATTTTCAGGGTACGCGGGTGAGCACGGAAGGTGTACGGTTTGTCAGGCTCGGGTGTCCCGGTGGTGGCGACCACACATTCCAGGTTGCCCACGCGAATATCCGCGCTATCCAGCAACGCGGCAAAATACGCCAGGGGATCGCGCCCGTTCCGGATCGTCTTGCCCGGTGTTTCATCCAGCATGATGTCGCCGACGAAAGCGATAGATACGGTCGGCTCTGTATCGGGTGCTGCAGCTGCAGCAAGCGGGCTGAATACCAGGCACAGTGCCAGCGACAGATACCGACTGCGGGCAAGCATCATGGTGCCCCCTCCAGCAGGAGGCATTCGTAGCGGAGTTCCCTTTCCAGACGGGGGGAATAAACGAAATTCACCCCGGTGAGGGATACAGGTTGAGCCGCCGGACTGGCCACACGTGCCTGATATTTGGCTTCGTGCAGCAGCACGGGCTGGCGTTTCGGAAAATCATAGGTGTAGATCTTGATGTACTCAATCTGCCGCGCGTCACCCACCACCACGGCCTTGAAGCGGAACCGCCCGTTGATGTCGATGGCCTTTGCTGTGTAGGGCGAGCTATCCGGCGCAAACTCTAGCACTCGGGTATTGCCACCCTGATCGACCTGGCAACGCAGAAGTGGTGTTGCGGATGCAAAGGCCGGGCCGGTAGCGAAAATCAGGAAGCCGGCGATCACTAAGGATTCGTATCGCAAAGGCGACCGGGTGTTTAGCTCATGTTTGGATTTTGGCATCGTGGGCCGATCTGTAAGAGGCGTTTATTCGCGGGCAAATTGTACCCGCTCAGACCCTATGTGCCTTCATCAAAGCTGTCATCTATTTGCGATTCATCCTGATGATCACCCACTGCTTTTTGTCGTTCTCCATCATTTCAAAACGAATCGTATCACCGGGCTTGATATCTTCGGGCAATGAACCTTGCATAGAGAACCACATGGTCATCGGCGGCCAGCCCAGAGTGGCGATGGCCTCATGCGCGATCTGCACTTTTCCGGCTGCTGCATTCACCGTTTTGAGCACGCCCACACCTTCGTGTTTGGCAGCGGGCTGAATCGCCATTCGATGTTGCGACATGTCGTGTTCCTGCGAGGCCGCTATTGCCATACCACTGCCTGCGGAGATCGCCAATCCTAGAGCGAGTATGAATGTTTTCATGGTGGTTCCTTTCAGTTGGGGTTGGTAGTTGAAAAAATCTGGTGTTGCTTGATGAGTGCATAGATCACCGGGATCACCAGCAGCGTGAGTGCAGCCGAAGAGACTATGCCGCCGACCATGGGTGCGGCGATGCGGCGCATCACTTCCGAGCCGGTGCCGGTTCCCCACAGGATGGGCAGCAGACCGGCCATGATGGCCACCACGGTCATCATCTTGGGGCGTACACGTTCCACTGCGCCGTGCATGATGACGGCCTGCAGGTCGGCCGCGGCCGGTTGTCTTCCTTCGCTTGTGCAGCGAGCCTGCACATCCTGCCAGGTATGCTCCAGATAGATCAGCATCACCACGCCCGTCTCCGCCGCCACACCTGCCAGCACCTAAAGCCTCACCTTTCGCAAGCGCAAGGCATTGGTGATGACGGATACGGAACTGAAGCTCATTGCGGCGGCGGCGATGATGGGGGAGAGCAACAGTCCGAAGAGCGGGTAGAGTACTCCGGCCGCAACGGGGATGCCGAGCGCGTTATAGATGAAAGCGAAGAACAGGTTCTGGCGGATGTTGTGCATGGTGGCGCGGCTGAGTCGCACCGCGCGCACGATGCCGCGCAGGTCGCCTTTGATCAAAGTCACGCCCGCACTCTCCATCGCCACGTCGGTGCCGGTGCCCATGGCGATGCCCACCTGCGCCTGTGCCAGTGCCGGCGCGTCGTTGATGCCGTCGCCCGCCATTGCCACGATGCGTCCCTGCGCTTGCAACTGCTTCACCACTGAGGACTTCTGCTCGGGCAACACCTCCGCTTCGATGCGATCTATTCCAAGCTTTTTCGCCACCGCTTCCGCCGTGATGCGGTTGTCGCCGGTGAGCATGATGACGTGCACGCCTTCCGCATGCAGGGAGCGGATCGCTTCTGCCGTGGAGTCCTTGACCGGGTCGGCCACGCCGATTAACCCGGCCGCTTTGCTATCGATTGCCAGCAGCATCACGGTCTGGCCGTCGCTGCGCAATGTCTCGGCACGTGCAGGCAAGTCGCCTGTATCGAGGTTCAGTTCTTCGAACAGCTTGAGATTGCCCAGCGCGACCGCGCGGCCTTCTACCATACCCGTCACTCCTTTGCCGGTGTAGGAACGGAAGTCGCTGACTGCGGCAAGAGTCGAGTTTCTTTCCTGCGCTCCATTTACGATGGCTGCTGCCAGCGGATGTTCGCTCGCACGCTCCAGGCTGGCACCCAGCCGCAGCACTTCGCCTGCATCGAATCCGGCGAGTGGAACGACTGAGGTTAGTTTCGGTTTGCCCTCGGTCAGCGTACCGGTCTTGTCCACCACCAGCGTGTTCACCTTTTCCAGGGTTTCCAGCGCTTCGGCGTTCTTGATCAGCACCCCGGCGGTTGCGCCGCGCCCGGTGCCGACCATGATGGACATCGGCGTGGCCAGCCCCAGCGCACACGGGCAGGCGATTATGAGCACCGCCACCGCGTTGACGATGGCGTGCGCGAGGCGCGGCTCGGGTCCGACGATGCCCCACGCGGCAAACGTGGCGAGCGCGACCAGCACCACGGCGGGAACAAAATAGGCTGCGGTAACATCGGCAAGGCGCTGGATGGGTGCGCGCGAACGCTGAGCCTCGCTCACCATGTGCACGATCCGGGCGAGCAAGGTGTCGGCGCCGACTCGCTCGGCGCGCATCAAAAGGCTGCCGGTGCCGTTTATCGTCGCGCCGATCAAGCGCGCGTCGGCGGTCTTTTCGACCGGGATGGATTCGCCCGTGACCATCGATTCGTCGAGTGCACTTGCGCCTTCGAGCACTACCCCGTCCACCGGCACCTTTTCACCGGGGCGTACGCGCAGCACGTCGCCGGGCTGTACCTGCTCCAGCGGGATATCTACCTCGTTGCCGTCGGCATGCACGATGCGCGCTGTCTTGGGCGCAAGCCCCAGCAGCAGTTTGATCGCGGCGCTGGTCTGGCTGCGCGCGCGCAACTCCATCACTTGTCCCAGCAGCACCAGCGCCATGATCACCGCGGCTGCCTCGAAATACACTGGCACCGTACCCATCATGCTGCGCATTGCGGGCGGGAAAATATCCGGCAGCAACATCGCGACAACGCTATAAGTCCAGGCTACACCGACGCCCAGTGCGATCAGGGTAAACATGTTGAGGCTGCGATTGACTATAGAAGCCCAGCCGCGCTGGAAGATCGGCCAACCGCCCCACAGCACGACCGGTGTTGCCAGTGCGAACTCGATCCATTGCAGCATTGTCATTGAAACGGATTCCGGCACGGCTTGCGGCAGCAGGTCGGTAAGCATCGCCATCGCAAACACCGGCAGGGCCAGCGCCGTGCTGATCCGGAAGCGCCGCGTCATGTCGTTCAGTTCGGTATTGTCTTCCGCTTGCGCGTTGCGCGGTTCCAGCGCCATGCCGCATTTCGGGCAACTGCCCGGCTTGTTGCTGACCACTTCGGGATGCATCGGGCAGGTGTATTCGACATTCGTTTGCGCAACCGGCGATTCCGGCTCCAGCGTCATGCCGCACTTGAGGCAACTGCCGGGCGCGGACTGGCGCACTTCCGGGTGCATCGGACAAGTGTACGTCACGCCCGGTTTCTCGATTGCGGGCAGTTCTGGCACCTGCTTGAGCCAGGCTTCCGGAGAAGACCGGAATTTGTCCAGACACTTCGCGCTGCAAAAATGGTGTTCTACGCCGCGATATTCGAAATGATGGGGACTGTCCGGCTTCACCGTCATGCCGCATACAGGGTCTTTCAATTCGGAATCCATGATTGCCTCCTGTCCGATCTGAGCCGGTGGATACGAAATCGTTCGCTACCGCTGGCTTGCGGTCAATCGGTCTTGTTCCATGTGGGCCAGAATGCCGGGGTTCGTTGCGCGTAACGCGCGTATTCGTCGCCGAATTCTGCCAAGGCATCGCTTTCTTCACGTCGCGCCAGGCGCACATACATCCAGACCAGTATCGGGAACATCAGCAAGGTCAGGATGGTAGGCCACTGCAGCAGGAAGCCGAACAGGATGAATACGAAAGCGACATATTGCGGATGGCGAATCCTGCCGTAAATCCCGGTGGTTGCAAGGCGGTGAGCGCGTTGCGCCTCATACAGCACCTTCCATGCGGACGACAGGAGAAAGAATCCGCCGCCAATGAAGGCGAAGCTCAGCAGGTGAAACGGATCGGAGTGCGAATCGCCTTTCAATCCGAATAAAGTGTGCCAGAGATGACCCGCATTGTGGGAATACACGTCCACGCCGGGATAGCGGCTTTGCAGCCAGCCGGTGAGCAGGAAGATGGTGACGGGGAAACCATACATCTCGACGAACAGCGCCACGATGAAAGCAGAGAAGGCGCCGAACGAACGCCAGTCGCGCCTGCTTTGCGGCTTGGCAAAGCTGAAGGCAAAAATGATGAACACCAGCGAATTGATGATGACCAGCGACCACAGGCCGTATGCGGGAGTTGAGTCGCTCATTTGGGTTCCCCTTCGGATGAGTCATGGTTGTGCTTTCCGTGGCCGTGGTGCATGAACATATGCATCAGCGGGCAGGCCAGCAGGACTAGGTAGGGCAAGATGCCGAGGACGTGCGCCCTATGTTCTGTAAACAGAAGGAACAGGATCGCGGCGAGGAATCCGTAGAGCACCCATTGCCCTCTCGATACATGCCGCTTTTCGATTTCGTCGTTCATGTCGACCTCTTTTCTTGAATGATGCTTCGTTACTCTACAGAGAATACTTCGGGTTCGCGCCTGTCCTTCGTTACGGCATAAATGGTGAGGGTGCCCGGTTTCATCTCACCCATGCCCGGGGAATTCATCGGCATGCCCGGCGCGCTGATGCCGATGATGGTCGACTTCTCTTTGAGTAGCTTGCGAATCGCGCTAACCGGCACATGGCCTTCGATCACATATCCATCGATTAGCGCTGTATGGCAACTGGCCAAGTGGGATACCCCATACTGTTTCTTGATGGTGTACATGTCGTTCTCGTTGATAGCCTTTACTGCGAAGCCGTTCTCGCGCAGGTAGTTCACGTATTTTTCACAGCAGCCGCACGTGGGGCTCTTGTATACGGTAACGTCGGTCGAGGCGAGGACTGCGCCCACGCTGAGCGACAGTCCCATTAGGCCTCCGCGCAGCAAGTTAATCAGTGCTTTGTTGTGATGCATGGTTACTCTCCTTGGTTAAGGCCGCGATATTGGGCGGCATGTGTTCGTTCGGCACAGTCCGCAGGCGAGTTGCCGATCGGGCCGATATGCGAACAGGTCTCTCGTCCTGCCGCATATCGGGGTGCCTTTAGTGCCTGTCCTTCGTGTGGTCATGCATGGGCATGTCCTTATCCATCATTTCGCGGTGGCTCTTGCCTTGTGCTGGTTCCATTGCCGGCGTACCCGTTTTCTCGGCTGCATGGTCATGCCGTTTGACCGGTTTCTTTGTTTCGGCTTTTTCGGCCTTGGGCGTTTCTGCCTTTGCATCGCTGCGAGTTTCCTCCGCTGCATAGACGGCAGAAGTAGCGAATGCTGCCAGTGTTGCGGCAAGTAGTGTTGTCTTCACGTTCATGATGTTCTCCTTGGGTTGATTGTTGGTGATTCCGGTACGGCTAGTTGCGAGTCTCAGCTTCATGTCGATCTCCGTTGAGTTAGTCATCGGTCTTTGGGTGCGGCGTTCTGTCGTGGTAGTTTCCTCCTTTCCGGTTATGAAATGCGTTGCTTCAGGCGAATCTAATACACGTGGCTGACGAACAGGCTTATTCCCG
Source organism: Sideroxydans sp. (assembly GCA_043744345.1). Taxonomy (GTDB): domain Bacteria; phylum Pseudomonadota; class Gammaproteobacteria; order Burkholderiales; family Gallionellaceae; genus Sideroxyarcus. The sequence goes on along the minus strand of JAYTUW010000017.1, from coordinate 47,671 downwards.
AATCCGGGCTTCCATCAGAAAAACCCTTGAGCACGTTCAGCGTGAGCGTGGTGTCACTGGAGACTTGCCGGGATGCGTAGGCGGTCAGTTCGCGACGATTTGCGCTGAATTGGCTGGCACTTTTGGCTATGTCCAGCATGGCGCCGATGCTCAAGCCATCGTCCAGTTTCCTGCTTGCGCCCAGCGTACCGAACGGGACGTTGTTGAATTTGACGCCGGGCGGTGAGCTGATGAATTTGTAGCCCAGCGTCGCATAAAACATGACCTTATCCATCGACCGATAACCATCCAGCTGAACCGAGTAATCATTGCGTCCAGTGCCCAAGCCTTTGTTAGAGTCGGCGGTGCCGAATTTGATTCCGCCGACCAGATCGATATTCAACTGTTCCGCCGAATAGACGGTATAGCCTGCCGCAGCCGTAATGTCGCCCAAACCGGAATTGGTGGTCCGCGTTGTGGTGGTGCTACTGCCGCCACCCGACATCATCCCGCCGCCCCCCATGCCTCCTGCGCCGCCGGATGAAGCCATGCCCATGCCGGTCCGGCCCATGCCGAGGATAACTCCGCCCGGGCCGGTGACGCTGATATAGGGCACAGTAAGTTTCAGTGTCAGGTCATCCGAGACATATTTGCCGGTCACGGGTACATACAGGATGTCCGACGATGCGGCATTGCCGTATTTACCGGTGCTGTAGTCGATGCCTGTGGTTGCGCCGAAGTAACTGTCGGCGAGCGCGGGGGATGCGGCGAGCACCCCCAATAAATACATGGGTAAACGTTTCATCTGGATATCCTTATGAGTGTTTTCAATGTGCCATCAACGAACGGAAGATGGATTGGGGGTCTGAACCGCGGGGTTGGCCGGCTGCGCGGTTTCTTGCGTTGCTTCGGCAGATGTTTCCATATGCCCCATCATGCCCATATGACCGTGCCTGGCAGTAAGCCAGATCGCCAGCATGACAACCATCATCACCACCATGACTTCGCCTTTCTGGTTTTGCTTCATTTGTTGCTCCTTGTGTAATGTATGAGAGAGTCATGCGCTCGTTTTGTTTCTGGTGAACCATTGATGGTTCAGTGGGTATGACCTGCATGTTCATGCGTTTCGCTGCTTGTGCCATGTCCGGGCGCATCCTCTGCGGCTGAGGGCAGCGACATCACGCCCAGGCCGTGGCGATAGACCAGTTCGCCGCCGTGCCAAGCGGTGATGGCTATCATCGCCCACGCAGCTAGCACGGCAGCGGTAAGCGTCCTTGTTGGCGTAGTCTCAATCTTGTTGCGCCAGACATCCCATCCCGCCACTACAGACAGAATGGCTAGCGTGGCCAGCGCCCAGGCGCGGTGCGTCAGCATGGCGGCATGTCCAGCTTCATCGTGATTAACGCTATTGAACGCCTGCCAGCCGAACAGGGCGGTGGGCAAGGCGGCGAGTGCTGCCAGCCACAGCGCGGCATGGGCCAGGATGGCGCAGGGTGCAGCGTAGCGCGACCTGCCCAATGCCATTCGCGCAATCAGGTGGAAGAGGGCGGACACACTGAGCAGCGCAACCGGGAAATGCACGAATAGTGGGTGCAGGTTGGGAATGATTTCGGGCATATGAGTTTTCCTTATTTAAGTGCTCTTTGTTTGAGCAGTGCATAGATCACCGGGATCACCAGTAGCGTGAGTACAGCCGAAGAGACCATGCCGCCGACCATGGGCGCGGCGATGCGTCGCATCACTTCCGAGCCGGTGCCGCTGCTCCACAGGATGGGCAGCAGGCCTGCCATGATTGCCACCACGGTCATCATCTTGGGGCGCACGCGTTCGACCGCGCCGTGCATGATGGCGGCCTGCAAGTCGTTTGCGGTTGGTGTTCGGCCTGCGCTGGTGCATTGTGCTTGTACGTCCTGCCACGCCTTCTCCAGATAGATCAGCATCACCACACCTGTCTCCGCTGCTACTCCTGCCAGCGCGATGAAACCGACCGCCACCGCCACCGACAGGTTGTAATCCAGCAGCCACAGCAGCCATACGCCGCCGACCAATGCGAACGGCACCGACAGCATCACCACCAGCGATTCCGAAATGCGCTTGAAGTTCAGGTACAGCAACAGGAAGATCAGCAGCAGCGTGACCGGGATCACGATCTTCATCTTCGCGGCGGCGCGTTCCATGTATTCGAATTGCCCGCTCCAGGTGGCGTAGTAGCCGGGCGGAAATTTCACCTGATCGGCTACGGCGCGGCGCGCATCGGCCACGTAGGAGCCGATGTCGCGGTCGCGGATGTCCACGTAGATATAGGCGGAAAGCAGCGAGTTCTCGGTGCGGATGGAGGGCGCGCCCTTGCTGATGCTCACCCTGGCGATCTGCCCTAGCGGGATCATTGCTCCGTTCATCGTAGGTGCCAGCACCTCGCGCGCGATCTGTTCCGGCGTGCTGCGCAGTTCGCGCGGATAACGCACCGCAACGCCGAAGCGCTCCAGTCCTTCCACCGTGGTGGTCACGTTCTCTCCGCCCAGCGCGGTGGCGATCACATCCTGCACTTCGCCCACCGTCAACCCGTAGCGCGCCAACGCCAGTCGGTCCGGCTCGATGTTGAGGTAGTAGCCGCCGGTGATGCGCTCCGCATAAGCGCTGCTAGTGCCCGGAACCTGTTTCACCACGGACTCGATCTGTTTGGCGAGGCGCTCCATCTCATCCAGATCCTTGCCGAACACCTTGATGCCGATGGGCGTGCGGATGCCGGTGGAGAGCATGTCAATGCGCGCCTTGATCGGCATGGTCCACGAGTTGGCCACGCCGGGGAATTGCAGCGCCTTGTCCATCTCGGAGATCAGCTTGTCGGTGGTCATGCCGGAGCGCCAGTCTTCCTGCGGCTTGAGGTTGATCACCGTTTCGAACATCTCCAGCGGCGCCGGGTCGGTGGCGGTCAGCGCGCGTCCCGCCTTGCCGTAGACCGACGCCACTTCGGGGAAACTCTTGATGATCTTGTTCTGCGTTTGCAGCAACTCTGCCGCTTTGGTCACCGACAGGCCGGGCAGGGCGGTGGGCATGTAGAACAGCGTGCCTTCGTTCAACGTCGGCATGAACTCGCTACCCAGTTTCATTGTGGGATAGACGGACGCCAGCAAAGTCAGCGTGGCGATGGCGAGTGTAAGTTTCTTGCTGCGCAACACGGCGGCGATCATCGGGCGGTAGACAGAGATCATCCAGCGATTCAGCGGATTCTCTGCTTCGCTCTTGATGTGCCCGCGGATGAACAACAGCATCAGCACCGGCACCAGCGTGACCGAGAGCAAGGCGGCACCTGCCATGGCGAAGGTCTTGGTGTAGGCGAGCGGGGCGAACAGCCGTCCTTCCTGCGCTTCCAGCGTGAACACCGGCAGGAAGGAGACGGTGATGATGAGCAGCGAGAAGAAGAGGGAAGGGCCGACTTCCTGGCAGGCGGAGAGGATGGCTTGCAGTCTTATCTCTGAATCATTCCCCCCTTTGAAAAAGGGGGGTGAGGGGGGATTTGTAGTTGATTTGTGCGACCGGAAAAATCCCCCCCAGCCCCCCTTTGTCAAAGGGGGGAGTGAAGTAACCGAGCTCGGTGACGACTGTTCGATACGCTCCAAATGCTTATGCGCATTCTCGATCATCACAATCGCCGCATCCACCATCGCCCCGATCGCAATCGCGATCCCGCCCAGACTCATGATGTTGGAATTCAGTCCCAGCAGATGCATGGCGATGAAGGCGATCAACACGCCAATCGGCAGCATCACAATCGCGACCAGTGCGCTTCTGGCATGCATCAGAAACACCATGCACACCAGCGCCACGATCACGCCTTCCTCGAACAACGTCTTTTTCAAAGTGGCGATGGCGCGTTGGATCAGTTCGGAACGGTCATACACCGCCTTGATGCTGACGCCTTCGGGCAACCCCGGCGTGATCTCGGCGATCTTGTCCTTGATGTTCCGGATCACCTCGAGTGCGTTCTGCCCGTAGCGCGCCATGGCGATACCGGATACCACTTCGCCTTCGCCATTGAGTTCGGTGAGCCCGCGCCGCTCGTCCGGTCCGAGCTCGACCCGCGCAATGTCGCGCAGCAGCACCGGCGTACCGCGCTCAGACTTCACAACTAGATTCTCGATGTCGCCCTTGCCGTGCAGGTAGCCTTTGCCGCGCACCATGTACTCGGTCTCGGCCATCTCCACCACGCGCCCGCCGACATCGCGGTTTGAGTCTCGAATGACCTGTGAGACCTTGCTCAGTGGGATGCCGTAGGCACGCAGTTTTACCGGGTCGACCGTCACCTGATACTGCTGCACGAAGCCGCCGATGGAGGCGACTTCTGCCACGCCGTGCGCCTTGGTGAGTTGATAGCGCAAGTACCAGTCCTGCATGGTGCGCAGTTCTGCCAAGTTGTGCTTGTCGCTGAGTACCGCGTACTGGTACACCCAGCCCACGCCGGATGCGTCCGGTCCCAGTTGCGGCGAGACATTCTGCGGCAGACGTCCGGCGATGCTGTTCAGGTATTCCAGCACACGCGAACGCGCCCAGTAGATGTCGGTGCCATCCTCGAAGATCACGTACACGAAGGAGGCGCCGAAGAACGAGAAGCCGCGCACGACCTTGGATTTCGGCACAGACAACATCGCCGTGGTGAGCGGGTAGGTGACCTGGTCTTCCACTACTTGCGGCGCCTGCCCCGGGTATTCGGTGTAGACGATTACCTGTACGTCGGACAGGTCGGGCAGGGCGTCCAGCGGTGTTTTGAGCAGCGCGTAGATGCCTGCCAGTGTGATGAACAAGGTGGCGAGCAGCACCAGGAAACGGTTGCGTGCCGACCAGTCGATTATTGTATTTAACATGCAGGCGACCTCGACTGTTGAATTTTCAATCCCGAATGAAATATGCCGTCATTCCGGTGAAAGCCGGAATCCAGATAATTGAAACATCCTCGCGAAGCGAGCCAACACCAAATGCATTTTGAATAAAAGCACTGGATTCCGGCCTGCGCCGGAATGACGGGATTGAATGGATTGGAGGTCATCATGTCAGTGCCCCTCGTGCTGATGCTGCGCTTGCAGCTTGGTGATCACCCATTCGCCCGGGCTGCGTTCGACCAGCTCGAAGCTGACCACGCTGCCCGGCTTGATGCCGGTAGTCAGCGAGGAATTGGCCAGCGTGAAGTCCATGGTCATGCCGGGCCAGTTCAGCGACGCAATCGGTTCATGCGTGATGCTGACCGTGCCGTCTTCATTGATGGCGTCGAGGACGCCTTGCCCCTGGTGTCCGACCGAAACTTCCCCCCTCTCCCCCCGGGAGAGGGTTGGGGTGAGGGAACCCGCGACAGGTGTTTGCCGGGCGGACATTCCACCCAGCGCCGCCTTGAGATTGCTTTCAGAGTCCAGCAGGAAGTTGGCGGAGGTGACGACCTGTTCGCCCTCGGCGATGCCATTCAGCACTTCGACGTAGTTGTCGTTGCGGCTGCCCAGCACGACGGTGCGCGGTTCAAAGCGACCTTCCGCCAGACGCACCAGCACCACTTGCCTGGCGCCGCTGTCGATCACGGCGGAGGTCGGTACGGTCAGCACTTTGCCCGTATTGCCCGTGCCGATCTGCGCGCTGGCAAACATAGCGGGCTTGAGCAGGCCTTTCGGGTTGGCGACTTCCATGCGTACTTGCACCGTGCGCGTCGCGTCGTTCAGCGTCGGATAAATGAAGGACACCTTGCCGTCGAAAGGCTTGTCCGGATAGGCATCCACGGTGACCAGCACCCGGTCGCCGGTTTTGATGCCGCCGATGTCCTGCTCGGGCACATCGGCAATGATCCACACCGTTGACAGGTCGGCGATCTGGTACAGCACTTCTCCAGGCATGAAACGCATGCCCTGGACCGCTTTCTTCTCCAGCACCACGCCGCTGACCGGGGAACTGAAAGTCACGCGATCCTTGTTGAGCTGTGCGTCTGCAATGTCCCAGTTCTTCAGTCGCGATGCGCTGGCCTCTGCGAGCTTCTGCATGCTGGCTCTGGCATCGTCGCCCGCGTCCTTGAGTGCGGCCATGCCCTGAGTAGCCAGTGTCTGTTCACGCAAGGCCGAGACTAACTCCGGGCTATACACTTCGAACAGGGGCTGACCTTTGCCGACAACTTGTCCGGTGGTGTTCACGTAAAGTTTCTCCACCCAGCCTTCGAATTTCGGGGCGATGGTGTAAGTGCGTTTCTCGTCGACCTCGATGCGGCCCGAAGCGCGCAATGTCTTGTCCAGCACGCGCAGGGCGGCCGCTTCGCTTTTCACGCCCAGCTTCTGCACTTTGTCGGTGCTGATGCTGATGGTGGAGGATGATTTTTCCTCGCCCTCATACACGGCGACATAATCCATGCCCATCGCATCTTTCTTGGGCACCGGCGAGGTATCCGGCAAGCCCATCGGGTTGCGGTAGTACAGCACCTTGCGTTCGGTTTGTGCCGTGTTGGACGCGGCAGAGGGCGCTGTCTTGTGTGCGCCCAGCCAGTAGCCGCCGCCCGCGACGCCAACCAGCGCCAGTACGACCAGAATGATTTTGCCGTTCATAGTTCTTCTCCTAACAGTCTTTCGATGTCGGCCAGGCGCGATTGCGCTTCCAGCTGGTTTTTCAGTTGCTGCTGCCTGGCCTGCAATATCTGGCGTTGTGCGTCGATCAGCGTGGCGAACTCCACCTTGCCGGTTTCATATCCGGCAAGCGCTGATTGGTAGGTGAGTTCGCTTTGCGGCAGCAGGCGGGACGCGATCAGCGTTTCGGTGCGGCGTGCCGATTCCAGTGCTGAAAGGTTTTCCGACAGGCCGGATTCCACCAGATTGAGTGCAGCTTGCTTGCGCGCATTGGCGGCTGACAGTGTCGCCTCGGCTTCGCGCTCCTGCGAACGCCGAGAAGACTGTTGCAGCGGAATACTGAATTCCAGCATCAGATCCCAGCTTCGTACGCTGCTGCCGTATTGGTTGGGCGCGACGCCCAGCGTGACGCCGGGATAGCGATTGGCATAGGCGAGGTCGAGGCCTTTGTTGGCGGACTGGATCTGCGCCTCGGCGATTTGCAATTGCGGGTTGCGCGTGCGCAGCCGGTCCAACAGCGTGGCTTCGTCCAGTTGCGCAGCAGAAGGCAACGGACGCTGTTGCTCCGGTTCGGCCAGAGTCGCATTGACCGGGCGCGACAGCAGGCTGTTCAGCAGGGCATGCGCGTGATGCGCCTCGTTCTGGAGGCCGATCAACTCGCCGAGCAGTGTGGTCGCCTCGACCTGCACGCGAATCACCTCCTGCTGGGAGCCCAAGCCGTTGGCATAGCGCGTGCGCGCGATCTGTTCCAGATTATCCAGCAAGGACAAGTTCTGCCGGGTCAGCCGTGCGCTGGCGTTGAGGTAGTAGTCCATCGCATAGGCCGACTTGAGGCGGCTCGCCAGATCGGCCCAACTTGCCGCTGTCTGCCCGTTGGCTTGCCGCGCCTGGGCTTCCGCAACTTCGCGCTGCAAGTCGCGCTTGCCGTACCAGGGGATGGTTTGCGTCAGCAGGTAGCGCGTGCTGCCGACTTGCGATGGCAATAAGCTGGGGCTCTTGTTCGTACCCTGATTGGTGACGTCGAAAAGTTCGGTGCGCAGCACCGGGTCGGGCAGGGCACCGGCAGGCTCGGCGCGTTGCGCCGCTGCCTCTGCATCGAAGCGCGAGGCCGCCAGTTCCGGATTGTGCTCGCGGGCATAGTCCAGCAATCCTGTGAGGTTGCTGCCTAATGACTCCTCGGCGCTGGACGGACTGAGCCAAAGCGCGCATAGCATGGTTAAAACTGATAAAGGTGTTTTCATGTTCCGCATCCAGTTGCTGTTGCAATGCAACAAGCGGACAGCCGCAAACAGCCGCCGCACAGTGCGGGACGAGAATCAGGCTATGGACTCAGCAATTACGAAAACAACAGACAGACTCGTCCCGCGTCAGGCGCGAACGAGAGGAGGCGGCAGCAACGGAACGGAAGTGACAGAGTTGAATACAACCAGATAGGGAGTGATCTCGCGGGCGGCGGTTTGCACGGCAGCAATGGATACGCCGGGAACTGACAGATAACCGGTACAGGCCAGATGACAGATGCCGCAGTCGTTGCATGACGGGCTGTGTTCGCCTGCCGGTACCTGCTGATGTTCGTCCATGTTCATGTTTGTCATGTCCATGTTCATATCCATCGCCATATCCATGTTCATGGCTTCGTGCGACATGGCTGCATCATGGCATTCGCCTTGCGGCAACTGCATGGATACCGATGCCGCCAGCGCATTTCCGGTAAAAACCGGCAGCCACAGCAGCATCAATACAGCAGTAATTTTCTTGATGAAGCGATTCATGGCTAGAGTGTGGCCAAGTGCGGCCAAATAGTCAATTACCTGGAAATGCGACCATGGTGCCGTGGCGGGAATTTATCCATTGTCAGCTCTCGGTGCTGAGGTTAAAGTTAGGCCCATCCACACATAACAATAAAGAGGGAACGAGGATGGCGATACTGTTGATAGTGGTGCTGGTGGTGGCTTTGTTATTGGCTTTCTTCCGTGCGTCCATCTGGGGTTGGTTGATCGCTTTCACAGTTTTCGTACCTTCGATCGCCTACGAGAGCCGCATCACTGACGAGGCCCTGAAATCAGTCTGTATCGCCCTTGCTGTTTTTCTCGCCATTCTGGGAATCCCCGCCTTGCGCCGGTTGTTGGTCAGCAGTTTCATCCTCGGCGTCTTTCGCAAAATATTACCCCAGGTTTCCCAGACCGAGCAGGAGGCCCTTGATGCCGGTACGGTAGGCTGGGACGGTGAACTGTTCAGCGGGAACCCCCACTGGAAACAGCTGCTTGGTTTGCCCAAGACCGGGCTTAGCGATCGCGAACAGGCCTTTCTCGACAGCGAAGTGGAACAATTGTGCGCGATGCTGGACGACTGGGATATCACCCACACGCGGCAGGATCTTGCGCCGGAAGTCTGGCAATTCATCAAGGACAAAGGCTTCTTCGGCATGATCATTCCGAAGGAATACGGCGGGCTGGAGTTTTCCGCGCAGGCACAATCCGCAGTGGTGGCCAAGGTCGCATCGAGAAGTGGCACGGCAGCGGTGACGGTGATGGTGCCCAACTCCCTCGGACCGGCCGAGCTGCTGCTGCATTACGGCACACAGGAGCAAAAGGACAAGTACTTGCGCAATTTGGCCTGCGGCAAAGAGATTCCCTGCTTTGCCCTCACCGGGCCTTTCGCCGGTTCGGATGCGGGGGCAATCCCCGATTTCGGCACAGTCTGCTACGGTGATTTCAACGGGCACAAGAACGTGCTTGGCGTGTGCGTCACCTGGGAGAAACGCTATATCACCCTTGCTCCGGTGGCGACCCTGCTGGGGTTGGCGTTCAAACTGTTTGACCCGCAGAATCTGTTGGGGGCGGAAGTCTCGCGTGGCATTACGCTTGCGCTGATTCCGACCGACACGCCGGGTGTGAATGTGGGACGACGCCATTTCCCGCTCAACTCAGCCTTTCTCAACGGCCCGACCACGGGGTCGAATGTCTTTATTCCCATGGAATACATCATTGGCGGCACGATGCGCATCGGCCACGGTTGGCGCATGCTGATGGAATGCCTGGCGGCGGGACGTTCCATCTCGTTGCCGGCCAGCGCCACAGGCGGTGTCAAGTTGGCCGCGCGCACAAGCGGTGCCTATTGCCGTGTGCGCAAACAGTTCAAGGTGCCGGTGGGCAAGTTCGAAGGTGTGGAAGAAGCGCTCGCCCGCATCGGCGGTCATCTGTATGTGATGGATGCGGCGCGCACGATGACGGCGCAGGCGCTGGACCTGGGCGGCAAGCCTTCGGTCATCTCGGCCATCGTCAAATACCACTGCACCGAGCGCGGCCGGATCGTGATCAATGACGCGATGGATGTGCACGGAGGAAAAGGAATTTGCATGGGGCCCGATAACTATCTGGCGCGTGCCTATCAGCAAACGCCTATCGGAATCACGGTTGAAGGCGCCAATATCCTGACGCGCAGTCTCATCATCTTCGGTCAGGGGGCGGTGCGTTCTCATCCTTATGTGCTGAAGGAGATCCATGCGGCGAACGATCAGGACAACAAGCGCGCGGTTCGCGAATTCGACGCGGCGCTGTTTGGTCATATCAGCTTCAGTCTCAGCAATGCGGTGCGCAGTCTGGTCTACGGCCTGACCGGCGGCCACATCATCGGCGTGCCAACCGCGAGCCCGACCAAGCGCTATTTTCAGGCTTTGACGCGCTATTCGGCCGCATTCGCTTTCGCTTCGGATGTATCCATGCTTGTGCTGGGCGGGGAACTCAAACGCCGCGAAAAGCTGTCTGCCCGGCTTGGGGACGTGCTGAGCCAGATGTATCTCTGTTCTGCCGTGTTGAAACGCTTTGAAGACGATGGGCGTCCGGAGTCGGACATGCCGCTGTTGCACTGGGCGATGCAGGACGGCCTGTACCGCATACAGGTCGCGCTGGATGGTGTGCTTCAGAACTTCCCCAGCCGTTTTGCAGTACTGATGCTGCGCGCCATGATCTTCCCGCTTGGACAGAACCGCAGGCCTCCCGGCGACCTGATTGGGCATCAGGTCGCGTCGCTACTGCTTACTCCGGGCGCGGTGAGAGACCGTCTGACGTCTGGTATGTACATTTCTGCAGACGAACAGGACTCAGTAGGCGCGCTCGAAGCGGCGCTTGTCAGCACACTTGCATGCGAACCGTTGCAAGCCGGATTGGAAAAAGCTTTCAAGGAAGGCAAACTCAAGGAACGCGAGGAGCTGAAACTGATCGCCGAGGCACGACAAATCGGCATTATTGATGCCGAGCAGGCGCTGCAATTGGAGCGCGACTATGCCTTGCGCCGCAAGGTGATCATGGTTGATGACTTTGCTTCGGATCAGTTGCGGGCCGGAAGCTAATACGCGAAATGGATAGGGGGCGGCCAGTTCGACTTGCAAGGTGACTGCGTCGTCGTTCCAGCTGTGTGTGTCCCGGATCGGTAAAGAATTTGAAGTGACTTTTGTGAAGGCTGAGCAAGAACATTGACTTGCGCCAAGAGTCAAACGATCGTTTGAAATGAGATCGAAATGTCGCTACCATGCGTGGAGGTTCGTTTCAGGGTACTCCCGCAATCCTTATGTTTTGAAAGGTTCGGGGGCTGGTTACAAGCAGTCGATAGCCGGGGGGCGGGATGGAAAATTTGCACGGAAAGACAATATTCATCACCGGTTCCAGCCGAGGCATAGGGCGCGAGATAGCCTTGCGCTGTGCCCGTGATGGCGCAAGCGTGGTTATCACAGGCAAAACGGTTGTGGCTCACCCCAAGTTGCCGGGCACGATACATAGTGTGGCGGAAGAAGTGATCGCCGCGGGCGGCCAGGCGTTGGCCATCCAGCTGGATGTGCGCGACGAACAGTCCATACAAAATGCGGTAGAGCAGGCAGCATCGCACTTTGGAGGCATTGATGTGCTGGTGAACAACGCCAGTGCCATCAGTCTTACGCCCACTTTGCAAACTCACGCCAAGCGCCTCGATCTGATGTGGGATGTAAACATGAGAGCAACTTTTCTTGCTTCACAGGCGTGTATCCCGTACCTGAAAAAAGCGGTCAACCCGCATATCCTGACCTTGTCGCCGCCGCTGAATATGGAGGCGAAGTGGTTTGCGCCGCATGTCGCCTACACGATCTCCAAATTCGGGATGAGTATGTGCGCCCTCGGCATGGCACACGAATTGGCCCCTGACGGTATTGCGGTGAATTGTCTGTGGCCGAAGACAACCATTGCGACTTCCGCCATCGAATTCAATTTTCCGCCCGAGATTCTTCGGGCATCACGCAAGCCAGCCATTGTGTCCGATGCGGCCCATGCCATCCTGCTGCGCGATAGCAAGACGTTCAGCGGGCACTTCTTTCTTGATGAGGAGGTGTTGCGTGCCGGTGGAATGAAGGATTTTGATCAATATGCTGTCAGCCCGGGAGAAAATCTATTCAGTGATCTGTTTGTGTGGAAACCATAAAAATACCAGGGGAGAGCATGATGGCACCACAAAATATGGATGTGATATCACCATCCCAGGCAGGGACGCTGCACGGCCTGTTTCTGGAGCGGGTGCGGCGCACGCCGGACAAGATCGCCTACAGCTATTTCGATACGAAACAGTCGGTCTGGGTCGATCTGAGCTGGGGTCAGATGCTCGGGCAGGTGGCGCGTTGGCAGGCCGCGTTGGCATCGGAAGGATTGGCCAAGGGTGACCGCGTGGCGCTCATGCTGCGCAACTGTCCCCAATGGGTGATGTTCGACCAGGCTGCAATGTCCCTGGGTTTGATCGTTGTGCCCCTTTACACGGTGGACCGGGCCGAGAACATTGCCTACATCGTCAACGATGCGCAAGTGAAAGTCATGCTGTTCGAAACGGCAGAACAATGGAAAGAACTCAATGGTGTGGTTGGGCAGATGGGCTGCGTGCAGCGCTTCGTCGCCCTGGATGATTTCAAGAGCGAGGATTCGCGTCTGGTTTCGGCGGCGAGATTCCTGCATCTGCAAGTGGTCGAACCGAATCCCCCTGTGCCCTGCGAAACGGGTGAGTTGGCCAGCATCATTTACACCTCGGGTACGACCGGAAAGCCCAAGGGGGTGATGCTGAGTCACGGCAATATGCTGAGCAACATCTATGACGGGTCGGCCACGTTTGCAATTCTTCACGAAGACATCCTGCTTTCTTTTCTTCCCCTGTCTCATACTTTTGAGCGAACCTGCGGCTATTACATGCAGGTGATGTCGGGGGCCAGGGTTGCTTACGCACGTTCCATTCCCCTGTTGGCGGAAGACATGCTGACGATACGCCCCACCCTGCTTATCTCGGTGCCGCGCATCTACGAGCGGATACATGCAGCCGTCTACGCCAAGCTGAGGGAAAGTTCTGCTGTCAAACGCACATTGTTCAACCTGACCGTGCATGTCGGCTGGGATCGCTTTCAGCACGGGCAGGGAAGAGGCCGCTGGAAATTATCGTTTCTGTTGTGGCCGCTGCTGAAAAAACTGGTGGCACAGAAGATCATGGCCCGGCTCGGTGGACGCCTGCGCACGGCAGTCACGAGCGGCGCGGCGCTTGCTCCCGAGATTTCGCGGATGTTCGTCAGTCTGGGGCTGCCTGTGGTGCAGGGATACGGAATGACCGAGACAAGCCCGATCGTCGCGGGCAACAAATTGGACAACAATTTTCCCGACAGCGTGGGGCAAGTGATTCGCGGGGTAAAGGCGAAAATAGGCGCGCAGAGTGCATTGCTGGTCAAAGGGCCGAACGTCATGATGGGCTACTGGAAGAACCCCGAGGCGACAAGTGCCATTCTGGATGCGGATGGATGGCTGAATACAGGCGACACGGCGCGCATCAGTGAAACAGGGCATATTTACATCACCGGGCGTTTGAAAGAGATCATTGTGCTCTCCAACGGCGAGAAAATGCCGCCTGCCGATATGGAAGCCGCCATCCTGCATGATCCGCTCATTGATCAGGTGATGATCTACGGCGAGGGGAAGCCTTATCTGGTCGCGCTGGCAGTCTTGAACCCGGAAGTGTGGCCGCAGATTGCCGCGAAGGTCGGGGTGCGCCACGACCTGCCGGAGTCATTGACTGACAGCAATATCGAAGCCAAGGTGTTGCGGCGCATCACACGAAATATCAGCTCTTTCCCCGGCTATGCCAAGGTGCATCGTGTACTTCTTCTTCTTGATCCGTGGACAGTTGAGAATGGCTTGCTCACACCCACCCTGAAACTCAAGCGGGCTGTGGTCGCCAGGCAATTCGCAGTGCAGATTGACGAACTTTACAAAGGACATTGAACAATGAATTCCGTAACACCCAATACTCTGCCAGACCGCCAGCCGACCTTGCGTGTGGCCGCGATGCCGTCGGACGCGAATTACACCGGGGATATCTTTGGAGGCTGGTTGATGGGGCAGGTTGACATCGCGGGCAGCATTCCGGCGGTGCATCGTGCCAGGGGCAGGGTTGCAACGGTGGCGGTGAACTCCTTTGTGTTCAAGCAACCCATTTTTGTGGGAGACCTGGTCAGTTTTTATACCAGGATCGTGAAGGTGGGGACGACCTCGATCACCGTGGATGTGGAAGTCTACGTGCAGCGCGACCCGGAAAATCCGACGTGTTTGAAGGTGACCGAGGCGACGCTGACTTACGTGGCGGTTGGTGAAGACCGCAAGCCGAGGCCGGTTGCGCCCCAATAATCACCGATTGATTTTGGGTGGCAACGCGTTATCGAAACGCTTGCGTCATTGCGATCAAACTAAGGGAAGGCGATGTTGTATATCGGAATGGGGATGGGGGCTTTGGGTATCTTTGAATCTTTGTAATCGGGAGTGAAAAAAATGAAAAAAGTATCGCTGATGGTTTGCGGGCTGCTACTCTACGGGAGCGCGGGCGCTTTGGAATTGGCCGGTGTGAAGCTGGCCGATACGGCCCAGGTCGGCACAGCGAACCTGCAATTGAACGGGGCCGGTATTCGTACCAAGCTGTTCTTCAAAATCTATGTCGGCGCACTGTATCTGCCGCAAAAGCAGATCTCGGCAGACGCGATTATCGCGGATGACCACGAACATCGCGTAGCCTTGCACATCGTACGCGATATGGGCAGCGACAAGCTGCTGCACGCTTTCAATGAAGCGATCGAGGCGAACCACACGAAAGACGAGTTGGATGCAATGGGTGCGCAGTTCAGGCAAATGGCCGAAATATTCAACGCGGTGAAAGAAGTGAAGCCGGGAGATGTGATTACGCTCGACTATCTGCCTGGCAGCGGCACACAGATCAGTGTGAACGGCGCGGCGCGCGGCACGGTGGCAGGTGTTGCATTCAACAGGGCTCTGCTCAAAATCTGGCTGGGCGGCAAGCCGGTGCAGGACGATCTTAAGAAAGGCATGTTGGGTGGTTGATCCGGTTACTCCTGTTGAAGGAAAAGATCACTTTGATGTGGATTACGACTTCATCGCTCATTTAAACGGGGAGTGCATCGAGTGGGCGGGGATGAACAGCGGGGCGCTGCAAAGCGCGCTGCAGGCACAGGGCGAGACCTGGCACGGGCTGGTGAAGGAACGCTGCCAGAATTTGTTCGCTGCAGCGCCGGTGTTTATCAGCGAACTACAGTTGCTGCAAATGCGATCGGTAGTGTCGGCGGTGGAAGATCTTGTTGGCGCGCCCGATCCGCATGAAGCGCTTGGCGTTTTCTACGGCTATGACTTTCATCTCAACGAGCAGGGTGCGCATCTGATCGAGATCAACTCGAATGCAGGCGGCGGCTTTCTGAATGCCCTGCTCATCGACAGCCAGCATGGTCTGCATTTGTATGGTTCCGGCGTATCCGCGGAACGCCTTGAGTCGGTCTTTGTCGATATGTTCCGCAATGAGTGGCGTTTGGCTCACGGCGATAAACCGCTCAAAACCATTGCCATCGTGGATGAAAATCCGGAGACGCAATACCTTTACCCTGAATTCCTGTTGGCCCAAAAGTTATTTGAACGCAATGGTATCGTGGCGCAGATTGTCGATCCTTCCGCACTTGAGAAGCGAGATGACGGTTTGTATTCGCGCGATCAGCGCATTGATCTCTTATACAACCGACTTACAGATTTCGATTTGCATCATCATCAACACCTGCGTGCTGCATGGGAAGAAAAGCAGATCGTGCTGACACCGAATCCAGGGCACTACTTGCGTTATGCAGATAAAAGCAAGTTATCCCTGCTTTCAGATGCGGACCGGCTGCGCGCTTCCGGAGTCTCGCAGGCAGCTATCAATGCGCTTGTAAAGTGCGTGCCGCGGACAAATCTGGTTCGCGCGGAAGATGCTGAACATTGGTGGGCCGAGCGCAAGCAATATTTCTTCAAACCGCTGAGCGGATACGGCGGTAAAGGCGCGTACAGGGGAGATAAGCTGACTAAGCGTGTGTTCGAAGAGATCATGCAATCGGACTACGTGGCGCAACGGTTGGTTGTGCCGGGTGAACGCAAGATCTGTCTGGATGGTGCCGAGCCGCAAATGCTAAAGTTCGATGTGCGCTGCTATGTGTATGAGGGACGCATTCAACTCATTGCCGCACGCCTTTACCAGGGGCAGACCACAAACTTTCGCACTCCGGGAGGTGGATTCGCCCTGGTAAGAGTAGTGGAATGATGCTGTCCGCGGTTATAGGCCGAGGTATAGGCAGTTTGGCCTATTGCTTTGCCTGAGCGTGGGTAGCAGACTCAATGCCCAACAACGATGAACCAGATGGTTAGGTTCGGAGTAGCTGATGGATACTTCTGTTAACCAAAAGTTGTCGCATTCCAAACCCGGGGACACAGTTTTCCTGCTGGACGAGGATAACCTTCGTGTCCGTATCGAGCAGTTGCGCACCCGGATGGATATGTATCCCGCGCTGATCTTCAGTCAGGTGGTTGTGCAGCCGCTTTTTGTGTGGATGTTCTGGAATCAGGCACCCCATTCTTCCCTGTTGCTGTGGCTTGCTTGTTTTTACGGTTTGCATGCCGTGGAGGTGGTGAACTGGGCATTGCACGGGAAGAAACTGAATTCCCTGAGGGAGTGTCGCGCCTGGCACTTTCACTTCACATTTTTTGCGCTTGCGACAGGGTTGCTTTGGGGACTTGCTGCTGTGTTGTTTTTCCCCACGGTGATTGAATACCAGGGGCTGATGATCTGCATCATGCTGGGATTGGTTGCGGGTGCGGTGACGATGAATCCTGTTCATCCCCCTTCTCTGTACACCTATATATTCGGAATTACCGTGCCGCTCATCGCCAAGGTGATGACGCTGGATGATGCTGTTCACGATATCCTTTCGCTCATGTTGGTGGTTTTCCTGGTCGTGATCCTGGTGGCAGGGCGGGGTTTGAACAAGACATTCATGTTGTCGTTGAGACAGCGCTTTGCCAACATTGATCTGTTGCGGCAAGTCACCCTGCGCAAGGCCGAAGCTGAGCAGGCCAGACGAGAGCTGGAACTGGCCAACACCATATTGCGGGACAACGAATCGAAGTTGGAGCAGAAAGTGCAGGAGCGCACTTCCGAGCTCTTGCAAAGGACACAAGAGAACGAGCTGATCAAGGACACAACCATCGTTGCGCTGTCTTCACTGGCGGAAACGCGCGACAACGAGACAGGGAATCATATCCGCCGGACGCAAAACTACATTCAGGCGCTTGCCCGGAGATTGAAAGAGCATCCGCGCTTTAACCACTTCCTGACGGACGATAACATCACGCTGCTATACAAGATTGCACCGTTGCACGATGTGGGCAAAGTCGGCATTCCGGACAACATTTTGCATAAACCCGGCAAGCTGACCGAAGAGGAATTCGAGATCATGAAGACGCATGCCGCGCTTGGGGGAAATGCTTTTGCATCGGCCGTGGCGGGTTTGGATATTTCCAGCACATTTCTGGATGTTGCATGCCAGATCGCGATGAGCCACCACGAGAAATGGGATGGGAGCGGCTATCCGTCCGGTCTGCGCGGGGATGAGATTCCCATCGCGGCGCGTTTGATGGCATTGGCGGATGTGTACGATGCCATGTCCTGCAAGCGCGTGTACAAGTCCGCGATACCACATGAAGATGTTACGTCGGTCATCATCGAGGGGCGAGGAAAGCACTTTGATCCGGATGTGGTCGATGCTTATCTGGAGATCCAGCCGTTATTTGTGGAGATTGCCGAAAAGTACAGGGATTGATATTCCTGATATCTACCTGAGGACAACAGGTATGCGCTGCCCGCCGAACTGCCCTGAAAATTTTCCGAAGTGTCCGGCCAGCTTTGTTCCGCAATGGGGGCATTCCCCGTTCTCTGTCAATGCATAATCGCGAATCAGATGCCAGTCGCGTACGATGAGCGGTTGATGGCAGCCCGGGCAAATTGTGGTGCCGCCGCTCAAGTCATGCACGTTGCCGGTATAGACATGCAGCAGACCTGCAGAATGGGCGATCTGTCGCGCTTCCGTGAGTTTGGATGAAGGTGTGGCGGGGATGCCGGTCATCTTGTAGTCCGGATGGAAGGCAGTGAAGTGCAGTGGTACTTCCACACCCAATTCTTTGGCGATCCACTCGCTCATTTTCCCGATTTCATGCGCGCTGTCGTTGTATCCGGGTATCAGCAGCGTCGTCAGTTCCACCCAAACCCCGGTTTCCTGAAGCAGATATTTCAGTGTCTCCAGCACCGGTTGCAGATGTGCGCCGGTTTGCTTGAAATAGAACTCGTCGGTGAACGCTTTCAAGTCCACATTTGCCGCATCCATCTTGGCGTAGAACTCGCGGCGCGGCAGAGCGTGCATATATCCGGCGGTGACTGCCACGGTCTTGATGTCGAACTCGTGGCAGGCGTCAGCGACGTCCATCGCATATTCGGCAAAGATCACCGGGTCGTTGTAGGTGAAGGCCACGCTCTTGCATTCGAGTGCCACCGCATTGCGTGCGATGGCTTCCGGGCTGGCCTGATCGGCCAGCTTGTCGAAGCTTCTGGATTTCGAAATGTCCCAGTTCTGGCAGAATTTGCAGGCAAGGTTGCAGCCCGCCGTGCCGAACGACAGGATGCTGCTGCCGGGGTGGAAATGATTGAGGGGTTTCTTCTCGATGGGATCGACACAGAACCCTGAACTGCGACCGTAAGTGGTCAGCACCATCATGTCATTGATACGTCCGCGTACGAAACATGCCCCGCGCTGCCCTTCGTTCAGTTTGCAGTCGCGCGGACAAAGGTCGCACTGGATGCGACCGTCCGGCAGCGTGTGCCAGTACCGTGCGGGATATTGCTCGGAGATGCTGATGGGTTCATCCATTTGGGTCAATCTCGCGCCATTTCTGCACGGTGTAATGCGAAAGCCGGACGTCATCCGCCCAGAAGTCTTCAGGTAATCCGGCCTTCTCTTTCAGGTGGGCAATAAATATCTGCGGGTCTGGCAGTTGTGCCCAGACCTGTGGCAAATAGGTGGCACGGTGACGGCCATGTTCAATGATGACGCCGTCCCGGCCCGGAGTCAGTTGCGCCAGGGCATCCTCTTCACTGTTGTGGCGGATGGGCTCCGGTTTGCTCAGCAAAGAGACTTCTATGCTCACGTCGGCAAATTCCGCCTTGCTGAGCGGGGTGAAACGCGGATCGCGGAAAGCGCATGCCACTGCATTCTCGCGAACATCCTCGATGAGCGGGCGATGCGCTTCCAGGCTGCCGATGCAGCCGCGCAATTGGCCTTGCAAGGTCAGGGTGACGAAGGTCGCGCCGGGTTCCTCCAGCCAATCGGCACGGGGCAGATCGTGGGAGATAAACCCCAGTTCCTTGCCAATGGCGGCTCGCGCCAGACGCAAAAGCGTTGTTCCTTTGTTAGTGTCGAGCATGATCTTTCTCCCCGGTGAAGGCGAATGATGCATATCCCACTACTTTGTGGTGTGACCCCGCTGTATCTCCAGAGTTTCGCAAATCGAGCAGATGCGGAGTGAGATGGTGCTTGCGTGCCGCAACGATCAATCCGCTGATGGGTGTTCCGCCGCATGCCTGCTCGTGGCGGATGGGTTGGTGCAATCCAAGAATGTCGTCTGCGGTCCGCTTGTCGATAGATTGAGCGGCTGCGTAGGGCAAGTAGTGCGACAGGTCGGAACTGATGACGATCAGTGTCTCGTCGCCTCCCCAAAGGTATTCAATCACTTGGGCGACTTCGTCTGCAGCCGCCTTGCCGACAGCCAGCGGAAGCAGGGAAAAGTCATGCAGCATAGTTTGCAGAAAGGGCAGTTGAACTTCAAGGGAATGCTCCTCCGCGTGAGCCAAAGCGCTCACAGTTACCTGGGGAAGCTGTGCCAGCGAGTGTGCGGCAGCGATATCAATCTTTACCCTGCCAAGCGGAGTATCGAAGGCCTCGGAATCCGGCAAAGCCAGACCGTCAATTGCCTCGTGATGGCAGGGGCCGAGCAACACTACGCGGCGAATTCCCGGTGCAATGCTGGACAATGCTGAATAAGCACTTGCCGCGATCGCACCGGAATAGATATAGCCGGCATGCGGCACGATCAGCGCTTTGGGACTCAGAAGCGGCGGATGTGCTGCCGACAGATAGCCCTGCACCTCGCGAGCAAGCTGTACGGGATCGGCGGGGTAGAATATTCCCGCAACTGCAGGGGGTCTTGTGGAGTTCATGGCAATCTCCTCTGGGACTACTCCACAATATGGCGCTTTTCCGGAAAGAATCAAGTCCTAGTTCGGGTGACGGCCGTTCAACAAGTCTGACGCCGGACAGTCAGGGGGCGTACTCAAGAGTGCGGCGTAGTCACAAATCCCATTTAATATCAGGGGGTCAGGGCGTGAGCGGAATGGCATGCTCTTTGCAATGTGGGATGCAAGCGGTTAGCTATTCCGGTGGGCTGCAAGGAGTGATGTTGAAATCAGTTTCAAAAAATGACGATGTTCCCAGATCCTGCGGAATGTGCGGAAACACGATCAGGATGCGGGACAATTCGAATGAAGTGCTTTGTACTGCGATTCTCGCTTTGGTCGATGCAAAATTTGAGGATGTCTGCGAACACTACATGGATCGTTCCTGGTATCCGGATCGGCTGTTGCAAGACCCTTCCTGACCTTTTCTACACAACGCTGCGCCATTAGTGCCGATCGGCACGCCTCTTCAGTCCATACCGGCCGCAAACATTGCCCGGCAGGATGCGCAATTAATAGTCATTATGAATTTACCCCGGCCTGTGGGTGCACGTGTTCTATCGGCGTGACAAATACGGTGTTCTGCGTCACTATTAAAAGGTTGCGTGTGTAGCGCAATAGGCCGCCGATACAAGCGTGAATCCTGCCGGCAATGCGGTTCGCCACCTGTGGCTGGGCCGAAGGACATGTTCCATTTTTCTTAATATCTCAAGAGGGAAAGTCATGACAACACCGAAGATCTATTGGACCCAGGTTGACGAAGCACCCGGGCTGGCAACGTACTCTTTGCTTCCTATCGTCCAGGCCTTTACCAAGGCTGCCGGTGTTGTCGTTGAAACCAAGAACATTTCTCTTGCAGGCAGGATCATTGCGAATTTCCCTGAGAATCTGACGCCTGCCCAGCGTATCGCGGATGAGTTGACCGAACTCGGTGAGCTTACCCTGAAGCCGGAAGCCAATATCATCAAGCTGCCGAACATCAGTGCCTCCGTGCCGCAACTCAAGGCCGCGATCAAGGAACTGCAGTCCAAGGGCTACAAGATTCCCGACTATCCCGAGAATCCGCAGAACGACGCCGAGAAGGAACTCAAGGCCCGTTTCGGCAAGTGTCTCGGCTCTGCCGTGAACCCCGTGCTGCGCGAAGGCAACTCCGACCGCCGCGCTGCCGCGTCGGTGAAGAATTTTGCCAAGAAACATCCGCACCGCATGGGCAAGTGGGCTTCCGACTCCAAGACCTGCGTGGCTCACATGACCTCCGGCGATTTTTACGGCACCGAAACATCCGTGACCGTGCCGGAAGCCGTCTCGACCCGCATCGAGTTCGTGGGCAAGGATGGCAAGATCACCGTGCTGAAGGACAAGATGAACCTCAAGGCGGGCGAAGTGATCGACGCTTCCGTGATGAGCGTGAAGGCGCTGCGCAAG
Organism: Sideroxydans sp.; assembly: GCA_043744345.1. Classification (GTDB taxonomy): domain Bacteria; phylum Pseudomonadota; class Gammaproteobacteria; order Burkholderiales; family Gallionellaceae; genus Sideroxyarcus. The sequence continues at coordinate 26,042 of JAYTUW010000017.1, read as the reverse complement.
TTCTACGCAGAGCAGATCGAAGCCGCACGCAAGAAAGACGTGCTGCTATCGCTGCACCTGAAGGCCACCATGATGAAGGTGTCCGACCCCATTATGTTCGGCCACGCAGTGACCGTGTTCTTCAAGGACGTGTTCGACAAACACGCCGCGACGTTCAAGGAACTGCACGTCAACGTCAACAACGGTTTCGGCGACGTACTGGCCAAGATTGCCACGCTGCCCGATCCCAAGCGCGCCAATATCGAGGCCGATATTGCCAACGTGTTCCGCAACCAGCCGCCGCTGGCCATGGTCAACTCCGACAAGGGCATCACCAACCTGAACGTGCCTTCCGACGTGATCATCGACGCCTCCATGCCCCCGATGATCCGCGACGGCGGCAAGATGTGGGGCGCCGACGGCAAGCCTTACGACACGCTGGCTATGATCCCGGACCGCTGCTATGCGACCATTTACGACGCCACGGTAGAAGACTGCAAGAAGAACGGCGCGCTCGATCCTTCCACGATGGGTTCCGTGCCCAACGTCGGCCTGATGGCGCAGAAGGCCGAGGAATACGGTTCTCACGACAAGACCTTTGAAGCTGCCGGCGATGGCGTTATCCGCATCGTCGATGCTGCAGGCAAGGTGTTGCTGGAGCAGAAGGTCGAGCAGGGCGACATCTACCGCGGCTGCCAGACCAAGGACGCACCGATCCAGGATTGGGTCAAGCTGACGGTCACTCGCGCACGTCTATCCAACACACCGGCCATCTTCTGGCTGGACAAGAACCGTGCACACGACGCGCAGATCATCGCCAAGGTCGAGAAGTACCTGAAGGATCACGACACCAAGGGCCTGGACATCAAGATCATGGAACCGGCCGCCGCTTGCCGCGAGACGCTGGCGCGTGCGCGCAAAGGCTTGGACACGATCTCCGTCACCGGCAACGTGCTGCGCGACTACCTGACCGACCTGTTCCCCATCCTGGAGCTGAACACCAGCGCCAAGATGCTGTCCATCGTGCCGCTGATGGCCGGTGGCGGAATGTTCGAAACCGGCGCGGGCGGTTCCGCACCGAAGCACGTGCAGCAGTTCCGGGAAGAGGGCTACCTGCGCTGGGATTCGCTGGGCGAGTTCCTGGCGCTGGGCGTGTCGCTGGAGCATCTGGCGCAAATGTACAAGAACGCCAAGGCGCAGGTGCTGGCAGACGCGCTGGACGTGGCCAACGGCAAGATCCTGGACAACAACAAGTCTCCGGCACGCAAGGTCGGCGAGATCGACAACCGCGGCAGCCATTTCTATCTGGCTTTGTATTGGGCCGAGGCGCTCGCCGCGCAGACCAGGGACAAAGACATCCAGGTGCGTTTTGCTCCTTTGGCAAAGGCGCTTAAGGACAACGAAGCCAAGATCAGTGCTGAGTTGATCGCGGCCCAGGGCAAGCCGGTGGATATGGGTGGTTACTACCAACCGGATTTCGGCAAGACGTCCGGAGCAATGCGCCCGAGTGCGACGTTCAATGCGGCACTGGGTGCGATCTAAGTCTGGGAATTTGAATTAGCCGCAGCAAAATACAAATGGCCGCTTTCGCGGCCATTTGTATTTCTGCTGATTGACAACTATTTAGACTTCTGCGTGGCATCGGGTTGCCGATGCCACGCAGAAGAGTTCTTAAGCCAGCAGATGTGTCACCATCTGACGCTCGCCCAGCAACTCATTGTAGCTTTCCATCATTTGCTTGCGGTCGTTGTCGGTGATCGTCAAACCTTGCACGATCTTGTAAGAACCATTGCTGCATGTGACGGGGAAGCCGTACAACACACCTTCGGGGATGCCGTAGCTGCCGTCGGAGGGGATGCCCATGGAGACCCAGTCGCCTTCCGCCGTGCCCAGTACCCAGTTACGGATGTGATCGACGGCAGCGTTGGCCGCGCTCGCTGCGCTGCTCAGACCGCGGGCTTCGATGATGGCGGCGCCACGCTTTTGCACGGTGGGGATGAAAGTGCTGGCGATCCAGCTGTGGTCCTTCAGTTCGTCCAGCACCTTGCGACCGCCGACTTCGGCGTGCGACAGGTCCGGATACTGCGTACTGGAGTGGTTACCCCAAACGATCGCTTTCTTGACGTCGACTGTCGGCTTGGACAGCTTGAGGCCGATCTGGCTGATGGCGCGGTTGTGGTCGAGGCGCATCATCGCTGTGAAGTTCTTCGGGTCGATATCGGGTGCGTTCTTTTGCGCGATCAGTGCGTTGGTGTTGGCGGGGTTGCCGACGACCAGTACCTTGACGTTGCGCGAGGCGACTTCGTTCAGTGCCTTGCCCTGCACGGTGAAGATGGCGCCGTTGGCTTCCAGCAGATCCTTACGCTCCATGCCCTTGCCGCGCGGACGTGCACCGACCAGCAGCGCGACTTCCGCATCGCGGAATGCAACGCGCGGATCGTCGGTTGTAATCACTTGCTTGAGGAGTGGGAATGCACAGTCATCCAGCTCCATGGCCACGCCGTTCAATGCCTGTTGTGCGGGCGCGATATCCAGCAGTTGCAGAATGATCGGTTGATCGCGACCGAGCATGTCGCCATTAGCGATACGGAACAACAGGTTGTACCCGATTTGGCCTGCGGCGCCGGTGACTGCTACACGGATTGGAGCTTTCATGGTGACCTCTTAGTGAGTTGAAAAACAAATTATAGATCGTGTTTTTGGCAAGGAATTATTAAATATTCAGCGCGGAATTATAAATTCTGTTTCCAATGGCCGAATTTGGGCTTGGAGCGCAGTCCTTTGGCTTTCCACCCATCAGGCGTAGGTGTAGGATTGCGCCATTCGATTTTTAGCTGCGGAAAACGGACATGAATAAAAAACGCCCCAAGCACCTCGCGCTTCACAAGATCAAATTTCCCCTCCCAAGTTACGTTTCCATTCTTCATCGCGTCAGCGGAGCAGCCCTGTTCCTCGCATTGCCCTTGTTGTTGATGCTGTTCGATCAGAGCCTGCGTTCCATCGAAACCTTTACCAATCTGGCGGAATGTCTGTCGCACCCGCTGCTGAAATTGGTGCTGCTGGGCTTGATGTGGGCGTTCCTGCATCACTTCTGCGCCGGGCTGCGCTATCTGGCGATCGACCTGCATCTGCTTCCTACTCTTGCCGCCGCGCGTTCCAGCAGTGTGTGGGTGCTGGCGGTTAGTCTGACGTTGACTGTCTTGTTTGGAGTGAAATTATGGTGAATCGTATCGTAAGCGGCGCGCATTACGGCCTGCGCGATTGGCTGGTGCAGCGTGTCACAGCCGTCGTGATGGCAATGTATGCCATATTTATGGTGGCGCATCTGCTGCTGCAACCGTCCTTTGGCTACGACACTTGGATCGAGTTGTTCTCCGGCAATATAGTTCGTACGTTCTCTCTGCTGTTCCTGTTGAGCCTGTTCTATCACGCGTGGATCGGTGTGCGCGATATCGTGATGGATTATGTGAAACCGGCCAGTATTCGTCTGTTGATTCATGTGTTGGTCATTCTTGCGCTGGTGCTGTATGTGATCTGGTCAGTGCAAATTCTGTGGGGATTGTGATGGCATTGGCAAAAAGAACATTCGATGTGGTGGTGGTGGGTGCCGGCGGTGCGGGGATGCGTGCAGCGCTGACTCTTTCCGAGGCCGGGCTCAAGGTTGCGGTCCTGTCCAAGGTGTTCCCGACGCGTTCGCATACCGTCGCGGCGCAGGGCGGTATCGCGGCTTCGCTGGGTAACGTCAACGAGGACAACTGGCTCTGGCATATGTATGACACCGTGAAAGGGTCAGACTATCTGGGCGACCAGGATGCCATCGAGTATATGTGCCGTGCAGCACCCGAAGTGGTGTACGAACTGGAGCATTTCGGCATGCCGTTTGACCGTTTGGACAGCGGCAAGATCTACCAGCGTCCGTTCGGCGGGCATATGCAGGATTACGGCAAGAACCCGGTTCCGCGCGCCTGTGCGGCGGCCGACCGTACCGGTCATGCCTTGTTGCATACGCTGTACCAGCAGAATGTTCGCGCCAATACCAATTTCTTCGTTGAATGGATGGCGCTCGATCTGATCCGCGACCAGGACGGCGACGTGCTGGGCGTGGTGGCAATGGAGATCGAAACCAGCGAAGTGATGATCCTGCAGGCGCGCGCGACGCTGTTTGCCACCGGCGGTGCGGGACGTATCTTCTCGGCCAGTACCAATGCTTTCATCAACACCGGAGACGGACTGGGCATGGCGGCCCGCGCCGGCATCCCGCTGGAAGACATGGAATTCTTCCAGTTCCACCCGACCGGCGTGCACGGTGCGGGCGTGCTCATCACCGAGGGTGTGCGAGGCGAGGGCGGCTATCTGGTGAACAAGGATGGCGAGCGTTTCATGCCGCGTTATGCGCCGACCGCAAAAGACCTGGCCAGCCGCGACGTCGTGTCGCGCGCCATGGCCACCGAGATCAAGGAAGGTCGCGGTTGCGGCCCGAACGGCGATCACGTTCTGCTCAAGCTGGATCACCTGGGTGATGAAGTCATTCGTCACCGCTTGCCCGGTATTCGCGACATCGCGATCAAGTTCGCGCATGTCGATCCGTCCAAAGACCCGATCCCCGTGGTGCCGACCGCGCACTACATGATGGGCGGCATACCCACCAACTATCGCGGGCAAGTCGTGGCGCCGCGCGGAACGTCTCCTGACGATGTGGTGCAGGGATTCTATGCCGTGGGTGAATGTGCCTGTGTGTCGGTTCACGGTGCAAACCGGCTGGGTTGCAACTCTTTGCTCGACCTGATCGTGTTCGGTCGTGCTGCAGCGCGCCAGATCATCGAAGATCTGAAGAGCAACCCGAATCACAAACAGTTGCCGGCAGATGCGGCGGATCGCCCGTTGGCACGGCTCGCACGTTTGGAAAACCAGAAGAACGGCGAACGCGTGTCGGATGTCGGCGATGCGATGCGCAAGACGATGCAATTGCATTGCGGCGTCTTCCGTTTCCCCGACCTTTTAGCCGAAGGCGTGACCAAGATCCGCGAAGTGGCGGAACGCGTGCGCAGTACCGAGATCAAGGACAAGAGCAAAGTGTTTAACACGGCTCGAGTCGAAGCGCTGGAGTTGGATAACCTGATCGAGGTGGCGCAGGCCACCATGACAGCAGCCGAAGCGCGCAAGGAAAGCCGCGGAGCGCATGCCCGCGAGGACTTCCAGGAGCGAGACGACAAGAACTGGCTGAAGCACTCTTTGTATTACAGCGAGGGTTATCGTCTCGATTACAAGCCGGTGCACTTGAAACCGCTGACGGTCGATTCCTTCCCGCTCAAGCCGCGCGTGTACTGATGAAACAACTAGCCATCCACGGGGTTGTCAATCAACGACAAACCAGTGGCTGGTTATAGGAGCTAGACAATGAAATTCAGAATCTACCGTTACAACCCCGATACAGACACTGCACCGTACATGCAGGACTTCGACCTCGACCTGGATGCGGGCGATGCCATGCTGCTGGATGCGCTGATGTTGCTGAGGCAACAGGATGACAGCATTGCTTTCCGCAAATCCTGCCGCGAAGGCGTGTGCGGTTCGGATGCGATGAATATCAACGGGCGCAATGGTCTGGCGTGCATCACCTCGCTGTCCTCCCTAAAGCAACCCATCGAACTTCGTCCGTTGCCGGGGTTGCCCGTCATTCGCGACCTGATCGTGGATATGACACAGTTCTTCAAACAGTACCATTCGATCAAACCCTACCTGGTGAACAACGATCCGCCTCCCGAGACGGAGCGCTTGCAATCGCCCAAAGATCGTCTGGAGCTGGATGGCCTGTATGAATGCATCTTGTGCGGCTGTTGCACGACAGCATGTCCTTCCTTCTGGTGGAACCCGGATAAATTCGTCGGTCCTTCCGGTCTGTTGCAGGCATATCGTTTCATAGCCGATACGCGTGATCAGGATACCGCCGCACGTTTGGACAATCTCGAAGATCCGTACCGCTTGTTCCGTTGCCACACCATCATGAATTGCGTCGACGTCTGTCCCAAAGAGCTGAATCCGACAGAGGCCATCGGCAAGATTAAAGACATGATGGTGAAGCGCGCGGTATGACCGAGCAGGGAACGGCTAATTGGGACCCTGAGTCTTCGGTTCTCGATCCAGTCGCTTTAGAGCGAGTGCGCTGGCGCTGCAGGCGCGGTTTGCTTGAATTGGATATCGTATTGAGGCGTTTTATCGATCAAAGATACCCGTTGATGAGTAACTCACAGCGGGTCGTTTTTGATGAATTGTTGGACCTCCCGGACACAGAACTCTGGGATGTAATTACGGGGAAAAAGGAGCCAGCACATGCGCATCAGGGCATCGTGCTGGGATGGCTAAAAGAAGTTTGAATATATGAGGTAGAAAAATGGAAAGCAAGCGTGTCGCAACACTGACTTTAGACGACGGTCGTACTGTCGAATTTCCGATTTATTCCGGTACGCTCGGACCTGATGTGATTGACATCCGCGCCCTGGGCAAACTGGGCATATTCACCTACGATCCCGCGTTCTTTTCCACTTCAAGTTGTACCTCCGAGATTACCTTCATCGACGGCGATGCAGGCCTGCTCTACTACCGCGGTTATCCGATCGAGCAACTGGCGGAAAATTCCGACTTCCTGGAAGTCTGTTATCTGCTGCTGAACGGCGAATTGCCGACGGCGGAGCAAAAAGCCGCTTTCAATTACAAGATCACGCACCACACCATGGTGCACGACCAGCTTGCGCGTTTCTTCAACGGCTTCCGCCGCGACGCACACCCGATGGCGGTGATGGTCGGTGTGGTGGGCGCGCTGTCCGCGTTCTATCACGATTCTCTCGATATCACAGATCCCCAGCATCGCACGGTTTCTGCGCAACGCCTGCTGGCCAAGGTGCCGACCATCGCTGCGATGACGCACAAGTACAGCGTTGGTGAACCCTTTGTGTATCCCAAGAACAAGCTCGGCTTTGTCGAGAACCTGATGTACATGATGTTTGCCACACCGGCGGAAGACTACGTGCCCAACCCGGTGCTGGTGCGCGCGCTGGAACGCATCCTTATTTTGCACGCCGACCATGAACAAAATGCTTCGACTTCTACCGTGCGTCTGGCCGGTTCGAGCGGCGCCAATCCTTTCGCCTGTATCGCTTCCGGTATCGCCGCCCTGTGGGGCCCGGCCCACGGCGGTGCGAACGAAGCCGCACTGAAGATGCTGGAAGAGATCGGCGATGTGTCACGCGTGGCCGAATATGTTCAGGGCGTGAAAGACAAGAAATACAAACTGATGGGTTTCGGTCACCGCGTTTACAAGAACATGGATCCGCGCGCATCGGTGATGCGCCAGACCTGCCACGAGGTGCTGAAAGAGCTGAAGCTGGAGAACAACAAACTGTTCGAGCTGGCCATGGTTCTGGAAAAGACCGCCCTGAGCGACCCGTACTTCATCGAGCGCAAACTGTATCCGAATGTCGACTTCTATTCCGGCATCGTGCTCAGTGCGATCGGGATCCCGACGAATATGTTCACGGTGATCTTTGCCGTGGCGCGCACCATCGGCTGGGTCTCGCAATGGAACGAAATGATTTCGGATCCGGAATACAAGATCGGACGTCCGCGCCAGTTGTACCGCGGTGCCGTGCGCCGCGACTTCGTGCCGGTTGCCAAACGTAAATGACGCGGGGTTGATCATGAATGCTCCGAACAACTATCTGCAAATGATGAGCAGCACCTCGCCGCTGTCCGGCGGAAACAATGCGTTTGTTGAAGGTCTGTACGAGGACTATTTGCGGGATGCAGCTGCAGTCCCCGCAGAATGGCGCGCTTACTTCGACAAACTGCAATCAGCAGGTACGCAGCAAGACGTGGCGCACAGTCCAATCCAGAGAGGCTTCCTGGAGCTGAAGCAACGGCCGGCGGCGGCACCGGTCCATGCCGATGAAACGCGCAAACAGGCTTCGGTATTGCAGCTCATCAATGCCTATCGCTTCCTCGGCGTGCGCATCGCCGAACTCGATCCGCTGAAACGCCACCCCGCACCGGATGTGGCAGAGCTGAATCCATCCTATTACGGTTTGACCGAAGCGGACATGGGCGTAACTTTCTTCACCGGTTCGCTGGTGGGTGGTGCGCGCATGACCCTGAGCGAGATTCTGCAGCGCCTGCGCCGCATTTATTGCAGCAGCGTCGGTGCCGAGTACATGTATATCAGCAGCGTGGTTGAAAAGCGCTGGCTGCAAGCGCGTCTGGAAGGTCCGGCCGGCGAAGTCAAATATCCGAACGAGATCAAAAAACGCGTCATGGAACGCCTGACCGCTGCCGAGGGGCTGGAGCGTTACCTGCATACCAAATATGTCGGTCAAAAACGCTTCTCTCTTGAAGGTGGAGAAACACTGATCCCGATGCTGGATCATCTGCTGCAGCGCGCGGGCAATCAGGGTGTGAAGGAATCCGTGATCGGCATGGCCCACCGCGGCCGCTTGAATGTGCTGATCAATACGCTGGGCAAATTACCCAAGGAACTGTTTGCCGAGTTCGAGGGCATCCATACCGAACATCTGGCTGCCGGTGATGTGAAATACCACCAGGGCTTCTCGTCGGACATCCCCACGCCGGGCGGTCCCATGCATCTCACGCTGGCGTTCAATCCGTCTCACCTTGAGATCGTCAATCCTGTCGTTGAAGGCTCGGTACGTGCCCGCCAGCATCGTCGGCGCGATATCAAAGGCAAGCAGGTATTGCCGATCTTACTGCACGGGGATTCGGCATTCGGCGGTCAGGGCGTGAACCAGGAAACATTCTGTCTTTCGCAGACACGCGGTTACGGCACCGGCGGTACCGTGCACATCGTGGTCAACAACCAGATCGGCTTCACCACTTCCGATCCGCGCGACATGCGCTCGTCGCTGTATTGCACCGACGTGGCAAAGATGGTCGATGCCCCTATTCTGCATGTGAATGCAGATGATCCCGAGGCAGTACTGATGGTCACCGAGATCGCGATTGACTACCGCATGCAATTCGGCAAGGACGTGGTGGTGGACCTGGTGTGTTTCCGCAAACTGGGACACAACGAACAGGATGAACCGCTGGTTACCCAACCGCTGATGTATCGCAAGGTCAACCAGCATCCCGGTACGCGGGCTTTGTATGCCAAGCGTCTGGTCGAGCAGGGCATGCTGACTGCGGACGAACCGGAAGCCATGGTTGCCGCTTACCGCAAAGCGATGGATGAGGGCCACAATCCGATTCAACCCGTATTGACCGAGTTCAAGCATGACTTCGCGGTGAGTTGGTCGAAATTCACCGGCGGTATCTCCTGGGATACACCGGCAGTGACCGGTTTGCCGATCAAGCGCCTGAAAGAGTTGGCACAGCGTCTGGTCACCATCCCCGAGAATTTCAAACTGCACTCGCGTGTGGAAAAGATCATTGCCGACCGCGTCTTGATGAGCAAGGGTGAATTGGCGCTGGATTGGGGTATGGCCGAGAATCTTGCCTATGCTAGTCTGGTTGCCGAAGGCTATCCGGTGCGTCTGTCCGGCGAGGATTGCGGACGCGGAACCTTCTTCCACCGTCACGCGGTGTTGCATGACCAGAACCGCGAACACTGGGACAGCGATACCTATATACCGATGCAGCATGTTGCGGCCGATCAATCAGATTTCATCGTGATCGACTCCATCCTGTCGGAAGAAGCCGTGCTGGGATTCGAATACGGTTATGCCACTGCCGAGCCGAACACGCTGACTATCTGGGAGGCCCAGTTCGGCGATTTCGTGAACGGTGCCCAAGTGGTTGTTGACCAGTTCATCACTTCCGGCGAGGCTAAATGGGGCAGGTTGTGCGGTTTGACCATGCTTTTGCCGCACGGTTACGAGGGGCAGGGGCCGGAGCACTCGTCCGGCCGTATCGAGCGTTACCTGCAACTGTGTGCCGACTACAACATCCAGGTGTGCGTTCCGACGACGTCGGCACAGATATTCCATCTGTTGCGCCGTCAGATGTTGCGTCCGTATCGCAAACCGCTGGTTGTGTTCACGCCCAAGAGTCTGTTGCGCAGTAAAGATGCGGCGTCGCCGATGGAATCACTTGCGAAAGGTTCGTTCCAGACCGTGATTCCGGAAGTTGAAGCAATCGATGCTGCCAAAGTGAAACGCATCATCGTGTGCAGCGGCAAAGTGTATTTCGACCTGATCAAGCATCGCAAGGAAAAAGGCATAGCGAACACACCGGTCATCCGACTGGAGCAGCTCTATCCCTTCCCGCATGACGAATTTGCCGCCCAGATCGCCGCCTATCCAAAAGCGACCGAGGTGGTCTGGTGTCAGGAAGAACCGGGCAATCAGGGTGCATGGCACCGCATCCAGCATTACCTTGTGCGTCATATGCGTAAAGAGATGCGTCTCGAGTATGCGCTGCGTCCGTCCTCGGCTTCGCCCGCTGCCGGATATCTGGCAACACATAATGAGCAGCAGAAAGCCGTGATCGAAGCGGCTTTCCGTCCCGATCTTGATGTAAAGAACAAACCAGGAGCACACCATGAGCATCATTGAAGTCAAAGTCCCGCAGCTGTCAGAATCCGTATCCGAAGCGTCTTTGCTGACTTGGCATAAACAAGTCGGTCAGGCAGTGAAGGAAGGCGAAAACCTGATTGATATCGAAACCGACAAAGTGGTGCTGGAATTGCCCGCGATCAAGAGCGGTGTTCTGGTCAAAATCATCAAAGCAGACGGCGCAAAAGTCGGCAGCGGCGAAACCATCGCCCAGATCGACACGGCCGCTGTTGCTCAAGCCGCGGCACCCGCTCCGGCGGCGGCACCGGTTGCCGCTGCCGCAGTCGTGCCAAGCGTGGCCAAAGCACCGGCGCAGCCTGCCGCTGTTTCGCCTTCTGCACGCAAGGCGGCGCATACGCATGATGTGGATGCAGCCAGCCTGCAGGGCAGCGGGCGCGGCGGTCTGGTAACCAAGGAAGACGTGCTGGGTGCGGCTCAGCAACCGTCAGCGAAGAGTGCGCCGACAGTGGCGGCCCCAACGGGTGACCGTGCCGAACAGCGCGTGCCGATGACACGCATCCGTCAGCGTATCGCCGAGCGCCTACTGCAATCGCAGCAGAATTCCGCGATCCTGACCACGTTCAACGAAGTGAACATGCAGCCGGTTATCGAGTTGCGCAACAAATACAAGGAAGCGTTCGAGAAGAAACACGGCGTGAAGCTTGGTTTCTCCTCGTTCTTCGTCAAAGCCGTTGTGACTGCGCTGAAGAAGTTCCCCATCGTCAATGCGTCAGTGGACGGCAATGACATCATCTACCACAGCTTCTTCGACGTCGGCATGGCCATCGGCAGCGAACGCGGTCTGGTTGTGCCGATCTTGCGCAATGCCGAGCAAATGTCCATTGCCGATATCGAAAAAGCCATCGCGGATTTTGCCGCACGTGCCAAGGTCGGCAAGATCACCATGGAAGAATTGACCGGCGGAACATTCTCGATCACCAACGGCGGTGTGTTCGGTTCCATGCTTTCCACACCCATCATCAACCCGCCGCAGAGCGCCATTCTCGGTATCCATGCCACCAAGGACCGTCCGGTGGCAGAGAACGGCCAAGTGGTGATTCGCCCGATGAACTATCTCGCGCTGTCCTATGATCACCGCATCATTGATGGTCGTGAAGCCGTGCAATTCCTCGTCGCCATCAAAGAGGCGCTTGAGGATCCGGCGCGCGCGCTGCTCGATCTGTAAATGAAGACCTTTCGCGCCTACCGGATCTTCGAGCAGGACGGAAAGTCCGGCGGGCGTATCGTAGAGCTTTCGCTCGACGATCTTGATCCCGGTGAAGTCGTAGTTCGTACGCACTTTGCCGGCGTCAACTACAAGGATGCCCTGGCCGCGACAGGTGCAGGCAAAGTCATCCGCCGCTTTCCCTGCGTGGGCGGAGTGGATGTTTCCGGTGTGGTCGAATCGTCAACGGATGCCCGTTACAAACCCGGCGATCAGGTTCTGGTCACCGGTTACATGATGGGTGTGGCGCATGACGGCGGATTTGCCGAATACACGCGCGTTCCGGCCGATTGGGTCGTACCGCTCCCCGTCGATCTTTCCCTGTTCGATGCAATGGCATTGGGTACGGCCGGTTTCACCGCCGCGCTGGCTATCCACCGCATGGAGCAGAACGAACTGTCGCCCGACAAAGGCAAAGTGATCGTCACCGGCGCCACCGGCGGGGTGGGCAGTCTGTCCATCCGCATGTTGTCGCAACTCGGTTACAAGGTCGTCGCCCTCACCGGCAAGGCAAGCGAGAAGGACTATCTGACTTCGCTTGGCGCAAGCGAAGTGCTGTTGCGCAGCGAGATCGACTTCGCCAGCAAACGCCCGCTGGAGCGGGAGCTTTGGGCAGGCGCGCTGGATTCGGTGGGCGGGGATACTTTGGCTTGGCTCACGCGCACCATGCAACAGAACGGCTCCATCGCCTGTTTCGGCAACGCGGGCGGCCTGGAACTGCATACTTCGGTCTTCCCGTTCATCCTGCGCGGGGTCAAGTTGCTCGGTGTGGATTCGGCGGCCACAGCTATGCCGCTGCGCAAGCAGCTGTGGCAGCGTCTGGCAGGCGATTTGCGCATAGACCAGTTCGACAAGATCGCCCACCGCATCAAGTTGGACGACCTTCCGCAAGTTTGCGCGACGATGATCGCGGGCGGCGCACACGGTCGCTCGGTCGTGGAATTCGCGCCGAACTAGTTTTCGCTCGGTTATAATGCGCGCCCTCCGGAGGCTTAACTGCTCCAGATGCGGAAGTGGCGGAATTGGTAGACGCACTGGATTTAGGTTCCAGCGGGGCAACCCTTGAGAGTTCGAGTCTCTTCTTCCGCACCAGAAAAACGATCCCGCCAACCCAAAGTTGGCGGGATTTTTGTTTGCACCGCACTTTGTCCGGCATCAACTCACCGTACGTATTTCCCTACAGTATTCACCCCAGTCAAGAATACGGGTTCCCCTGCATGCGGGAATACAGTGAGTTGCCCATAGCCCGTTACAGTCCCCCTGACTATTCTCTGCTCCACACAGGGGGGGAACGCCATGAGGCACTACCTAGACAGAGTCCTATCCATACCCGAGGCCCTTTACGGATTCACGCTATTCGATCTGCCGGTTGTGATGGTCAGCTCGCTAATGGAGTTCGCCGAGATTGACCAGTACTCCCATGGCAGGGATGGTTATCCCGGCAGCGCGGGCGATGCGGCGGATATCTTTAATAGATATTCGCGAAGGGGGTAATCATGCACTTCGAGGTGAAGGCGGTCAGGGCGGGGAGTGACGTGGTCGCCATGTCGCTTGAAGCCGCCGATATGAGCGACGCCGCCAGCCAGGTGCAGGCCCGCGGATACGACGTGTTGTCCGTGAAAGCACGCCAGCAGTGGCTGAAATGGCTGCAACCGCGCGGTTCCCGTTTCTCGCTGATGCTGTTCAGCCAGGAACTGCGTGCCTTGCTCGATGCCGGTTTGACGCAGGTTGAGGCGCTGGCGACCATGGCCGAGAAAGAGCGCCATCCGCAGAATCGCAACATCCTGCAACGCATCATCGACCGGCTGTACGAAGGCCATCCGCTGTCGCACGCACTGCAGCAGTTCCCCGAAATCTTTCCGCCGCTATACATCGCCACCATCCACGCCAGCGAAAAGACCGGCGACCTGGACGAGTCGCTAGCGCGCTATATCGACTATCAGGCGCGCATGGACGTGGTGCGCAAGAAGATCGTCAGCGCCTCCATCTACCCCATGCTGTTGCTGGGCGCGGGTGGACTGGTGACGCTGTTTCTGATGTTCTATGTGGTGCCCAGATTCAGCCGCGTTTACGAGGACCTGAACAGCGAATTGCCGTTCTTCTCGCGCCTGCTGATGCAGTGGGGGCAGCTTCTGGAAACGAATCGCACACTGGCACTGGTCTCAATCGCGGCTTTTGCGGCGGGTGCCGTCTATCTGGTCAGGCGGCCAAGTTTTCGCCAATGGGTGATGCGCACCCTGTGGCGCATCCCGGCTGCGGGCGAACGCATCCGTGTCTATCAACTGGCGCGCTTTTACCGCACGCTGGGCATGCTGTTGCGCGGCGGCATTCCCATCGTCAGCGCGCTGGAGATGGTCTCGGGCCTGCTTGAACCGGCGCTGCGCAAACAGCTCGCGCTGGCCTCCGGCTGCATCAGCGAGGGGCAACCGATCTCGTACGCGATGGAAACCTACGGACTGACGACGCCGGTGGCGCTGCGCCTGCTGCGCGTGGGTGAACACACGGGCGGCATGGGCGAGATGACGGAACGCATCGCCAACTTCTATGACGACGAGATGGCGCGCTGGGTGGATTGGTTCACGCGGCTTTTCGAGCCGCTGCTGATGGCGTTCATCGGCCTGGTGATCGGGGTCATCGTGATCCTGATGTATTTCCCCATCTTTGAGCTGGCAGGGAGCATCCAATGAACATGATTGATCAAATCGGAATGTCGATGTTTACACTGGAGCAGATTCGCGCCGCACGGGTGGAATCTGCGCATTCAGGACAGCCGGTATACAAGGTGCTGGAACAACATCTGGGGCTGTCCCCGCAGCAATATACCGAAGTGCTTGGGGCGACCCTGCATTTTCCGGTGCTGGGCATGGATGAATTGCACGGGATGGAACCCGCCTTCGATGTCCTTTCGTTTCCCGAAGCTGCACAACATGCGTGTCTCGCGCTGCGCGACAGCGGCGGCCGGTTGCTGGTGGTGTTCGGTGACCCGTTCGATGCGCATTTGCAGGCATGGGTAGAGGAGCATGTGCAGCAGCATTTCGAGTGGTATCTGGCCCACGCGTCCGACATCGCGGCTTTCCTTGCCCGGCACGAGGAAAGCATGCGCGCCATGGACAGCGTGATCGCCAGCAGCGGCAGCACCGCGCGCAACGGCCAGCGCATCGACGATCTCTCCATCAAGAGTATCGGCGAGGAAACCAGCACCGTGGTCAAGCTGGTGCACTCCACGCTGTACGACGCGCTCAACCTGGAAGCCAGCGACATCCACTTGGAGACCGGTTCGTCCGGACTGATCATCAAATACCGCATCGACGGCGTGCTCAACACCATGAACACCGTGGAAGGAGCCGATCTGGCGGAGCAGGTCATCTCGCGCATCAAGATCATTTCGGAGCTGGACATCGCCGAGCGGCGCGTGCCGCAGGACGGGCGCTTCAAGGTCTCCATCCGCGGCCGCGAAGTCGATTTCCGCGTGTCCATCATGCCCTGCATCTTCGGCGAGGACGCGGTACTGCGCATCCTGGACAAGAACGCCCTGTCTGACCAGGTCAGCGGCCTGCGCCTGGATTCGCTGGGTTTCGACGACGAGGCCATCGAGATGCTGCGCCAGCTGGCAAATGCGCCCTACGGCATGATGCTGGTCACCGGCCCGACCGGCTCCGGCAAGACCACCACACTGTACGGTGCCATCAGCGAGATCAACAACGGCCAGGACAAGATCGTCACCATCGAGGACCCGGTGGAGTACCAGTTGCCGGGCGTGCTGCAGATCCCGGTCAACGAGAAGAAGGGGCTCACCTTCGCGCGCGGCTTGCGCTCCATCCTGCGCCACGACCCGGACAAGATCATGGTGGGCGAGATTCGCGATCCCGAGACTGCGCAGATCGCCATCCAGTCCGCACTCACCGGCCACCTGGTGTTGACCACGGTGCATGCCAATAACGTGTTCGACGTGATCGGGCGCTTCATGCACATGGGTGTCGATCTCTACAGCTTCGTGTCGGCCATCAACGGCATCCTGGCGCAGCGGCTGGTGCGCATCAATTGCCCGCACTGCTCGGTGCCGTACACCCCGGATGCGCAGCTGCTGAAGATCTCCGGCATCAGCCCGGACAACGATTTCGACTTCCGCATCGGGCGCGGCTGCGGCCAGTGCCGCGGCAGCGGCTTCAAGGGACGCAAAGCCATCGCCGAGCTGCTGTATCTCAACGACGAGCTGCGCGAAAAGATCGTGGCGCGCGAACCCATCCGCCTGCTCAAGGAGCTGGCGCAGCGCAACGGCACGCACTTCCTGCGCGAAGCGGCGGTCAAGCTGGTGCGCAGCGGAGAGACCACTTTGCAGGAGATCAATCGTGTCACCTTTGTTGCGTGATCAATTGCACATCGCACTCAGCCCCGACACCGTGGCGATGGTGCGGCTGGGTCGCGGATTGCGACCCGAAGTCGTGGACAGGCGTACGTTCGTCTGCGAAGCATCCGCACATGACCAGAAGCCGTGGGCAAGGGCGCTGGCGTGTCTGGAAGCCGGTCTGGGCGAGCTGGGCAGCGGCAAGGCAGATGCGGTGGTGGTGCTTTCAAATCATTTCGTGCGTTATGCGCTGGTGCCCTGGAGCGACCAGATCAGCGACCGCAACGAGGAAGAGGCTTTCATCCGCCTGAGCTTCTCGCGCACTTTCGGCGCGGAGGCCCAGCATTGGGCGCTGCGCATGAGCCCCAACGGCTACGGCGAAACACAGTTGGCCAGCGCGGTCGACCAGGAGCTGCTGGACGGGCTGGAAAAAGTCACCGCTGCGCACGGCGTGCGTCTGGCTTCGTTGCAACCCTATCTCATGACCGTATTTAACCGCTGTCGCAACAGCATAGCGGAGCGCACGGCGTGGTTCGTGGTGGCCGAGCCGGGGCGCTTGTGTGTGTCGCAGCTGGAGCAGGGATGCTGGCGCAGTCTGCGCGCGGCCAAAACGGGAGACGACTGGCAGCAGGCGCTGTTGAAGCTGTTGGAGCGGGAATTCCTGGTGTCGGAATCCGGCATGGAACGCGGCACGGTGTACCTGGTAGCGCCGCATGCCGAAAGTGAAACCCTGTTGCCGGGCTGGAGCGTGCGTCATCTGGATGCCGCCAGGGGGCCCGCATCGCACGGTGAGCCGCACTTCGCAATGAGCCTGAACGGGTGATGCCATGCGCGAACTCTGCCTCGACTATCGTCGTGCCAATCCCATCCAGCACAGGCTTGGTGTGCTGGTGCTGCTGCTGTTGCTGGCGGGAGCCGCGGTACTGGGAATCTACTACAGCAACCTGACCGCGAGGGCCGAGCGCATCGAAGCGCAGGTGGAAAGGATCGAACACAAACTGCATCCCGGCGGTTCCGCCGAGCGGGCATCCACGGCCGGTGCGCAGCAGGCCGGTGCCGAACTAAAGGCCGCCAACGAAGTGATCATGCAACTGACCCTGCCCTGGAGCGGATTGTTCGACGCGCTGGAGGAAGCCAACAGTGCCAACATCGCGTTGCTGGGTATAGAACCGAACGCGGCAAAGAGGATGCTCAGGCTGAGCGGCGAGGCAAAAAACTCCGCGGCGCTGTTCGACTACATCCGCATCCTGCAGGCCAGCAAATCATTGTCCGGGGTATACCTCAAGCACCAGCAGGTGCAGGAGCAGAACCCGGAAAAACCGGTACGTTTCATACTGGATGCATCATGGACATGACACCGTTCAAGATAGCCAGATGGCATATGCGGCGCTGGGCGGGTCAGCTCACCTGGTCCTGGATGGCGGCCGGCGCCGTGCTGGCATTCTGCACCGGGTTCTATCTGTCCGTGGTTCATCCCGCGCGCAGCAATGTCGACGCCCTGCAAAGCAGGTTGCTGGCGCTGCAGGAAGAAGTGCGCGCGACAGAGCATGCCGATGCGAAACTGACGCAACTCGCCACACCGCGTCAGCTGGTGGCGTTCTACAAATACTTTCCGCCCGAACGCAACATCCCCGACCTGATAGAAAAGATCTCCGGCGTGGCCGCCAGGAACAAACTGGTATTGCGCCAGGCCGAGTACCAGGTCGTCAGCGACAAGGCGGGAAAACTGTTGATGTACCAGATCACGCTGCCGGTAAAAGGCGCCTATCCCAATCTGCGCGGGTTCATCGAAAACGTGCTTTCGGAGATCCCTGTTGCATCCCTGGACAACGTGAAGTTCGAGCGCCAGAAAATTGGCGACGAAGCGCTGGTGTCCACGGTGCAACTCACCCTGCACTTGGGGCGTGAATCATGAAAGCGCCGCTCTCTGCGTTGTTGGCAGGCCTGCTGCTGGTGCCCGTTGGCAGTTTGGCATTCAGCGCGGAGACCGACGTATTGGCGCCGGTCGTGCAAAAGGAGGCGGAACCCGCTCCCCCACCCGCACTGGACAAGCTGGGCAAGCGCACGTCGTCGGCACACAAGACGGTGGATATCTTCAAGGGCAAATCCTGGTACGTCGCGCCGCCCAAAGCCAAGCCGGTTCCACCGCCGCCACCGCCCCCTCCGCCCCCGCCAACAGCGCCGCCCCTGCCGTATGCATTCATGGGCAGTTATCTGGGCAAGGACGGACGGATGATCATTTACCTGACGCGGGGCGACCAGGTCTTTTCTGTCTCGCCGGGCGATGTACTGGAAGGCACATATCGTGTGGAAGGCATCGCATCAGGCCAGCTGGTCCTGATCTATCTGCCGTTGAACATCCAGCAAACTATCAGCATCGGGGAGGCATCATGACGATCAATTTCGGCAATCAATGGCTGCTGGCGGTGTGTTTGACAGCTTTCCTCGCGGGGTGCGGCAGCCCCGGTGCAAGGGTGCTGGATCTGCAAGAGGAAGGGCGCATCGAGGAAGGGCTGGTGCGACTGGACAAGGAAGCCAAAGACAATCCGGAACGGATGGATGCCCGCGCCGACTTCATCCGCGAACGCGAACGCGCCGTGAACCATCTGTTGCAAGCCGGTGACCGCATGCACGAGCAGGGGCGCGATAACGAGGCCTACACCTACTACCGGCGCGTGCTGGCGATAGACAGCGACAACACGCGCGCGCGCGATGGAGCCACTGCGATCGAGGCAGCCAAACGCCACGAGACCTTGCTCGCCGACGCGAATGCGCTGTTCGACAAGGGCGAGCTGGAAGCGGCACAGGGGAAGTTGAACAGCATCTTCATCGAGAATCCACAGCACGCCAAAGCACTCGCGCTGCGCCGTGAGATCGACGAAAAGCAGGCCAACAACACCCAGATGTCATCGCCCGCCCTGAAGTCCAAGTTCAAGCAGCCGGTCACGCTGCAATTCAGGGATGCCAATCTTAAGATGGTATTCGAAGTGCTGTCGCGCTCTAGCGGCATCAACATCTTGCTGGATCGCGACATGAAGAACGACCTCAAGACCAGCATCTTCGTGAAGGATGCCTCGGTGGAAGACTCGCTGGACCTGATCCTGATGCAGAACCAGCTGGAAAAGAAAGTGTTGAACGACAGCACGGTATTTATCTATGCCGGTACACCGGCCAAGCTCAAGGAATACCAGGAGCTGGTCGTGCGCGTGTTCAACCTGACCAATGCCGATGCCAAGCAGATGCAGACCATGCTCAAGACGATGCTGAAGACCAGGGATATTTACGTCAATGAAAAGAACAATTCGCTGGTGATACGCGATTCGCCGCAGGGGGTGGAGTTGGCGGAGAAGCTGATCGCCTCGCAGGACATCAACGAGCCCGAAGTAATGCTGGAAGTGGAGGTGCTGGAAGTGTTGCATTCGCGCCTGACCCAGTTGGGCATCAAGTGGCCCAACCAGATGGGTTTCTCGGTAAATGCGACACCGGCGACCTCCACGGCGACAACGACGGCAGGCGGCGCGGTAATTACAACCAATACACCCGCGGTACCGCTCACCGTGAACGGCTTGCGCGGCATCAACGGTAACTCCATCAACGTCACCCCGATTTCCATGGCGCTCGACCTCAGAAAAGAACTGGGCGACAGCAATCTGCTGGCCAGTCCGCGCATACGCGTCAAGCAGCACGAGAAGGCCAAGATCATGATCGGCGACCGGGTGCCCGTCATCACCAATTCGGTGACGCCGGTCTCCACGGGGACACCGGTGGTCACGGGCAACGTGCAGTACCTGGATGTCGGCCTCAAGCTCGAGGTTGAGCCGGATATCCATATGGACGACGAGGTCGCCATCAGAACCTATCTTGAAGTGAGCACCATCGCCAACCAGGTGACCAACGCCTCTTCCGGCAGTGTCGCCTACCAGATCGGCACGCGCAATGTGAATACCGTGCTGCGCCTGAAGGACGGCGAGACGCAGGTATTGGCCGGCCTGATCAGCGACGAGGATAGGAAGTCGACAGCCAGCGTGCCGGGGCTGGGCGATATTCCCTTGGTTGGCAGATTGTTCTCCAGCCACGGCGATGACAAGCGCAAGACCGAGATCATCCTGTCCATCACACCGCACATCATTCGCAACATCCACCGGCCGGATGCCGATGTGGCGAAGTTCTGGTCTGGTACCGATGACAACCTGCGCAACAAGCCGCTGTCGTTGCAAGCTGTCGGCACCGTGAGGACTGGAACGCCGAGTGCCGCTGCTCCCCAACAGCCAGCGCCGTTGCGTGCGCAGCCCGTGACAACAGCGCAGTCTGCAGCCGGTGCCGCGCAGATTCAGCAGCCCGACCCCGTCGCAGTGGTTGCGCTTGCTCCTTCCGCTTCGCTACAGACCATTGCACCACCCTCTGCATTGGTGCCTGGAAAATTGGCTTCGGGTGTGAAGCTGGCGACAGCACCGATGATGCTTTCTTGGCAAGGGGCATCGCAAGCCAAAGTCGGAGACCAGTTGAAACTTGTGGTCTACGCGCAGACCGGTGGCAAAGTCGTCGGCATCCCGTTCAAGGTGAGCTACGACGCCTCCGCGCTGGAAGTGGTTGATGTGTCCGAGGGGGATTTCCTCAAGGCGAACAACGCGCAGACGGTGTTCAGCAGTAACGTGAACCAGGCCAGCGGGCAGGTTGCAGCCGATGTCTCACAACCGGGGCTGGAAGGGGCGGGCGGGCGCGGTAGTCTGGCTGCGCTGACGTTCAAAGTGACCGCCGCCAATCCGGGAACACCGATCACGGTTTCTGCCACAGCTGTCAATGCTGCGGGAGACACGGTACCCGTCACGTTGCCCGCGCCACGCACAGTCGTTTTATTGCCATGACGTGCGCACACGCCCCTCTTTCCGGCGGATTCACGCTGATAGAACTGGTGGTGACGCTGGCCATCCTGGCCATGATTTCCACGGTCGCGCTACCCATGGCGGAGTTGACCGTGCAGCGCGGCAAGGAGCAGGAACTGCAAACCGCACTGCGCAAGATCAGGGATGCAATAGATGCCTACAAGCAGGCCTACGACGAGGGGCACATTCTCAAGAAGATCGGGGCAACCGGTTACCCGCCCACGCTCGAAATCCTGGTAGAGGGTGTGAACGATGCCCAGAGCCAAAAGGAAAAGAAGTTGTTCTTCCTGCGCCGCCTGCCGCGCAATCCCTTCGTGCACGACAGCGACATTCCCGCGGCGGAGACCTGGGGCAAGCGCAGCTATGCCAGCAATGCCGACGATCCACAACAGGGCGATGACGTATTCGACGTTTACTCGCCGGTTGCGGGGACCGGGATCAACGGCATTCCCTACAAGGAGTGGTGAGATGACAACGCGCAAACGTCCGGGCTTTACGCTGATCGAGCTGCTGGTGGTGATGTCCATCATCGGCCTGCTGGCATCGATTGCTGTGCCCAGGTATTTCGGCAGCGTGGAGAAATCGAAAAAAGTCGTGCTCAGGGAGAACCTGACCCTGATGCGCGACGCGCTGGACAAGTATTACGGCGACAACGACAAGTATCCGGCGGCGCTGGACGAACTGGTGACCCGAAAATACCTGCGCAATATCCCGCGCGATCCCATGACGGAAAGCACCACTACCTGGATCGTGGTTCCGCCCGAGGAAGCGGACAAGGGCGGTGTGTTCGATGTGCACAGCGGCTATGACGGCAAGGCCGACGACGGCACGCCATACAGGGAGTGGTAGTGATGCGCAGACTTGGCACAAGGCGCAGTAATAGTGGCTTCACCTATCTGGCGTTGTTGCTGGTGATCGTGGTGATGGGGGCCGTGCTGGGTGGCACGGCGGAGGTCTGGCATACCGCCGCGCAGCGTGAAAAAGAGCGCCAACTGCTGTTCGCGGGCAAGCAGTTCCGCGTGGCGATAGGCGCGTATTATCAGGACCATGCGAAGTATCCGCACGAACTGGAAGATTTGCTCAAGGATTCGCAGTATGCTGCCACGAGACGCTATCTGCGCAAGTTGTTCCGCGATCCCATGACCGGGGGCAAAGAGTGGGGTGTGGTGCGCAGGCCGGACGGCGGCATTGTGGGCGTGCACAGTCTTTCGGAGAAGATGCCGCTCAAGGTCGCCGGATTCGGCACGACTGGCGGCAGTTTCGACGGAGCCGTAAAATATTCGCAATGGATATTTGCCTACCTGCCGCGCGGGGTTGCAACAACGAAGAAGTTGAACTTGGAGTCGACCGGGGACAAGCCATTGTGGTCAAAAGAATGGGGGGGATCATGAACCAGAAACAACGCATCGTCTTGGTGGAAGACCACACGCTGTTGCGGCAGGGCCTCTGTTCCTTGCTGTCTTCTGACCCGACCATCGAGGTTGTCGGTGAAGCGGATAACGGCAAAGACGCGATCCGTCTGGCGGGAACGCTTTCACCCAACCTGATCCTGATGGACCTCTCCATGCCCGGCACCAACGGCACCGAATCCATCCGCGAGATCAAGAAACGCTATCCCGAGATCAAAATACTTGTTCTTACTGTGCACAAGGCCGAAGAATACATCCGCGAGGCGTTGCACGCAGGCACCGACGGCTACGTGCTCAAACACGCCACGCACGAAGAGTTGCTGCTGGCGATCAAGAGCGTGCTCAACGGCAAGACCTATCTGAGTCCGGACATCGCCGAGAAAGTCGTGAGCGGCTATCTGGACGGGGGCAAGGGCCTCAACCCGGTCTCGGCATGGGATTCACTCACCCTGCGCGAGCGCGAAGTGCTCAAGCTCATCGCCGAAGGGCAGGGCAACAAGCACATCGCCACCTACCTGTGCGTGAGCGTCAAAACCGTGGAGAAGCACCGTTCCAACCTGATGCGCAAACTCAACCTGCACAATGCAGCCGTGCTGACTTCCTTTGCCATTGAAAAGGGCATGGTGTCGATGTCGTAATAGACTGGCATTGGAAGCTGGCAGCGACGCCAGGAAACCGACCATTCACATTTCAGCCTATCTCGACTGTTGCCCCGTGCTGGGCTGAGTTAACCACGAGCGACCGCTTTGAGGCGCGCTATTTGAAGGACGCTATAGCTGCTTCGTGCCATTTGCAGACGCTCGATGACACTGCTGGGTAAACTCACTCTTCGGCCATTGCAGTCTGTCATTGCCAGCGATTTGTACGGCCGCTACCGCGCGTAAAGCTGCCCCAACTCAAACCTATGCAATGCCTCTGGCCGGTCTTGGTTTGCGAACTGGTCTTGTTGCTTGGGGTTCCAACGTTGTTGCTCAGGGCTTGCAGAGGCGGTGCTATCCGTATCAACGGTATATTTTTGGAAAATCGAAATTCCGGAATCAGCTATTACGGGGTTTATTCATTCCTTTGCCACTAAGTAAGCGCAAATTCAAATCCGTGAAGGAATACACGACTGCAACCCCTGTCATGGTGGAAATCTTCTCCGACTTAACTAAGCAAACCGCTGAGCGGCTTCCATTCTTCAGCCCTTGCGTGACTCTTGCGCTCAGTGCTAGCGGGCGAGTTCTCCGCGCAATTCCCGAAATTGATGGGTTTATCAGTATTACCCTACAGATCCAGTCCTTATTCTTATATCATTGGATATTTACTCATAAATAGCTGTAGTAATGACCGATAACCAGAACCCCGAACAAAAAGCCCGCGACACCATCGACGCGCTGCTCCGGCAGGCGGGATGGATCGTTCAATCGAAAATCAAAATCGATCTGAATGCCGGACTGGGCATTGCCGTGCGCGAATACCAGACCTACATCGGCTCTGCGGACAACCTGCTGTTCGTGGACATGAAGGTGGTGGGCGTAATCGAAGCGAAGCACGCACCGCTCGACGATAACCGCACGTTCACCGAGCTTTACAAACAGAATCAACAATAACCCCGTGCTTTTGAGAACATGAAAATATTCGTATTAGGCAGTGTCGTTCAGGCCATGTGCTGGAAAGTGGACACCCTTCCCCAAGCCGGTGAGACCAGAGCAGCAACTGCGCTAGCCGTCGAGGTCGGTGGCAAGGGGATCAATGTCGCCATTGGAACAAAACGTCTCGGTGCGGATTCGTACACCTTGCTGGGTATCGGCCACGATGCAACCGGTGAAGAATTCATGCGTTTGCTGGAGAAAGAGGGCATCAGTAGCGAACATACATGGAAGCTCGCGCCGCAATCCGGTTATGGCGCAGGCATGATCGCGGCAGATGGCGAGAATGCCATCGCGGTTTACCCCGGCCCCAATCTGTTGTTGACGGCTGAGCATGCACGTCAGGCACAAGCAGAGATCAAGGAATCCGATCTGGTTTATGCCCAGTTTGAAACATCACTCCCGGCCATCACTGAAGCATTCCGCATCGCGCGGGAACAGGCTGTCCGCACTGTGCTTAACCCATCCCCGTGGCAGAACATACCGAGTGCACTGCTGGATATGACCGATGTGCTCATCGTCAATGAAGTGGAAGCGGGTGAACTGCTATCACCGCTCCCGCCATTGCGCGGAAGCTTGCCGGAATGCGAAACCGCATTGCGATCCAGCCTTGAAGGATTCTGGCGCAACTGGCAAGGCTCGTTGCTGGTGGTGACTCTAGGGGCTACAGGCAGCATCGCATTTGAACGTGATGGGCGAAGCTCACCAGTTGCGGGATATCAGGTCGATGCCATCGACACGGTCGGTGCCGGAGACGCTTTTGCCAGTTCGTTCTGTGTCGAACTCTGTAAACGGACGCAACTTACCCAAGCGCTGCGCCATGCCAATGCCGCCGGAGCTATCGTGGCATCACGCTTTGGCGTACTGGATGCCTTGCCTACTGCTGAGGTCTTGCAATCTTTTCTTACAGCCCGAGCTTGAGTTTGTAGGCGTAGGCTTCGCCGCGGAACGTCCCTTCCACGTATTCAATGATCTGGTTGGCCGCAGAATAAGTGCGGCGCTTGAGCAAAAGGCATGGCTCGGCTTTGCCGTATCCAAATACTTTTGCCTCTTCTGTCGAACTCATCACGGCCTCGATAGTCTGCTCCGCCCAGGTGAGATTGATATTGCACTGCTCGCGCAGGAACTGGTAAGCCGATCCCTTGGTATCCCAGTGCTCCAGCGCCTGGGCGGCTGACAGGTCATACCACGCCACTTCGCGAGTCATCGGAACATCATTCCCCAAACGCACCCGCACCAGACGCAAGAAATGCGCAGAAGCGGGACGCTGGAAAATCGAGGCGATGGTGCGATCCTGCACCACTTCATGTTCCATCACGCGCGTGGAAGCTGCCATTCCGAGTTCCTGCATCTCCTCGGTAAACCCCTTCAACCTGCCCAAAACCGGACTTATACGCGGCGTACCCTGCACCACCGTGCCGCCGCGGCCATGGGTGGTGAGCTGGTTGGCATTGCGCAACTCGTCATAGCAATGCTTGATGGTGGTCCGGCTTACTTTCAGCGCCTCGGCCAGATCGCGCTCAGAGGGCAGGGTATAGCCCGGCTCAAGCTCGCCGTTGTCGATCATCGCGCTCAACTGCCGCAATATCTGCTGGTAATAGGGCTTGGAAATCTCGTGGTTGGGCTTGAGCTGCTCAACCAGTGCGGAAACGGGCAAATTGGACTTGGAATGGGTGGTGTCGTTCATTTCGGTATCGAATATCCTAACCTGTTCAAGGTTCAGTAAATCTATATTTTAATCAGTCACATCATACTACAACCGTCGTCTTGTTTTGAAATAAATCCATAATCAACTTTCCATAATGGAGTTAGTTTGGTATCTTAATGGACATGTTTTGAAATTGGATGATTATTCTCGGGTGCGTTGATTTTAATTTTAAGGGGGTTGTATGCGTAATTTGAGCCGTTGGTGGTGGGTGTTTATTGCGGTCGTTGCAGGCGGTTTGCTGGGCGCTTGCGGTGGGGGTGGAGGGGGTACTGGAGGTTCTGCACCTGCGGCACCGTGGACTGG